>NZ_CP095864.1:3840663-4480774 GCF_023100845.1 Gordonia sp. PP30 | reverse complement strand
CTCGACTCACCTCTTTCTCTCATCGATCCACAGCGGACGTCCACAGACGTCGATCCTCGAGGGTGCCATGAACATGCACCATCGGGCCAGTTGTCCACAATGTTGTTCACACTTGTGGATGAATGAGGCAGGCGTCGTCCACAGCGTCGTGGACCGGGCTGCGGCCGAGCACGACGGCGAGGCAGAATAGCGGACGGGAAGGCCGTCGTTTGATTTGGACACGCGGGCTGAGTAGTCTCGACAGGTCGCCCGAGCATGGGCTGCGGGACCCGGCATGTCCGGGTTCAAGCCGGAGAACACCGCCGGAATCCATGCGGGGCCGGTAAGAAGCCTGTTGTTCTAAGACCGAGGAGTTCCCATGGCTAAGGGGAAGCGCACTTTCCAGCCCAACAACCGTCGTCGTGCCCGCGTGCACGGCTTCCGTCTGCGCATGCGGACCCGCGCCGGCCGTGCGATCGTCACCGGTCGTCGTCGCAAGGGCCGCGCCAAGCTGACCGCCTGAGACGCCAGAGTTCAGTCGGCCCGATCGGTGTCCGCTGACTCGACGCGCTTACAGCGCAGTGCCGACTTCACCCGCACGTTCGATCAGGGCGTGCGGGTTTCGGCACGTGATCTGCTGATCACGGTGGCACCGTTGCCGTCTCGCTGGCCGGATCCGGCCGGGCTGCGGCCGGATGTGGCCGTCTTCGGCGGCCCCCGGCTCGGGCTGATCGTCTCCAAGAAGGTCGGTAACGCCGTGACGCGGCACGCCGTCGCCCGTCGTCTGCGACATGCGTTCGCGGCCAGCCGCGACGCCCTCCCGTCCCCCGAAGCGTTCGTGGTGGTGCGGGCGCGGCCGGGCGCGGCCGGCTGCTCGTCAACCGACCTGGCGGACCAGCTGCGTCGCGGATTCGCTCAGCGCAAGGTGACGGCGGCATTCGATGCGGCGGCGCAGAGCGATGCCGCCGCCGATGTCCCGGTGAGCTGAGTGAGTGTTGTGCAGTGGCTTGTGACCCTTCCCCGAAAAGCTCTGATCTTTGTGATCGAGCTGTACCGGACGTGGGTCTCCCCCACCCGGATGCCGACCTGCCGCTTCGAGCCGACCTGCAGCACGTACGCCGTCGAGGCCCTGGAGACGCACGGTTTCGTGTGGGGCTCGGTGCTCTCGACGTGGCGGCTGCTCAAGTGCGGGCCGTGGCACAAACCCGGATACGACCCGGTCCCGGAGAAGGGCGCCTGGCGCCGCCGGCGTGACCGGGATCCGATGACTTCCCGTAGTGACTCGCCCTCCGAGGGCGAGCGAGCTCTGACAGATAGGGGTCAGTGAGCCGTGCTCAACTTCATCTACTACCCGGTCTCCTGGATCATGTGGGTCTGGCACTGGGTATTCGACCTGATCACACCGAACAGCCCCGGTGGCAACGGTGTGGCGTGGGCCCTCTCGGTGGTCTTCCTGGTCTTCACTCTCCGCGCGATCCTGTACAAGCCCTTCGTCAAGCAGATCCGCACGACGAAGAAGATGCAGGAAATCAACCCGCAGATGCAGGCGATCCGGAAGAAGTACGCCAAGGATCGCGTGAAGATGACCGAGGAGATGCAGAAGCTCCAGAAGGAGCACGGCTTCAACCCGCTCCTCGGCTGCCTCCCGATGCTGCTGCAGATCCCGGTCTTCATCGGTCTGTTCCACGTCCTGCGGTCGTTCAACCGGATGGGTACCGGCATGGGCCAGCTCGGCATGACGGCCGAGCAGACCCGGAGCTACGGCAACTACGCCTTCAGCGCCGAGCAGGTGCGGAACTTCCTGGACGCGCGTCTCTTCGGGGTGCCGCTGTCGTCGTTCCTGACCGAGCCGACCGCGCAGTTTCAGGCCTTCGTCGAAAAGGGCGCGGCGATCGACTTCACCCGCTGGCAGATCGGCGCCGTGGTGGTCCCCCTGATGCTGATCGCGTCGTTCGCTACGCACATGAACTCGCGCGCGTCGGTGGCCCGGCAGAGCCCGGAAGCGCTGGAGAACCCGCAGACGCGGATCATGAACAAGCTGTCGGTGTGGGTGTTCCCGCTCGGCATCCTCGCGACCGGCCCGTTCTTCCCCATCGCCATCCTGCTGTACTGGGTCGCGAACAACGGCTGGACCTACGTGCAGCAGCACATCGTCTTCGGTCGCATCGCCAAGGAAGAGGATCACGCCAAGGCGATCAAGGAGGAGAAGCGCAAGGCCTCCGCTCCCCGGCCGGGTGAGCGCCCGCTGCCCGGAAACTTCGAGCCGGGCAAGGCGATGAACCGGGGCTTCGCTGCACTCGCGGAGGGTCGTACCTCGGATGCGATCAGCGAGTTCACCAAGGTGACCCGCTTCGGTCAGCGCAACGCGGACTGGCTGTACAAGGGCCGCAACGGACTGGTGCAGGCGGCGGACGAACTGGTGCGGTTGACCCCCGACGCCGACCTGCGCGCTTCGCTGGCCTTCTCGTGGACCGACGCCGCCCGCAAGGACGCCACGGCCGAGGACGCCGATCTGGCCGCTCTCGACGCCTATCTCACCCTGCGGCGGCAGCAGCTGGTCGCGTGGCTCAACGAGGGTCACGACGCCCGGCTGAACACCGTCATGCGGGAGGACAACGCGATCCTGACCGCATACGAGGAGGCGTGGGAGAAAGCCAACGAGGACGCGCCGGTCAGTGAACTCGGCCGCGACCGCAAGGCGGACTGGGCCCGGATGGTCGCCACCGCGATGTTCCGCAGCGGCAAGTACGACGACGCCCGCATCTACGCCCGCCAGGCGGCTGGCATCTATGAACGGATCATCGAGCAGGCCACCGAGGCCGGTGAGTCCTCGGGGGTCGACGTGGCCGGGTACAAGGCCGAGCTGGCTCAGGTGAAGCTCATCGCCGCGGCACCGTCGGACAGCGCGTGGAAGCACGCCACCGTCGCGGCGTCGGAGAAGAAGACGCGTGAACTGGAGGGTCGCGAGGGCGTCGCCCTGATCGGTGAGACCGCTGACGTCGACGACGATCGCAGCGCCGTCGCGAGCAGCTGGCACGAGACTGCCAAGGCGGCTCATGAGAAGAAGGTCGCCTCGTCCGGTCCGGTCGATGAAGCGAAGAAGGCGCTGACCGACTCCGTGCTCACGGTGACCGATCACGGTCCGACCTCTCGGGCCGAGGCCGAGCGGCGAACCCCGGTGGCGAAGGCCTCGGCGCAGTCGTCGTCGGCCGGAAGTGAGAAGAAGGACGATCGTGGTCCCGAGGCGCGCGGCACCAAGGCGCAGCCGCGCAAGTCCGGTCCCAAGAGCAAGAGGAATCGCCGCGGCGGCCGCTGAGCGCGCCCCCGGCCCAGACGTTGACGAAGTAAGTGAGGTATCGAAATGACTGAGCAAGCCACGCAGCCCGATCTCGACGACGAGGTCGTGGAGCCCACCGTGGACGCGGCCGAGGAGGTCGCCGCCGAGGAGGTCGCTGACGGGGACGTCGTCGCGGAGGTCGCGGACGACGACGCCGACGGTGAGGACAATGACGAAGAGGACCGTCTCGTCGAGGAAGGCGAGATCGCCGGTGACTACCTTGAGCAGCTGCTCGATGTTCTCGACTTCGATGGGGACATCGATCTGGACGTCGACGGCGACCGCGCGGTCGTGAGCATCGACGGCGGCGACGATCTGGATCAGCTCGTCGGCCGTAAGGGTGAGGTGCTCGACGCGTTGCAGGAGCTGACCCGTCTCGCGGTGCAGCAGGCGACCGGCGATCGCAGCCGCCTGATGCTCGACGTCGCGCGGTGGCGCGCGGGCCGGCGAGAGCGGCTCGCGGCCCTCGGCACCGAGGTCGCCGAGCGGGTCCGCGACAACGGTGGTCGTGAAGAACTGGATCCGATGACCCCGTTCGAGCGGAAGATCGTGCACGACGCGGTCGCCGCGGTGGATGGTGTCCACAGCGAGAGCGAGGGCGCCGAGCCCAAGCGACGCGTCGTGGTGATCAAGGACTGACACGCGGTCTCAGACGATAGGAGGGTCCCGGCTTCGGCCGGGACCCTCTTTGTTTGTCCGCTATCAGTCAGTGGTGAATCACATCGATGTAGTTCGTGATGCGGACGCGACGGTCGGCGTCTGGTGATCGGCGTCCCTGGTTTCACGTGGAACCGAGTCTGACCGGCGATCTCGATTCGCCGACTGTGGCCGGCGGCGGGGTGTCCTGCGCGGGATCGAAGGTTCGGGGCCACTCCCCTCCCCCGGCTCCGCCGCGTTCCCGCGATGTGCCGTTCTGCTCCATGTGGAACCTGGGTGTCGTTGGTGGTCTCGACTCCGTTCGGCCGCCGATGGGTCTTTGATCTTCGGCTTCGTTGGTGTGTGCGCTTCGTTCGGCCGGAATGGATGACGGCTGTCTGACTGGGCAGAGGCTTGGGACCGTTCGCCTTGGCGGGTGGTCTCTCTTCGATGCGGTTCCCGGTCCGTGTGGAATCTGGGGGTCGTTGTTGTCTCGACTTCGCTCGGCCGTCATGGGTTTTGGTCTGTGGTGTCCTCGGTGACCGTGTTTCGTTCAGTCGGGATGGGTGACGGTCGTCTGCCTGAGTAGAGGATCGAGACCTCTCCCCTTGCTGGCGGTCTCTTCTCGATGTACCGCTCTCGGTCCGCATGGAATCTGGGTGTCGTCGATGGTTTCGACTTTGCTCGCCCGTCGTGGGTCTTGGTCTGTGGTGTCCGCGTCGACCGTGTTTCGTTCAGTCGGGATGGGCGACGGCTGTCCGCCTGAGTGGAAGATCGAGACCTCTCCCCCTTGGCTGGCGGCCTGCCGGATGTACCGTTCTCGGTCCGTGTGGAATCTGGGTGTCGTCGATGGTTTCGACTTCGTTCGGTCGTCATGGGTTCTGGTCTGTGGTGTGAGCGATGACCGTGCTTCGTTCGGTCGGGTTGGGTGACGGCTGTTTGACCGGGCAGTGAACCGCCCCGGCATGTCCGGAGACTCCGTTCCTTGGGAAGGATGGAGTCATGGCAGGGAGTACGTCGAAGAGGTACACGGCCGAGCTGCGTGAGCGGGCGGTCAGGATGGTTGGCGAGATCCGGGCCGACCACGAGTCGGACTGGGCGGCGATGAGGCAGGTCGCGACGCTGCTCGGGATCGGGACGCCTGAGACGGTGAGGAAGTGGTGTCGTCAGGCCGAGGTTGATGCCGGGCAGCGGGTTGGGACGACGAGTGAGGAGTCAGCGGAGCTGAAGCGGTTGAAGCGCGAGAATGCCGAGCTCAAGCGGGCCAACGCGATCCTCAAGAGCGCATCGGCTTTCTTCGCGGCCGAACTCGACCGGCCACAGCGCTGATCGTGCGGTATATCGACGAGCACGTCGGTGACCAGCACGAGGAAGGTCTGCGATGGGGTGTCGAGTCGATCTGTGACCAGCTCACCGAGCTGGGCGCCAAGATCGCCCCCGCGACCTACTACGAGCACCGCTCCCACAAGCCGTCCAAGCGTGAAGTGCGGGATGAGGAGTTGAGGCCGAAGGTGGCCAAGGTTCATGCCGAGAACTACGGCGTCTACGGAGCCCGGAAGGTTTGGCTTCAGCTCAACCGGGAGCGCACCGCTGATGCCGAGCCGATCGCTAGGTGCACGGTGGAACGGCTGATGAGCGACCTCGGTCTTCGTGGCGCGATCCGGGGCAAGGTCAAGCGCACGACGATCGCTGATCCGAAGGCGAAGCATCCCGGTGACCTCGTGGGACGTCAGTTCGCGCCGTTGGCGCCGGACCGGCTATGGGTGGCCGACTTCACCTACGTGTCGACGTGGGCCGGCTGGGTCTACGTGGCGTTCGTGATCGATGCCTACGCGCGTCGGATCATTGGCTGGAGGTCGTCGACATCGATGACCTCTCAGCTGGTGTTGGACGCCATCGACCATGCTGTGTGGACACGGCAGCGGGAGGGCCGGCCGGTGGCCGGGGTGGTCCAGCATCACGACCACGGCAGCCAGTACACCTCTGTGGCCTACAGCGAGCGGCTCGCCGCTGACGGAATCCGTCCCTCGATGGGGGTTGTCGGATCGTCCTATGACAACGCGCTGGCCGAGTCGATCAACGGGCTCTACAAGACCGAGCTGATCAAAGCCAGAGGCCCGTGGCGCACCGTCGACCAGGTCGAGGTCGCCACCGCGGAGTGGGTCGACTGGTTCAACCACCGAAGGCTCTACGAGTACTGCGGCGACATCCCGCCAGCAGAGATGGAGACTGCGCACTACGCTCAACAACCGACCCCGACACTCGTCGAGGTCTCAAACTAGAAAGTCTCCGGACATGCCGGGGCGGTTCAAAGGAGACCGCCGCCGGGTTCTGGCAACGCGCCAACGCGTTCTTCGCCGGGACCGGGGTCACGGTGACTGCGGTGATGACCGACAGCGGTTCCTGCTACCGCTCCAAAGCCTTCAACGCCGCGTTGGGCGCGCACGTCAAACACAAGTGGACCCGCCCCTACCGGCCGCAGACCAACGGCAAGGTCGAACGATTCAACCGGACCCTGGCCGCCGAATGGGCCTACGCCGCCCCGTACACCAGCGAAGCCGACCGCGCAGCGGCCTACCAGCTCTGGCTGCACTACTACAATCACCACCGACCCCACACCGGGATCGGTGGCCTCGTCCCCTCAGCCCGCGTTCACAACCTCACGGGGAAGTACATCTAGATGAGTGAGTCCCGGCGTTTGCGATCGAGGGTGAGCCGGCGTGCTGGGGCACTCCGGTGTCCGCCGGTGGCGTCTTTCGACTTCGCTGAGGGACCACCGGCGAGGCGATAGCCGAGCTGAGTTGACGCAGCCTTTCTCGCGGCTTCGTGTGGCTGCGGGCCGCACCCCTGCAGCAGACGAACTACCGACCCCGGAAGTCACTCATCGAGACAGAACTCAGGAGTCCGGACAGAACTCCTGTCTGCGTCTCCGGTTGGAGATGACCGCGTGTGTTTCACGTAGGACTCGCGTGTTGCCGATTTATTCGACTTTGCTCGAGGCGGTGTCCGTGAGGACTGTCCCGCGACGGCCGCCCGTCATATCGTTACCGGTGCTGCGGAGGCTCGGCTCCGTTCGCTCGTGATGATGTCTCGATCTTCGGTCGCACACGGTGGCGCTCTGGTCGCGATGGATTGCGACGGTCCGACTGGTGCGCGTTGTCGTCTTGATGAAGGCCCGACTGGTGTTGGTTGCACGGCGCGGAGTCCCGAACGGAGTCGAGGGGCGAGACGACTCCCCTGGGCCGGCCGTCCTTCGATGAGTTGGCGTTCTACGTTCCACGTGAAACGCGGATGCGTCGATGGTCCCGGATCGATGGGGTCGTTGAGGCGTCTCGACCCCTGGCAAGCTTCGGAACTCTGAGCCTGTCGAGTGTGATGGGCCCGGTGCCCTCGACTCGGTCGGTAGGAGTTTCGTCGTCGACCTACTTCCCTTCGTGTTACTCGATGACGGCCACCCGGGTGCTGGTCCACTGGGCGGAGTCTTGGATGGCGTCGAAGGGTGGAGGGCACCTAGCTCCCCGGCGACTCATCTGCAACGGGTCCACGCGTGTTTCACGTGGAACGCGTTGCTGCTCTCGAGTCCGCTCCCGCGCCGTGGAGTTTCGACTCTGGGTAGCGGCTGTGGATTTCAATTCCGCTCGACCGTCGTGGGTCGCGGCTTCGATCGGCTGACGCAGGCCTTCGATTCTCGTCGAGGTAGCGTGTCTCGATTCCGGTCGATGGTCTCGAGCGCTCGACGGTCGCGAGGTCTAGAGCGCCTGACGGTCGCGGGGCTTCGACTTCGCTCGACGGTCACGGACTTTCAGTTCGGATCTGCCGGCATGAGTAGTCGGCTTCGTTCGACCATCGTGAGTCCGGACTCTGTGTAGCGCTCACGGTGTCTCGAGTCTGATTCGGTCGTGATAGTTCGCGTCACCCGACCGCGGTGGCTCCGGACTTCGCTCGACGCTCGCGCGAGGCCCGACTCCGACCGGTAGTCGCGGGCAGTTCACCTCGCTCGGCCGTGTCGACGGCGCTTGAAAACTGAACACTAACGGCGCTTGAAAAGTGAACACTCTGCCGACGATTGGAGGGTGATCACTTTGGAGGATTGGGCGTTGATCCGCAGGCTGGCCGCTGATGGTGTGCCGAACAAGCGGATTGCTGAGCAGTTGGGTATCAGCAGGACGACGGTGATCAAGGCTGTCGGGTCACATGAGCCGCCGAGGTATCAGCGGTCTGCGGCGCCGACGTCGTTCACGCCGTTCCAGGCGCGGGTGCGTGAGTTGCTGGCCCAGACCCCGGATATGCCGGCGACGGTGCTGGCTGAGCGGGTGGGCTGGACCGGGTCGATTCGCTGGTTCCGCGACAACGTCAAACGGGTTCGCGCCGAGGGCGCGCGGATCGATCCGGCTGATCGGCTGTCCTGGTCTGCCGGCGATGCTGCGCAGTGCGATTTGTGGTTCCCGCCGTACAAGTTCGTGCTCGAGGATGGTTCGCGGGCGTTGTTGCCGGTGCTGGTGATGGTTCCGGCATTCTCCCGGTACATGTATGGCCGGATGATTCCGACTCGCACCAGCACTGATCTGCTGTTGGGGTCATGGGAGCTGCTGGGTCAACTCGGTCGGGTACCGCGCCGCCTGATCTGGGACAACGAGCCCGGGATCGGGCGTGGCAACCCCACTGAGGCCGCGGCGGTGTTCGCCGGGTCGCTGGCGACCAAGTTCGTGTTGCTGCGTCCACGTGATCCGGAGTCCAAAGGGATTGTCGAGCGCCGTAACGGGTTCTTCGAGACCTCGTTCATGCCGGGCCGCACGTTCAGTTCGCCAGCCGATTTCAACGACCAGTTCACCGAGTGGCTCGCCACGGCGAATCAGCGTGTGGTGCGCACTCTCAAGGCGCGCCCAGCTGATCTGCTGGCCGCCGACAAGGCGGCGATGCTGGCGCTGCCGCCAGCGGTCTTGCATGTGGGCTGGCACAACCAGATCCGGCTGGGCCGGGACTACTACGTGCGCGTGGACACCAACGACTACTCCGTCGATCCCCGCGCGATCGGTGCCCGCGTGGACGTTTCGGCTGATCTGGAGACCGTGAAGGTCCGCCACGGCGGCCGCGTGGTCGCTGTCCACCAGCGGCGGTGGGCCCGGCGCATGGTCGTCACCGACCCCGAACACGTGAGGATCGCCGGCACCCTGCGCACTACGTTTCAACAACCCGTGACCCGACCCGAGGCCGAGACGATGATGCGTGATCTGGCCGACTACGACCGGGCCTTCGGCCTGGACCCCGAGCAAGTGAGCCACCCATGAACCCACCGGTCTCCGACAACGCCGCGATGATCAAACAGATCATTCACCTCGCTGCGGTCCTCAAAGCCCCGCGGATCACCGAATCGGCCGCCCGCCTAGCCGACCACGCCCGCGATTCGGGCTGGACCCACGAAACCTATCTGGCCGCGGTCCTGGAACGCGAAGTCGCCGCCCGCAACGCCTCGGGCGCCCGGCTACGGATCCGCGCCGCCGGCATGCCCGCGACCAAAACGCTCGATGACTTCGACTTCGACCACCAGCCCACAGCACGAGGCCCGATCCAGGCACTGGCCTCCGGGGCCTACCTCGCCGAGCATCGCAACGTCGTGCTCCTCGGGCCACCGGGCACCGGGAAGACTCACCTGGCCACCGCCCTCGCAGTGGCCGCCTGCCACCAAGGACACCGCGTCCTGTTCGCCACCGCCACCGAATGGGTAGCCCGGCTCAGCGAAGCACACGAGCGAGGACGACTCGCCGCTGAACTGGCGCGTCTGCGCCGATACGGACTGATCATCGTCGACGAAGTCGGCTACCTGCCCTTCGAACAAGACGCCGCGAACCTGTTCTTCCAACTGGTCTCATCCCGCTACGAACACGCCTCACTCATCCTCACCAGCAACCTGCCATTCAGCTCCTGGGGTGCGGTGTTCGGCGACCAAGTCGTCGCCGCCGCGATGATCGACCGCATCGTCCACCACGCCGACGTCATCGCCCTCAAAGGAGCGTCCTACCGACTACGCGACAGAGGCCTGGAAACACTTCCCAGCATCAAGGCCGAACAAGAAAACCTAGACTAGAGACTGTTCACTTTTGGACCGCCGAAACCGTTCAGGTTTCGACCGCCGCCGACAGGCCGTCGTGAGGTTCGGACTTCGCTCGGCCGTCAAGCACCCCGATTTCGCCGGGCCGCCCCGGGTCTCGGGGTTGCCCGGCCATCCCGGTCTTGGATTCGCTCAGCCGCCGCGGGTCTCGACGTCGCCCATGTCTTCACGGGCACTGCTCCGCTCGTACCGCCGTGCGGTCTCGAGGCTGTTCGGTGGTGGTGGGACCACTCCAGGTGACTCGACGCGGGATACTCAGCCCTGCTCGAGTCGTTGTGGGGTCTCGATGTCGTTCGACTGCCGTGGGTTCTCGACGGGACTTGGTCGCTGGATCTCGACTCGGGTCCGCGCCCGGGGTCCGAATCGGCTCGACTGCGGCCGGTGCCGGCCGTGCTCGGGTGCCCTGCCGGCCTGGCGATGCTTCCTCACCGAGTCGTTCTCGTTTCACGTGGAACCGTGAATGGCCCGGGCGATGTTCAACGTGAAACAGTAGTAGGCAACAGTAAGGAGAAGACGTGAGTAGGACGGTCGAGGAGGCAGAGCCTCAGCCCGCCGTGGCACGAGAGATCTTCGGGGAGCGGATCGGACTGGCCCAGCAATACGTCGACATCCTCAGCGATGAAGGCGTGCTCCGGGGGCTGATCGGACCGAGCGAACCTGCCCGGTTGTGGTCACGCCATGTACTCAACAGCGCGGTGGTCGGTGAAGAGATCGGCGAAGGTCTTCGCGTCATCGACATCGGAAGCGGTGCGGGTTTCCCGGGAATCCCGCTGGCGATCGCGCGTCCCGATCTCGAGGTGGTTCTGGTCGAGCCGCTGCTCCGACGCACGACCTTCCTCGACGAGGTGGTCGAGGCTCTTGGACTCGACAACGTGACGGTCGTACGAGGACGCGCGGAAGAACGGCCGACGCTGGAAGCGGTCGGGACCGCGGACGTCGTGACATCCCGCGCGGTGGCGCCGCTGGATCGACTCGCACGATGGTCCGCTCCCCTGATCGCGGTCGGCGGTCACCTGGTGGCACTGAAAGGCCGCACAGCGGCGGAGGAGATCTCGACGTATGCGGCGGCGGCGGGGATGGTCGGATTGACCGATCTGACGACCCGCGAGGTCGGTGCGCAGCTCGACGAACCGACCACCGTGCTGCTCGGTACTCGCATCGAAACCGCGGACGATCGACGGGCGGCACGTCGCGCGGCGCGTCAGCAGAAGAGAAAGAATTGAAGATTGGTGTCCTTCAAGCGCAAGGCGCAAAATAGTGATGACGACCGAAGGAGTGCCGCCTTGGCGAAGCATGACATGGCCGAATCGGGGGGTTCCGTTTCACGTGGAACCGGCCAGCCCTCGCCCGAGAGCGCACCCCTCGCAGACACACCCATCGCCGCCGCCGCCGAGCGTGCAAGTCAGATCCTGACACCGGGGGGCACCGGAACTCTCCCCCGGCCCGCGGCGCCGCGCATCATGACGGTCGCCAATCAGAAGGGCGGGGTCGGTAAGACCACCTCCGCGGTGAATCTGGCGGCCGGCCTGGCGCTGCACGGACTCGGAGTGTTGGTGATCGACCTCGATCCGCAGGGCAACGCGAGTACCGCGCTCGGCATCGATCACCGCAAACCGGGAATCGCGTCCGTCTACGAGATGCTGCTCGACGACGTGCCCCTGCGGGAGGCGATTCAGCAGTCCCCCGCGAACGAGCGTCTCTACTGCGTACCGTCGACCCTCGATCTCGCCGGCGCGGAGATCGAACTGGTCTCCGTCGTGGCCCGCGAGAGCCGCCTGCGGAACGCACTGGATCCCGAGCTGTTGCGCGAGCTCGGCATCGACTACGTCCTGATCGACTGCCCGCCGTCACTCGGCCTGCTCACCGTCAACGCGATGGTCGCCGCTCGCGAGGTCCTGATCCCCATCCAGTGCGAGTACTACGCACTCGAGGGAGTCGGTCAGCTGCTCCGCAACATCGAACTGGTCCAGGCGCACCTCAACAAGGCGCTGCACGTCTCCACGATCCTGCTGACGATGTACGACGGCCGCACCAAGCTCGCCGATCAGGTGGCCGCCGAGGTGCGTTCACACTTCGGCGACAAGGTCTTGAACACGATCATTCCGCGCAGTGTGAAGGTCTCGGAAGCGCCGGGATACGGCATGACGATCATCGACTACGACCCGGGTTCACGTGGAGCGATGAGCTACCTCGATGCGGCGCGGGAACTCGCGCGCCAGGTCTTGAAGGAGAACGCACAGTGAGTCAGCGCGACAGCCAGAGACGAGGCGGACTGGGCCGCGGTCTGGCCGCTCTGATCCCGACCGGCCCCACCGAGACGGAGGAGACGACGGGCGACGAAGCGAGTGCGACTCGACCGTCGGTGCCGGCACCCGCGCGGCAGCAGGGCAAGGCACAGGGCATCAACACCACTCGGATGGGCAGCGCCGCGGCCGACGTGCTGATGGGTGGCCCCCCCTCCCCCGCACCGGTGGAACCCGCCGGCGACATGGGAGCGGTGTACCGGGAGATCCCGCCGTCCGAGATCGAGCCGAATCCGCAGCAGCCGCGCACCGTCTTCGATGAAGAGGCACTCGCCGAACTGGAGCACTCCATCCGCGAGTTCGGGCTCATGCAGCCGATCGTCGTTCGCGAGCTCGCGCGGCCGAAGGCCGGCGGGGTCCGCTATCAGCTCATCATGGGCGAGCGTCGCTGGCGGGCGAGCACCAACGTCGGTCTGGAGAAGATCCCGGCCATCGTCCGGGAGACGAGCGACGCCGATCTGCTGCGCGACGCGCTGCTGGAGAACATCCACCGGGCGCAGCTGAATCCTCTTGAAGAGGCGGCGGCCTACCAACAGCTCCTCGAAGAATTCGACGTCACGCACGAGGAACTGGCCAACCGGCTGGGCCGATCGCGTCCGGTGATCACCAACATGATCCGGCTGCTGAAGCTTCCGATTCCCGTGCAGCGGCGGGTCGCGGCGGGCGTCCTGTCGGCGGGACATGCCCGGGCGCTCCTGGCGCTGGACGCGGGCGCCGACGCGCAGGAAGCGCTCGCGGCGCGCATCGTCGCCGAGGGCATGTCGGTGCGTGCGACCGAAGAGGCCGTGACGCTGGCGAATCACGAGGGTGTGCCCGATTCGCCGGCGCCGGCCAAGCGGCGTCCGCCGATGGTGATGCCGGGCCTGCAGGATGTGGCCGATCGGCTGTCCGATCGCCTCGACACCAAGGTGTCGGTGAGCCTCTCGAAGCGGAAGGGCAAGGTCGTCATCGAGTTCGGATCGGTCGACGATCTCGAGCGCATCGTCGGCGTCATCTCCGACAGATAGGGCCGAATCCGCCCCGGTGACAGCCGTCCCGGGACCACCGGTCTGATACGTCACTGTGACAGTAGGATTTTCGGGAAGCGAGGAACACAGCGCGATGGGTGTGGTGATCGAGGCGCTCGAGTTGGACGGCTTCGACCGTCTGCCGCTCCACACCCGTCGATGCGTGTTCTGGGAAGTCGATCCGGAATCCGCGTCCGATACGCTCGACGATGCTCTCCTGGGTTCGCTCGGCGGATTCGAGAGTGAGTTCGACAAGGAGGCGTGGATCTCCGGTCTCCTCCTCGAGTGGGGCAACTGCTGTCAGATGGCGGTGGAGAAGACCACCGGTCGTGTCGTGGGCAGCGCCTTCTACGCTCCGCCGGGACGAGTGCCGCGGGCCAGACGGTTCCCGACGGCACCGGTGAGTGCGGACGCGGTACTGCTGACCAAGGTCGCCACCGAGCCCGGTTTCGCTGACGCCGCTCCCCTGCTCTTCGATGCGGTGATCGCCGATGTGATCGGTCGCGGTGTCCGCGCGCTCGAGGCTTTCGGGCGGAGCGCCGCGGACTCGGCACTCGCCGGTGACCTGACGGCGCTGCTCCTCGGCGGTGGGGTCCCGGGGAACGTGTGCGACGACTGCCTGATGCCGACGACCTTCCTCGAGGACGCGGGGTTCGTCGTGATCGCCGACGACCAGTACCTGCCACGGCTCCGACTCGAGCTGGATGAGGGGCTGGGCTGGAAGCGTCAGGTGGAGCGGGCGCTGGAGAAGCTGGTGATCTCGGAGAGTGTGGCGCTGCAATCGACGTGAGTCGGGCCGCCGCGTTTCATGCGAGGCGGTTCTCAGCCGGGGGTCCTTTCGACACGATTCCGCCTAGCGGCTCCATCGGCTCAACGGGCTGGGATGGCGTTCGTCGGCTCAATGGGCGATGAGGGTTTCGTCGGTTCCGCGGGCTGGGGTGGCTTCCGTCGGTTCAGTGGATGGTGGTCGGCTCGTCGGCTGAGCGGATGATGGTGGGTTCCGTCGGCTCGTCGGCTGAGCGGATGATGGTGAGTTTCGTCGGCTTAGCGGCTCAGCGGGCGGTGGTGGACTTCATCGGCTCAGCGGGCTGCGGTGACGTTCATCGGCTCCGCGGGCCGAGGTGGCTTTAGCCGGATCAACGAGCTGGGACGGGCGTCGTCAGCCCAACAGGCTGCGGTGGCGTTCGTCGAGTCAGCGGGCGGTGCCGGGGCTTCGTCGAGCCGACGGGTTGTGGTGAAGCTCAGTACGGAAGTTGTTCTGCCGCAAGGAGATCGGCGAAAGTGTAGGTGCCGGTCGGGCGATCGTTGTTGCCCTGGAGGTAGAGCCGCTTGACCGCGACGAGGATGGCCTCGGCGATCGTGTCGCGGTACTCCGGGGCGTTCAGCAGGGCCGCGTCCGCGGGGTTGGTGATGTAGCCGGCCTCCAGCACGACGGCGGGCATCCTGGTGAGCCGCAGCAGGTTCCAGGTGCGCTCGTGGATCCGGCAGTCGAGCAGCGGGGTGCGGGCGACCACCTCGCGCTGGATGTACCCGGCCAGATGACGCCCGATGGTCGAGTACGACCCGTGATGGGTGCCGAAGTAGAAGGTCGCCACCCCGTTCGCGCGCTCGTTGTCGTAATGGCCGAGGCGCAGGGCGATCATGAGATCGGCGTCGATCACGTTCGCGACCCGGGCGCGCTGCTCGTCGCTCGGGGCGGAGGTGCGGTCGTGCGAGAGGAAGGTGGTCATCCCGGCGGCCGACATGCGGCCCTCCAGACGGGCCGCCAGATCCCACAGGATCTCGCTCTCCGCCTCGGAGCCGTCGACATCGCACGGATCGATCAGAATGCGCTTACCGGTCAGCTGGGGGCCCGACTGGCGGACGTGCTCTTCCTCGCGGATGGCGTGCGGGGAACCGCCGGTCACCCGGGAGCCGAGACGGTTGAGCGATTGCAGGGTCGCCGGGCCGCAGATGCCGTCGGACGCGAGGCCGTACTCGGTCTGGTAGAGGCTGACGGCGTGATGGGTGGTCTCACCGAAGGTGCCGTCGACCAGCCCGTGGTAGAAGCCGAGATTCTGCAGCCGGCTCTGGAGAGTCGCGACGTCGTCGCCGGTCATCGGCGCGGACAGCCGGTAGGTCAGGACCCGGCTGCCGAGCCGGTACGACGCCTCGCGCAGCGCGGCGTACGTCGAGGGTCCGACGATGCCGTCGGCGATCAGACCGCGCTGCTGCTGGAAGGCCCGGACGGCGCGCTCGCAGGCGTCGTCGAAGTCTTCGGAGGGGCGCGCGTGGCGTCCAGTGCCCGCTTCGGCCGCCGGCCTGGCGAGCAGACCGAGACCGGCAAGGATCTCGCGGATCTCGGCGACACCGGATCCGTGGTCACCCGGACGCAACGTGGCCATGTAGTACCCGCTTCCCTCTTCAGCGCCGGGCGCGTGTCCCGGCGCCCCCCGCGTCAGTGTTCAACGCCCATTCTCTCAGGCGTTCGCCGGGGGCGACAAATGAACCCGTCGATTGTGACCGTTGCGTGCGGTACTACCCCGCTGTGGCGAGCACCGGCTCGAGAGCGGTGAGGATCGCCTTCTTCGACTTGGCGCCGCGCAGCGTCGCGACCACCTCGCCGCCGGAGAACACCATCAGGGTCGGCAGGCCGAGCACCTGCATGTCCCGGGCGACGAGCGGGTTCTCGTCGACCTCGACCTTGGCCACGACGAGCCGGTCGGCGTGCTCGGCGGCGATCTGCTCGACCACCGGGGCGATCATCTTGCACGGGCCGCACCAGGCCGCCCAGAAATCGACGAGCACCGGCTTGTCGGATTCCAGAACGGTCGACTTGAACTCGGCGTCGGTCACATCGACGACGTGATTTCCCATGGAGATCTCCTTCTTCTCGGGTGGAGTCGGATCAGGATTCGCGGGCCGCCAGCCAGCGTTCGGCGTCGATGGCGGCGCTGCAGCCGCTGCCGGCGGCGGTGATCGCCTGACGGTAGGTGTGGTCGACGAGATCACCGCAGGCGAAGACGCCGTCGACATCGGTGTAGGTGCTGCGACCCTGGACCTGCACATAGCCGTCGTCGTCCAGGGTGACCTGGCCGCGGACCAGTTCGCTGCGCGGATCGTGGCCGATCGCGACGAACATGCCGGTGGCCGCGAGGATCGTGGTCTCGCCGGTGCGGGTGTCGGTCACGACCAGTTCGCTGACACCCTGGTCGCCGTGGACCTCGCTGACGGTGGCGTTGGTGAGGAACTCGATCTTCTCGTTGGCGCGGGCGCGCTCCAGCATGATCTTGGACGCGCGGAACTCGTCGCGCCGGTGGATCAAGGTCACCTTGCGGGCGAACTTGGTGAGGAAGGTGGCCTCCTCCATCGCCGAGTCGCCACCGCCGATCACGACGATGTCCTGGTCCCGGAAGAAGAAGCCGTCGCACGTCGCGCAGGCGGAGACGCCGCGGCCGAGGTATTCCTGTTCCCCGGGCACGTTCAGGTAGCGGGCGGCGGCACCCATCGCGAGGATCACGGCGCGGGCCCGGTAGACCTCACCGCCGACCTCGACCTCCTTGATCTCGCCGTCGAGCCGGAGCTCGTCGACCTCTTCGGTGCGCAGATCGGCGCCGAAGCGCAGCGCCTGCTCGCGCATCTCGTCCATCAGATCCGGACCCTGGATACCGCTGCGGAAGCCGGGGAAGTTCTCCACCTCGGTGGTCGTCATCAGCGCCCCGCCGAAGGCGACACCCTCGAAGACCAGCGGCTTGAGCTCGGCACGGGCGGCGTAGATCGCCGCGGTGTAGCCGGCCGGGCCGGAACCCACGATGATCAGGTCGTGGATCGTGCTGTCGGTCTCGGTCATCTATTCCTCCGTGGAGCGGGCTCGGATGGGACGTGGCCGCGCCGGGGTGGCAACGGGGGTACGTCAGCGTTCAACACCAGCCTAGGGGCTGGTGTTCCCGAGGCCCCGAAGCAGGTTCCGCAGTCGTTCGTCGACCGCGGGCGGAACATCGACGGGCTCCACCCGCGCACGGGCGAGGTCGGCCCGGGTCAGGGCCAGGGCGTCGAGGATCCGGCGTGCGCCGGGGTCGTCGCCGAGCCGTGCGGTGATGTGCGCGGTGAGCTCCGGGGGCAGTGCTCCGGCGTCGTACTCGGCGAGCAGTTCGCCGGTGAAGGGAGGTTCCGGGAGTGATCCGGGGACGGGTGGATCGGTCGAGTTCATCTGCCTGTTGCGCACCTGTCCCGATCCCGTGTCGTCTTGACCCACAATACTTAGACGCACGGGGCCGGCGATCGGTTCCGTGCGAGTCGATCGCCCGGCGGAATGGAGAACGAGATGAACGACGAGGCGCCGCTGCGGACCTGGAAGGCGCGACGGCCGGTGGGCCGCGGTCTGGCCGGCGGTGAGCTGCAGCTGACCAAGACCCATGTCGTCTTCGAGCCGAAGGGTCTGGCCGCCCGCGTCGACGGCATCCGCTTCTCGGTGGCCTGCCGGTATCTCAGTGCGGTGGGCACCGCCCCCGGCCGGGGCGGCCGGTTCTCCCGGAAACTGGAGATGCTGTGTCTCACCATGTCCGACGGCTCGCAGTGGCAGTTCGTCGTCGACGACCTCGATGACGCGGTCGCCACCATCGCCGCCCGGCTGTCGAAGAACTGACCGCGCTAGCTGCGGAAGACGTGCTCGTAGGTGCCGACCAGCATCTCGGTGATCACGTCGTGGATGGCGTCGACCGTGAACAGCTCCGGCCCGGCGTCGGGGCTGATCGGCGAGACCTGGGCCATCTGCCAGTCGACCAGCAGCTGGGTGATGGCGCCGACCAGGCCGATCGCGGCGAGGCGGTGCATCGGGTCCGACGATCCGGGCGCGCCGAAGCCGATGATCAGCTCGGCCCACTGGTGGATCGCACCGATGCGGAGCTGTTCGAGTGCCGGGCTCACGCCGACCACCTCGATCAGGATCACGCGGGCTCGCCGTCGATCGGTGGTCAGCGTGCTCAGCAGTGCGCCGAAGGCGGCCCGGGCGAGCGGGCGGATGTGCTCCTCGGGGACGGCGCCCTCCGCGACCACGTCGGGCACCTCGGTGAGGTATTCGAGCGCGGCCGTGGCGGCCGCGTCGCGCAGATCCTCGAAGCATGACCGGTAGACGGCGTTCAGCAGCGCCTCCCGGTCGGTGAACGACTCGTAGAAGTAGCGCTGCGTCAGTCCGGCCTCGTCGCAGATCATCTTCACCGGGACATTCGGATAGCCGAGAGTGCCGAACAACTCCAGCCCCGCGTCGATCAGGGCGGCGTGGCGCTGCTCGCGGCGCTGCTGCGCGCTCACTCCCCCGTAGACCCGCTCTTTGCCCTGTGCCATCGGACTCATGCTACGTGGACTGAATTCGGTATGAACTCTGGACCTCGCGCTATCTGACACGATATAGTGTCAGAAGAACGACGATCCTCCGCGACAAGGCCTGCCATGCTCGACTTCCTCCCCGCCGCCATGCGCGAGCCCACCGTGCTCGCCATTCCGTTCTTCGTGCTGATGCTCGGTCTGGAGTTCTTCGCCGCGGCCAGACTCGAGGATCACGACGACGAGGGTCGTCCGCCGAAGGGCTCGTACTACGGCAAGGACACCCGGGCATCGCTCTGGATGGGTGTCGTCTCGATCGGCACCTCGGCGCTGAGCAAGTTCATCGCGCTCTTCGCCTATGCGGCGATCTTCGCGTACGTCGCGCCGTGGCACTTGCCGATCACCGCCTGGTACACCTGGGTGATCGGCTTCGTCGGCCTCGACTTCCTCTTCTACTGGGAACACCGGGTGGCTCATCGCGTGCGGCTCATCTGGGCGACGCACCAGGCGCACCACTCCAGCGAGTACTTCAATTTCGCGACCGCGCTGCGCCAGAAGTGGAACAACTCGATGGCGATGATCCTCTGGGCTCCGCTGGTCTTCCTCGGGGTGCCGCCGGCGGTCGTGTTCGCCTGCTATTCGCTGAATCTGATCTACCAGTTCTGGATCCACACCGAGCGGATCGACAAGATGTGGCGCCCGTTCGAGTTCGTGATGAACACGCCGTCGCACCACCGCGTGCACCACGGCAGCGATCCGGAGTACCTGGACAAGAACTACGGCGGCACGTTCATCGTCTGGGACCGCCTGTTCGGCAGCTTCCAGCCCGAGCTGTTCCGGCCCCACTACGGGCTGACCAAGCCGGTCGGTACCTACAACATCTGGAAGCTCCAGACGCACGAGTACGTGAACCTCGGGCGCGACGTCGCCTCGGCGCCCCGCTTCCGCGACAAGCTCGGCTACGTCTTCGGTCCGCCCGGCTGGGCTCCGGCGGCGGTCCTCGCCGAGCGGGCCGCGGTGACCGCGGATCAGGAGCAGACGGCGGCGTAAGCCTCGTCGTGTGGAAGCCGGGTCCTCGGTACTGGGCTGGGGCTCGGACTCGATCTCGCCCTTGCGGGAACTTCGTCCGCGTGTCGTCGCAGGCTCCGCCACGCATGCTCAGCACGAGGCTCGATCGGTGGTTCCTGAGCGAAGTCGAAGGGCTCAGCCGGCTATGTGGTCAGGGGCCCGCGAACGACACCTGGTCCATGATCGCCTGGTAGTAGCCGGAGGAACTCTTCGGCAGCGAGGTGATCCAGATCAGCAAGTACTCGGTGCTCGCCGGGCTGTCGAGGCCGATGACAGTGGTCTTCTTGGTGACCGTGCCGGCGCCGACCACCGAGGTCTCGCCGAACGACGGCTTCACCGAGCGGGCGGTCCGGATCTCCACCTTGAACTGCGCGCCGACGGTCGGGGTCTTGAGCGTCACGGAACTGATCTTGGCACCCTTGGCGAAGCGGAACATCAGGCCGACGCCGTCTTTGGCGTTACCGAAGTTCGCACTCTGCCACTGTGAGGTCTGCCAGGGCGGCTGGGTGTCGGTGAGGACGTGCCCGGCGTTCAGGGCGGCCGTGTCGTCGACCGTCGGTCCCGGATCGAAGACCGTCACGGCTTTGGCGGTCACCGGAGTGGTGGCGGCGGGCGCCGCCGGCGCCGAGGTGCTCGCCGACCGGTCTCCGACGAAGCTGTCGACGTCGTTGTTGTCGTTGGACGCGAAGGGGTCGGCGAGCCACAGCACCAGGGCGATCACCAGGAAGAGCAGGAAGACCCCGGTCCCGATGAGCAGCGCGCCGTTGCGTTTGCCCGCGTCGCCCTCGCCGAGCAGCCGCTCCTTACGCGTGCGGCTTAGCGGTGCCACCGAGATCGGCGGCGAGTCGTCGGCGATGCGCGGCAGCACGTCGGTGGCGAGGTCGACGACGGTGGCCTGATCCAGGATGTGCTGGACGGTCCCGGCGGTCCGGATCGCCGAACCGCCTTCCAGGGCCCGCGCGGCGACCGCGGAGATCTCGAACGGGATCTCCGGCTTCACCTTGACCGGCGCGATCGGCTGCCCTTTGCGTTCGACGTCGGGCGCCGCCGCGGTGAGGCCGCCGACCGGCCCCTCCTGGGCCTGCGCGGTGGTCACGGTGTGCCCGGTGGCGCCGTCGAGCGGCCACCGGTCCAGCAGCAGGGCGTAGAGCACCGCGCCCAGGCCGCGGACATCGGAGGCGCGGTCGTCGTCGGCGAGCACGGCCGGGAAGGCGAGGACGGCGTCGCCGTCGAGGCTCACCCGGATGCGGTCCGGATGGTCGATCGACAGCGCCGCGCCGGCCCGGTGGGCGGCCTCGGCGGCCGCGGCGAGAGCACGCACCGCTCGGGCGGCACCGGTGGCCGATGGGCCGCTGTCGGCGACCTCGGCCAACGATGAACCGGGCACCCATTCTGTGACGACGATGCCGCCGGAGGCGCCACGCACCACGTCGAGCACCCGCGCGATGCCCGCGGTGTGCAGCTGGCCCAGCCGGCGCGTCCGGTTGAGGATGGCCTGCGGCCCGTCCGGGTCGGTGTCCCGATCCTCCGGGCGATAGGGCGGTGCCTGCTGCTCCGGGTCGACGAAGGTGAGGCCCACCTCGCGGTCGAGCTGGGTGTCCTTCGCGCGCCAGAACTGCAGTCCCCGCGTTCCGCCGTGCGGCTCGAGCAGCCGGTACCGGCCGCCGGCGATGGCGGCCCCGGGAACCAGGCGCGGGCCGCGGGGCGGGGTGCTCGCCGGTGGGGTCTGCGTCATCGGGGGCTGTCCTGTTCGGGGCTGTGCTGGTTCGGCCGCGGCGTCCGCGGGCGGTTTCTGGTGGACGGTGCGAGTCGGCATCTGCGACGGCAGATACCCGCCCTCGGCACCGCGACTCCGGTCGGTGCGGCCACCGCGGCCGGGGGGCAGCGGATCGGCGCCGATGCGCGGCAGCACGGCGGTCTCCCCGGCGGCTCCACCGCTGGTCACGGCGTATTCCTGCCAGCTGGCCGAACCGCGATCGAAGCGTCGTCGGACCTCTACCTGACCAGAGTACGGGAGGCCTTCGTCGCCGCTGACCCGCGGGAACTGGACGGTCATGGTGGCGGCATCGGTGTCACCCGCGGCGGACCGCGGCGCCGGTGCCAGCGCCGGAATGAAGCGGCCGACCAAGCGCATCACCGAATCGCTGATCGTCACCATGTCCGGGATGCGCAGGGCCACCAGGAACAGGTAGATCACGCCGAGCACCACCACGCCGGTCAGGGCCAGGTACGCGATCGAGCCGATCTTGCCCGCGTGCAGCGACATCCGATTCAAGTGCGTCAGATGCGTGACGGCCCAGACCGCCCCGGTGACCACCAGGGAGACGCCGAAGGTGAGCCACGAGGTGCGCATGACATGGGTCATCCGGGCGTTGCCGAGCCGCTTGTACAGCAGATAGTGGCCGACGACCGCGCCGACCAGATAGCCGAGCCCGTTGGACAGGGCGAGCCAGCGGACCACCAGTTGCGGGTCGTCGAACAGCACCGGTCCCAGATACGACGACGCCACCTTGACGATCGTGATGCCGACCACCATGAGCGTCGGCGTCCACGCATCCTCGCGGGCGTAGAACACCCGGAGCTGGACCAGCGTCATCGCATAGGGAATCAGCGTGAACGCGCCCCATGCGAGCGTCGATCCGAGCTGGGAGGCATCGGACGAGGTGAAGCTGCCGAAGTTGAAGATCGCGACACCCAGCGCTGGGCCGAAGAAGGTCATGTAGACCACGGTCGGGACGAGAGCGAGCATGGTCAGCCGGGTGGCGAGCGACATGTCGTCCACCACGGCCGGGGTGTCGTCGGCGGCTGCGTTCCGGGACAGCCGCGGCATGATCGCGGTCAGGATCGTCACACCGAGCACGCCGTACGGCAACTGCAGCAGCTGCCATTGCGTGGCGTAGACGGCGATACCGGTCTCGGTGGCGGCGGCCGCGATCCGGTAGGTGATCACCAGGCCGATCTGCAGGACGAATACGTAAGCGACGATGGCGACGGCCATGTTGCCGAAGCGGCGCAACCGGGCGTCGATCCCCCACCGCAGCCGGAGTCTGACCCCGACCTTGCGCAGATAGGGCAGGAGGATCGCGGCCTGGACGATGACGCCGACGGTGGTGCCGATGCCCAGGACCAGGAGTTTCGGGTCGCTCATCTGCAGCGGGTTGGCGGTGATCCTGCCGGGCATCAGGTAGTAGAGCACCAGCGTCACGATCTGCACGATGTTGTTCAGCACCGGTGCCCACGCACCGGGTTTGAACACGTTCTTCATGTTGAGAATCGCCATGAAGAGCGCCGACAATCCGTAGAACAGGATCTCGGGGAGCAGCAGATACGCGAGCGCGGTGGTCAGCGAGCGGTCGACTTTGCTGCCGTCGCCCACGTTGAGCGTCGTGAGCAGCGGGGCGGCGATCAGGGCGATGACCGTCGCGACGCCCAGCACGATCAGTGTCAGGGTGAAGATGCGGTTGATGAAGCCTTCACCGTGGTCGTCGTCCTCGGCTTCGGCGCGAACGAGGACGGGGATGACGATCGCGGTCAGCACGGCGCCGAGGACCACCTCGGCGATCATGTTGGGCAGCACGTAGGCGGCTTGGAATGCCGAGGCGATACCGCCCAGCATGGCCAACACCAGGACCGTCCGGATGAAGCCGGTGATCCGGGAGGCCAGCGTGGCGATGGCGATCGAGCCGCCGGTCCTCATCACCGATGCATCGGAGTCGTCGTTCCCGGTGGCGGCGACCTCGTTCTCGTCGGCCATCTCCGTACTCGCGAGCAGGTGCGGCACCGCGGTCTCGGGCCGGCGACCGGGTGCGGCCGGACGTGCGCCCGAGCCCTCGTGCTTGCCCGGATGCGGCTCGTACCGCACCGGATGCGCGCGCGGGGGCACCGGGGAGTCCGGTGCGTCCGGGCGTTCGCGGCGTGAACTCATGAGTCCTCCCGGTCCGGCGGTTGGGGTGGTTCGACGTGCTCTTCGCGGGCCACTTCCAGACGCTCCTCGTACGGGGTCGCGGCGAGCCGTAACTCGTCGGCGTCCGGTTCCGGCCGATCCTCGTCGGCGGGGTCGGGTTCGCCGCGGAAGCGGTGCCACAGCCGCCGTGCGGTGAGCAGCACCAGGGCGATTCCCGCGCCGATGGTGATCCAGAAGAGCGGTTTGCCGTAGGCGTTCGAGAAGATCGACAGCGTGATCGGCTCGTTCAGCGGGACGCCGGTCGAGGTGACCAGGGCGATCTTCACCGTGGCCCGCTCGGAGGTGGAGGCGTGCGTCGGAATCTGGATCTGCCGGGTCCCCATCGGCGGGATCTCCTGCACTCCGACGTCGCCGACGTTCAGTACCGCCGGGGCGTCGATGTTCATCCGGACGCGCATCGGCAGGGCGAGGTCGTTGCGGACGACCAGCAGCAGCGGGCTGCGTTCGGAGGCGAGCGTGTAGCGGCCGCCCGGATCGAGCAGTGCCACCGACTGCCGCATCCTGGTCAGGGTGGAGCCGACCGCGCCGATCCGCGTCGACCGCAGGCCGCGCGCCTGGTCGAGGGTCTGTGCCTCGGGGACGCTGACCGCGCGCAGCGCATCCTCGCCGAGCGGTGCGAGGTAGGCCTGGGGGGTCGTCACCGTGTCGCGCGAGCCGACCAGAGACGCCTGAAGCTGCGAGGAGAGTTCCAGATTCGCGCGGACCTGGCCGGCGTCGGCGGCCGAGATCGGGAAGCCCTGCGCGACGACGGGGTCCACATCACCCGGGGTGACGAGCGGGGCGCGCCCTGTGGCGTCCGGGAGCTGTCCGACCACATCGCGCAACGACTCCTCGTGGGCGGTGCCGGAGGCGAGGAGCAGCTCGACGGCGTCGACCAGGGCCGTCGCGTCATCCGCGGTCGGCGACCAGTAGGTCGGCGGCATGATGAACGCGCTGCGCCCGGTGACCGGCGCCGACTCGCCCGCTTCGGTGTGCGGGACGGTCAGCATCGGGAAGGCCAGCGCGGCGACGGCGGTCTGCCGGCGGCTGACCGGCGATTCGTGACTCAGATCCGGCTGCTGCCAGCCCGGCATGATCGACGGCACCACCGTGGTGTCTCCGGCGGCGCCCAGCGCCGCGGTGATCGGCGCGTCGTAGGTCTGCAGGGCGACCGCCCCCGAGCGGTAGCGGCCCGACGGCGCCGGGACCTGCGGTTCCACCGACGACGACGCGATCGCCGCGGTGTGGATGCCGTTGTCGTCGAGCAGTGCCCGGCCGGAATCGGTCAGGGTGCCCGTCGCGGGCAGGGTCACTCCGCGCAGCGACGTGACCCCGAGGATGCTGTCGACGACGTCCGACGCGCTGGTGAGCGCGGTCGAGGTGAGTCCGGCGTCGTCGATGGTGTGCAGCGAATCCAGTCCGGCCTGCGCGAACGGCAGCGCGGTGACGCACAGATGCTGGGCGACAGCACTCAGCCGGGACAGCCAGGCGCGGGCGGCGGCCCGGCCGGTGCCACGGGTGACGGCACCGCGCGGATCGTCCGGATCCTTGGTGACGTCGTACCCGAGGGTCATGGCGTGCACGGTGACCAGCAGATCGGGATCGACCGCCACGCACAGGCTGGTGCGGACCCGGTCGTCGCCGTCGCCGTCGGAGGCGAGTCGTTCCAGGGCAGCGAGCTGGACGTCGAGCCGCCCGTTCGGCGCGAGCGAGCCGGCGAGCCGGTCGCTGAGCAGCCGGACGGGTTCGGTCTTGCCGCCCAGGATGCCGGGGGCGAGCTGCGGGGTGTCGGCGAGAGGCCAGATCATGGTCAGCGCGGCCGGCGACGAGTCGTCCGGGGCGAGGGAGCCGTCCTGGCCGAGGCGGGTATCGGTGCCGGTGTAGCCCGGATCGAGGTAGCCGGCCGCGCGTTCGGCATCGGCGGGCAGGGACAGCACCGGCAGCAGGGTGCGGGAGACGGCGACCTGGACCGCACCGCCGGACTCGGGGACGCCGACGGCGTCGATCTGCAGCGGGAACACACCGGTGGTGTCGATGTGCAGGCCGTTCTCGCCGCTGAGCGGGACCTCGAGGTCGAAGTCGGCGGTGCGGCCGGGATCGAGCCGCTCGCTGACCCGGTGCGGCGGCGTCGTGACGGGGAACGGCGTGTCGCCCATCAGGGAGGTGCGCAGCGCGACCGCGGTCTTCACCTGTCCGCCGACCCGCAACCGGATGCGCAGGTCGCTGAGCGGCCGGTCGAAGGTGTTGGTGAGGTGGCCGCGCACGTGCACCACCGAGCCGCTGGAACTGGTCACGGTCGACGGGGTCAGTTCGGTGAGCGCCAGCTCCGCGTATTCGGGCTCGACGGCGCGGGCCGGCCCGGTGGCCGACGGCACCGCTGTCACCAGGGCGATCAGCAGCACGGTCCCGACGAGCGCGGCGAGCACGAGGAGTGGCCGCCGCATCAGGTCAGCTCGCACCGTCGGTACGACTGCCCGCTCCCGATCGCCGCGGTCGGCGACGTCGCCGTCGCGGCTTCGCCTGCGGCGGCTCGTTGCGGCGCTGGTTGCGGGCGGCGGCGGCCTTCTCATAGTCGTTCGGTTCGGTCCGGTTGGCCTCGGCCTCGGACTGGGCGAGTCGGGCGGGATCGCTGCACAGTTCGGCGATCACACCTTCGGCGGCCCGGGCGAGTCGTCGCTCGTCAGAGTACGTGAGACGACGTGGCAATTCGGTCAACGGCACCCACGCCACGGCACTGACTTCGTAGTCCGCATCGGAGAGCTCTCCCCCGGTGTACCGCAGCAGGAAGTGGTGCACCGTCTTGTGGATGCGACGGCCCTCGCTGACGAACCAGTAGTCGATCTTCCCGAGCGGGGCCACCACGGCGCCGGTCACGCCGGTCTCCTCGGCGATCTCGCGGATCGCGGTCTGCTCGGCGGTCTCCCCGGTCTCGATATGCCCCTTGGGCAGCGACCACATCATCCGGCCGCGCCGGTCGATGCGCCCGATGAGCACGGCTTTGAGCTGCTCGAAGGGCTCGTCGAGGTTGGTCAGGACCAGACCGCCCGCGGACGTCTCCCGCACGGTGCGCAGGCGCGCGCCCGCCGCGTCGTTCTTGCCGCCGTCCTGGTTCTTCCCGTGCGGACGACGCTGGGTGCGCGGCATGGCGGCCGGCGTGCCGGCCTCGTCGCGGGCGTGTCGCCGGGGGGCGAGGTCGGACGGTTTGGGGCAGGTGTCGGCTGTGGCCGCCGCGCCGCTGCGGTGCGCACCGGGCGGGCCGGGTTTTGGCCGCGGAGCCGCCTGCTCCGCCGGGGCGGCCGCGGCGGAAGCGCCGGCGGCCGTGTTCTGCTGCTGGCCGCCCTTGCCGCGACGACGTCCGCGGCGGCGGCCACGACGATTGCGGCGTGGCCGGGGGGTTTGCGGGTCACCAGCGGCCGGACCGTCGTTCACGACGTCCGGTCGGCTCACCGGGGACTCAGCTGACACACCACGACTCTATCCGTTCGTTACCCGCCGTTAGCTCAGGCGCATGGCCTGACGCGGCGACCGGTCATCGAGCGTCGGTAGGCTGGCATGTCATGACACAGAGTGAATCCACTTCGCGCGCCGTGCCCGGCGCGCCGGTGGATGCGGCCCGCGAGGAACGACGAGCCCGTCTGCTCGCGGCGGCGGCGATCACGCTTCGCGACCTGGGCGACGTCCTCACCCCGCTCGCGCGGCGATTCGCCGACCGCGGCCATCAGCTGTACCTGGTGGGCGGCAGCGTGCGCGACGCGGTGCTCGGCCGGCTGGCCGGCGACCTCGACTTCACCACCGACGCCCGGCCGGAGGTGATCGCCGAGATCCTCGCCGACTGGGCGGACACGGTATGGGACACCGGGATCGCCTTCGGCACGGTCAGCGGTGCCCGGCACGGGCACACCGTGGAGATCACCACCTTCCGCGCCGACGTGTACGACCGGATCGGCCGCAATCCGACGGTCACCTTCGGCGACACCCTGGAAGGTGACCTGATCCGCCGCGACTTCCGGGTCAACGCGATGGCGGTGAAGCTGGCGGCCGACGGCGGACAGGAGTTCGTCGACCCGCTCGGCGGCATGGACGACCTGCTGGCCGGCGTCATCGACACCCCGGCGGCGCCGGAGGACTCGTTCAACGACGACCCGCTGCGCATGCTGCGCGGGATCCGATTCGTCTCTCAACTGGGCTTCTCGCTGTCGGAGCGGACACTCGCGGCGACGACGGCGATGGCCGGCGAGATCGAGCGCATCACCGCCGAGCGCATCCAGGTGGAGCTGGACAAGCTGATCTGCGGCGAGTACCCGATCGAGGCCATCGACCTGCTCGTGGAGACCGGCCTCGCCGACCGGATCCTCCCCGAGGTGCCCGGCATGAAGCTCACCATCGATGAGCACCACCAGCACAAGGACGTCTACCAGCATTCGCTCACCGTGCTGAAGCAGGCGATCGACCTGGAGACCGGCGACCCGGACCCGGTGCTGCGCTGGGCGGCGCTGCTGCACGACATCGGCAAGCCGGCCACCCGGCGGCACGAGGACAACGGCGGCGTCAGCTTCCACCACCACGAGGTGGTCGGCGCCAAGATGGTCCGCAAACGGATGCGGGCGCTCAAGTACTCCAAGGCCATGGTCGACGACGTCTCCCAGCTGGTGTTCCTCCACCTGCGGTTCCACGGCTACGGTGAGGGCAAATGGACCGATTCGGCGGTCCGGCGCTACGTGACCGACGCCGGTCCGCTGCTCGACCGCCTGCACAAACTGGTCCGGGCGGACTGCACCACCCGCAACCGCCGTCGTGCGCAGCGGTTGCAGGAGACCTACGACCACCTCGAGCAGCGGATCGCCGAGCTGCAGGCGGCCGAGGACCTGAACCGGGTGCGCCCCGACCTCGACGGCAACGCGATCATGCAGTTGCTCGGTCTGGAACCCGGACCGCTGGTCGGCGAGGCGTGGAAGTACCTGAAGGAGCTGCGGCTCGATTCCGGTCCGCTGTCCCGCGAGGAGGCCGAGGCGGCCCTACTGCAGTGGTGGGCTCAGCGGTAGATTGAGCAGTATGTACTGCAGCGACCTGGGGGAACAGTGGCATGCGGCGCGGATCGAGCCCACGATCACGCACCTGGACTCCGCGTCGGCGGGTCGTGCCTCGCGCGCGGCGATCGAGACCATCACCGCACATCTGTGGCGGGAGGCGGAGCGCGGGTCGTATGTCGCGGCCGAGGAGCAGGCGTCGGCGCGGGCCCGTGGCCGCCGGGCGCTGGCCTCGCTGGTCGGGCACACGCCGGACGAGCTGAGCTACCGGGACAGTGCGCGCGCCTGCCTGCGCGCGCTGCTGAACAGCTGGAACCTGCCGATCGCGTCGACCGTCTGGGTGGCCACCAACGAATTCGGGCCGAATCTCGATGAGTTCGAGCGCCGCGGCATCGCGGTGCGGACCATGCCGTCGGCCGACGTCTACGGCCGGGTCGACGTCGATGCGCTGGAGAACATGCTGCAGTTCGAGCAGCCCGACTTCATCCACGTCTGCATGATCGGTTCGGCGAGCGGCGTGGTGCAGCCGGTGCTGGAGATCGTGGAGGTGGCTCACCACGCCGGGGTCCCGGTGGTGGTCGACATGGCGCAGGCCGTCGGTCATGTGCCGACCGTGACCGGCGCCGACATCGTCTACGGGACCGCCCGCAAGTGGCTGACCGGACCGCGCGGCGTCGGTTTCCTCGCGGTGCGTGCCGACGCGTTGCGCGCGGTGGAGGTGGATTCCTCCGAGGCCTACGTCGCCGGCGCTCTCGGGCTGGGGCAGGCCGTCGCCGAACTGCAGGAGATCGGGCAGCAGCGGGTCTTCCGCGAACTCGCCGAGATCGGCCAGATCACCCGGGAGCGGCTCAACGGGATCGGGTCGTGGGAGGTCCTCGAACCGGTCGACGAGCCGTCCGCCCTGGTCACCCTGGCTCCCCCGCCCGGCTGGCAGCCGAGTGACGTGCTCACCGCCAAGCGTGCCCTGCAGGAGACCGGAATCCTGGTGACCTGCGCCGATTCCTGGCGTGCACCCCTGGCGAACGACCAGTCGGTGCTGCGCGTCTCCCCGCACCTGGACGTGCGGCGGTCCCAGCTCGACGCCCTCGCCGCCGCCATCCGCACCATGGGTTACTGACGCCCGGCGTGTCGGGGAACCCGGCGGGCCGGGTGTGCGTCCAATACTCATGGACTCCCTCGAGTACTTCTTCGGCACCGGTGACGGCGAGCTGTCCACCTGGCATTCCCCGGCCGACCTCGACCTGAACCACGACGGCGTGCTGGACGCGGTGGCGCTCGACTTCGACGGTGACGGTCTCGCCGACGACGCGATGTGGGACGCCGACGGCGATGGGATCGCCGACCACGTGGTGCTCGACCTGGATGACGACGGCACCGGAGAGACGGCGTTCACCGACGGCGGCCGCGGGTTGTGGGAACGCCCCGCGGACGCACCCGCGCCGGGCTCCGGCCCCAAGCCGCCTCCCCCGCCGGCGCCGGGCCCGCGTCGGCTGGAGATCGACCTGGACGGCGACGGCGTCGCGGATCAGATTCTGGAGGACACCGACGGCGACGGCTACGCGGATCGTCTCGCGAGATAGTGGTCCGCAGAACACCGGCCGTTTCAGAGGCTGCGAGGGCGCATTGCCGCCGGCGGCGCTGAGACGGCCGATGTTCTGCGGTCACGCGGGTGGCGCAGCCAGACACCGACCGCGGCGAAGAAGTACAGCCCGCCGCACAGCAGCACCAGCGTGGGCGCGATGCCGTCGAGCGGCAGGATCGACGCGCCGAGGAACATGGCGACCACGAACGCGGTGTTGAAGAGCGCGTCCTGCACCGCGAACACCTGTCCGCGGTAGGTGTCGGAGATGTCGGCCTGCATGGCGAGGTCGCCGCACAGCTTGATGGTCTGACCGGCCAGCCCGAGGGCGACCGCGCTCACGCAGATCGTGGTCCAGCTGATGTGCACCAGGCTGAGCTCGGCGGCGGTCGCGACGGCCAGACCGGTGACGATGGTCCAGCGCCGGCCGATCCGGTGCACCAGAAGCGGAGTGGTGAACGCGGCGACCAGAGCCCCGATCGCCACCCCGCCGCCGATCACCGCGAGGGCACCGACGTCGTGCCCGCGGATCGGACCCAGGTTCACCGAGCGCACGATGAGCAGCAGCATCAGGGTGTTGATGCCGAAGACGAAGCGGTGCACGCCGATCGCCGACAGGACCACGGCGACGGTCCGGGTGGAGGCGGCCGCGCGTAATCCGTGCCGCAGCCCGTGGGCGACGGCGTAGAGCGCGCTGTGCCCGCGGTCGTCCGGGGTGTCCGGTCCCAGGAATCGTCGGTCGAAACCGGCGGCGATGCCCGCCGAGATCAGGGCGATGGCCGCGCCCGCCAGCAGGGTGGCCGCCGAGCCGTTGTCGCCCGAACCGAACACGGCCCGCAGCCCGGCCGAGATACCGGCGCCGAGACCCAGCACCGCCGCGCCGAGCGTCGTGAAGAAGGCGTTCATCTCGATCAGGACCTCGCGCGACGCGACATGCGGCAGGGAGGCGGACAGACCCGAGGCCACGAACCGGCTGCAGCCGGTCACCACCAGCGCGGCCACCAGCACCACCCCGGCCGGGGCGCTCGACGCCATCGCGAGGGCGACGAGAGCGACGGCGGCGGCCCGTAAGACGTTGACCCACACCAGTACCCGTCGCCGGTCCCAGTGGTCGAGCAGCGCCCCGGCGAACGGTCCGATCAGCGAATACGGCAGCAGCAGGACCGCGAATCCGGCGGCGACCGCCATCGGATCGGTGTGCCGATCCGGGTTGAACAGGATGGAGAAAGCGAGCGCGGCCTGGAAGGCGCCGTCGCTCAGTTGGCTGGTCAGCCGGACCAGGAGCAGGCGCCAGAGACCGGGCGAATGCCCGAGCGACCGGATGAACCCCACTGATCGAGAATACCGGGCGGATACTGAGAGGTTCTTCGAGTGAAACGAAGGATGCGGTGTGTGCCATGATTGATTGGTGGCTGGCGATGACCTTCGCGGACCGGTGCAGGTGAAACCCGGTTCCCTGCTGATCGCGTCGACCCTGCTGACCGCTCCGACCTTCGCTCGCACCGTCATCTACGTCATCGAGCACGACGAGAACGGCACCCTCGGCGTGGTGCTGAACCGGATGAGTCAGGCGGCGGTGTTCAACATCCTTCCCCAGTGGTCGGAGCTGGCGGCGTCCCCGCGCGCGGTCTTCATCGGCGGGCCGGTCCAGGCCGAGTCGGCGGTGTGCCTGGGAGTGGCCAAATCGGGGGTCGACCTGGACACGCAGCCGCGTCTGCATCGGGTGCGGGGACCGGTGTGCATGGTCGACCTCGACGCCGACCCCGACGAACTCGAGCCGATCCTCACCGGGGTGCGGATCTTCGCCGGTTACGCGGGCTGGAGTGCCGGCCAGCTCGGTGAGGAACTGGACGAGGGCAGCTGGATCGTCGCGACCGGGCTGCCGGCCGATCTGCTCGCCCCGGCGACCGTCGATGTCTGGCACGCGGTGCTGCGGCGCCAGGAATGGCCGCTCCCCCTGCTCGCGACCTACCCGGCGGACCCGCTGACCAACTGACATGCACGAGATCACCGAATGGTTGACCAATGTCGTCGACATGGCGCCCGCATGGGCCGTGTACCTGGTGGTCGTCGGTGTGCTCTACTCCGAGACGGCGGTGCTGATCTGCGGGCTCATCATGCCGAGCGAAGCCGTCCTGATCGCGGCGGGCGTCGCGGCAGCGGTCGGCCAGCCGAACATCTACATCCTGATCCTCTGCGCGGTCGCCGCGGCACTGTGCGGCGACCTGACCGGCTACGCCCTCGGCCGGCATTCCGGTCCGCGCATCATGGATTCGTGGGCCGGCCGCAAGTTCGGTGAACAGCAGTGGGAGCGCGCCCAGCAACGGGTGCGCTACAACAGCTATGTCACGGTGCCGATCGGGCGCTGGATCGGCTACGTCCGCACCCTGGTGCCGATCGCCGCGGGGATGTCGCGTGTGCCGGTGAGCAGGTATGCGCTGGCCACCTTCCTCGGCGGCTCCACCTGGGCGTCGACCGTGCTGCTGCTGGCCTACCTGCTCGGCGCGGCCGCGGGCGTCCGGCTGATGGGCATGATGGTGATCTGCCTGGTCAGCGCGGCGGTGCTGATGGTGCTGATCCGGTGGCTGTTCCATCGGGTCAAGGTGCGCCGCGAGGCGGAAGCCGGCCGCGAGTCGGCGTCGGTTTAGGCTATGTCTCCCGAGTCTCTTTCCGGTCCTCGGCGGTCGGCTGAACGCCTGGCGGCGTTGTCGTCGGTCGCCCAGCGGATCCACCGATGCCCCGGAGAAGACTCAGGAGACACGGCCTAACGCCGTTCCGCGAGGTCCTTCAGGGCGGCGAGGCCGCGATCGAAGTCCTTGGCGATGGCGCGATCGAAGAAGAGCGGGCCCATCACCGCGAACAGCAGGTTGCGTTCCCCGCGCATGGTCCACGAGACGCGGGTCCCCGAGCCCGCGGATTCGAGCGCGAAGGTGGCCTTGTTGGACGCCTTGAACGGTGCGACGAACTCCAGATCGAGGTCGATCCGATCCGGGGTCGACGCCGTGATCTCCATCGATCCGCTGCCCGCCTTCCGGTTCCCGGACCACTCGTAGCGCGCTCCGACCCCGGCGTCCGGGCCGGAATACGACCGCTTCAACTCGGGATCGAGCCCCTCCCACGGCGACCATTCGACCCACCGGTGGAAATCGTCGATGAGCGGGCGGATCGCCGAAGGGTCGGCATCGACGACGATGCTGCGTGTCTGCGAGAACGAGGGCATGCCCGCGACCCTAGCCCAGAGCATCCTTCTCGTAGCCGCTTCGATCGGCCTTCGCCGCGGCGGCGACCTGATCGGGCACCGCGCGGCGCAGCAGAACGTCCCGAATCCCCTGCGGGAGCAGGCCGGACACCGCGACCAGCGGGCCGACGTACGACGGGATGGTGGTGATGAAACGCGGTGCGGAGATCACCCGGAGCACGGCGGCGGCGACGTCGTCCGGGGACAGCAGCTTCGCCGCACCGGTGTCGGTGCCCGCCGCGAGGGCGGTGTCGACCACGCCGGGCAGGATCGCCGAGATATGGACTCCGCTCCCCCGCAACTCCTCGCGGACGCCGGTGAGATAGCCGAGGACCGCGTGCTTGCTGGCGGCGTAGCTGGCCTCGCCGGGCGGTGCGAGCTTGGAGGCCGCGGACGCGATGGTGACGACGTGGCCGCCGCCACGCTCGCGCATGCGGGGCGCGGCGAGCCGGATGCCGCGGATCACGCCGAGCACGTTCACCGCGAACATGGCCTCGGTGGCGGTCTCCGGTTCGGCGTCGAACGGGCCCACCCACATGACCCCGGCGTTGTTGACCAGGACGTCGAGCGGGCCGAGATCCCGTTCGACGTCATCCAGGAAGGTCGTGAACGACGCTTCGTCGGTGACGTCGAGCGGGTAGCTGCGCATCCCGGCGCCGAGTTCGCTCGCCGTCGCGGCCGCGGCCTCGGCATTGCGGTCGCCGATAGCGACGCGGGCGCCCGCCCATGCCGCCTGTTCGGCGATCTGCCGTCCGATGCCCGCGGCGCCGCCGGTCACCGCGATCACGAGCCCGTCGAGCTGTCTCTTCCCCATGGGTCCAGCGTGGCACAGTGCCGAAGGAGCCGAAAGGGCCGAAAGTGCTCTACGCGGCGACCGTCTCCTCGGCGGCGCGTCCGTACCGGGTCGCCAGCCAGGAGCACAGGATCAGCTGCACCTGATGGAAGATCATCAGCGGTAGCACGATCAGGCCGACCGACGAGCCGGCGAACAGCACCGTCGCCATCGGCAGACCGGTGGCGAGAGACTTCTTGGTGCCGCAGAACTGGATGGCGATGGTGTCCTCGCGGTCGAACCCCATCCGTTTCGGCAACCAGCCGGAGGCGATCAGCATCACGACCACCAGGGCGGTCGCGATGAGCACCATCAGGATCACCTGCCAGGCGCTGACCAGCGACCACAGTCCTTCGCGCACACCCTCGCTGAACGCGACGTAGACCACCAGCACGATGGATCCGCGGTCGACGTACTTGGTCGGCTCGGCGTAGCGCCGCAGCCGCGGAGCCACCCACGGCCGCAGCACCTGGCCGACGACGAAGGGCAGCAGGATCTCCAGCAGCAGCTTGGTGATCGATGCGCCGGAGAACTGCACGCCCGAGTCGGTGCTCATCAGCCAGACCACCAGGATCGGGGTGAGGAACACCCCGAGCAGGTTGGAGACGGACGCGCTCACGATGGCGCCCGGCACGTTGCCGCGGGCGATCGAGGTGAACGCGATCGACGACTGCACCGTCGACGGCACCAGGGTCAGGTAGAGCATGCCGGACGAGAGATCGGTGCCGATCACGTGGACGAGCAGCGGATGCAGCAGGTATCCGATGATCGGGAAGAGCACGAAGGTGAAGCCGAGGATGGTCAGGTGCAGGCGCCAGTGGGTCAGACCCTCGAGCGCCTCACGCGGATGCAGCCGGGTGCCGTACAGGAAGAAGAGCAGGGCGATCGCGGCCACGACGACGTCGTCGAGCACGGAGGCGAAGGTTCCGCGCGCCGGGAGGACGGCGGCGACGACGACCGCGAGCAGGATCGACAGCACGAAGCCGTCGACCGGCGAGCGCGCCAGCAGTCTGCCGAGCATCAGCGGGCCTGGCCGCTCTCGGCCTGGGTCTCCGGCAGGCACATGCCGCTGAGCGCGCACGACCCGCAACTCGACTCGCCGCATTCCGCCGCCGGATCGCCGGCCTCGGCGGCGCAGCTCTGTTCCGATGGCGTGCCGGCCGTGTCACTGGAACAGCAGTCGCTGGAGCAGCCGCCGGTGGCGTCGTCCGGCGCCGGAACGGTCTGGGCGGCGCGGATCGCGACGCCGCTGACCACCGACACCGCCAGCAGACCGAGGACCAGCCCGCCCAGCGCGTAGAACACGCCGCCGGCCGCGAACAGCGACAGCAGCCCGCCGAGGATCAGGGCCAGCGCTCCGCCCAGGAAGCCGGGCGCGGCCACCCGGTGGGCCAGCGTCCAGGCGTCTTTCGACGCGATCGTCTCCTTGGTCCGCACACCCACCCAGCGGTTGCCGGGGAGGGTGCCGGTCAGGCCTGCCACGCCCACGAACAGCCAGACGGCGGCGAGGACGAAGACCAGAACTGCGGCGATCACGGACACGGCGTACACGGCCCTCATGGTATCGCCGAGCCGGTCTCACCCCGGCATCGGTGACGATTTACCCTGGTCGGGTGAGCAATGCCGAAGCCGCCCCGGGGCACCGTTACACCGCACAGACCGCCGGTGACATCGAAAGCCGCTGGCAGGAGTACTGGACCGCCCAGCAGACCTTCGCCGCGCCGAACCCCGTCGGACCACTCGCCGGGGACTTCTCCGCGTTCTCCGGCTCCGGCCCGGATGCGCCGGACAAGCTCTTCGTGCAGGACATGTTCCCCTACCCCTCCGGCGCCGGCCTGCATGTCGGGCACCCGCTGGGCTTCATCGCGTCCGACGTCTACGCGCGCTTCCAGCGCATGGCCGGCCGCAACGTGCTGCACACCATGGGCTTCGACTCGTTCGGCCTGCCCGCCGAGCAGTACGCGGTGCAGACCGGCACGCACCCGCGGACCACCACCGAGGCGAACATCGAGCGCTACCTGCAGCAGATCCGTCGTCTCGGCCTCGGCCACGACGAACGACGCCGCGTGGCCACCACCGACGTCGACTTCTACCGCTGGACGCAGTGGATCTTCCTGCAGATCTACAACGCCTGGTTCGATGCCGAGGCGAACAAGGCTCGTCCGATCTCCGAGCTGATCGCCGAATTCGATTCCGGCGCAAGGACTCTCGGCGACGGCCGGGTGTGGTCCGAGCTGGACGACGCCGCGCGCAGCGAGGTACTCGACTCGTACCGGCTCGTCTACCTGAGCGATTCGCTGGTCAACTGGTGCCCCGGCCTGGGCACCGTGCTGGCCAACGAGGAGGTGACCGCCGACGGCAAGAGCGAGCGCGGCAACTTCCCGGTCTTCCGGAAGAACCTGCGCCAGTGGATGATGCGGATCACCGCGTACTCCGACCGCCTGCTCGACGACCTCGATCTGCTGGACTGGCCGGAGAAGGTCAAGACCATGCAGCGCAACTGGATCGGCCGTTCGCGCGGTGCGCGGGTCAAATTCCCCCTTCGACCGCGTGTCGTCGCAGGCTCCGCCACGCATGCTCAGGGCCAGGCCGTTCCCGCGATCCCTCCGCTCGTTGAGCCGGGACGCGACGAAGGAGCGGCCCGTGTCGAAACGTCCATCGAGGTGTTCACGACCCGCCCGGACACGCTGTTCGGCGCGTCGTACATGGTGCTGGCGCCCGAGCACGAGCTGGTCGATCAGATCGTCGCCGACGCGTGGCCCGACGACCCTTCGACGGGTTCGGGGATCGATGCGCGCTGGACCGGCGGGGCGGCCGATCCGAAGGCCGCGATCGCGTCGTACCGGGCGTCGATCGCCGCCAAGAGCGACCTGGAGCGGCAGGAGAACAAGGAGAAGACCGGCGTCTTCACCGGTGCCTATGCCACCAATCCGGTCAACGGTGAGCCGCTGCCCGTCTTCATCGCAGACTACGTGCTGCTCGGCTACGGCACCGGCGCCATCATGGCGGTGCCCGCGCACGACGAGCGCGACTACGAGTTCGCGACCGCCTTCGGGCTGCCGATCCGCGAGGTGATCGGTAGTGACGAGGGCGTCGCCGACAAGGCCTTCACTGGTGACGGCCCGCTGGTCAACAGTGGTTTCCTCGATGGATTGCGGGTCGACGAGGCCAAGGCCGCGATCGTCGAGCACCTGGAATCGGAGGGCACGGGAGTGGGCACCGTGCAGTTCAAACTGCGCGACTGGCTCTTTGCGCGGCAGCGCTACTGGGGCGAGCCCTTCCCCATCGTGTACGACGAGCACGGTGCGCCGGTCGCGTTGCCGGAGACCATGCTCCCCATCGAGTTGCCGGAGGTGGCCGACTACGCGCCGGTCGCCTTCGATCCGGACGACGCCGACAGCCGTCCGTCTCCCCCGCTGGCCAAGGCCACCGAGTGGGTCACCGTCGATCTGGACCTGGGCGACGGCCTGCAGCGCTACACCCGCGACACCAACGTGATGCCGCAGTGGGCCGGCAGCTCCTGGTACCAGCTGCGCTACATCGACCCGACCAACGAAGAAACGTTGTGCGCCAAGGAGAACGAGGCGTACTGGATGGGTCCGCGGCCGGCGCTGCACGGCGCGAACGATCCGGGTGGCCTGGACCTGTACATCGGCGGCGTGGAGCACGCGGTGCTGCACCTGCTGTACTCGCGCTTCTGGCACAAGGTGCTCTTCGACCTGGGGTATGTGACCAGCCGTGAGCCGTACCGCCGGCTGTTCAATCAGGGCATGATCCAGGCGTACGCCTACACCGACGCGCGCGGCGTGTACGTGCCGGCCGAGGAGGTCGTCGAGCGCGGCGGCAAGTACTTCTACGGCGATGAGGAGGTGTCGCAGGAGTACGGGAAGATGGGCAAGTCGCTGAAGAATTCCGTTGCGCCAGATGACATCTGCCGCGACTACGGCGCCGATACCCTCCGCGTCTACGAGATGTCGATGGGTCCGCTGGACCAGTCACGGCCGTGGGCTACGAAGGATGTCGTCGGCGCCCAGCGGTTCCTGCAGCGCGTGTGGCGCCTGGTGGTCGACGAGGAGACCGGCGACGTGCGGGTGTCCGACTCGGAGCCGACCGGCGACGACCTCAAGGCGCTGCATCGGACGATCGCCGGGGTCCGCGACGACTACGACGGCCTCCGGATGAACACCGCGGGCGCCAAGCTGATCGAGCTGACCAACCATCTGACCAAGAGCTACCCGGGTGGTGCCCCGCGCGCGGTGGTGGAACCGCTGGTCCTGATGCTCGCTCCGCTGGCCCCGCATCTCGCCGAGGAACTCTGGAATCGACTGGGTCACAAGGGTTCTCTCGCGCACGGCCCGTTCCCGGAGGTCGATGAGAGCTACCTGGTGGAGGACACCGTCGAGGTGCCGGTCCAGGTGAAGGGCAAGGTGCGCAGCCGGATCCAGGTGGCCGCCGACGCCGCCGAGGCCACCGTGGTCGCCGCTGCGCTGGCCGACGAGAAGATCGCCGCCCTCCTCGACGGCGAGCCTCGCAAGGTGATCTACGTCCCCGGTCGGATGGTCAACATCGTGCCGTAGCGGCGCGCGGTTCTCTGGGGTCACAGGTGTAAGGGCGGTCGCAAGGGAGACCGGGGATGGGAACTGCAATATGACGGCGAGCGCACCATGACGGAGAACGGTTCGGGCGGGTCGGCGACGGCGCTCGCCCCAGCGAAGACGGCCGCTAAGCATAAGAGCAAGCCTCCGGTCGGTAAAGCGGTTCGGGCGGCGATCGTCGTGACCGCGGCCGCGGTGGTGATGAATCTGCTCCTCGACGTCGGTACCAGCGGTTTCTAAGCCACCTTCGGCGTCTTCATCCCGCTGGTGCTCTCGGATTCTCAGGGCCCGCTGCGCACCCGGTTCTGGGCGTACATCCTCACCGGCGCCGCCGGTCTGGCACTGATTTCGATCGGTGCGCCGGTGCAGCCCTATCTGATCGCGAAGCTCGTGGTGACCCTGCTGGTGGTGTTCATCCTGGCCTATCTGACGTTGCTCCGCGGCTACGTTCGGTCCGCCTATCTCTCGCTGCTGCTGCCGTTCATCGTGGCCGTCACCACCGAGGCGCCACTCAAGGATCTCCCGACCGGTCTGGCCTGCTACGCCGCGGGCGCCGTCGTGGCCGCGATCACCGCGGTGGTGCTCTGGCCGAGCAGGGAGACCACCGCGATCCGGGACGCCGTTGCGCGAGTGCTGACCGCCTCGGCGAAGATGATCGCGGGCTCGCCACCGATGAGCCCGGACGCGACGCCGGAGCAGGTCGCCGTGCTGATGGCCGAGGTCACGGCGGCCGACGAGGCGCTCGCCAAGGTCTTTCGCGGGAAGCTCGCTCGCCCGGGCAATCTCACCGCCCAGGAGCGCTGCACCTGAAGACCGGCTTCTGGGTGATCCTCGGTATCGCGGCATCGTTGCAGCTCAACGCGGTGGGATCACGAAAGTCGGTGCTGTCTGTGGCGATCGGCACGGTTCTCGGTTTCGGCGTCTGCATGGGCCTCGTCGCGCTGATCGGCAGTAAGCTGATCGCGCTCATCTGCCTGCTGCCGTTTCGTCTCGTTCCTCATTGTCTGGGGCCCATCCGGCAAATACGCGGTGATCGCGAAGCAGGCAGGTTTCACGATCTGGTTCGTCATGCTGGTTTCGCTGGGCGGGCACAAGATGTCCGTCGAGGTGGGGGACCGCCGGCTGATCGACGTCGGCGTGGGCCTCGCGGTGAGCTTGGTGATCACCGCGATTCTGTGGCCGCACGGCGTCGCCGATCGCGTGCGGGAGGTGCTCGACAGGTCGGTCCGCAGCACGGCCGACTACGTCACCGCGGCGTTCACATTCGTCACCTCGGCGATGACGCACGACGACATCGCCGCCGTGAAACGGGCGGCGCAGACCGCGGTCGTGGCCCGCGACCGGGGTTCGGATGCGTTCGACGTCGCGCTTAGCGAGGGCGGTGCGGACGGCGACGATGCGGCCGCCGGGGAGACCGTATTCAACGCCGTCGACCACGCCTTCTTCGCCGCGACCATGGTGCGTGAACTGCAGAGTTACGGTCTCGCACCACTACCCGATGCCACCGTCGGCGCCGGGATGCGGACTGCGGCGGCCGCCGTCGCCGGGCAGTTCGAGGCTGCGGTCGACACCGCCCACGACCGCCTGTTACACACCGGCGGACCGGTGACCACCGCCGCGCCGATCGACGCCGCCTCGGCGCAGACCGCGCTGGTCGAGCGGACCATCAAGGGCTGGGACGGCCGCAGCGGCACCCTCGACTACGCGATCGGCGACACGCCGTTCACCATCTCGTACGGCCGGGTCGCCATCTCGCTCCTCTGGGCCCAGGACTGGCTCCTGTACTTCCAGTGGATGGCGGTGCATTCGAATGCCGAACCGCTCAGAGCGTGATGCGTTTCTGTTCGCCGACGCCGAACATGCCGTCGATGTTCATGGTTGCGCCGTCGGCGTGGATCGCGCCCTCGTACCAGCCGTACGGTGCGTAGTACTCGGCCAGTGACTTGCGGGGGCCGACGTGCATGGTGGAGCGGACTGTCGGCGTGAAGGCGACGTCGACGGCGCCGGCGGCGTCGCGGATCAGCCACTTGCCCCACGGACCCTGTGGACGTTCGACGGTCACCGGGGGCAGGCGCCAGAGGCGGTTGCCGATCCAGATGGCGTTCTCGTTGAATTCGGCGCGATCAGTATGTCCGATATGTGTTCACCGCGATGCGGACGAGGCGATGGGCGCCGCAGGGGCGCTGGCCGTCGAAAAGGCCGCCCGTGCTCCTCGGCGGGGCCTCACCGGGTGATCTACGGTCCGGGACGGATGGTAAGCGTCGCCGCGCTGCCCATCGCAGAGGATTGCGGGCGCGTCTGCCGAGATCGCCTTTTTGGATGAATTTGGCGGTTCGGGCGTTCGTATGTCGCATGTCCGATATGCGGGTACTGTACTTTCTGCCGCATGGCACCAACTGTCAAGCGTTGTCTGGCCCTCGCCGTCGTTGCCGTACTCCCGCTGGCGGGTTGTTCCGACTCCGGGGCCCCTTCACGCGGTGAACATCGGCACAATACGTCGACCCCGCAGGCACCGTCCACTGCTTTGCCGGTCTCCAGCACCTCAAGTGCGACGAGTTCCGGTTCCCGGGGGCCCGGGCAGGTCATCATCGCCGAGCAGTGGAAGGATCCGGACGGATACGAGTTCCGCGCCGGCATCTACCGCCCGAAGACACAGGTGACATTCGATACGGCGAATGCGAAGCCGGGGAGAGCGAATATGACGATCGAAGTGGTCCTCACTGGCGAAGTCGAGAACCTGACCCCGAAGCGGAATGCGCCGTATCCGGCGAAGAGTTGGACCAGCGATGCTCGCTCGACCGCAGCGCTGGGGGTCGGGTGGCCGTTGGATTCGACGGTCTGCCGTCTGGACGGAGTCCATCCGCGAGAGGGAGCCGTTCCCGCGGGATACGACATGTTGGTGACCTGGCCGAAAAAGGTGCCCGCTTCCGCTACGTGCTACTTCCCGATGGACAGTCAGCTGGTCGCCCTCCAGCCGACGGTCACAGATCCGAAGGCCAGCGCCCCAAGAACGATCGCCCAGGGTGCGAGCCTCCCCTTCGAGAACACGAAGACCTTCCGGCTCGAGATCGACGAGCCGGACGACCCGGAATCGCTACGGAGCGCGGTCATCGACGACGTGATCGTGCTGTTCGGCATTTCCGGAGCCGAGTAGCACGTCGCTGGGGCGCAGGCGGCCCGGTGTGACGGAGACTCCCGCGCTCAGAGCGTGATGCGTTTCTGTTCGCCGACGCCGAACATGCCGTCGATGTTCATGGTCGCGCCGTCGGCGTGGATCGCGCCCTCGTACCAGCCGTACGGTGCGTAGTACTCGGCCAGTGACTTGCGGGGGCCGACGTGCATGGTGGAGCGGACCGTCGGCGTGAAGGCGACGTCGACGGCGCCGACGGCGTCGCGGATCAGCCACTTGCCCCACGGACCCTGTGGACGTTCGACGGTCACCGGGGGCAGGCGCCAGAGGCGGTTGCCGATCCAGATGGCGTTCTCGTTGAATTCGGCCGGGTCGAGGACCTGGTTGTCGGTGAGGTTGAACCCCTCGACGATGCCCTCGTCGGTGGTGCGGATGCCCGTGACCCAGTCGTAGCGCATCGGACGCGGGTAGTCGCCGTGGTGGTCGTCGAGGATCAGGTGACCGCGGCCGGTGCCGAAACCGACCTGCTCGCCGCCGATCACCAGGGTGCCGTCCATCGGCATCATCGTCTTGTGCGAGTACAGGGCCCGATCGGCGCTGAACGGGTGCACCACCACCAGGTGAGCGGCCTCGTCGGGTCCGCAGGAGCCGGTGACGTGCAGGCCCATCGCGGGGAGGTCGCCGCGGCCGGGGTGGTGGGCGTCGACCGTGATGCGGCCGCGCTCGAGGTGATTGCCGATCTCCACGCGGAAGTCGGCCACCCGCCCGCGTGACGACGAGCCGAGCAGTCCGCGCGCCACCGACAGCGTCGGCGCGGGCATCTTGGTCTCCCAGCGGGTGATGGTGGCGTCGTGTTTGTTGACCGCGAGCACCTGAATCAGGCCCACGGTCTTGGCGTTGTAGACCGCGCCGAGGACGAACCAGTCGTCGTCGCCGAGCTGGAACGCCTCCCATTCCTTGAGCCGAAGATTCCGGTTGGCCCGGCGGACGCCGTCGAAGCGCTTGCGGCGGGTGCCGTCGAAGGCGTGGCGGGTGCCGGCGTCGAGCGGATTGATCACGCCGATCGGGCCGTCGTAGGTACCGAATCGGTATTGCCCGTCCTCGACGAGCGCGGGCGGTGGGCTGACGGGAGCCGGGGGATATGCGGGAGGGGTCATCGGTCCACGATTTTATCGCGTGACGATCCGTGGTCGCGGTGCCGGTATGTCCAGAGGGCCAGCGGACTGAACGAACGCCGCGCGCGCGTCACTCTGAGCAGTGCCCAGTTCATCTGCGCGAGGGCCCGGAATGCCTCCACCTGCGGCGAATCGCCGTCGAACGGCACCTTCTCGAGAAGATCGAGGATCGTAGAGTCATCGAGATCCACGGCCGGTGCGGTCCGGGTGTCCAGGGAGTGCTGGGCGAGGCCGGCGTTCTTCCGGACATGATCGACGGCGCGGTCGAGGGCGTCGCCGGCCGCGTCGCGCAGCAGGCCGGTGGAGTCGCCGGAGGTCACGGCCACCGCGGCCCGTGCCAGTTCGCCGGCCGCCCGGTTGGTGATGTACATGAGGTGCACCGCCATCGTAGAGAGGGCGGAACGACCGTCATAGAAGGCGACGTTCATTCCGGACACGAAGGAGTCGATGTCCGCGCGGACCGCGTCGAACCGGCGGGTCGTATCGAGGACTTCCCTGGCCCGGCCGTTCTCGGTGAGGGCGGTGCTGCAGACCTCGAGGACGTGGTCCAGGGCGGCGAAGAAGCGGGAGACCTCGTCGCCCAGCTTGTCGCGCGAACTGGTGGAGACGATCAGGTAAGCGCAGAGCACGCCGACGAACGCGCCTCCGACCGTTTCGGCGATACGGACCTCCAGTACGCGGCTGGTCAAGATGCCGAGCAGGCCGTACATGCCGACCAAGAACACGGTGATGAAGAACGACGAATACAGGTATTGCAGCGGCCCGAAGTAGAGCATGCCGAAGACACAGGCGACGCAGATCGCGATGAGGGCGGCCTGACTGCTGCCGGCGGCCACGGCGAGGCCGATTCCGACGGCGATGCCGAGGACCGTCCCGACTACGCGCCGGGACGCCTTCGTCAGGATCGCACCCCTGGTACTGCCCCCGACGAAGACCAGGAAAGCGGTGAGCACTGCCCAATACCAGCGAGAGCCGGAGATCGCCTCGCCCACGTAGGTCGCGATCACGGCGGCCGCCGTCGCCTGGATCGTCATCCGGGTGTTCGGCGACCAGCGGTCCCACGGCCACCGCCGGGGGGCCGGTCCGTCGTGGGTGGCGACGTCGCGGGAACCGGTCGGGGATCCGGTGGCCGGCGGCGCTGCGGGGACCGGGGCGTGTGACGGTGAGGAGGTACGGCGCGCCGGTGTCGTGTCGAGACCGTGGGTGAGCACGACGTTCCGGAGTTCCTGCTGCGAGATCGTCGCGCGGGCCAGGAATCTGCGGAGCAGCTCCAGATCGTCGGCGCAGTCGCCGCTCCCGAGTCGGTCACGGGCACGGGTCGCGGCCGATCTGCGGGCGTCAGGCAGCGAATGCTCGTCGAGGACGGTGAACAGATCGTCGACCGGCCGGCCCAGCTGAGCGATTGTCTTTGCCGGGTCGTCGACGCTCCCGAGCAGCGCGGTGAGCTTGGAGCAGACGTGCTCGGTGTCGAAGCGGGCGTCGAAGACGAGGGCGGTGAAGTCGGTGGCGGCACAGTCGATGTATCGCGCGGTGTCGAACCGTGACTGCCACGTGGTGATGGCCAATCCCACCTGGTCGATTCGGGCCAGGCGATTACGGAGCCATTGCGGGTGCTTGGCCTGCACGTCGGGACGGAGCGCCAGTGTGAGAGCCGCCGTCGAGCCGACCCGGAGTTCGTACAGCAACAGGTCGATCTGACGTTGCGGCCGCTGAACCAGCAGTACCGCCCGCACCAGGGTCGCGGCAGCGCTGACACAGGCGCCGGCGAGCAGGAACACCGGAAGCTGATCCATCTTCGGCTGCAGAACCAGAACGAAGAAGTAGGAGAAGAACGCGAGTGTTCCGATCGCCGACCATCGGGGCCCGAAGCGGCGCACCCATGTCGCGATGCCGACCAGCGCGATGAACACGATGATCTCGACCTGTCGTCGCTGGGACAGCAGGGTGGCCGCCGACAGGCCGCCGATGACCGGAACGGCCAGGATCGCGGTGGTGACCAGCCGTCCGCGCGCGGTCGGGTCTTTGACGTTGACACCGAACTGGAGGGCGATGATCGCCGCGAATGCCAGAAGCCCTTGGTCGGCATGGAAGAAGTGCACCAGCAGCCACACCGAGATGGTGCTGAGCGCCATGATCGTCGTCGACGCTGTGGCGCTGGCGAGGCGCAGGTGTCCGGGGTCGGCAGCGGCCGGCCACAGGCGGAACGTGCGGGTTGCTGGTGAGCGACCGGTCCTGCCGGTCCGCTGATCCTGACTCTCAGGCACCCTCACTCCGAATCCGGTTCGTCGGCCCCAGCGCCCAGTCGACTCGGGAGGGCATCAGGAGCGAGGTGAGCGGCGATACAGGCATTCGGGATCTGCTTGGAGTCGGTGGAGAACACCAGATAGGCGCAAGTCACGCCAATTAGTATCCCGGCCGCCGTCTCTACTGGCGAAAGCGCCATCATATGGCGGCGGTTCAGGACGCCGAGCAGGACGTACCGGGGAGAAGGAGTACGGGTGAGGGAAGACGCGGAGCTGACCTGGCTGATCGGCCCGGGAAAGGGCACGCCGATCATCCGACGATGCCGATGACCGGGTACCGGCACGACGGCCCGGCGAGCGTGATCGCGACGACTACCTCGGAAGCAGTCCTTGGCAACTATCTTACTCAATAGTAAGGTTGCGGCCATGGCGATCAACCTTGAGCTCCCGGAGAAGCTGAACTCCACGGTCGAGCGTGCTCATCTCGCAGCCGAGCACATCTTCCGGCCGATCACTCGCAAGTACGACCTGGCCGAGCACGAATATCCCGTCGAACTCGACGAGCTCGGCAAACTCGCGAAGCAGGCCCGGGCCGCCGAGCGCTCCGGCGAGGCCGAGTCCGGTGCCTCGTCCGAGGACACCGTGAACGGCGCCAACCTGCGGTCGGTGCTCAACGCCCGCGAGTTGAGCTGGGGTGACGTCGGCCTGATGCTGTCGATCCCGGGCCAGGGTCTGGGCAACGCGGCGATCGCCGCCGTCGCCGACGACGAGCAGCTGGAGCGCTTCGGCGACGTGTGGGCCGCGATGGCGATCACCGAGCCGGGCTTCGGCAGCGACTCGGCCGCCGTCTCGACGACCGCCGTCGCCGATGGTGACGACTACGTGATCAACGGCGAGAAGATCTTCGTGACGGCCGGCTCGCGCGCCGACCACGTGGTGGTCTGGGCGACGCTGGACGCCTCGCTCGGGCGCGCCGCCATCAAGAGCTTCGTCGTGCCGATGGACACCGAAGGTGTCACCGTGGTGCGGCTGGAGAACAAGCTGGGGATCCGGTCGTCGGACACCGCCGTCGTGCGGTTCGACGACGTCCGCGTCCCGGCCGGCAACCTGCTCGGCAGCCCGGAGATCGACGTCAAGAAGGCCTTCGGCGGGGTCATGCAGACCTTCGACAACACCCGCCCCGTCGTCGCCGCCATGGCCGTCGGCCTCGGTCGTGCCGCGCTCGAAGAACTGCGCCGGATCCTGGAGGAGGCCGGACACCCCGTCGACTACGACCGTCCCGCCGCCGCCCAGCACGCCGCGGTCGCCGAGTTCATCCGGCTCGAGTCGGACTGGGAGGCCTCCTGGCTGCTCACCCTGCGCGCGGCGTGGATGGCGGACAACAAGGAGCCCAACTCGCTCGAGGCGTCGATGAGCAAGGCCAAGGCCGGCCGCACCGTCACCGAGCTGACCAACAAGGCCGTCGAGATCGGCGCCACCGCCGCCTACAGCGAGACCGAACTCCTGGAGAAGTGGGCGCGCGACTCGAAGATCCTGGACATCTTCGAGGGCACCCAGCAGATCCAGCAGCTGATCATCGCCCGCCGGGTGCTCGGCAAGTCGTCCGCCGACCTGAAGTAGCCGCACCCCGCGCTCCGCGCGACGCATCCCGTCAGAAGGTCCGGGGCTGGTGCCCACCATGTGGTCACCGGCCCCGGACCTTGTGTCTTGCAGGGGGGAGAGGTGGGGAGGGGGAAGGTGGGGAGGGGGAAGGTGGCTGGGGCGGGGTGGTAACGTCGCCGCGGGGGCGGTGCAGAAATGGAAAGACGCAGGTCGTGAAGACGTTTCAGCTGCGGAACCGCCGCTACCTGGGCTCGAAGCGCGCGGTGTTGCCGGTGCTCGACGACGTGCTCGCGGCGCTGCCCACACCGCCGGGGACCGCCGCGGATCTGTTCGCCGGCACCGGGGTGGTCGGGGAGTCGCTGGCACGAGCCGGACTCGCCGTCACCTTCAACGACCTGCTCTCCTCGAACACCACGATCTATCGCGCGTTCTTCGGAAGCGGAACCGTGCGCGACGAGCTGCTGTGTGAACTGGTCGGGGGGATCAACGACGTCCGCGCGCCGGCCCCGAACTACTTCTCCACGACCTTCGCCGGCACGTACTTCAGCGACGACAACGCGCGGCTGATCGGGCACTTCCGCTCGCGCATCGAGGACTGGACGGACGCCGGGCGGATCACCGAGCGCGAACGCGCCGTCTTGATCAGCAGCCTGCTGTACGGGATGGACAAGCAGGCGGCCACCGTCGGGCACTACGACGCGTTCCGCGCCGGTGCGGCCGCCGAGCAACCCCGCCTGGTGTTCGGTCTCCCCGAACTGGAGGAGTTCTCCAGGCCGCATGCCGTCACCCGGCGCGACGCGAATCAACTTGTCCGCGAACAGCATTGGGATCTGGTCTACATCGACCCGCCCTACAATTCGCGGCAATACGGCGACCTCTACCACGTGCTCGACAACGTGACCGACTGGCAGCAGGGGCCGGTGCGCTTCAAGGCGCGGAAGATGGACCGCCGCCACCTCAAGAGCGACTACTGCACCACCGCGGCGCTGCCCGCGTTCAGCGACCTGATCGATGCGCTCGACACGTCGACCATCGTCATGAGCTACAACGACACCGGCGAGCGCGGCAACGCCCGCTCGGCCGCCCGCCTGACCGACGACGACATCCTCTCGGTGATGGGCCGCCGCGGCCGGGTGGAGGTGATCGACGTCCCGCACCGCGAGTTCACCACCGGCCGATCGGGGATCGGCGACATCGTCGAGCGCCTCTTCGTCTGCCGGGTGGCGGCCCGCCGGCCGCGGGCTGCCTCACCGAGCCGCTCGAGCGGAGTCGCGACCGTGGCGGACCGGTCGGAGGATGCCCCGGCATGCGGATCGAGTGAAGCCCCGACCGCGGCGGCTCGGTCGGGGGCGGCCCCGGCACGCCGGTCGGGCGGAGTCGAGAGGTCGACCGACATCTCCGTCGAGACCACCTCGGTGATCCGCAGTCCGCTCAACTACACCGGGAACAAGAAGCGCCTGGTCCGCGAGATCATCCCGCTGCTGCCCGCTCCGAGCGAGTCGCACCGGCGCTTCGTCGACGTCTTCGGCGGTTCGATGACCGTCGGCATGAACGCCGGATACCCGCGGGTCGTCCTCAACGACGTGCAGGGCGACGTGATCGCCCTCGCGCGGCTCTTCGCCTCGACGTCGTACGGCGAGATCGTCGCGGAGGTCGAGCGGCTCATCGCCGAGTACGGACTCACCGACAGCCAGCGATACGGCTATCAGGCCTACGGAGCCAACTCGTCGAACGGGCTGGGCCGGGTCAACAAGGACGCTTACCTGCGGCTGCGCGCAGACTTCAACGCGATGGACCCGGCGGATCGCCGTCGGCCGTTCGCCTTCTTCACGCTGGTGGTGTTCGGCTTCAACAACCAGATCCGCTACAACGGCCGCGGTCGGTTCAACATGCCGGTCGGCAAGCGGGACTTCAACTCCCGGGTGCGCAAGAACCTCTTCGACACGGTCACCCGAATGCACCGGCTCGCGCCCGAGCTGTGGACCCGAGACTTCCGCGAGGTCTTCGGCGAGGTCGAGAGCACCGACGTGGTCTACTGCGATCCGCCGTATCTCCTCGGCACCGCGCCGTACAACGAGCAGAACGCCTGGACCGTGGACGACGAGACCGCGCTGCTCGACGAGCTGTCCCGCTTCGCGGCGCGTGGCGGTGTCTTCGGACTCTCGAATGTGCTGTCGCACAAAGGAACCGAGCATTCGCAGCTGGCCGATTGGGCCTGCCGTCACGACTTCGTGGTGCACACGCTGGAACACAGCTACGCCAATTCGTCGTATCACCGAAAGGACCGCAACGGCTCCCGCGAGGTTCTGATCACCAACCATCGGTGACCGGGCCGAGGGCCTGCTATCGTCCGAGTGACTAGAACACGTTCTATTTCTGTGGAGGGTGCATGAGCGCGGACAAGCGGGCGGTGGTCGACGCCTACGTCGAGTTGCTGTCGAACGGAACGGCCGAACAACTCGCCGATCTCTACGCGGACGGGGCGACGGTGGAGGATCCGATCGGTGCGCCGATCCGCCGGACCCGGCAGGAACTGATCGAGTTCTACTTGATCATCACCGGCCTCGATTCACGCGAGGCGACACTCAAGTGGGCCAAGATCGCGGGCGACACCGCGGTCTTCGAGTTCACCCTCGTCACCGGGACCGCGGGGATGTCGTTCGAGATCACCCCGGTCGACATCATGGTGTTCGACGACGCCGGAAAGATCGTGTCGATGCGGGCGGTCTGGGAGCAGTCGGACCTGAAGCAGTTGTAGGCCACGGCCTGGGCCGCAGAACATCGGCCGCTGGGGCGCCGCCGGGGGAATATCGCCGCCCGCGGCGCCGAGACGGCCGGTCTTCTGCGAACGCGGCCGGGTGGGGCGCGCGTGCGTGCCTATCGGCCGCGGGGGCGCAGGGTCAGGTCTGTCGGATTCGCGTCCGGCGGAGCGGCGATCGTCTGGGCGACGGCCAGGGCCACCGTCTCCGGACTGAGGAACTGCGAGGCGTCGTAGGGCCGGCCCTCCAGGGCGACGATGCCGCGCTGCATGTCGGTATCGATCCGCCCGGGGTAGATCGACGTGACGCGCAGGCCCGGCTCCTCGGCGCGGATCCCGTCGGCGAGTGCGCGAAGGGCGAACTTGCTGGCGGCGTAGGGAGTCCAGTCGGCGCGCACGTTCTGGCCCGCACCCGAATTGAGGAAGACGAGGTGGCCGCGCCGGGCCCGCAGGCCGGGCAGCAGAAGCCGGGTGAGCTCGGCGGCGGCGATGACGTTGATCTCCATCAGGTCGCGCCATTCGCTCGCTCGAGTGTCGCCGACCGGCCGCAGCGTGCTCGCGATTCCGGCGGAGTGCACCAGTGCGTCGAGTTCGTCGATCGGGGCGACGGCGCGCGCGAGGGCGTCGTGGTCGGTGAGGTCCACCCGCAGGACCGCGGCGGCCCCGACGTCGGCGGCGACGGAGTCGAGCGCGGCACCGTCGCGGCCGACGAGGATCAGCTCGTGCGTGTCGGCGAGGACCCGGGCGATCGCGGCGCCGACACCGCGGCTGGCTCCGGTGACGAGGGCGGTCGGCATGGACGCGACTCTACCGGCGGCTCAAGCGGTGGGCCTGCGACGTGTGTCGCGGGTCCAGCTCCGCGTCGCGGCCCATGCGGGACCCGCGGCACCGTGGAGGGCCCGCGACACGGGGTGGGGAGAACCGGGCCTCACTCGCCGGAATCGCGACCGGGGCACCGCTCCAGGGCTGCTTGCAGTGCGGTGAGGGCGGGAAGGGCGTCGATCAGCGCGGCACGGTGTTCCGGCGGGAGCGATTCGACGGCGGCCGCGAGCACCTCGTCGCGGTGCGTGCGGAGTTCGGCGACGGCTTCGCGGCCTTGGTCGGTCAGTTCGACGAGCACGGCGCGCCGGTCGTCCGGGTCCGGCCGGCGCTGCACCATCTCCTTGCGGGCCAGGGTGTCGATGAGTGTGGTCGCCGAGGGCATCCGGATCGATTCGCGCTGGGCGAAGTCGCCCATCCGCATCGGTCCGTGATCGGTGAGCGTCGCGATCGCCGAGGCGTGTGCCGCGGTCAGCTCGGTGCTGGGCGAGTTGCGGCGCAGCGAGAGATACAGGCGGGTCACGGCGGCGCGCAGGCGTCCGATCGCGGCGGGGTCGGCTTCGGTCACGACTCCAGTCTAATACTTAGGTTAGCTAAGTAAAAGTAGTCCTCGGGTCCGCTTGCACCGGACCCGTCAGTGACGGCCCCCGGTGGCGATCCGCCCGGACGTCTCGGTCCCGCCGAAGGAGCCCGGGGTACGACCACCGATGGTGAAACCGCCCCGGCCGATCTCCGTCGGCGCGGACTGCGGGCCGGTCGAGACCACCGCGTCGACCAGCACCCCCGTCAGCACCGGGCCGCCGTCGTCGGACGACACCCGCCACGCCTCGACGTCCCGCCCGCTGAGGGACAGCGCCTCCAGTGCATGGGCGAGTGCCGCCGCAGTCGAGGCGGCCGCCTCCTCCGGACCGTCGGTCCGCTCGGCCGCGTCGAGCAGCCGTTCGGCCTCGGAGAGCCGGATGCGCGCCTGTGTGCCGACGGCACCGCGCCGGGTGTCGATGAAGCTCTCGGCGGCGCTCACCGTGGCGGTGGCGACCGGGGAGCCCTCCGTCGCCTCGCCGACCAGAGCGAGGTTAAGTTCGGCGTCGGCGAGGGCATCGAGGAGCTTGCCCGCGGTGTCCAGCGCGCACTCGGCCGAGCGGATCGCGGCCACCGTCGACGGACCGCCCGCCTCGGTGCCGGCCTCGCGGCCCTGCCCGATGCTGTCGTCGGCGAAATGCACCAGCTCGCGGGCCAGCGCGACGTTCCCGGCGACCGACTGGGCCACGGCCCGGCCGGACGACCCGGTGACCGCGGCCTCGTGCTCGGCGGCATCGTCGAGCCGGTCGGCCAGCCGTGCCGAGCGGTCGGCCAGCGCGTCGAGCCGGTCGCCGGCATCGGTCACCAGATCGCGCAGGCGGTCGAAGGCCGGGACCTGCTCGTCGAGGGCCGCGTCGGCGTCCGAGCACATGCTGATGATCTCGACCAGGAGGCGGTGCCGTTCGGCGGTGCCGAGGCCGGCGTCCACGTCGTACGAGCGGCGCAGGCGGAACGACGCGGCGAGCGCGCTCTCCGCGGTGGTCAGGGCGGCGCGGAACGGCGCGACGGCGTCGTCGCCGGACTCTTCGACCGCCAGGGCCAGCTCGTCCGCGCTGACCGAGACGGCGTTGTCGGTACTGGTCAGGACCTCCGCGGACCACGGATCGAGCACCTCGATCGGCTGCGAGGTCAGTTCGTCGACGGTGAGCACGGCGTCGGAGGCGATGGCGGCCTCGGCGTCGTCGTCGGCTTGCCGCCGCTTGCTGCGGCGGTACAGCGCGGCCACGATGCCGGCCAGGATCGCGAGGACGACGAGAACGGCGATGAGCAGGTAGATCCACCGGTGCGAGCTGGTGCGATCGAGGTCGTGGGCGGTGTCGAGTGCCGCCTTCTCCCATCTGCCGTCGCGGACGGCCGGTGCGATCGCCGAATCGGCGATCGAGCGCAGGTCGGAGGCGGGGAAGTCGTCGATGGCGTCGGCGCTGCCGAAGTAGAACTTGTGGTCGTCGACGGAGACCGCGAGGAGGATGTCGCGGTAGCTCATCTCGCTCAGATCCTGCGTCTGCTGTGCCCAGGCGGCGGGTGATTTGCCGTCGAAATTGCGCACGTAGACCACGTACAACTGCACGTTCTCGTCGGCCGACAGCTTGGTCACCGCCTGCTTGACCTGGTTCTCCTGGTCGACAGTCAGGGCGTCCGCGGAATCGACCACCTGCTCCCCGGCGGGCAACTGGAGCGGGGCGTCGCCGCGTGCGGGGGCGGCACCGAGCGCACCGAAGAACAGCGCCAGGACGAGACTCAGGGCGGGCAGCGCGACCGGGCGCCGTCGAGCGGGAGGCATGGCATCAATCTAATCGGTCGGGCCGGGCGACGCCGCCGGGAGACGGGCGCCGTGTGGAAGCCTGGGTCCTATGGACTACGACGACGTGGTGGTCGGCGCCGGACCGAACGGCCTCACCGCGGCGGCCGTGCTGGCGCGCGCGGGTCACCGGGTACTGGTGTGCGAGGCCGCCGAGACGATCGGGGGCGGTGCGCGCACCGATGAGGCGTTCGGCGCCGGGATCCGCCGGGACGCCTGCTCGGCGGTTCACCCGACCGGCTTCGTCTCACCCGCGTTCGAGCGACTCGCGCTCGCCGACCACGGGCTGCGCTGGCTGGTCCCGGACCTGTCCGTGGTCCACGGATTCGGGCCGGGCCACGCGATCGGGCTCGCGCGGGATCGTGAACGACGCGCGGCCGGACTCGGCCGGGATGCGCGGCGGTGGGCGGCGGCCGTCGGGTGGGCCGGGGAATCACCCGGCCTGGTCGACGACGTCCTCGGACTGCCCGCGCCACCGCGGCATCCGTTGGCGCTCGGCCGGTTCGGTGCGGCGGCCGCGCTGTCGGTGAGCGCGTTCACGCGCGGCGCCTTCCGCGACGACGCGACGCGCGCCCTGTTCGCCGGCATCGCCGCCCACGGAGCCCGTCCGCTGTCGTCCGCGGGGTCGACGGCCGCGGGACTGCTGCTGGCGACGCTCGCCGGCTCCGGGTGGCCGGTGGCGCGCGGGGGTTCGCAGGCGATCTCCGACGCGCTGGCCTCGGTGGTCACCGCCGCCGGCGGCACGATCGAGACCGGTCGCCGGATCACCGGTCTCGCCGAACTGCCGCGGGCGGACCGGCTGTTCTTCGACACCTCGCCGCGTGCCTTCGCGGCGATCGTGGGGGAGCGGCTGCCGGCCCGGTACCGCCGCGCGCTCGGCCGCTTCCGCTACGGGCCGGGCACATGCAAGGTGGATTTCCTGCTGCGCGAACCGATTCCGTGGCGTGACGAACGCTTCTCCCGAACGGCGACCTTTCATCTGGCCGCCGATGTCGGACAGATCGCCGAGTCCGAGCGCGCGGTGGCCGCGGGCCGGATCCCGTCCGTCCCCTGGGTGCTCGGTGGCGAACCGACGCGGATCGATCCCACGCGTGCGCCCGCGGGCACGCATCTGGCGTGGGCGTACTGCCATGTCCCGGCGGGGAGCGATGCGGATTGCTCGGACGCGATCGTCGAGCAGATCGAGCGGTGCGCCCCGGGCTTCCGCGACGTGGTGAGCGGCACCATCGTGACCACGGCCGCCGGTCTCGAGCGGTACAACGCCAACAACGTCGGCGGCGACATCGGTTGCGGCGCAACGTCGTTGCGTCAGCTGCTGGCGAGGCCAGTGGTCCGGCCGACGCCCCAGGCGACACCGGTGCCGGGGGTGTACCTGTGTTCGGCGGCCACCGCGCCCGGCGGCGGCGTGCACGGCATGAGCGGGTATCGCGCGGCCCGGCACGCGCTGGCGCAGGAGTGAGCGTGATCCTGCCGTCCGTCCGCGATCCGGCGATGATCACCATCCGTCGCGGCGGCACGCTCACCGACGACGACCACCATCTGCTCGCACTCTGGGCGGCCACCTGCGCCGAGCGCGTTCTCGGCTTGTTCGAGGCGACGTGTCCCGGGGACGCCCGCCCGCGCGCGGCGATCGAGGCGGCCCGGGCCTGGGCCGCTGGAGACCTGGCGATGATGGCGGCTCGGGCACTCGGCGGCCATGCGATGGGAGCGGCCCGGCCGCTGACCGGCGCCGCACGCTTCGCCGCCCACGCGGCCGGACAGGCGGCGTGCGTCGGTCACGTCGCCGAGCACGATCTCGGGGCCGCCGCCTACGCCATCAAGGCCGCGATGGCCGCCGCCCCGGCCGGTGAACGCGACGAGGTCAGGCTCGCCGAGCGTGACCGGCAGCGCGCGCTGTTGCCTCCCGCCGTGCGCCAGCTGGTGCTCGCCGATCAGGCGCAGCGGAACGGTCTCTGCTGGGGCGTGTTCGGTGACGGCTGACCGGTCGTGGTCGGGGGAGCTCGGATGGAACTCCACCTGGCGCGTCCACTACCGGTTCCGGTCGCGCCAGTCGCAGAGGAGTTTGGCGGCGGTCAGGTCGTAGTCGGGGCCGCCGGTGGCGACGGTGAACAGCGAGACGCCCTCGGCACTGATCGCGTCGGCGAAGCTCAGGGTCGCGCCGGCGTCGCCCCGGTAGCGGATCTCGGCGGAGCGCTCGATGTCGCCCGGATCGCGCCCGAGATCGGCGCAGTAGCCGGCGAGCAGGGCGCTCTTCTCGCGGTAGGTCTCGACGTTGACGAACGAATGCCAGATGTCGGCATATCGCGCGACCAGCGGCAGGGTCTTGCGCGGTCCGCCGCCGCCGATCATCACCGGAATGTCGCGCACCGGTGGGGGATTGAGCTTGCCGAGGCGATCGGTGATTCGCGGAAGCGACTCGGCGAGGGCGTCGAGCCTGCTGCCCTTGGTGCCGAAGTCGTAGCCGTACTCGGTGTAGTCGCGCTCGAACCAGCCGCTGCCGATGCCGAGGATCAGCCGGCCGCCGGAGATGTGATCGACGGTGCGCGCCATGTCGGCGAGCAGATCCGGGTTGCGGTAGCTGTTGCAGGTCACCAGCGCGCCGAACTCCACGCGTTCGGTCTCCTCGGCCCAGGCGCCGAGCATGGTCCAGCATTCGAAGTGGGCGCCGTCGGGGTCCCCGTAGAGGGGATAGAAGTGATCCCAGTTGAAGATGACGTCGACGCCGAGGTCCTCGGCGCGCAACACTGCGTCGCGGATCAGGCCGTAGTCGGGGGCGTGCTGGGGCTGGAGCTGGACACCGATGCGTGGGGAGCGGGACATGGGTTCCAGTGTGCGCGCACGCCCCGGCGGCGCGCACGGATCGGGTTTGCCGGATACCGTGGAGGGTATGAGTCACGAGCACGGGCACGACGGCAATCCGCACAGCGCGGCCGAATGGGATGAGCGCTATTCCGGCGCGGACCGGCTGTGGACGGCACAGGCGAACCCGGCCCTGATCCGCGAAGCCGCGGACCTGGCGCCGGGCCGGGCGCTGGACGTCGGGAGCGGCGAGGGAGCGGACGCGCGATGGCTCGCGGATCGGGGCTGGACGGTGGTCGCCGTGGACATCTCGCAGGTCGCGCTCGATCGGGCCGCCGCGATTGATTCACGTGAAACCATCGTGTGGCGGCAGGCGGATCTCACGGTCGATCCGGTCCCCTCGACAAGCTCGGGGAGCGGAACGACAAGCTCGGGGAGCGTGACGACGAGCGCGGGGAGCGGGGATGCCGGGTTCGATCTTGTTGCGCTGCACTACTTCCCGGTCGACATCGCGCGGATGGACGTGATCGAGAAGCTGGTCGACGCGCTGGTGCCGGGCGGCACGTTGCTCGTCGTCGCGCACGACGCCGAGGGCATCCGCGCGCACGGCCACGACCCCGACGCCTACGTCCAGCCCGGTGACATCGCCGCCCGCTTCGCCGACCTGCTCGACGTGCAGATCCTCGATACCGTGCCGCGCGGCCGCCCGGCGGGTGGAGTCAGCGACCAGCGCCACATGGACGACGTGGTGTTGAAGGCCCGCCGGAAGTAGCCGAGAGCGTCGTCCGCGGAGAGCCCGCCGAATTCGTCGGACGGGCGAGCGGCTCCGCGGAACCGCCTCACCCCGGTGCGTCGTCGTGGGCCGGCTTCGGTGTGGTCTCGTTCCTCGGCCTGCTCAGCCGGCAAGGTCTCCCGGCCCGAGCTCTCTGTCGGAGGGCGGTGGGACCATCCGGGAGTGAGGATCGAGCGGGCCGGACGGAGCGAGGCGTCGATCCTCCATGCCGATCTGGATTCGTTCTACGCGTCGGTGGAGCAGCGGGACGACCCGGGATTGCGCGGGCGGCCGGTTCTGGTCGGTGGCGGGGTGGTGCTGGCGGCGAGCTACGAGGCCAAGGCGTGCGGGGTGCGGACGCCGATGCCGGGCCGGGAGGCGCGCGCACTCTGCCGGGGCCGGGCGGTGACCGTCGCGCCGCGCTTCGCCGCCTACGTCGAGGCCAGTCGTGCGGTGTTCGACGTCTTCGGCGACACCACGCCGATCGTCGAGGGGATCTCGGTCGATGAGGCGTTCCTGGACGTCGGTGGTCTGCGGAAGATCAGCGGCAGCCCGCGGGAGATCGCCACGCGGCTCCGCGAACGGGTCCGCGGCGAGGTGGGGCTGCCGATCACCGTCGGCATCGCACGGACCAAGTTTCTGGCGAAGGTCGCCAGCGGGGCGGGTAAGCCCGACGGATTGCTCGAGGTACCGCCCGACGGTGAACTGGCCTTCCTGCACCCGCTGCCGGTGCGCAGCCTGTGGGGTGTGGGTCGCAAGACCGAGGAGCGGCTCACCGCGGCCGGAATCCGTACCGTCGGCGACATGGCCGCGTTCGGCGAGTCGGGCCTGGCGGCGCTTCTCGGTCAGAACATCGGCCGCCACCTCTACGCGCTGGCGATGGCGCGCGATCCGCGCCGCGTCGAGACGGGGCGGCGCCGCAAGTCCATCGGTGCGCAACGGGCGCTGGGGCGCCGGATCAAGTCCGAACGCGACATCGAGGCGACACTGCTCGCCATCGTCGATGGACTGGGCAAGCGGCTGCGTGGCGCGCGGCGGGTGTGCCGGACCGTCGTCCTGCGATTGCGGTTCGACGACTACTCGAGGGTGACGCGGTCGCGGTCGCTCGGTGAGCCCACCGATTCGACCGCGGTCCTCCTCGCGCTCGCGCGAGGCCTGTTCGACGATGCGCTGCCGCTGATCCGCGACCGCGGGTGCACGCTCATCGGGCTCTCGCTGACCAACTTGTCGTCGTACGACGCGGTGCAGCTGGCCCTGCCGTTCGACGGCCGGACCGGCGCGGTGGACGACGACCACGCGGCGGAGCTGGACGTGGCGATCGACGAGTTGAAGGCCCGGTTCGGTCGTGACGCGGTGACGCGTGGGCGGCTGGTGGGGCGACAGCACGGCGACGACGCCCCGATGCTTCCGGATTGATCGGTTGCTGGACCTGGCTCCTGACCGGAGTCGAAGGGCGCAGTCAACGAATGGACGGAGTTCAGTGTTCGGACAGGGCGCGCTTGCGGACGATGCTGGAGATCAGCGCGGCGCCGATCAGCACCACGCCGATCAGGCCGGTGACGAGCTCGGGCACCTCGGTGCCGATCGAGTAGAAGAGGATCAGTGCCAATGCGCCGATCGCCCAGTGGGCGCCGTGTTCCAGGTAGACGTACTCCGACAGCGTGCCCTGGCGGACGAGGTAGACGGTGAGCGAGCGGACGAACATGGCGCCGACCAGACCCAGGCCCAGCGCGATGATGATCGGGTCGGCGGTGATGGCGAACGCGCCGATGACGCCGTCGAACGAGAACGACGCGTCGAGCACCTCGAGATAGAGGAACAGGAAGAACGCCGCTTTGCCGGTCGCCCTGGCGAGGTCCGACGGCCCCGAGCGGCGCGGGGCGTCGTCGAGGCTTTCCTCGATGCCCTCCTCGTCGACGTGGAAGAAGTCACCCAGGCCGTTGACCAGGATGTAGGTGACCATGCCGAGGACTCCGGCGACCATCACCGTGCCGGTGGTGCCGTCCGGGGCGATCACGGTGCCGGTGACCAGCAACAGGGTCGACGCGACGACGACCGACAGCTGGTCGAGTCTGCCGATGCGGATCAGCGGCCGCTCGATCCACGACAGCCAGGTGATCTCCTTGTCCGCGAAGAGGAAATCGAGGAAGAGCAGCAACAGGAACATGCCGCCGAAGGCGGCGATCTGCGGGTGCGCGTCGGTGAGCATGGTCTGGTAGCTCGGCGAACCGTCGGGGAAGTGCGAGGCCCCGCCGGCGGGCGGGTGCAGTGCCAGGTCGAGCGCATCCCACGGGTTCTTACCCGACGCGATCCACACGATGACGAGCGGGAACACCAGACGCATACCGAAGACGGCGATCACCACGCCGACGGTCAGGAAGATCTTCTGCCAGAACTCGCTCAGCCGCTGCAGCACGGTCGCGTTGATGACGGCGTTGTCGAACGACAGCGTCACTTCCATGATGCCCAGGATCAGGGTCAGCAGGACGGCGGTGGTGCCGCCGTAGAAGAACGCCGCGACCAGTGCGGCGAGGGAGACCAGGAAGGACAGGCCGAAGATTCGGACGAGATGCATCGGTGCGGGTCGCCTTTCGGGTGTGCCAGGCGGGCGCTTCACTGTATCCCGGCGGGGCGGACGGACCCGCCCGCGCCCGCGGGAGCTCAGGGGAGCAGGACCACCTTGCCGTGTGCGTGACCGGAGGCGACCAGTTCCAGTGCGGCGCGGGCCTCCGACAGGCCGAAGGTGCGGGCGATCGGGACCGTCAGCTCACCGGTACCGAGCAGAGAGACCAGTTGCGCGCGTACGGAATCGCGGTAGGCGGCGCTGTCCGGGGCGGTGCCGGCGAGCGCGGTGAACCCGTATTCGCGGGCGGCCGCGGGGGCCGCGACGGTGAGGATCCGGGAACGGTCCGGCACCAGATCGAGGCTCGCGGCCACCGCCTCGGGGGTGCCCGCGCAGTCGAGCGCGGCGATGATCGGTCCGGGAGGGGCGGCCCGGATCCGGGCGGCGAGCGAAGTCCCTTCGACGGGGCTCAGGGGGCGTGGAACGGGGCTCGGGGTGCGGGGGACGGGGATGCCGCCGAAGCGTCGTACGTCGGCCTCCCGGTCGGGGCCGCAGGTGCCGACCACCGTGATCCCGGCGCGGCGGGCCAGCTGCAGAACGACGGTGCCGACCGCACCGGAAGCACCGTGCACGACGACGGTGTCGCCGCGCCGCGCGCCGCTGCGATGCAGCAGTTCGGCGGCGGTGCATCCGGCGAGCAGCAGACCGGCGGCCGCGCGATGGTCGACGTGCGCGTCGAGCGCGAAGGCATCGGTCGCCGGAACGGTCAGCGCCTCGGCGTAGCCGCCGTGCACCCGGAAGGCGGCGACCCGGTCGCCGATCGCCGCCGGGGCGCCCGAGCCGAGGACCGCACCCGGACCGGTGGCGGACACGGTGCCGGCGATCTCGTACCCGATCGGCATCGGAAGCAGCGCCGGGTCGCTCGCGCGCCGGACGTGCTTCAGGTCGGCCGGATTCACCCCGGCGGCGGTGACCGACACGGTGATCTCGCCGGGTCCGGGCGCGGGCACCTCGCGCGGGCCGAAGACGAAGCTGTCGAGGCCGGAGAAGCCGTGCGCGGTCCATGCGTTCGCAGTGCTCATACGTCCCAGTGTCCGGCATATGCCACCTGTGTGACCGATCACAGGGACCACTACAGTGACGGGCATGACGACTTCCGAGTTCCGTCCCGCCGTGGACACCTCCCATTCCGACATGGTCACCGTCGAGGTGCCCACCCACTGGTACAACCTGGCGGCCGAGCTCGATACGCCGATCCCGCCGCATCTGCACCCGGGCACCAAGGAGCCGGTCGGGCCCGACGACCTCGCCGCGCTGTTCCCGGCCGGGCTGATCGCGCAGGAGGTGACCGGCGAGGTCTACGTCGAGATCCCCGAGGCGGTGCGCGAGATCTACAAGATGTGGCGGCCGTCGCCGCTGTTCCGCGCCCGCAACTTCGAGAAGGCGCTGAACACCAAGGCGCGCATCTACGTGAAGTACGAGGGCGTGAGCCCGGTCGGCAGCCACAAGACGAATTCCGCGGTGGCGCAGGCGTATTACAACAGCGTCGACGGCGTCAAGAAGCTCACTACGGAGACCGGCGCCGGTCAGTGGGGCAGCGCCCTGGCGTTCGCCGGCGCGCAGTTCGGGATCGACGTCGAGGTGTGGCAGGTGCGAGCGTCGTACGACTCCAAGCCCTACCGCGGCTACCTGATCCGCACCTACGGCGGCACGCTGCACCCGAGCCCGTCGGATCTCACCGAGTCCGGCCGGGCCATGCTGGCGAAGGACCCGAACACCACCGGCAGCCTCGGCATGGCCGTCAGCGAGGCGGTGGAGGTGGCGGCGCAGAACGACGACACGCGCTACGCCCTCGGCAGTGTGCTCAACCACGTGGTGCTGCACCAGAGCGTGATCGGCCAGGAGGCCGTCGAGCAGCTGTACGCGGTGGAGCCCGGCGGTGCGGACGTCGTCTTCGGTTGTGCCGGAGGCGGATCCAACCTCGCCGGCCTCTCGTTCCCGTTCCTGCGGGAGAAGATCCACGGCCGCAGCAACCCGCGCATCGTGGCCGCCGAGCCGGCCGCCTGCCCGTCGATCACCCAGGGCGAGTACCGGTACGACCACGGTGACGTGGCCGGCCTGACCCCGCTGCTGAAGATGCACACCCTCGGCATGGACTTCGTGCCCGACCCGATCCACGCGGGCGGCCTCCGCTACCACGGCATGGCACCGGCGCTGAGCCACACGGTGGAGCTGGGTCTGGTCGAGGGCACCGCGATCAGCCAGCACGACGCGTTCAGCGCGGGCGTGCAGTTCGCGCGGACCCAGGGCATCGTGCCGGCGCCGGAATCCACGCACGCCATCGCCGCCTGCGCGGCGCACGTGGCGAACAGCGACACCGAAGAGGTGGTGGTGATCGGACTGTCCGGACACGGTCAGCTCGATCTGCCCGCTTACGCCGCGTTCCTCGACGAGGAGTTCTGACGGGCACAGCAGTCTCGTGTCGTGTGGCTCACCTCGGCGTTATCTGTTTCCCATAAAGCGCAGTAACTTTTGAAATGAGGGCCGCACGGCGCAGGTCGGACCGAGTTGGGAGGACTCGCGCCGCAAGATCCGCGCGACATCGCGTGCGGTCTGCGGTTCCGGGCCGAGTTCGGCCAAGGCCCTCATGTACGCGGTCTGGAGCGGAGTCGCGCGATCGAGCCGAACGCGGAAGTAAGGAGGAGCCGAGTTTGGCCTCGTAGGCTTCGCTGGATGAGCGCTTCCAGCTGGTTCTTCTTCAGAAACATGACCTGGTAAATCTGGTACCGGGAACAGACCGCAGCGTCGCCCGAGCAGGGTGATTCGCCGCCCCGGAGGGTCGACATTTATGCTGGTCGCATGTCGAAAGTCCTGAGCTCGCTGCCCATTGGTGAGCGTGTCGGTATCGCCTTCTCCGGCGGCCTTGACACCTCCGTCGCCGTCGCCTGGATGCGGGAGAAGGGGGCCGTTCCCTGCACCTACACCGCCAATCTCGGTCAGTACGACGAGCCGGACATCGACTCGGTTCCCGGTCGCGCGCTGCAGTACGGCGCCGAGCTGTCCCGGCTGGTCGATTGCCGGGAGGCGCTGGTCGAGGAGGGTATCGCCGCGTTGCAGTGCGGTGCGTTCCACATCCGCACCGCGGGCAAGGTGTACTTCAACACCACGCCGCTCGGGCGCGTCGTGACCGGCATGCTGCTGGTCCGCGCCATGAAAGAGGACGGCGTCAACATCTGGGGCGACGGCTCCACCTACAAGGGCAACGACATCGAGCGGTTCTACCGCTACGGGCTGATGGCCAACCCGGGCCTGCAGATCTACAAGCCGTGGCTCGACACCGACTTCGTCGAAGAGCTCGGTGGCCGCACCGAGATGAGCGAATGGCTGCTTGCGCGGGACCTGCCGTACCGTGACTCCACCGAGAAGGCCTACTCGACCGACGCGAACATCCTGGGCGCCACCCACGAGGCGAAGGTGCTCGAGCACCTCAACCAGGGCCTGGACATCGTCGACCCGATCATGGGCGTGGCCGCCTGGCGCGACGACGTCGAGGTGCCCACCGAAGAGGTGACGCTGGAATTCGAGCAGGGCCGGCCGGTCGCCATCAACGGGGAGCGCTTCGACTCGATCGTCGACCTGATGATGAAGACCAACGAGATCGGCGGCCGTCACGGGCTCGGCGTCTCGGACCAGATCGAGAACCGCATCATCGAGGCCAAGTCGCGCGGCATCTACGAAGCCCCCGGCATGGCGCTGCTGCACATCGGCTACGAGCGCCTGGTGAACGCGATCCACAACGAGGACACCGTCGCCAACTACCACAACGAGGGCCGCCGCCTGGGCCGCCTGATGTACGAGGGCCGCTGGATGGACAGCCAGGCCCTGATGCTGCGCGAGGCGCTGGTCCGCTGGGTCGCCTCCGCCATCACCGGCGAGGTGACCGTCCGGCTCCGCCGCGGCGACGACTACCAGTTCCTGAACACCACCGGCCCGGCGCTCAGCTACCACCCGGACAAGCTGTCGATGGAGCGCGTCGGCGACTCCGCCTTCGGGCCGTCGGACCGTATCGGTCAGCTCACCATGCGGAACCTGGACATCGCCGATTCGCGGGCCCGCCTGGAGCAGTACGCGCAGCTCGGCATCGTGGGCGGCTCGACGGCCGAGCTGGTCGGCGAACTGACCGAGGGCGGTGCCGCCGCGATCGCCGGCGGCGAGGGCCCGGAGGATCCGGCGGAGGTCGCGCTCGACCGCGCCGCGATGGAGTTCGGCGTCGACTAGCTGCTTGCTGCGTCCTCGTCGTCGTGCCGTGTCGTCGTGCGGCGGCGTGAGGCGCCTCGCACCCCGAGTCGGAGGGTCGTTTCGACTCGGCCGGGCCCTTGGGGCCCGTCCGGCTCAACGGGCTGTGTGGCCCCTGTCTGCGTGTCGCGGGTCCTTCTGCGTGTCGCCGGTCCCCCGCGGCCCGCGACACGGAAATGGACCCGCGACACGGCGCATCTACGGATGGGTGGAACACCGGGTCTGGGCCGGTTGATGTCATCCGAAAGGAGGACAGAACTCGCTGGTAGTGCGAGTCTTTGCACGGTCGCGTGTTGAACTGGATGGCATGGCGGACAAGAGGATCGGCGTCGTCGAAGACCACGAATCGATGGTGCTCGGGGTGCGGGCCATGCTCGACGGGTATCCGGGCCTGACCCTGGCGTCGTCGTCGGACACCGTGCCGGGGCTCCTGGACCAGCGGCCCGAACTGGACCTGGTGCTGCTGGATCTGCGGCTCGCGGACGGGTCGTCGCCGACGGCCAACATCGACGCGCTGCACGCCGCCGGGCTGCCGGTGCTGGTCTACACCGGAGCCGAGAACCCCTACCTGGTACGACTCGCCGCTAAGGCGGGGGTGCTGGGCATCGTGCGCAAGTCGGCGCCGGTGGACGCGGTGGTCGAGGCGATCGCCGCGGCGGCCGACGGGCATCCGGTGATCACCACCGAGTGGGCCGCCGCGATCGACGGCGACCCGGACCTGGACGCCGTCGACCTGAGCCCGCGCCAGCAGGAGGTGCTGTCGCTGTACGCCTCGGGCGAGAAGGCGGACCGGGTGGCGCGGCTGACCGGGCTCACCACCGAGACGGTGAACGACTACGTCGGGCGCATCCGCGCCAAGTATGCGGCGGCGGGCCGTCCGGCTGGCACCAAGATCGATCTCTACCGGCGGGCCGTCGAAGACGGGCTGCTGCCGATGCCGGAGCGGGACCGGTGAGGACGGAGGTCCGGCCCGCGGGCCCGGTCGAGGCCGCGCCCAGCGGCATGGCGCGGGTGGTGCCCGGTGCGAACAACGCCGAGCGGATCACCCGGCTGTTCGGACTGTGCATCGGGTTCGGCTACCTGGGCTATCTGCTGTTGCTGTCGCCGAGCATCGCCGCGCTCATGCCGTACGTGGCGTCCTGGTGGACCCCGGTGACGAGCGTGGTGGTCTTCGGGCCGGGGGCCGTGCTGGCGGTGGTCGCCCGGCGGGGCAGCCTGGCGACGACGCGGCGGGTCGCCGCCGTCGCGGCGCTGAGCTTCTTCGTCGGGGTGATCACCTTTCCGCTCGCCTGGAACGGTGTGGCCCTGCCGAGCGACGTCGGCATGTGGCTCGCCGCGTTCCCCGGACTGGCCAGCATGGCGGCGGTGGTCGCCTGGCCGGGTGTGGCGGCGTTCGTGCAGATGGTGGTCGCCTGCGTGAGTGTCCAGGTGCTCGAATTCGCCGCGCACGACGGCCAGCGAGCGACCGCCCTCCTGCCGAACATCTGCTTCGCGGTGATGTTCTGCAGTCTCTTCGTCTTCGCCGTGATGATGTCGATCCGGACCGGCCGGATCCTGGATGAGACCACCGACGAGACGCATGCGACGGCCGCCGCGGCGGCGGCGGTCGACGCGCGGAGTGTGGAGCGTGAGCGATTCGACGCGCTGATCCACGACAGCGTGATGTCGACGCTGCTCGCGGCGTCCCGGCCGGGCACGACCGATGTGCCCACCCTCGCGACCGGCACCCTCGCCGAACTCGACGAGATCCGCGCGGGCGTCGAGACCGACCGGCCGTTCTCGCTGTCGCGTGCCGTGGTGCATCTCCGCGCGACGGCGGCCGCCGCCGATGCCGGCGCTCGCTTCGCCGTGGCCGTCGACGAGAGAAGTGCGGGGGAGAGCGACGATCCGATTCCCGCGGAGGCGGTGCGCGCGGTCGGCGCCGCGGTCGCCGAAGCGCTCCGCAACAGTCTGCGGCACGCGGGCAAGGACGCGCATCGCGCGGTCGAAGGCACGGTGGGGCCGTCGTCGATCGAGGTGGCGGTGACCGATGACGGAGCCGGATTCGATCCGTCCTCGGTGTCCGCCCGCCGACTCGGCATCGCGGTGAGTATCCGGGGCCGGATGGACCGGCTCCCAGGCGGAAGCGCGCGGATCGAGTCCGTTCCGGGCGCCGGGACCACGGTGCGGCTGGGCTGGGAGCGTCCGTGAGCGCCCGGCACGAGGACGACGTCAGCGAACTGGCCGGTCTGCGGACGACGGCCGCGGCCTTGCTGGTCGGGGTGTTCGTCGGCACGTACGCGTTGATCGTGTTCACCACCGCGGCGCCGAGCCAGTGGCCCACGCAGATTCCAGCGTGGTTGCTTGCCAGCGGGGCGGCGATCGCGCTGATCCGCGCCCCCGGTGACCCGGCACCGCTGGGCTGGACCCTCTTCATCGCCTCCGCCGGCCCGGTCGCCGCGATCCTGGTGTTCGCCGCGGTGGACGTGCCGCTGCGCAATCATCTGGAGATCTGGCCGCTCTCGGCGACGACCGCCCTGGGCGTGTACCTGTGCGTGCGCGGCCGGACGATCGCCGCGTGGATCTCGATCATGAGTGCGATCCTGGCGGCCGGAGTCTGGGCGGATCTCACCGGACAGGGCTTTGGATACGGCATATCCATCAGCCTGATCAACCTGGCGCCGATGGTGGTGGCGACGTTCTTCGTGTTCACCATCCGGCCCGCGGCGCGGGACATCTTCGCGCTGCGGCGAGCCGGTACTGCGGCGGCCGCGGCCGAAGCCGCCGACAACGCGGCGCTCGACGAGCGTGACCGTCAGCTCCAGCGGCTCGACAGCGAAGCGCGGCCGCTCCTGGAACGACTCGCCGGCCCGCGACCCCTCACCGATGCCGACCGACGGTCGTGCGCGCTGGTGGAGGCCCGGCTCCGGGACTCCCTGCGCGCCCCGGCCCTGGATGCCCCGGAACTGATCGATGCGGTGTGGCAGGCCCGCACGCGCGGCGTCGAGGTGGTCCTGCTGGACGATCACGGTCTCGACGGTGCGCCGGACGCGGTCCGGGAGCGGCTGGTGGGGGCCATGGTTCCCGCGCTGGCCGGTGCTGCCGACGGCACCGTCACGATCCGCATCCTGCCGCCGGGCCGGCGCGTGTTGGCGACCGTCCTGCGGGCGTCCGGCGACGACATCGACCGCGCCGAGTACGACGCCGCCGGCGCACTCATCGCCGCGAGCTGACCCCGATTCCGCCGCCGGCGGGCCCGTTCGGGCGCCCCAAGAACTGGTGTCCGGTTTTCGGATGACGGAGCAATTGGGGTCTTCTCCCGCTTCGTCCCCGTCGATACCGTTCCGGTGAACGGTGTCGGGGATGGTGAGGCGACGGAGAGAGTAGGGGCGATGACTGGCGCAGGCACGCGGCGAGCCGTGGGGGTGTGGTCGGCCAACGGCTGGGAACGAGAGGCGATCGCCGCGTGGATCGAGGGGCTCGGCTATTCGACGGAGATCGTCGAACCGGGGACGGCGTCGGCCGACCTGCCGGAGGTCGTGGTGCTCAGCGGGCGTGACCGGTCGCTGGCGCAGCGGATCGCCTGGATTCCGGTCGCCCGGACGGTCGTCCTCGGCGGCGTCTTCGACGCGACCGTGATGCGGACCGCGCACCACGTGCCCGACGGCCCGGATGTCGCGGACCGGTTGCGCGCACTGCTGTGCGAACTGCTCGGCACCGGTGGCACCCGCATTCAGCTGTCGGCCCGCGAACGGGAGATCCTCACCACCTACGTGCTGGGCGCGACCGTCGAGGAGGCCGCGGCGGAGCACTTCGTCGCCACCAGCACCGTGCGGACGCACTATCGGCGCGTCACCGCCCGGTACGTCGCCGCCGGACGGCCCGTCGCGAACAAGGCGCAGCTGCTGCTGCGGCTGATCGCCGACGGCTGGATCCGGCTGAACGACGTCGTGCCGCCGGCCGGGCCGGCAGTCGTGCCGGTGGAGCCCGCGCCCGATGCGGGCGCCGCTTGAGCCCGGCTCAGAGCACGTCGGAGTGACCGTGCCGGCGGCACCAGCTGCTCAGATACCGGGCGTGCAGGCCGCACCAGCGGTAGATCGATCCCTGGGTGAGAGACAGCGCCTCGTCGTGTTCACCGCGAGCCAGCATCATCGGCCCGAGATAGTGGCTGGTCACCTTGTTCGCGGTCGATGGCGACACCTTCGCGACCGCGGCGAGCGAAGCGTTGTCCGACGCTCGCCCGGCCGCGATGGCACCGGCCAGACGTCCCGCGGTCTGGCCGCGCCGGTCGGCCAGCAACTCGTAGAGCGGCGGTCGGCTCGGCTGCTCGGGGGCCGGCAGTGCCAGGCGTTTGCCGAGCGCCACCGTGCGCAGCGCATCCATGATGGCGTGCAGGCCGTCGGCCTTGGGGATCACCCCGAAGACCTCCGGTCGCAGTCGCGCCTCATCGAGGTGGTCGCGTTCCATGCTGTGGCCCTGGGTGGCGAGCAGCACCGGCGCGGGACGTTCCACCTGGCGGAGACGGTCGATCACGTCGAGCCCGTCGAACGTCCACTCCATCTCGGGGCGGTTCCAGATCAGGTCGGCGGCCACCACGTCGTACCGGACGGAACCGGAGATGAGACTCGTCAGCTCGACGTCGGAGGTGGCGACGGACACGGTGACGTTGTCGAAGGCGTTCTCCAGCGGTGCCGAGATCACCCGCCCGAGAGGCGAGGCGATGAGGATACGCAGACCGGATGCCACGTGGCGAGAGTATCGCCGTGATCACCGGAATGTGTAATCGCGCATGACGCTCGCCGGTTCATGACGATTGTCGCCCGAACCCGGGCGAATCCTGACAGAAAGCATGCTGACCGCGGGATTTTTATCGCACAAACTGAGGTAGTTCGAAGCGGGTCGCCCGGCGGCGAGGGGTACGCCGGGTGCGGGTGAAGGGGTGCCGAACATGGGCGATGTCCGGGAGGTGGGCGTAGTCGCCGAGCATGATCTGGTGGACCTCGCGCTCGTGGAATTGGTGCGGCGCTGTGGCTATCGCGCGGTGATTCTCGACTGTGAACAGGACGCGGCCGACGACCTGCCGGTGACGCCGGTGGTGCTGGCACGCACCGGTATCCGGGTGGCACAGGTGAGTGCCAATCCCGCTTTCGCCGGGGCCGCGATCGCCGTGATGGAGACCGCCGGCATGGTGGTGCCGCAGGTGCGGGGTATCACGGTGATCCCGTCGAACGACGACGCCGTGAAGCATCTGCGCGCGTTCCTGGAAGGCGTGCTCGGGGCACCGGGCGACCGCGGCGCGGTGCCGCTGAGTCCGCGGGAGCGGGAGATCCTGGGCACGTACGTGCTCGGCGCGACCGTCGAGCAGACCGCCGCCGAACACTACGTGGCGGGCAGCACCGTCCGGACGCACTATCGCCGGGTGACCGCGCGCTACGCGGTCGCCGGGCGGCCGGTGACCAACAAAGTGCAGCTGCTGCTGCACATGGTGGCCGACGGGTGGATCGACCTGCCCGAGCCGTCGTGACGGCTCACGGCGCCGCGGCCGCCGGCGGAGTCTCGGCGCGGGACCGGACCAAGCCGGCGAGCGCCGGGAAGATGAGCACCGACAGCATGCCTCCACCGACCAGAACCGCCGCGACCGTGCCGGAGAGGTAGCCCTGCTCCGTGCCGGCCGATGTCGCGATGATGATGATGGGCAGGCCGGTGGCGCCCATCAGGGCGACGGCCACCCGAGTGCGGGCGGTCGCCCCGTCCGGCGCGGCCAGGGTCGACGGCAGGCCGCGGACCAGCAGCAGGACGACGGCGACCACCGGGACCAGGGCCAGCGTCCAGGGGGCGTCGAGCAAGGCGTGCAGGTCGAAGTCGATGCCGGTCGTGATGAAGAACATCGGGATCAGGAAGCCGAAGGCGAGGCCCTCGACCTTGCTCTCCACCGCCTCCTGCGTCTCCGGGGACGCATCGCGGATCAGCGCCTGCCAGATGAGGCCGGCGGTGAAGGCGCCGAGCAGCATGTCGACGCCGAGGGCCAGGCTGAGCGCCGTCAGCGAGGCGATGATCAGCACCACCAGGCGGATCGCGAACTGACCGGAGGTGTGCAGGGTCGACTCGACGAAGCGGTGCAGACTTCCGCGACCCCGCTCGAAGCGGTGTGCCTGCCAGATGGTCAGGCCCCCGATCACGGCGAAGGCGACCAGGACACCGATCGCGGCGCCCGTGCCGCGGTTGGACAGCACCACCGAGATCGCGATGATCGGACCGAACTCGCCGACGGCGCCGATCGCGCCGATGGAGTTCCCGAACGGGGTGCCGAAGTCGCGGTTGTCGCGCAGCACCGGGACCAGGGTGCCCAGCGCCGTCGACGACAACGCGATGCCGATCACCACCGCGCCGAGTCCGGGCGCGACGACCCAGCCGATCGCGACGCCCAGGCCGAGGCTGATGAACCAGCCGAGCCACGCCCCGCGGCCGACCCGGCCGCGCAGGGCCCGGCCGTTGATCTCGGTTCCGGCCATGAAGAAGAGCATCGCCACACCGAAGTCGGCGAGGACGCTCAGCGCCTCGGTCGGTTCCACCACGCCGAGGACCGCCGGGCCGACGAGGATGCCCAGCAGCAACTCGAAGACGATGACCGGCAGCCGGACCCAGTATCCGATGAACCGGGTGATCACCGGGGCGAGCGCGGCGAGCAGCGGCACGATCACCAGGGAGGCGGTCAGGGAGGTCACCGGGTGAGTCTATGCGGCACCGGGTGCGCGGCCGCCGGGGCGGCGGTCAGCCGCCGAGAGCGAGTCGCTGCGCACGACGGCGGATGCCGCGCAGCATCGTGCGTTCCATCACCAGCGATCCCGGGATCATCAGCTCCATCATCGCGACTTCCACGGCGCCGCCGGCGAAGCGGTACCGGTTGCGGCTGATCAGGCGGGTCCGCTCGCCGTCGGGCACCAGCGTGAACGACCACACCCAGTTCCCGTCGTCGGCGGCGATCACGAAGGCGCGGTCGGTGTCGGCGCGGGCGATGACCATGGTCTGCGGCCCGAAGTCGATCTCGGTGCCGACGCGCGGATCCTGGAAGCGGTCCAGGATCACGTCGGTGCTGTGGAAGTCCAGGCCGAGCAGGTTCTCGATCCAGTCGTACGTGTAGGCGCCGCCGCGCGGCAACGGCCCCATCTGCACGAGCCACGGGTAGATCGCCGCCAGGGGGGCGGCGATGGTGATCGCCCGGGTGGAGACGCCGTCGGCGTCGGGCAGCAGCTCGTCGCCCGGCAGCTCGGCGCGCACCTCGTCATCGGTCGCGCCCCAGTACAGGATCCGCGGCCGCAGCCCGAACCGGTATCCGGCGCCCGCGGCGCCGATCCCCAGCGCCGCGGCGCCGAGCCGGCAGGCGAGCCGTCGTGACCGGGGGTGCATGAATCCAGCCTGCGCGGAGGGCGGGCGTGGTGCCAGAGCCGGAAGGCCCGTCGGCGTCAGCGTCCGCCGGTTCCGGGATCGCCGACGGTGATGACCAGGCTGCCGCGGGATCGTTCGGAGCGGAGGTCGTCCAGGGCGGCACCGACGTCGTCGAACGCGTAGCGGGTCACCTCGGGGGTGATCGCCAGGTGGTGGGCCAGGCGCAGGAACTCGTCGCCGTCGGCGCGGGTGTTGGCGGTGACGCTGCGCAGGTCGCGCTCGCCGAACAGCAGGTCGTCGTAGCTGAACTCGGGGATCGGCGACATGTGGATGCCCGCGCTCACCACGGTGCCGCCGCGGACGGTGTGGGCCAGGGCGGTGGTCATGATCGCGCCGACCGGGGCGAACACGATCGCGGAGTCGAGCTCGGCCGGCGGGACGTCCCCGGTGTCACCGACGAAGGGCAGGCCGAGTTCGCGGGCGAGAGCCCGGTTCCGTTCGCCGCGGGTCATCGCGTAGACGACGGCGCCCGACTCGGCGGCGAGCTGCGCGGCGAGATGGGCACTGGAACCGAAGCCGTAGATGCCGAGGGTGCCGCCGGGCGGCAGGTTCGCGCGCGACAGCGCCCGGTAGCCGATGATCCCGGCGCAGAGCAGCGGTGCGGTGGCGACCGGGTCGGTCCCGGGCGGCAGGCGGTAGGCGAACGCGGCGCCGACCACCGCGTACTCGGCGTAGCCGCCGTCGGCGTCGTACCCGGTGAACTCGGCGTTCGCACAGAGGTTCTCCCGGCCGCTACGGCAGAACCGGCATCCGCCGCACGTGCGGCGGAGCCACGCGATGCCCGCCAGGTCGCCGGTCGTCCAGCCGGTGACTCCGGCGCCGACGGCCGCGACCTCGCCGACCACCTGGTGTCCGGGGACCACCCGGTCGCGATGCGCGGGGATGTCCTCGTCGATCACGTGCAGGTCGGTCCGGCACACCCCGCAGGCGAGCACCCGGACCAGCAGCTCGCCGGGTCCGGGGACGGGGACCGGAACCTCCCGCGCCGTGATGTCCGGCGATCCCCGGTCGGTGGTCCAGGCCCGCATCGTGGTGGTCATGGTTCTCAGTGTGCGACGGGCGGTGGCGGACATGCCAGGACCGAAGGGCACCGATGCACGACGCCCGCCCCGGGAAGAGTCCGGGGCGGGCGTTCGTGGGGGTTTCGACCCTTCGACGAGCTCAGGGATCGGTGAACCAGTCTTACTCGGCGCCGATGATGAAGGCCTCGAGCTGGGCGCGGGCCTTGTCGTCGGCGATCTGGACCGGCGGCGACTTCATCAGGTAGGCCGAGGCCGGGAGGATCGGGCCACCGAGGCCGCGGTCCTTGGCGATCTTCGCGGCGCGCACGGCGTCGATGATGATGCCGGCCGAGTTCGGGGAGTCCCACACCTCGAGCTTGTACTCCAGGTTCAGCGGGACGTCACCGAAGGCGCGACCCTCCAGGCGGACGTACGCCCACTTGCGGTCGTCGAGCCACTGGACGTAGTCCGACGGGCCGATGTGCACGTTCTTGTCGTAGACCTTGCCGGCCAGCGGGCCGTCCAGGATCGAGGTGACGGCCTGGGTCTTGGAGACCTTCTTGGACTCCAGGCGCTCGCGCTCGAGCATGTTCTTGAAGTCCATGTTGCCGCCGACGTTCAGCTGGTAGGTGCGGTCCAGCTCCACGCCGCGATCCTCGAACAGCTTCGCCATGACGCGGTGGGTGATGGTGGCGCCCACCTGGCTCTTGATGTCGTCGCCGACGATCGGGACGCCCGCGGCGCGGAACTTCTCGGCCCACTCGGGGTCGGAGGCGATGAACACCGGGAGGGCGTTCACGAAGGCGACGCCGGCGTCGATGGCGCACTGCGCGTAGAACTTGTCGGCCTGCTCGGAGCCCACCGGGAGGTAGCTCACCAGGACGTCGACGTTCGCGTCCTTGAGGGTCTGGACGATGTCCACGCCGTCGCCGTCGGCCTCGGTGATGGTCTCGCGGTAGTACTTGCCGAGACCGTCGAGGGTGTGGCCGCGCTGCACGGTCACGTTCAGCGGCGGGACGTCAGCGATCTTGATGGTGTTGTTCTCGCTGTTGCCGATCGCCTCGGACAGGTCGAAGCCGACCTTCTTGGCGTCCACGTCGAACGCGGCGACGAACTCGACGTCGCTCACGTGGTACGGACCGAACTTGACGTGCATCAGGCCGGGAACGGACGCGTTCTCGTCGGCATCCTTGTAGTACTCAACGCCCTGGACCAGGGAAGAGGCGCAGTTGCCCACGCCGACAATGGCCACGCGCACTTTATTGGTGTCACCCATGGTCGGGTTCTCCTTCTTCTTGCGGCGGAACGGCGGATTGCGGTGCCGCCGAATTCTTTCTTTCTGCACCGGAGCTGGACTGCCCTGCTCCGGGGAGTTCTGTGGTGGATCCTGATGCCTCGTCGGCGATCAGCTTGTTGAGCCACTGCACCTCGCGCTCGGAGGTCTCCAAGCTGAGCTCGTGCATCTGGCGGGTGTAGTGATCCGAACCGAGACCGGCGCGGCCGAGCAATTCGCGCAGCGACTCGCGGCGCTCTTCGACCTGGCGCCGGCGGCCCTCGAGGATCCGCATGCGCGCCATCGCGGGGGTGCGGCTGAAGAAGGCGAGGTGAACGCCGAAGCCGTCGTCGGTGTAGTTCTGCGGCCCGGTGTCGGCGACGAGTTCGGCGAACCGGGTCTCACCCAGCGGGGTGAGCCGGTAGACGCGGCGGCCGCGGCGCACCTTGGTACCCGACGGGCCGGGGGTGTCGTCCTCGACGATCAGGCCGTCGGCCTGCATACGGCGGAGCGTCGGATACAGCGACCCGTACGAGAAGGCGCGGAAGGCGCCGAGCAGACCCGTCAGCCGCTTGCGGAGCTCGTAGCCGTGCATCGGGGATTCGAGGAGGAGACCCAGGATCGCCAGTTCGAGCAACGGTCCACCCTCCTTCATTGACTCGGCGCGTTACTTCGTCGTGATGTAGCAACAAATGTATCGTATCGATATAACTTCCACCCAACCGTCGGGTAGCTTCGGGTGTTGATCTGCATCACATGCGTCCGGGTGGGGGCCCGCGACTACGCTGGTACTCGTGCATCGAAGGGTCGTGGAGTACGCGCTGGCCAAGCGCGCGAAGCTGGCCGACGTACGCGCCGGGAAGACCGGCGTCGATGAAGTCTGCGATGCCGACCCGTATCTGCTCCGGGCCGCTCAGTTCCACGGCGTCGCCTCCGATCAGAGCTGCCCGATCTGCCGGAAAGAGCAGGTCACCCAGGTTTCCTGGGTATTCGGGAACTCCCTCGGCCGGGCCGCCGGATCGGCGCGCACCCCGGACGAGATCGCCCGGCTGGATGCGCGGACCCCGGAGTTCTCGGTCCACGTCGTCGAGGTCTGCCGGACATGTCACTGGAACCATTTGATCCGCTCGTACGTTGCCGGGATGGCTCCGGCACGCACCACGCGTCGCCGGGCTGCGAAGTAGATCGGCGGCGATGGCCCCCGAGGGAGTTGTCACGGTGACTGGTGTGCCGTCACAGTGGTGGAGAGCAGCTTGGCACAGCAAGCGCGCGACGAAGTGAGTTGAGTGAATGAGTAGCGAGAAGAAGACCGCCGCGGCCCCGGCGGATTCCCCGCGTTCGGGCCGCCTGCGGATCGTCGCGTGGGTACTCGGCCTGGGTGCGGCCGTGGTTCCGGTCGTCGCCATCATCGGCGTCGTCGCCTTCCTCTTCACCTACGCGGTGGTCGACGTCCCCGCGCCGGGTGACATCAAGCAGAACCAGGTCGCCACCATCGTCGACAGCAAGGGCGGCACCATCGCCAAGATCGTCCCGCCGGACGGCAACCGCACCGACGTCAAGTACGACCAGATCCCGCCGACCGTGATCGAGGCGGTCAAGGCCGCCGAGGACCGCGACTTCGACTCCAACTCCGGCTTCTCCATCCGCGGCTTCTCGCGCGCCGCGCTCGGCAAGCTGACCGGCAACTCCGGAGCGGGCGGCGGATCGACCATCACGCAGCAGTACGTCAAGAACGCGATGGTGGGCGACGAGGCCACCGGCATCGCGGGCTACAAGCGCAAGTTCAAGGAACTGGCCATCTCCACCAAGATGTCGCGCAAGTGGTCCAAGGAGGACATCATGTCCGCCTACCTCAACACCATCTACTACGGCCGCGGGGCGTACGGCATCGCGGCCGCCGCGAAGGCCTACTACGGCAAGGACATCACCAAGGTGACGCCGGCCGAGTGCGCGCAGACCAAGCTGAGCAAGGCCAAGCGGGCCAACTGTCTCACCCTGTCGGAATCGGCCCTGCTGGCCGGCGTGATCCGCGGCCCGTCGATCTACGATCCGGCCGTCGACAGCCAGGCCGCCCGGAAGCGCTGGGACTACGTGCTCGACGGCATGGTGAAGACCGGCGCGATCACCGAGGCCGAGCGCTCGGAGCAGACCTTCCCGAAGACGATCGAGCCGAAGAGCACCAACGACGACAGCACGTCGGGCCCGAACGGCCTGATCAAGCGCCAGGTGCTGGCCGAACTGGAGAAGCTCGGCATCAGTGAGCAGGACGTGCGCACCGAGGGCCTGAAGATCACCACGGTGATCGATCCCAAGGTGCAGTCGGCCCTGGAGGACGCGTCCAAGTCGGTGATGTCCGGCGAGCCGTCGGACCTGCGCACGGCCTCGGTATCGGTGGATCCGACGACCGGCGGCATCCAGGGCTACTTCGGCGGCTGGGACGGCTCCGGCTTCGACTACGCCTCGGCCGGCCTGCAGACCGGTTCGGTGTTCAAGGTGTTCGCCCTGGTCGCGGCGCTGGAACAGGACATTCCGCTGTCCAAGCGGTACGACTCGTCGCCGTACACCACCTCGACCGGGCTCACGGTGGAGAACTCCGACGGTGAGTCGTGCGGTACCTGCAACCTGGCGACGGCCATGAAGATGTCGCTCAACACCGTCTACTACCGCCTGATGATGGACCTCAAGAACGGCGCCGACGACGTCGCCGACGCCGCCCACCGCGCGGGCATCTCCAAGACCCTCGACGGCAAGCCGACCCTGGCGAACGCCAACGGCCAGACCGAGGGCGGCGTGGTCCTGGGCCAGTACGACTCGACGGTGCTCGACATGGCCTCGGCCTACGCGACGCTGGCGGCGTCGGGCATCTACCGTCAGCCGTTCTTCGTCAAGAAGGTGGAGACCTCGACCGGGTCGGTGCTGTTCGACCGGCAGAAGGATCCGGGCAAGCGGGTCTTCGCGGCCAAGGTCGCCGACAACGTGACCGCTGCGCTGACCCCGATCGCCGCGTACTCCAACGGCAACGCGCTGTACGACTCCGAGCAGGGCTCGCGGCCGTCGGCCGCCAAGACCGGTACCGCGCAGCTCGGCGACACCGGCAACAACCGGTACGCCTGGATGGTGGGCTACACCCCGCAGCTGTCGACCGCGACCTGGGTGGGCACCAAGAACGGCGACAAGCCGCTGCGCAATTCGTACGGCGGCATGGTCTACGGCAGCGGTCTGCCCGCGCAGATCTGGAAGTCCGCGATGGACCAGGCGCTGGCCGGCCAGCCGATCGAGAGCTTCCCGGACCCGGAGCCGGTCGGTGGACAGGCGGGTATCCCCTACGAGCCGCCGCCGACCACCTACACCCCGACCCCGACCGACACCGAGACCCGGAGGTCCCGCCCCCGGCTGCCCGGTGAAGGTGACGACGGCAACTACACGATCGCGCCGGGTGTGACGATCACCCCGCCGGGCGGCGGCAACACCAGGCCGCGCCGCGGTGGCGGCGGTACCGGTGGTGGCGGCACGGGCGGCGGCGGTACCGGCGGCGACGGCGGCCAGGGCGGTGCCACGGCGGAGACCGAGGACGCCACGCCGACGGGCCAGCCGGAGCCGGTCCCGACGGCCTGACGCGCGTGAACCCAGAATCCGGACCGGACACGGCGGAGCGGACGCCGTCGTCGTCGATGGACGACGACGCGTTCGACTCGCCCGCCCCGCTCGCGGACGACCGACGGCTGAACACCGAGCGGGTGCTGCCCAGCCGCAGCAACGCCCAGATCGCCGTCGCCAGCGAGGCTATCGGCGGGCCGGTCGGTCTGCATGCGGCGGTCGGGCGCAGCAGGCACTGGACACCGCTGCGGGTGGTGTTCCTGCTGGCACTGATCGCCCTCGGCCTCTCGTGGTACGGCAAGGCGGGTTGTCTGCAACAGAAGCCCGCGCACCCGGCCGACCAGAGCGCGAGCGCGGGTCAGGACGCCGGCAATCAGCTGAACTGGAACAACCAGCGGCAGTACTACGGGCTCTGCTACAGCGATGTGATCGCCTTCTACGACTCCCAGCGGCTGACCATCGCCGACCTGCGGAACGGCACCATGCCGTACCGGACGTACTGGTTCGCCCAGAACGCGGCGGGTGAGCAGGTGGGTCCGCGGCAGTATGTGAGCCAGCCGGTGCTGGTCGGGGCGTTCATGTACGTCGCGGCCAAGGCCACGCAGGGCTGGCAGGCTCTGGTCGACGGGACACCGATCCCGAAGCAACTCGACGTGGTGACCTTCTTCAACATCTCCGCGCTGCTGCTCGCGCTGCTCTGGCTGCTCGCGGTGTGGGCGACGATGATGACCGACCGGCGCCGGATCTGGATCGGCGCGCTGATGGCCTGCTCGCCGCTGCTGCTGATTCACGCGTTCACCGCCTACGAGGTGATCCCGGTGGCCATGCTCGCCCTCGCGATGATGTGCTGGGCGCATCGGAGGGAGGTGCTCGCCGGACTGTTCCTGGGGCTGGCGGCCTCCGCGGCGCTGTATCCGCTGCTGCTGATCCCGGTGCTGGCGGTGGTCTGTCTCCGCAACCGGCGGATGCACGACTTCTGGGCGGCGATCGCGTGCGCCGTGATCGCCTGGCTGGCGGTGAACCTGCCGCTGCTGATCAGCTATCCGCAGGGCACCACGGCCTTCTATCGCGACTGGTGGCAGCGGGTTCCGCAGCCGGACAGCCTCTACAACCTGGTGATCAAGGCGACCGGGTGGGCGCCGTCGACGTCGCTCGTGAACGCGCTCGCGCTGATCCTGCTGGTCGCGGTGATCTGCGGCGTGGTGTACCTGGCCGCGCGCGTACCCGCCCCGATGCCCGGCCGGATCGATCCGGTGGCCCCGGCCCAGCTGATGTTCCTGCTGGTCGCCGGGTATCTGCTGGTCGGCAAGGAGTGGAACCCGCAGTCGTCGCTGTGGCTGGTGCCGCTGGCCGTGCTGGCGATCCCGCATGCGCGCCTGCTGCTGGCGTGGATGGTGATCGACGCCCTGGTGTGGGTGCCGCGGATGACCCTGTTCCTCGATCCCGGCCGCAAGTGGCTGCCGGAGGAGTGGTTCCTGGTGGCCGTGGCGGTGCGGGCGATCTTCGTGCTGGTGCTGTGCGGTGTGGTGATCCGCGACCTGCTCACCGAGCGCGCCCCGGCGGCGGTGACCGGTCCGGTCTACGCCGGCGCGACGGGCTGAGCCACCCGGTCCGCCAGGGCCGCGCGGGCGTGGTCCCAAGCGTCGTCGGTCATCGCGTACTGCGCGGTCGTCCGCCAGCCGCCGGCGAAGCGGCGGTGCTTGCGGAGCAGGCCCTCGAAGGTGGCGCCGAGCTTGGCGATCGCCGCCCGGGAATGCGCGTTGTTCTCGTGCGTATGCCAGACCACGCGGACCGCACCGGCCTCGGTGAAGGCGTAGTCGAGCAGCATCAGTTTGGCGGCCGGATTGACGACGGTGCCGTGCACCGAACGCGCGTAGAAGGTGTACCCGATCGCGACCGTCAGATTCGTGTGGTCGACGTCGTAGTAGCTGGTGGTGCCGACGAGTGCGCCGGTCGCGTCGTCGATGACGGCGAACGCGATGCGATGCGGGTCGTCGTGGGCGGCGGTGATGTAGTCGATCGCCGCGGCGGTGTCGGTGGGGATGGACGTCCAGGGTCCGAGCTCCGGATCGGATGCGCCGATGGCGCCGAGCGCCGCGGCGTCGGTGATCCGCAGCGGTCGCAGCGTGACCCCGGCGCGGGTCAGGATCGGGGCACCGAGCCAGCGGCCGGCGGCGCCGTCATCGGCGATGGCGAGCCGGGTCAGCGGCGGGAGCGGCGGGAGCTGGCTGCGGACGAGCGAGGCCAGCGGCTCGCGCAGCGGGGTGCTCACCGCGGTGACCAGGAAGTACGCGAGCAGCACCACGTGCACCCAGACGCCGAGGTTCACGCCGCCGATCACCCACCACTTCATCGGTGAGCCGGAGTTGATGATGCCGAACAGCCGGAAGATCGTGACGTCCAGAATGAAGTCGGTGACCAGGTAGATCGCGATCACCCACCACCGCACGCGCAGCAGCACGAAGAACGGCAGCAGCCACAGCGTGTACTGCGGCGAGTGGACCTTGTGGAAGAGCATGAACGCGGCCAGCAGTGCGAAGCTGGCGCCGATCCACGGGAACACCGCGGTCTCGCGGTAGCGCCGCCAGGCCAGGTACAGCCCGGCCGCGACGCCGACGACGATCAGCACCGGCGACAGCGTGCGGACGGCGGAGTCGTAGGCGTCGACGTCGTCGTGCGACAGCCAGTACCAGCCCCAGTACCAGAAGGTGTTGGTGTCGATCGACGCCGTGCGGTTGCTCTGGAAGGTCAGTGCGGCCTTCCAGCCGTCGTACCCGGCGATCATGAACGGGACCTGCACGACGAGCGTGGTGATCACCGCGGCCAGGATCACCCAGGCCGCCCCGACCCAGTCGTAGGCGCGTCTGGCCGTCGCGGCCGGATCGGGACAGCCGCGGGTGAGCACGTACAGGGCCAGGGGCAGCACGAACAGCCCGGGATAGATCTTCAGCGAGAAACCCAGCGCCAGCAGGATCGAGGCCAGGATCGACGACGTCCGCAGGCTCAGTCGCGGCCGGCCGGTCGTGGTGCCGACGCTCGCGCCCCACGCCATCACCGCGACGGCGGCGACCGAGGTGAAGACCACCGGAAGCTCCCAGTTGTGGAAGGCGTACAGCACCAGCGGCGGGGTCGCCGCCCACACCAGCACCCACCAGCGGCTCATCCACGCGAGCAGGAGAGTCGTGACCAGGGCGAACGGCGCGAGGATCAGCGCCGACTGCTGGAAGAAGGCCAGATCGCTGTGCCGGCCGATCGCGCCGAGCCACATCAGCAGCCCGGACAGCACCGGGTATTCGACGACGCCGCCGTACAGGTGTCCCTGGTCGGTGATGCCGCCGTGGACGTACGGGAACACGTGGTTGTTGATGTCCCGCCCGATCCACAGGAACATCAGGTCCGAGTAGCAGGGCACGATGGCGTGCGGGTCGCCGACCGGGAAGCGCAGGCTGCGGCCGTCCGGGTAGAACGGCGCACCGCCGCACAGCGACTTGATGCGATAGCTCCAGGTCAGCGCTGCGCCCGTCAGGAGCGTCGCGATCACCGCGAGCGCCGACGCCTCGCCGCGGTGAAGGAGCGGCCGGCGCTCGATGAGGGCGGAACCAGAAGGCATGACGATGACTCTAACCGGCGCGGCGGCGACCGCGGGCACGGGGATGATTGCCTGATTTCCCTGGTCACGGACGTTCATGTATCTTGGACGGGTTGCCGACGCAGGCGACCCTCCTGCCGTGGAACGTCCACGGCCGATTAGCCCATAGGAGGTGATGTGGTCTTATGCGTCACTACGAACTGATGGTCATCCTCGATCCGAGTCTGGACGAGCGCACCGTCGCCCCATCCCTGGAAACCTTCCTCAATGTTGTGCGTTCGGGCGGCGGCTCCGTCGACAACGTCGACATCTGGGGCAAGCGCCGTCTCGCGTACGAGATCGAGAAGAACAACGAGGGCATCTACGCCGTCATCGAGCTCACCGCGACTCCCGCGACCGTCAGCGAGCTCGATCGCCAGCTCGGTCTGAACGAGTCGGTGCTGCGTACCAAGGTTCTGCGCAAGTAAGCGCGGAGCGTCGTCCACCGCCCGTGGATTGACCCTCGTGCATGTCGTAGGCGGCCGATAGGGTGGGTTTCGACTCATCCAGCCGTCCGCGGACGCCCGGGGCGCAACCACACGAACTCAGGGGATCCTCATGACTGACACGGTCATCACCGTCGTAGGCAATCTCACCGCCGATCCGGAGCTGCGGTTCACCGCATCCGGCGCGCCGGTCGCCAACTTCACGGTGGCCTCCACTCCGCGCACCTTCGATCGTCAGACCAACGAGTGGAAGGACGGCGAAGCGCTGTTCCTCCGCTGCAGCATCTGGCGTGACGCCGCGGAGAACGTGACCGAGTCGCTCACCAAGGGCACCCGCGTGATCGTGCAGGGCAAGCTCAAGCAGCGGTCGTACGAAACCCGTGAAGGGGAGCGCCGGACCGTCGTCGAGCTCGAGGTGGACGAGATCGGTCCCTCGCTGCGCTACGCGACCGCCAAGGTCACCCGCACTCCGCGCGGTGGCAACAGCGGCGGTGGCGGCGGGAACTTCGGCGGTGGCGGCGGCTACGGCGGAGGCAACCAGGGCGGCGGCTACGGCGCGCCGGCCGGTGGCAGCCGTCCGCAGCAGGCCCAGCCCGCCGACGATCCCTGGGGCAGCGCACCGCCCGCCGGCGGAGGTTTCGCCGGTGGGGACGACGAACCACCATTCTGATAACGGGCTCGCCGGCCCGACTGCATCAAACGGAGCAACAAAATGGCAAAGCAAAAGGGGCGTAAGCCCCGCGTAGAGAAGGTCACCAAGGCCAAGGCCTGCACCTTCTGCAAGGACAAGAAGAAGGACAAGCCGTCCGGCATCGACTACAAGGACACCGCGCTGCTGCGTCGTTTCCTGTCCGACCGCGGCAAGATCCGGTCGCGCCGGGTCACGGGCAACTGCGTCCAGCACCAGCGGGACATCGCGGTGGCCGTCAAGAACGCGCGTGAGGTGGCCTTGCTGCCCTTCACCTCGACCGGTCGCTGAGCGGGAAAGGAATCACTGACATGAAGCTGATCCTGACCACCGCCGTGGAGAACCTCGGCGAAGCCGGCGACACCGTCGAGGTGCGTGACGGTTACGGCCGCAACTACCTGCTGCCCCGCGGCCTGGCGATCGTCGCCACCCGTGGTGCCGAGAAGCAGGTCGAGGGCATCCGCCGGGCCCAGGCGGCCCGCGTCGTCCGCGACCTGGACCACGCCAACGAGCTGAAGCAGGCCCTGGAGGGCCTGGAGAGCGTTTCGCTCACCGTGAAGACGCACGACTCGGGCAAGCTCTTCGGTTCGGTGACGGCGTCGGACGTCGTCTCCGCCATCCGCGCGGCCGGCGGCCCGGCCGTCGAGAAGCGCAACGTCGAGTTCCCGAAGGGGCACATCAAGGCCACCGGGGCGCACCCGATCGTCGTGAAGCTGCACCCGAAGGTCGAGGCCAAGTTCGACGTCGCCGTCGTCTCCGCCTGACGCGTTCTGTGCGCTGCGAGCGCCGGTTCCCTCCGGGGACCGGCGCTCGTCGCATCCCCTGGGATCGGACGCCGCGAAACCGTCGTATCCATTGGTCGCCGACCAACGGATACGACGATTACGGGCGGGGTCAGCGCAGGCGCGCGGGCAGGTACTTCGGGGCCGGGTTGGCGCTGTGGGCGCGGTCGCCGCGCGGGTAGTAGAACTTGTGCCATGCACGGCTCAGGATGAACGCGCGGTTCGGGGAGGCACAGGAGACCACATTCCGGCGCGGGACGGCACAGGTGACGTTCGCGACGGAGATCTTCTGGCCGACCTTCAGCACGGGGGCGCGGAAGCCCGCGCGCGAGCCGAAGGTGTAGTTGGTGCCCGGCGGCACCCACCAGGGGCCCTGAGCGTCGTTGGTGATGGCGACGCCCTGGGTGCCCGGCGGCGCGGTGTACGGATGTCCCTGGCAGGCGACGGAGCCCGGCCGCGGCCCGATCTGGCACCGCCACTGGCCGGCGGCGAAGAACGTGCGGCCGTCGTCGGCGTAGCGCAGCGACTGGAAACGCTGCGCCTTGACCGGGGTGAAGCTGCCGAAGGCGAGTTCGGCGGGAGGCGGCGCTGCCTGCGCCGGGGCCGCGGTGACCGCCAGCAGGGCCACGAGAGCCGCCACGACGGCGAACAGCAGAGGGCGGCGGATCGACGAATCGGGAACGCGCACGAGTCCATTCCATCACGGGGAGCGGCCGCCGCGGTGTCGTTCGAGCGAATGATGCACCTCAACCGAATATCGACACCGGTCCGGGCGTGGCGCAACGCGACACGCCGAGCGCGCGAATTTCGTCGCCTGTGGACAGTAGGAAAGGGCCTTCACCAGTGAAAACAGGGGTTGATCCGGGAGAAATTCGAGGTCCGTCCACAGATTTGTGCACAGTGCTTCTCGCAGGACGCACCGTTGTCCACAGGATTCGCACAGTGTTGTCCACACCCACCGTTTGCCGCGCGGGTGAACGGGCCCCTAACCTTCGGCGAAGGACTCGAATCACGGCTCCCCGACGACGGTGCGGGAACGGCCGCCGGCAGGAGAAGGGAGCAGTGCGGTGACGATCAACGACGACGATGACGCGTCGCTCACCGAGCCGCCTTCGACGCCGGAGGAGACGCTCCGTCAGCCGCCGCAGGACATCGCCGCGGAGCAGTCGGTGCTCGGCGGCATGCTGCTGTCCAAGGACGCGATCGCGGACGTCCTGGAGAAGATCAAGCCCGACGACTTCTACAAGCCCGCGCACCAGGCCGTGTACGACGCGATCCTCGAGCTGTACGGGCGCGGTGATCCGGCGGACGCGGTGACCGTCGCCAACGAGCTCGATCGCCAGGGCGAACTCCGCAAGGCCGGCGGGGCGCCGTATCTGCACACGCTGATCTCGACGGTGCCGACCGCGGCGAACGCGGGCTTCTACGCCGAGATCGTCGCCGAGAAGGCGCTGCTGCGCCGTCTGGTGCAGGCCGGCACCCGCATCGTGCAGTACGGCTACGCCGGGGCCGACGGCCAGGACGTCGCCGAGGTGGTGGACCGGGCGCAGGCGGAGATCTACGACGTCACCGAGCGGACGTCGTCCGAGGACTACGTGATCCTCGACGAGCTGATGCAGCCGACGCTCGACGAACTCGACTCGATCGCCTCGCGCGGCGGCATGTCGCTCGGCGTGCCGACCGGGTTCGCCGACCTCGACAAGCTGACCAACGGCCTGCACCCGGGCCAGATGATCATCGTCGCCGCGCGGCCCGGCGTCGGGAAGGCGCTCGCTCTCGACACCCCGCTCCCGACCCCGACCGGCTGGACGCGGATGGGCAAGGTGGCGGTCGGCGATCGGCTGATCGGCGCCGACGGCAGGCCCACGCGGGTGGTCGCGATCAGCGAGGTGATGACCGAGCGGCCGTGCTTCGAGGTGGAGTTCGACGGCGGCCCGGTGATCGTCGCCGATCGTGATCACCTCTGGGCGGTCGACGTCGACGGTGAGCGCAAGGTGCGTACCACCGGCGACCTGCGCGAGTACGTCGGTGCCGCCGTGGTGCCGGCGACCGAGCCGATCGAACTCCCCGAGCGCGAGTTCGCCTACGGGCCGTACACGGTCGGTGCGCTGGCCGGGATGGCGTACGACGATCCGGAGATCGGCGCGTGCATCGAGGCCGAGGGGCCCGTCGACGTGATGACCCTGATGGCCGATCTGGCCGGGCTGATCCCGGACGAGTACCTGCGCGGCTCCATCCGGCAGCGCCGGGCGGTGCTGGCCGGGCTGCTCGATGCGCGGGCGCGGGTCGACGACGACGGCACGATCATCGTGCCGGTGGTCACCCGGCACACCGACGAGGTGCTCAGCGATCTGATCGCCGGCCTCGGCCACAGCTATGAGCGCGAGCCGAACGGCTGGATCCGGATGTCCGCCGACGACGACGTGTTCACCGTCCACGAGAAGGCCGTGCGGCACAAGGAGTTGCGGGCCGGGGCCCGCGGACACCGGATCACCGCGATCCGGCCCGTCGCCTCGGTTCCGGTGCGCTGCGTGCAGGTCGACAACGCCGACCGCCTCTACCTGGCGGGCGGCGCGATGATCCCGACGCACAATTCGACGCTCGCGATGGACTTCCTGCGCTCGGCGTCGATCCACAACGGCAAGGCCGCGGCCATGTTCTCGCTGGAGATGAGCAAGACCGAGATCGTGATGCGTCTGCTGTCCGCCGAGGCGCGCGTGAAGCTCGGCGACATGCGGTCGGGCAACATGAGCGATGACGACTGGTCGCGGCTGGCCCGCCGGATGGGCGAGATCAGTGACGCGCCGCTGTTCATCGACGATTCGCCGAACCTGACGATGATGGAGATCCGCGCCAAGGCGCGCCGCCTGAAGCAGCGCCACGACCTGAAGCTGGTCGTCATCGACTACATGCAGCTGATGACCTCGGGCAAGAAGGTGGAGTCGCGCCAGCAGGAGGTCTCCGAGTTCTCCCGGTCGATCAAGCTGCTCGCCAAGGAGCTGGAAGTCCCCGTCGTGGCGATCTCGCAGCTGAACCGCGGTCCGGAACAGCGGACTGACAAGCGCCCGCAGGTCTCCGACCTGCGTGAATCGGGCTCGCTCGAGCAGGATGCGGACATGGTCATCCTGCTGCACCGGCCCGATGCGTTCGAGCGCGACGATCCCCGCGCCGGCGAGGCGGACATCATCGTCGGCAAGCACCGTAACGGCCCGACGGCGACGATCACCGTCGCCCATCAGCTGCACCTGTCGAAATTCGTGGACATGGCGCGGGGCTGAGGGCTCACCGATGATCAGCACCCGCTTCGCCGAGGAGTCCGGGATCGAGCATCCGATCGTCCGCGGCGGGAGGACGGCGGTCGGAACGGCCGGCCTGATCGCGCCGGTGGCGAACGCCGGGGCACGGGGCTTCCTCACCGCGCTCAGCCGCCTGGTGGCGGGCGACGTCGGCGTCGGCCACTCCTGACGGGCGCGGGCATGCGAGGACGACGGCGGCACCTACCGCGCCCGGACGGCGTCTTCGTGGTGACCGGTGCGGGCAACGGGATCGGGCACTGCGTGGCCGTCGAACTCCTCGCGCGCGGGGCGCGGGTGGCCGCCGCCGACCTCGACGCCGGCGCTCTGGCGCGACTCGCCGACGACGCGCGAACGGGCGATCGGCTCTCGACGCACACGCTGGACGTCGCCGATCGGGAGGCGTGTGCGGCACTGCCCGCCCAGGTGCTCGCCGCGCACGGGAGAGTGGACGGCTTGTTCAACATCGCCGGGATCGCCCAGGGTTTCGAGACTGCGTGCGGGATCGACGAGGCGCGGATGCGAACGATCGTCGACGTCAACTTCTACGGGACCGTCGAGCTGACCAGGGCGTTTCTGCCGGTGCTCGATGGCCAGCCGGACCGGGGCGTGATCATGGTGACGTCGAGCCTGGCCGCGATGGTGCCGGTGCCCGGCGCCGCCGTGTACGGGGCGTCGAAGGCGGCGGTCGCGCAGTTCGGGTACGGCCTCGCGCAGGACCTGCGGAACGCCCGGTCCTCGGTGACGGTGACGACCGCCCTGCCCGGTACCGTCTGGACGGGCCTGGTCGCCGAGAGCGCACGGACCCTCGGCACTCCCGAAGTGCTCGCCCGGAACTTCGCGATGGCCGCACCCAAGGCCGCGCACCGGATGATCGAGGCCACGTTTCGGGGCCGTCGTCGCGTGGTGATCGGGACCGACGCCCGCGTGTACGACATGCTCGGCCGGGTCAGTCCGGCCGCCGCCGAACGGGTGTCGTACGGGCAGGTCGCCCGGTTCGTCTACCGGGATCGCTGATCGACGCGCCGAAGATCGTGGGTGGCCGGCGCGGTCAGTGCCACACGACGAAACCGAGTCCGGTCAGCACCAGCAGAGCGGCCAGGAGATAGATCGGCCACGGACCGGGGAGTGGGCCGCCGCGTTTGAGGGCGGTGTCGACCATGCGCCAGCGGGCGATGCCGATGACCGCGGTCAGTGCGCCGATCACCACGAGGGCGCTGCCGAGGGTGACTCGCGCTGCGGCGTTGCCGAACGGGTCGATCAGATGCAGGACGGCGACACCGGCCGCCATCAGACCGAGGGCCGTCCGCAGCCACGCCAGGACGGTGCGCTCGGAGGCGAGGGTGAAACGGGCGTCGACGGCGCCGGGGACGAGGGCGCCTGCACTGTCCGGGTCGTCGTCGGTCGGGGCGCCGGACCCTTCGACTCGGTTCGTCACTTCGTTCCTCACCGGCTCGGGGGGCGGTCGGTTCGGGTCGTCATGTCGTTCCTCACCGGCTCAGGGGGCGGTCGGTTCGGGTCGTCATGTCGTTCCTCACCGATCATCGCGTTCCGGGTACGTCGCCCATTCTGCCGGTCCGCGGCCGGCCGGGGGTCACCCCGCGGGGGTGGCTTCGGCGCGCAGGGCCGCGGCGTTCACCTTGGTGAGTACGGCGTGGAGTTCCAGGAGGTCGCCGAGGCCCACGCCCAGGGCGGCGACCACCTGGCCGGGGATCTTCAGGGCCTCCTCGCGCAGGGCGAGCCCGGCGTCGGTGAGCACGATGTCGACGCTGCGCTCGTCGTCGTCACGTCGTCGCCGCTGGAGGAGTCCGTTCGCCTCCAGTCGCTTGAGCAGCGGTGACAGCGTCGCGGAGTCGAGTTGCAGCAGGGCGCCGAGATCCTTGACGGCGAGATGGTCGTGCTCCCACAGCGCCAGCATCACGAGGTACTGCGGGTGGGTGAGGCCGAGCGGATCGAGTAGCCGCCGATAGATCTTCAGCACCGAGCGGTTGGCGACCGCCAGGGCGAAGCACACCTGCCGGTCGAGCAGCAGCGGGTTTCCGTCCAGGGCGACCTCGGTTGTCATGGCTCACATCCTACCGCGATTGAATAGCGCACGATTGAATAGGGTGATAGGTTGTGTCGTATTCGATAGTGCACGACTTAAATGAGAGGACGCCGCCATGAGCAGTCGGCCCAACCCCATTCAATGGATCGGCTACGTGTACGGCGCCAAGCTGCCGGACAGCAAGCGGGACTGGGTCGCGAACGACCTGATGGGTCCGCACGCGGTGGCCCGCCACCTGTTCCGGTCTCAGGTCAGCTTTCTGCCGTTGTACCTGGTGATGTTCTTCGCGTTCCCGACCGGTCCGATTTGGGTGCGGGCGCTGATGGTGCTGCTCGCGGTGTGTCTGGCGCTGATCTTCTCGGGGTCATACATGGACCAGAACCGTGTGCGCCGACTCCAGAAGCACGGCCTCGGTGATTCGCCGCGGACCTACAAGCAGCAGGCCGAAGCGCAGGAGATGAAGGATCAGTACGAGGCCCTGTACGCAGCCCGTCGGTCCGGTGCCGCGGGCGAGTGAATTCTGGGTGTTCCGGCTATGGCGCCTCAACGGGAGATGACGCCTAATATTTAATACGCCTTCAGTCGGACAAGGTCACCCATGACAACCCTGATCGACGCGCTCGCGGAGTTCGCCAGGGAGACGACGGCCGAGCGGCTGCCCGCCGACGTCGTCCACGAATCGCAGCGGATCCTGCTCGACACCCTCGGCTGCGACGAATATGGGGCCGACCGGCGGCGGGGCGCTGACCGGGCCGGGCGGCACACTCCGCCGGGTCCGGGTGCATCGATGATCGCCTGATACTCGACGGCCGCGAGTGCGCCGCCGTTCGCTTCATCGGTACGAATCGGTGGGGTCGGCGTCGACCCGGGTGACCGGGACCGTCGCAGACGTGTTTGATCGCGCCCGGCTCTGGATGGCGCACAGATTGGCGTGGCGTACCGGATCCTGCCCGGCAGACCGGGCAGATAGCCGGATTGTGCAGGAACGGCCAGCGCTCAGTTGGCGCAGCGAATCTCGGTACCTTCGCCCCGAAAGAACTGTTAAGTATCGATTATATATTATCGTTTGAAGATGGTGTGACAGTTCCCATGGAAGGGCGCCGGGCGTATGGCATTGACCAAGGATGAGCGGGAGATGGTTTCGCTGGTGCGGGATTTCATCGACATCCGGGTGGCGCCCCGGGTAAGGGAGTTCGAGCAGGACGACATCTACCCGGCGGAGTGGATCGACGAGATGAAGGAGCTCGGCTTCTTCGGTCTGCTCGCGCCGACGGAGTATGGCGGGGTGGATGTGTCGATGGCGTGTTTCTCGGCAGTGTGTGAGGAACTCGCGCGGGGCTGGATGAGTCTGGCCGGCGCAGTCGGTGGCCACTCCGTCATCACCTACCTCATCAAGACGTTCGGGACGCCGGAGCAGAAGGACAAGTATCTGGCGAAGATGGCCGAGGGCGAGATCCGGGCGACGATGGCGTTGACCGAGCCCGGTGGCGGTAGCGATCTGCAGGCCATGAGGACGGTCGGGACGCCGAACGCGGAGGGATTTTCGATCACCGGGTCGAAGACGTGGATCTCCAACGCGTCGCATTCGGGTCTGTTCGGTCTGTTGTGTCTGACGGATAGAGCCGCGTCGCCGGCGCACACGGGGATGAGTGTGCTCTTGGTGGAGGCCGATACTCCGGGTTTCAGTGTGTCGAAGAAGCTCCCGAAGCTGGGGTACCGCGGGGTGGAGGCCTGTGAGTTGGTGTTCGACGCCGCGCAGGTCCCCGCCGATGCGGTGCTCGGTGGCGTGCCGAACAGAGGGTGGGCGCACATGATGCGCGGCTTGGAGGTCGGCCGTATTCAGGTCGCTTCCCGGGCGTTGGGTGTGGGTCAGGCGGCGCTGGAGGCGGCGACTCGGTATGCGCAGGAGCGGGAGTCGTTCGGGAAACCGATCTGGAAGCACCAGTCGGTGGGGAACATGATCGCCGATATGGCGACGAAGCAGCAGGCCGCGCGGTTGCTGACCCTGGACGCGGCCGACAAGCTCGATCGCGGTGAGCGGGCGGACTTGGAGGCGGGGATGGCGAAGTTGTTCGCGTCGGAGACGGCGATGGAGATCGCACTGGATGCGGTGCGGGTGCATGGGGGGTACGGGTACTCGAAGGAATACGAGGTGGAGCGGTATTTCCGGGATGCGCCGTTGATGATCGTGGGTGAGGGCACCAACGAGATCCAGCGCAATGTGATCGCGGCCCAGCACATCGCCCGTCACAAGATCTGACCGGAAGAAGCAGCACGATGAGTACTCCAACTCTGCGGCGTGCGGCGATCGTCGCGCCGCTGCGGACTCCGGTCGGCACCTTCGGCGGCGCCCTGCAGGATCTGCCGGTCGAAGACCTCGGGGCCGCGGTGGTGAAGGCGACCGTCGAGCGCAGCGGCATCGACCCGGAGCGGATCGACGACGTCGTGTTCGCGCAGTCGTACGCGAATTCGGAGGTGCCGTGCGTGGGCCGATGGCTGGCGTTGCACGCGGACCTACCGATTTCGGTGCCGGGTATGCAGCTGGATCGGCGGTGTGGTGGTGGTCTGCAGGCGCTGGTGACGGCGGCCATGATGGTGCAGACCGGGGCCGCCGACGCGGTGCTGGCCGGTGGTGTGGAGTCGATGTCGCGGATCGAGTACTACTCGATCGATTCGCGGTGGGGTAAGCGGGCGGGCAACAGTGTGTTGTACGACCGGCTCGATCGGGGCCGGGAGCGGTCGCAGCCGGAGGCCCGGTTCGGGCGGATTTCCGGGATGATCGAGACCGCGGAGAACCTGGCGAACGACTTCGGCATCAGCCGGGAGCAGGCCGATGCGTATGCGGTGCGCAGTCACCAGCGGGCCGCGGCGGCGTGGGAAGCGGGCACGTTCGCCGACGAGGTGATCGACGTCGTCGTTCCGCAGCGCCGGGACGTGCCGACGATCTTTGGCCGGGACGAGGGCATTCGCCCCGACAGCACCGTGGAGTCTCTCGGGACGTTGCGGCCGTTGATGGCCGGCGGCACGGTGACGGCGGGCAACGCGAGTCAGCAGAACGATGCGGCGGCGGCCTGTGTGATCGTGGCCGAGGATCGGCTCGATGAGCTCGGTCTGGAGCCGATCGGGTTCCTGACCGGGTGGGCCGCCGCCGGGTGTGCCCCGGACCGGATGGGCCTCGGCCCCGTCCCCGCCGTCGACAAGCTCGCCACCCGTGCGGGCCTCAGCGTGCCCGAACTGCTCGACGGCCTGGACCTGGTGGAGTTGAACGAGGCTTTCGCGGTGCAGGTCCTGGCCGTGTTGGAAGGCTGGGGCTGGAACGACGCCGACCGGGTCAACGTGAACGGGTCGGGGATATCCCTCGGCCACCCGATCGGCGCCACCGGCGTGCGAATGGTCACCACCATGCTTCACGAACTGCGCCGCCGCGGCGGCGGAACCGGTCTGGCCACCATGTGCATCGGCGGCGGGCAGGGACTGGCCGCCACCTTTGAGGCGGTGTGACGCGGCGAGCCCCGGGAAGGCAAGCGCTTCCTCGCGGTCGGCCGTGGTGGTCGACGACGACGAATCCCGACCGTACACCCATCCATCCATAAGGAATCTGGAGAACACCGTATGACCATGAAGCCGTACCGTTCCATGCTGTTCGTCCCCGGCCACAAGGGTGCCTGGGCCGACAAGGGCGTCAACTCAGGTACCGACGCGCTGATCCTCGACCTCGAGGACTCGGTCCCGCCCGTCGAGAAGGTCGCCGCGCGCGACATGGTCGCCGAGACCATCGACCGTCTCACCGGGCAGGGCGTGCGTCCCGATCTGTGGGTTCGGGTGAATCCCGAGGAGACCGGCCTGATGAACGGTGACCTGGAGGCCGTCGTCCGCCCCGGTCTGGCCGGACTCTTCCTGGCGAAGATCTACAACGAGACCGACGTGGTGCGGCTCGACGCCGTGCTCAGCCACATCGAGCGGCTGCGGGGTCTGGACGACGGACACGTGAAGCTGCTGGCCTGCTTCGAGACCGCCGAGGCCATGGGTTCCTGCGAGAAGATCGTCGCCGCCTCCGGCAGGATGGTGTCCGCGCTCGGCGCCACCGGCCCGAATGCCGACGCCGGCCGATCGCTCGGCATCGAGTTCACGCTGGAGGGCCTGGAGACCCTGTACATGCGGTCTCGGGTCAACCTGGCGCTGCGCCAGATCGGCCTGAGCCATCCGATGGCCGGTGTGTGGCAGGACATCCGGAACCTGGACGGTCTGCGGACCTTCTGCGAGGACAACCGCCGCCTCGGCTACCGCGGCCTGGTCGCGATTCACCCCTCGCACGTCGCTGTCGCCAACGAGGTGTACGGGCCGGATCCGGAGGAAGTCGCCACCGCGCGCCGTCTGATCTCCGTCTACAACGAGGCCGAGGCCGCCGGCAGCTCGGCAGTCGACTTCGAGGGTCAGCACATCGATATCGCTCACGTGAAGACGGCGCAGGCGCTGGTCGATCTGGCCGAGGCGATCGAAGCGGGTTCCTGAACCACGCGGCCGGAACCTCACCAAGCACCGACGGAATGCCGGGCGCCACGTAAAGCGTATTATATATTCTCAGGTGGGCGTGGGTCATGCCCGAGAGAGAACGGTGGCTACGGCGATGACGGTGGAAGCGCGACACGGTCAGGCTGTGGGCCGGCAGCAGTTGTCCGAGGACGTCGCCGCGTATGTGCGCGAACTGATCATCTCCGGCCAGGCCCGGCCCGGCGACTTCTTGCGCACCGAGCCGATCGCCAAGGCCGTCGGTGTCAGCAACACGCCGGTGCGCGAGGGTCTGCTCATCCTGTCGGGTGAGGGCTTCGTCGAGCTGGTGCCGCGGCGGGGGTTCGTGGTCAGCGAATTCACCAAACAGGACGTGCGCGACCTGTTCTGGGCCCAGGCCGTGCTGGCCGCCGAACTCGCCCGGCGCGCCGCGGAGAGCATCACCGATGCCGACCTGGAGCGCTTGCGGGAGATTCTGGCGGATCATCAGCGGGCGCTGGCGGCGGGCGACGACGAGGGAACCGTGCGCTACGGCCACGAATTCCACCGTTGCGTCAACCTCGCCGCCGGGTCGCGCCGCCTGGCGACCATGCTCGCCTCGATCGTGCGGCAGCTGCCGAATCGTTTCTACAACGACATCGAAGGCCACACCGACGACACCATGGAGTCCCACCCGAAGATCATCGACGCGCTCGCCGCGCGAGACGCTGCGCGGGCCGAGACGCTGATGCGCGAGCACATCATGTCGGGTGCCGACGAACTGGTCGCCACCCTGGCCAAGCAGGGGATGTGGTCCGACGGATAGTGCACGCAGCTTTGTCCGGGTGCGTCCGGAGAGCACGGGCGTGCGGGCTCCAAGAGTCGCGACGATTCGACGTTATTCCCCGCCGCCACCCGGCCCGACGACGCCGCTGCGCATCAGCGCGAGAATCGTGTCGACGGTCTTCGCCGTGGACGGCTTGGCATAGTCGGGCCACGTGACCAGCTGCTCCGAGGTGTGCGCGACGAACAGGTGCAGCACGAACGGATCGATGTCGGTCCGGATCTCGCCGGTCGCCGCCGCGGCCTGGACGAGCCGGTCCCACAGCACGGAAAAGGCCTCGAGTTCGGGGCGCAGGCGCTCGCGGATTTCCTCCGGCAGCGTGCGGTAGTTGCGGATGTGTGCGGGTGACACGGCGCCGATCTTCAGCTGCGCCTCGATGAACGCGCGGGTGGCGGCGAACAGCCGTTCGCCCGCGGTCGCCGATTCTCAGAGGGCGTCGCGTACCCGCCGGTGGGTGTACTCGGCGCCACCGCCGAGGGCCGGGTGTGTTCGTAGCCCTGGGTGGCCAGCACCTTGCCGGCCGCGGCGATGATCCGCGCGCGAGTGGCTTCGGACTCGGACATGCGCCGGCCCCGGTACATCGTCCGCCTTCGTCGCCGTCATCCTCAGTCCTCTGTGCCGGATGCCTCCCCCTGAGCGTAAACGGCCAGACGCCGCACCCCTCGGCGAGTCGCAGCGCCGCCTCGACGTCTGCCCGACTCCTCGGCTCGTCTTCAGAACCGGTAGTTCTCGAGCAGGCGGCGGCCGATGATCATGCGCTGGATGTCGGCGGTGCCCTCACCGATCAGCAGCATCGGGGCCTCCCGGTACAGGCGCTCGATCTCGTATTCTTTCGCGAAGCCGTAGCCGCCGTGAATGCGGAAGGCATCTTCCACCACGTCGCGGCAGTACTCCGAGGCCAGGTACTTGGCCATGCCCGCCTCCAGGTCGTTGCGCTGCCCGGCGTCTTTGATGCGGGCGGCGCGCACCACCATCTGGTGCGCGGCCTCGACCTTGGTGCCCATCTCCGCGAGCCGGAACAATACGGCCTGGTGCTGGGCGATCGGCTTGCCGAAGGTCTCGCGCTGCTGTGCGTACGACGCCCCCAGCTCGAAGGCACGGTGGGCGACGCCGACCCCCCGCGCGGCGACGTTCACACGGCCCACCTCGACGCCGTCCATCATCTGGTAGAAGCCGCGGCCGGGGGTGCCGCCGAGGATCTCGTCGCCGGAGATGGTGAACTCGTCGAAGATCAGCTCCGTGGTGTCGACGCCCTTGTAGCCCATCTTCTCGATCTTCCCGGGGATGGTCAGGCCGGGCGTGACCTCGCCGAAGCCCGGGGTCTTCTCCACCAGGAAGGTCGTCAGATTCTGGTGCGGCTTCTCGCCACCGACGCCGGGCGTCCGGACCAGCACGGCCACCAGCGACGATGACCCGCCGTTGGTCAGCCACATCTTCTGGCCGTTGATCGTGTAGCCGCCGTCGCCGTTGTCCGTGGCCGTGGTGCTGATCGCGGCGACGTCCGAACCGAGGGCCGGCTCGGACATGGAGAAGGCGCCGGTCAGCTCGCCGGCGGCCAGTCGCGGCAGGTACTTCCGCTTCTGCTCGTCGGTGCCGTGCTGCAGCAGCAGGTAGGCGACGATGAAATGGGTGTTGACGATGCCCGAGACGCTCATCCAGCCGCGGGACAGTTCCTCGACCACCAGCGCGTAGGTGAGAAGGGATTCGCCCAGCCCGCCGTACTCCTCGGGGATGGTCAGCCCGAAGATGTCCATCTCCTTCATCTTTGCGACGATCTCGGTGGGGTACTCGTCGCGATGCTCGAGTTCGGTCGCGACCGGGATGATCTGCTCGTCGACGAAGTCGCGAACGGTCGCGAGGATGTCGTGCTGGATGTCGGTGAGGTCAGCGGTCTCGCACAGTCGGGGCATGGGTGTCCCTCCGGGGGGTAGCGTCGGAAATGTCGCGGGGTGAGTCGGAAGAATCTTCTATCCTGATATAAAATATAATCTACAGTGATGCTAGAAACATCGTCTACCGTTGATTTCTTCTCATCTTCGGGCAAGAGAAAGGCGCGAGATGCGCGAAGCCGTCATCTGCGAACCCCTCCGTACCCCGGTCGGAGAATACGGTGGGATGTTCGCCTCGGTGCCGGCCGCGGAGCTGGCGGCGACCGTCGTCAAGGCGCTGGTCGACCGCACCGGTATCACCGGCGGCGACGTCGACGATGTCCTCTTCGGTCAGTGCTATCCCAACGGTGAGGCGCCGGCCATCGGCCGCATCGCCGCGCTCGACGCCGGGCTGGAGGTCATGGTCCCCGGAATGCAGCTCGACCGCCGCTGCGGCTCCGGTCTGCAGGCCGTGATCGACGCCGCCATGCGCGTGCAGACCGGCATCTGCGACCTGGTCCTCGCCGGCGGTGCGGAGAGCATGAGCCAGGCCGAGCACTACGCACTGGGTCTGCGTTTCGGTCTGCGCGGCACCGACACCATCCTGATGGACCGCATCAACCGCGGCCGCGTGACCTCCGGCGGCAGGTTTTACCCGGTCGAGGGCGGCATGCTGGAGACCGCCGAGAACCTCCGTGAGGAGTACTCGATCAGTCGCGAGGCACAGGACGAGCTCGCTTATCAGTCGCATCGCCGCGCCGTCGCCGCGCACGACGAGGGCCGCCTGACCGGTGAGCTGGTCCCGGTCACCGTGAGCACCCGGAAGGGCGACGTCGTCCGCGATCGCGACGAGCATCCGCGGCCCGACATCTCGCGGGAAGCGCTGGCCGGAATGAAGGCCGTGCGCCGCCGGATCGATCCGGAGTCGACCGTCACCGCGGGCAACGCCAGCGGCCAGAACGACGGCGCCGCCGTCTGCATCGTGACGACCCGGGAGAAGGCCGAGCAACTCGGTCTGCGGCCGCTGGCCCGGCTGGTCACCTGGGCCGCGGCCGGGGTCGAACCGAATCGCATGGGCATCGGTCCGGTGCCGGCGACCGATGCGGTTCTCGAACGCGCCGGCCTGACCTTCGCCGACCTCGACCTCATCGAACTCAACGAGGCCTTCGCCGCGCAGGTTCTCGCCTGCACCGCGACGTGGGGCCTGGGCGACGACGATCTCGCGCGGATGAACGTCAACGGCTCGGGCATCTCGCTGGGGCACCCGGTCGGCGCCACCGGCGTCCGGATCCTCGCGACCATGCTCCGTGAGCTGGACCGCCGCGGCGGCCGATACGCACTGGAGACGATGTGCATCGGCGGTGGCCAGGGCCTGGCCGCCGTGTTCGAGCGCGTCGCCTGACCCGCCGGTCGTCTGAATTCGAGACCGGCTGAGCGATACAGCCCGAAAGTGCCAAATCGGTGCTCGAGACGAGCAACGATCCGGCAGTCTGCGCCGCGGCGGCTCAGGGCGTGACGACCACCAGAGATTCGGCGACCAGGCACGGCTTGGCGGCACCGGTCACGGTCACCACGTACTTGACGGTGAGCATCGCGCCGGCCGGGGACTCGGCGATATCGATGATGGCGGCGGTGGCGGTCAGTTCGCTGTCGACCGGCACCGGCGATGGGAAGCGCACCTTGTTGCAGCCGTAGTTCACCCGGGCGCCACCGAACCGCATCTCGTAGAGATCGGCGCCGAAGAGGGGCAGCAGCGACAGCGTCAGGAAGCCGTGGGCGATCGTCGTGCCGAACGGGCCCGCGGCCGCGCGCTCGGGGTCGATGTGAATCCACTGGTGGTCGCCGGTGGCGTCGGCGAAAGCGTTGATCCGCTCCTGGTCGATGACGATCGGCGTGCTCGGGCCGATGTCCTCGCCGAGCGCGGCGCGCACCTCGTCGAGGGAAGAGAAGACTCGTGTCATTGTCGTTGCTCCTTGCCGGGGTCAGTTCAGGGTGAGGTCGAGCACCGTACCGGCGCCGCCCTCGACTCCCGCGGGTCCGAAGAGTTCGACGGTCTTGCCCGACGCGGTGCGCTGGGCGCGCAGCGTGGCGGTCTGACCGCAGAACAGCGGTGCGGCATTGCGGTGGATGAGGGCGGTGACGGTCTCGGCGTCGCCGGAGAGCCGATGCGTCTCGGCGAGCGAGAGCGTCATCAGCGGTCCGTGCACCACCAGGCCAGGGTAGCCTTCGACGCCGGTCGCGTACGGCCAGTCGTAGTGGATCCGGTGCGCGTTCGCGGTCGCCGCGGAGAATCGCATCAGCAGAGTCGGATCGGTGCGGAAGTCCCAGGCGCCTTCCCCGACGGGATCGAGCGGCGGACCGGCCGGAACCATCGTCGCGGCCGTCTCGGGAGCCGGGGGAGCTCCCGGCGCCGGGGTGGCGGCCTCGCGATAGATGAGGTTCTGCTTCTCGGTCACCGCGGGCGTGCCGTCCGGTGCGTACAGCACGGTCGACGTCACCACGATCGTCAGCTTGCCGCTGCGGCCCGACTTCTCGGTCACCGACTCGACGACGGCCTCGCGGCGCACCGTGTCGCCGACCCGAAGGACGCCGGTGAACGCGATCGAACCCCCGGCGAACATGCGCCGCGGCAACTCGATCGGCGGCAGGAACGACCCGCGGAACGGGTGCCCGTCGATGGATAGCTGCGACGACACGCTCCAGCGCGGGAGCGCCACCCAGTGCCACAGCGGCGGCAGCGGATCGCCAGGCGCGGGGGCGGGCAGACCGTCGTCGAACAGCGCGGCGAGAGCGGCGACCGGTGCCGGGTCGAGCAGTTCCTCGGTGACGACGGTGTGCGGCTCCCAGACGGTGTCGCTCATGCTCACATGTACCGTCCGCCGGTCACTTCCATGACGGTGCCGGTCATGTACGACGACAGGTCCGACGCCAGAAAGAGCGCGACCTTGGCGATCTCGTCGGGTTCGCCGGCGCGGCCCATCGGGATCTCCGCCATCTTCGAATCCCACGCCTTCTGCGGCATCGCCTCGGTCATCGCGGTGCGGATCAGGCCCGGCTGGATCGCATTGATGCGCACACCCTTGAAAGCGACCTCCTTGGCGGCGGCTTTGGTGAGACCGACGATGCCGGCCTTGGCGGCCGAGTAGTTGGTCTGGCCGATGTTGCCGACCTTGCCGGAGATCGACGACATGTTCACGATCGCGCCGCTGCCCTGCTCACGCATCACCGCGGCGGCGGCCCGGGTGCCGAGCCAGGTGCCCTTGAGGTGCACGTTCATCACCTGGTCGAAGTGCTCCTCGGTCATGTTGCGCATCGTCGCGTCGCGGGTGATCCCGGCGTTGTTGACCATCACATCCAGCGAACCGAACCGGTCGATCGCGGTCGCGATCAGCGCATCGACGTCGGCGGATGACGTGACGTTCCCCGCGACGCCGACGGCGATATCCTCGCCCAGAGCCGCCGCCGCGGCGGCGACAGCCTCGGCGTTCATGTCGCCGAGCACCACCCGGGCGCCCTCGGCGACGAAACGCTCGGCGATCGCCAGCCCGATGCCCTGCGCGCCGCCGGTGATGACCGCGGTCTTACCTGCGAGCAGTCCTTCTGCCATGAGATTCTCCTATTTCACAAAGGGGTTGTGGGTCATTCGCCGGCGCGGGCCAGAAGGCGCTGAGCGCGTTCGACGACCGGCTTGTCCACCATCGCATCGTCGACCTTCGCGACGCCCATGGCGTCGACGGCCGCGACGATCTTCCGCGCCCACGCCAATTCTTCTTCGGTTGGGCGGAAGGCCGCGCTGACCGGAGCGAGCTGTCGCGGATGGATGCAGAGCTTCCCGGCGAAGCCGAGCCGCCGCGCGTACGCGGTGTCGGCGCCCAGTCGCTCGGCGTCGTCGATCGCAGCGGTGACGCCGTCGATCGGCCCGGTGAGCCCGGCGACCGCCGAAGCCAGCACCACGCCGCCGCGGGTCGCCGCGAGCGCCTCGGTGTCGGCCGGGTCGACGCCGAGCTGCGCGGCGAGGTCGAAGGTGCCCAGCGCGAGTCGTACGACGCCCGGGGTGGTCGCCAGGACCGGGGCGGCGAGGACGCCGACTGCCGTCTCGATCAGCGCGATCACCGCGTGGTCGCGGCCGATCGGTGCGAGGGTCTCCCGGTACTCGGCCTTGGGGACCACGATCGCGGCCGAAGTTCCGGTGAGCGCCGCGAGATCGTCGTCGTGCCAGTCGGTGCCCGCCGCGTTGATACGCACGGCACAGTCGTGCTCGGCGGTCCAGCGGGCGACGTTCTCCCTGGCCGCGGCCTTGTTCTCCGGCCGGACCGCATCCTCGAGATCGAGGACCACCAGATCGGCCCCGGCCGCGGCGGCCTTGGCGAACCGCTCGGGACGGTCGCCCGGGACGAACAGCAGGGTGCGGGCGTCGGCCGCGCTCACTTGGCCTGCTCTTTCTTCGCGGTGCGGACGAGGCCGCCGCCGATGATGAGGCGCTGGATTTCGCTGGTGCCTTCGTAGAGGCGGAGGAGACGGACGTCGCGGTAGATGCGTTCGACGGTCATTTCGCGCATGTAGCCGCTGCCGCCGTGGATCTGGACGGCTTTGTCGGCGACGGTGCCGACCATTTCGGTGCAGAAGAGTTTGGCGACCGAGGGCGCGATGCGGCGGTCCTCGCCGGAGACGTACTTGGCCGCCGCGTCGCGGACGAGGGCGCGGCCGGCCATGATGCCGGTCTGCATGTCGGCGAGGTGGGCCTGGACGAGCTGGAAGTCGCCGATGACGGTGCCGCCCTGGGTGGTGACGGCGGCGTGACGGAGGGATTCGTCGAGGGCGCGCTGGGCCGAGCCGACGGCGAGGGCGGCGATGTGCACGCGGCCGCGGGCGAGGGAGGTCATGGCGGCCTTGTAGCCGGTGTCGACGTCGCCGCCGACCAGGGCGGAAGCCGGTACGCGCACGCTGTCGTAGTGGACGTCCGACGTCCAGGCGCCCTGCTGACCCATCTTCTCGTCGTGCGAGGCGACGGTGACGCCGGGCGTATCGGTGGGGACCAGGAAGGCGCCGATGCCGGCACCGTTCTCGTCGGCCGGGCGGACGCGGGCGAAGGTCACCAGCAGATCGGACATCGCCGCGTTGGTGATGAAGCACTTGGCGCCGTCGATCACCCAGTCGCCGTTCTCCTGCTGTACGGCCTTGGTGCGCAGACCGGCGGGGTTGGAACCGGCGCCGGGCTCGGTGAGCGCGAACGAGGCGACCACCTCTCCGGAGGCGATCCTCTCCAGCCATTCCGCCTTCTGCTCGTCGGTGCCGAAGTTGACGAGGACCTGACCGGCGATGCCGTTATTGGTGCCGAACATCGAGCGCAGCGCGAGGGTGGTGTAGCCGAACTCCATGGCCAGCTCGACGTCCTGCGACAGGTTCAGGCCGAGGCCGCCCCACTCCTGTGGAATGGCGTAGCCGAACAGGCCGATGTCCTTCGCGGTCTGCCGGATGTCCTCCGGGATCGCGTCGGTGTCGGCGATCTCGCGTTCGCGGGGGATCACGCGGGTCTGGACGAACTCGCGCACCGCGTCCCGGATCTGCTCGAAGTCGTCGTCGCTGACCTGCTGGGTCATCCGTACTCCTGGGTCGAAGGGGTGTGCCACGCTTGAAACATAATATATTCTAGGCCGTGGTTGGCCCGATATGTGAGCCACGCAACCACATTCTCTGTGCGAAAACGTCGGTTCGGAAGGGCGGAAGACAGGTGACGACATACGAGGAGTTCTCGACCCTCCGGGTCGAGCGACCGAGCGAGGGCGTGCTGCAGGTGGTCCTGACGGGACCGAGCCTGCATGCCGTCGGACCGCAGGCGCACGCCGACCTGGCCGACGTCTGGCCGGTGATCGCGCGCGACGAGTCGGCGCGCGCGGTGATCATCCGCGGCGAGGGCGAGAAGGCGTTCTCGGCTGGCGGCAGCTTCGACCTGATCCAGGACATGACCGGCGACTACACCGGGCGCACGCGGGTGCTGCGGGAGGCCCGCGATCTGGTCCGAAACCTCATCGACCTGCCGCAGCCGCTGGTCGCCGCGATCAACGGCCCCGCCGCCGGTGCCGGGCTGGTGACCGCGATGCTCGCGGACATCACCATCGCCGGCCGGAAGACCAAGATCGTCGACGGCCACGTGCGCCTCGGCGTCGCCGCCGGGGACAACGCCGCGCTGACCTGGCCGTTCTTCGCCGGAATGCCCAAGGCGAAGTATCACCTCCTGCTCAACGAGCCGCTGACCGGCGAGGAGGCCGAGCGCATCGGCATGGTCTCGATGTGCGTCGACGACGACCAGGTGCAGGCGAAGGCGCTGGACGTGGCGCAGCGCCTGGCCGGGGGCGCGACCACCGCGATCCAGTGGACCAAGCACGCGATGAACAACTGGTACCGGCAGAACTGGGCGATCTTCGACGCCTCGCTCGGCTACGAGTTCTACGGCTTCGGCGGGCCGGAGGTCACCGAGGGCGTCACCTCGCTGCAGGAGAAGCGCGACCCGGAGTTCCCGGCGCCCCCGGCCGTCTTCGAGCGGCCCGAACGGTGAGCAGGCCGCTCGACGGCATCACCGTCGTCAGCATGGAGCAGGCCATCTCGGCGCCGCTCGCCACCCGCCACCTCGCCGATCTCGGCGCCCGGGTGATCAAGGTGGAGCAACCGCGCGGTGGTGACTCCACCCGGCACTATGACAGCGTGGTGCACGGGACCAGCGCGCACTTCACCTGGCTGAACTACGGCAAGGAGTCGGTGGCGCTCGATGTCCGCGCCGACGACGACCGCGCGCTGCTGCGGCGGATCCTGGCCGGTGCCGACGTCTTCGTGTCCAACCTCGCGCCGGGTGCGCTCGGGCGGCTCGGGCTGGGACCGGACACGCTGCACCGGGAGTTCCCGCAGCTGGTGATCGTGGACATCTCCGGCTACGGCAGGGGCGGCCCGCTCGACCACAAGCGAGCTTACGACCTGCTGGTGCAGGCCGAAGGCGGTGTCTGCTCGGTCACCGGCTTCCCCGGCAGGCCGGCCAAGCCGGGCGTGCCGGTCGCCGACATCGGCACCGCCATGTACGTCTACTCCACGGTGCTCGCCGCGCTGTTCGAGAGGGAGAAGACCGGTACCGGCGCGGTCATCGAGATCGCGATGCTCGACGTGATCGCCGAGTACATGGGGTTCCTGCTGAACGGGCAGATCCACACCGGAACCTCACCCGAGCCGGTCGGCATGGGGGCGCCCATCGTCGCACCGTACAGCGCCTACCCGACCAGGGACGGACAGACCGCGGTGCTGGGCACGACCAGTGACGGCGAATGGCTGCGCCTGATCGAGATGATCGGACGCCCCGAACTCGCCGACGCCGAACACCTCACTCGCAATGAGGACCGGGTCGCCGCGCGCGCCGAGGTCGACGAGATCGTCGGCGCCTGGTGCGCCGAGCACACGCTCGCCGAGATCCAGGAATGCGCCGACGCGGCCGGTATCGGCAACGCCCGCTACAACACCGTGGCCGACGTCGTCGCGCATCCGCAGCTCAAGGAGCGCGGTCGGTGGCGGCAGATCCAGACACCGGGCGGCCCGTCGCCCGCGTTGCTGCCGCCCGGTCTGGCCCGGCACTGGGAGGCCGGTGCGGGTGCGGTTCCGGCGTTCGGCCAGCACACCGACGCGGTGCGCGCCGAGTTCGCGGTGGGACCGAGCGCATGATCCGATGATCGGGGAGAAGACCGGATCGACTCCCGCACGTGGAGAACGAGGAGAGACCACCCGCATGGCCTACGACCGCCCGCTCGCCGGGGTCCGCATCATCGAATTCGCGAGTTTCGTCGCCGGGCCGTCGGCCGGCCTGGCCCTTGCTCAACTGGGCGCGGAGGTGATCCGCGTCGACCCGCTCGGCGGCAATGCCGACTACCGCCGCTGGCCGCTCTCCGAACGCACCGGGGAGAGCCTCTACTGGAACTCGCTCAACCGTGGCAAGAAGTCGGTGACGCTCAACCTCCGCGAGCCGGCCGGCCGCGACCTGCTGCTCGGGCTGGCGACCGCACCGGGAAGCGATGCCGGCATCGTCGTCGACAACGCGGTGGGCCGGGCGTGGTTCTCGTACGACGCGCTCCGCAGCCGCCGCGAGGATGTGATCTCGGTGCGCGTCGAGGGTCGGCCCGACGGTGGCGCGGCCGTCGATTACACGGTCAACGGGGCCAGCGGGGTGGCGAACATGACCGGTCCGCAGTACTCGGCCGCGCCGGTCAACCACGTCCTGCCGGCCTGGGACTTCCTGTGCGGTCAGGAGGTGGTCAGCGGGGTGCTCGCGGCGCTGCGGCGCCGGGACCGCACGGGTGCCGGGGCGCTGGTGCAGGTGGCGCTCTCCGACGTCGCGATGGCGGCGGTCGCCGACCTCGGCTGGTACTCCGAGGCCGCCGAGCGCGGCGACCGCGCCCGGCACGGTAATCACCTGTACGGCAGCTTCGGCGTCGACCTGGTGACCGCCGACGGCGACCACATCATGATCGTCGCGCTGACCCCGCGGCAGTGGCAGGCACTCGGCACCGCGACCGGCACCACGGAGGTACTGGCGGCGCTGGAGACCTCCCTCGGCGCCGACTTCGCCACCGATGAGGGCCGGTACGCGCACCGCGAAGTGATCGAGGCGGTTCTGCGATCGTGGTTCTCCGGGCACTCCACGGCGGACGTCCAGGCGGCGCTGACCGCCGCCGGCGCGCTCTGGGGACCGTACCGGACGCCGGCCGAGGTGGCCGCCGGCTTCGCCGTGGCCCCGGGCGACGAGCCGGTGCTGACCGCCGTCGACCAGCCCGGCGTCGGCGATGTGATCTCGGCCAGTTCCCCGCTGCGGATCGATGAGGAGTACTCCGGCTCGGTTCCGGCCACTGCGCTGGGCGCCGACACCGAGGCCGTGCTGGCCGACGTGCTGGGGCTCGACGCCGTCGAACTGGACCGTCTGCGCGCCGCCGGGATCCTTTGACCGGACACGACGACGATCGGCCCGGCACCTCCTGAGAGGAGCCGGGCCGATCGTCGTCGATGTGCGCGGGTCAGCGCAGCGAGCGGACCTTCCAGATGCGGTCGACGCCGCGGTTCTGGGTGTAGCCGCCGTCGAGCACGATGCTCGACTTGTCGATCACCAGGAAGGTGTTCGGCTTCCACGCCAGCAGCTGGTTCGGGGCGAATCCGGTGGTCAGCAGGCGAGAGACGCCGAGGGTGTTCTGATCGATCACCGAGATGTAGCCGGCGAAGTAGTTCGCGGCGTACAGCTTGCCCTGGAAGATGATCATCGAGTTGGTGCCCGGTCCGGTCACCAGATCGGTGATGTGGGCGCCGGTCCGCAGGTTGTAGACCTGCACCAGGCCCTTGTAGAGGTTGTTCACGTACACGCGGTTGTGCGCCTTGGACACCTCGACGCTGCCGTGCCCGTCACCGCCCTGGTGGGTGTTCCACAGCACCTTGGTCTTCACGACGCCGTTCTCGCGGGTGATCCGGAACTGGGTGAGGCTGGAGTAGTACGAGGCGACGGTGATGGTCGCGCCGCCTGCGCTGGAATCGGTGACCGCCATGCCGGCCGCGAGCTGCTTCCCGGCGCCCGGCTGCTTGGCACGGCCGACCTCCTGCAGGGTGTTCAGGTCGTAGATGACGATGCCGCCCGGCTCGGACGCCGAGACGATCGCCAGGCCGAGGTCCTCGGCGAAGACGATGCCGTGCGCGTGGTTGACGCCGGTGAAGGTCTTGAGCAGCTTGCCGCTGCCGGTGTCCCAGACGTTCACCTCGCCGGTGGTGGCGGCCGTGGTCCACACGGTGCCGCCGCGCTTCGGCACGCCGATGTCGTACTGGGCGTTGACGGTGCCGTGGCCGCCGGTGTTCGACGCCTTCGGCATCCGGATGCGCTTCTGCACGCGCATCGTGTTCGGATCCACCTTGAGGATCGACGACTCCTTGGCGCCCTCCAGCGGCGACACGTTGGTCAGCCACAGGCTGCCGGTCTTCTGGTCGATCGCGCCGCGATAGTTACCCTTACCGACGTTGTAGCCGGTGATCTGGTAGCCCGGCTGCTGCGGCACCACCGGTGCGGGCAGCGATTCCCAGTGGCGGGCGGCGGGGTCGTGCTGCGGGGCGGCGTGGGCGGACGGTGCCGCCAATCCGCCGGCCCCCAGCGTCAGGGCCAGTGCGGCGGCCGGAACAAGTGCCTTCAGGCGAGAGGTCGTAATCATCGGAGTGTCTCCTCGTGGGGCGCCCGAATCCCCGACCCGGGCGAGTCGTACCGCGTGTCACACTAGGCCATCAGCCTTCGGTAAGGCTAGCCATAGGATTCAGTGAGAAAGGAAGATCACTGCGTCGTGGACGCCGCCGTGGCGAGGTCGATGAGCTTGGCGACGGTGCGCAGGTTGCGGGCCGTCCCCGGGTAGCCGAGGCCCTTGGCGATCGCCGGCGGGGTCAGCTTGGTCTTGCCCGCCCCGCCCGGGTACGCCAGATGCAGGTCGTCGCCGATCACCGCGAGCAGTTCCCCGGCGCCGAAATCGCGGGCGACGAATTCCGCCGCCCTCGCCGGATCCGGGGTGCCCGCGAGGAAACAGATGTGTGCCGACGGCGCCTCCGGATAGCCCGGCGGCGTGCCGAACGGATAGGCGGCCAGGGCCTTCTCTAGCTGATCGGCGCTCCGGGAGATCACTTCCCGGAAGAACCCGAATTCCTCCTCGACGGCGCGTTCCAACGCGCGCTCGAAGCCCTCCGCCGTTCGCTGGGTGCCGTCTTCCGGCCCGTGGGCGTTGTCGTCCGGCCTCTGAGCAGCCCGTCGAAGGGCGGGAGGCACGCAGATCAGATTGCCCGACGCGATGTACGTCGAGACGGCGGTGGCGCCCAGCTCGGTCGCGATCTCCCGAAGCCGGGCCATCGGCAGCTTGGCGCCCCCGACGTTCACGGCGCGGAAGAGGTAGACGCGGGGCTCGTCGTCGGACATGTCCCCAGGTTTCCACGGCCGGTCACTCGGCGTCCACGGTGGTCGTGCTTCGGTGGGCTCGGTACCCGCGGAACCCCCGGCGGCCGCCCTTCGGCCGCGCGTCGTCGCAAGCTCCGCCACGCCTGCTCAGGACCCGCGGGCTCGGCACCGTTCACCGGTAATCTGGTCCCCCGTGAGCGACGCGGTGGTGGAGATCTCGACAGACGGTGCATGCCTGGGCAATCCCGGTCCGGGCGGCTGGGGTGCGGTGCTCCGCTACAAGGGCACCGAGAAGCAGCTCTCCGGGGCGGAGCCGGACACCACCAACAACCGGATGGAGCTGCAGGCCGCCATCGAGGGCCTCGCCGCGCTGACCCGGCCGTCGACCGTGGTGATCTACACCGACTCGGTGTACGTCCGGGACGGCATCACCAAGTGGGTGGCCGGCTGGCAGCGCAACGGCTGGAAGACGGCGGCGAAGAAGCCGGTGAAGAACGCCGAGCTGTGGCAGCGCCTGGTCGACGAGGAGAAGCGGCACACGGTCGAGTGGCGGTGGGTGAAGGGCCACAACGGCGACCATTACAACGAGATCGCCGACACGCTCGCCACCAGCGCGGCCCGCACCCTCCGCGACGGCTGATCACGGGTCGTCATCCGCGGTCGCCGAGCCCCCGCCGGAGTCGTTCCCGCACGACCACGGCACTCCGGCCGCTCACGCGGCCGTATCCGGCACGTGGACCGTCAGGGCGCCGTCGTCATGCGGGGCGGCTTCACTCCGTCACGACGATCTTGCCCATCGCGCCGCGGTCGCCGTCGACCATGCGGTGATTGAGGAAGGTATAGGTGCCGGGCTCGGCGAAGGTCATCTCCACGAAGCCGCCCTGGGCGGGCTGCAGGGCCAGCGCCTGGGAGCCGCCGTGCGCCGGATCGCCGGGTGGCAGCAGGTACGCGCCCTCGGAGTACACGACGTCGAACTGGGTGCCGATCACGTGGAAGGCGAGCGGGGCGTTCGGTCCGGCGTCGAGCACCCACATGCGGATGCGGTCGCCGACCTTCGCGTGCAGCGGCCGGTAGACGTACTGGTTCGCGTAACCGTTGAACATCACCAGGTCGGGGGTGTTCGCGGCGACCTTGTCGGCGTCGACCGGATCCCCGTTCGCGCCCAGGTAGGCCTCGGCCTGGACGAACAGGTACTGCGCGGAGACGGGGGCGAGATCGGGCGGGTCGATCACGACGGCGCCGTACATGCCGGCGGCGAGGTGCGCGGCCATCGGTGCGGTGGCGCAGTGATACAGCCAGATGCCGGTGTGCTCGGCGCGGAATCGGTAGACCAGCGTCTGACCGGGGTCGATGTCGCGCATGTTCTGGTCGGGACTCACCATCCCGGCGTGGAAGTCGACGGAGTGCGCCATGGTGCCGTGGTTCACCAGGGTCACCTCGAAGACGTCGCCGATCCGGCCGCGCAGGGTCGGTCCCATCGGCTTGCCGTTGTATGTCCAGACCGTCTGCCGCACGCCGGGTGCGACCTCGGCCTGGTCCTCGGTCACCTCGAACGTCACCCGATGCAGCGTGCCGCCGGGCGCCGGTGCGAGTCGTGCGTCGCGGGCGGTGAAGCCCGGGCCGGGCTGCTTCTGCAGGTCGATGACGGGCGGGCCGCCGTGACCGGAATGCTGGTCGTGCGCGGTCGCGCCGCCGTCGTCAGCGGTGCCGCCGCTGGTCCGGATGTGCAGGACCATGCCCTGCTGGCGGTGCCCGACGATCGAGCACCAGCCCTCGATCGACCGGCCGATCACCCCGGCGTCGACTTTCGCGGTGGCGCCGGGCGCGATGCGGCCGGTGGTCGCTCCGGTGGCGAGAACCAGGTCGTGCACCTGGGAGTCCTTGTTGGCCACCTCGATCACCAGCCGATCGCCGGCCGGGACCGTGATGGTGTCCGGGGTGAACCGCATGCTCACCGCGGCGATCTTCGCGGTGGTGGTGTGGCCGGTCGGGGTCACGCCGCCGGCCGCGTCCGTGATCTGCCCGCCGCTGCCGCCGCCGAGGGCGAGACCGACCGAGACCACCAGGGCGAGCGCGGCCGCCGCGGCGACCGCCTGTAAGCCGAGTTGCGGTGTTCGGGGCGCTCGTGATTCCGGCGCGACGGGGATGTGCGAGCCCGACCGCGATTCCACCGGTTCCGGCTCGGCGAGCGCCTTCCGGGCCGTCATGGCGGCGCGCGCCGCCGCGATCATGATCGGCAGGAACATGATGAACGCCAGCATCACCAGCGACGACACCGCGACCTTGACCCAGCTGTCGAGCGGCAACAGCCACAGCACCAGGCCGCCGTTGATCACTAGCACCCGCCACAGCCACCAGCGGTCCATCCGGGCCTTCCCGGCGGCCGCGACCGGACCCGGGCCCATCATCGTCGGCATCAGATGGCTCATCACGCCGAACAGCAGCTGTCCGGCGAACCCGGCGAGGAACCAGACGGTGAGCAGGGTGATGCGGGCGGTCACGAACGGTCCGGTGACCAGCGTCGTCGCGTACGCGATCAGCGAGCCGAACAGCCACAGCAGGGCGGCGCAGATCGACGCCGGGGCGTAGCCGCGCGGCGGATTCGCCAGCGCGGCGGGCACGAACGGTCCCGCGACGATCAGCCACCCGGCCAGGTACACGCCGATCCCGGCGGCGGCGAGCACCGGGTGGTCGCTCAGCGCGCCGGCGATGGTGATCGCGATACCGGTGGGCAGCACGACGAGCGCGTACGGCCGACGTCGTTGACCGAGCTTCGCCGCGCCGAGCAGCCGCGGGAACATCAGCATCAGTACCCCGGCGGCGGTGATCCCGAGGAAGCCGAGGATGTTGAGCGCCTGGTGGGTCACCAGGAACCCGGCCTGCTCCGGATCGGCGAATCCGTAGGCCAGCGCCACCCCGAATCCGGCGCCGACCGGCAGCAATGACGCAGCGACCACGAAGAACCACGCGTTGAGCGCGTTCTCGGCCGGTCCCTCGCCGGCCGCCTCGCGATGCCGCTGCGCCTCCACGATCAGCCGCGCCAATGCCGCGCAGTGCCAGGCGACCACACCGCCGATCACGATCGCCCCGGCCATGGTGACCGGCCACCACGCGCCGAGCATGCCGACGATGGTCACCACGAGTCCGGCGTTGAGCGCGTAGATCCGGGCGAGTTGCCGGGGGCGTCGTGCCTCCGGCAGCGGATAGCCGAAGAAGCGTTCGGCGAGGGTCTGCGACCAGAGCACGATCGAATTGGTCACCAGCCCGATCGTGAAGACATGCACCAGCAGCCACCGCGCATCCGGCAGCGCCCAGTGGGCGAGCCCGATTCCGATCAGCACCACCATCCACACGCGCACCGGCAGGCCGGCCAGTCGGTGCCAGCTCTTCGGGCGACGGCGGTCTGCGGGAGTACTCACTCCTCCGATATTACGGAGGAGCATTCCGCTAAATCGGGAGGCGTTGGTCACGCTCTCATTCGACGGCACCCGCGAACTGCGCGTTGTAAAGCCGGAAGTACGCGCCGCGGGCGGCGATGAGCTCGTCGTGCGTGCCCTGCTCCACGATCGCGCCCTCCTCCATCACCACGATCAGATCCGCGTTCCGGATGGTCGACAGACGGTGGGCGATCACGAAGCTCGTACGGTCGCCGCCGGCGCCGCGCCGCAGGTTGGCCATCGCCTGGCTGATCAGCAGCTCGGTGCGGGTGTCGACCGAGCTGGTGGCCTCGTCCAGGATCAGGATAGTCGGCTGCGCCAGGAAGGCGCGCGCGATGGTGATCAGCTGCCGCTCACCAGCGCTGACGCCGCCGCCCTCGTCGTCGATCACCGTCTCGTAGCCGTCGGGCAACGTGCGGACGAAGTGGTCCACGTGACTCACCCGGGCCGCCTCCATCACCTGCTCGCGGCTCGCGGACGGATCGCCGTAGGCGATGTTGTCGTAGATGGTGCCGCCGAACAGCCACGAGTCCTGCAGCACCATGCCGGTGCGTTCGCGCAGGTCGTCCCGGGTCATCTTCGCCGCGTCGGCGCCGTCGATCAGAATGCGGCCGGAGTCCACCTCGTAGAACCGCATGATGAGGTTCACCAGGGTGGTCTTGCCCGCGCCCGTCGGCCCGACGATGGCGATCATGTGCCCCGGCTCGGCATCCAGCGACAGGTGCTCGATGAGCGGCCGGTCCGCGCGGTAGCGGAAGCTGACGTCGTCGAACACGATGTGCCCGGTGTCGGTCGCCGGGGTGATCGGCTCGGCCGGATCGGGGGACTCCTCGGGCTCGTCGAGCACGTCGTAGATGCGCTCGGCGGAGGCCACGCCGCTCTGCATCAGGTTGAACATCGACCCGATCTGGGTGAGCGGCTGGGTGAACTGGCGCGAGTACTGGATGAAGGCCTGCACCTCGCCGAGGCTCAGCTGCCCGGAGGCCACTCGCAGACCGCCGACGACGGCCACCGCGACATAGTTCAGGTTCCCGAGGAACATGATCGCCGGCATGATGATGCCGGAGATGAACTGCGCCTTCCAGCTCGAGGCGTAGAGCGCCTCGTTCTGTTCGTCGAAGACGCGCTCCACCTCCTCGCGGCGCCCGAACGCCTTCACGATCTCGTGTCCGGTGAAGGTCTCCTCGACCTGCGCGTTCAGCTTGCCGGTGGAGCTCCACTGGCCGATGAAGTGCGGTTTGGAGCGCTTGGCGATCATCGCCGTCGCGATCACCGCGAGCGGCACCGTCGCGATCGCGATCAGCGACAGCAGCGGCGAGATGGTCAGCATCATGATGAGGATGGCGATGACCGTCAGGATCGAGTTCAGCAACTGGCTGATGGTCTGCTGCAGGCTCTGCGACAGATTGTCGAGGTCGTTGGTGACGCGGCTGAGCAGATCGCCGCGCGCGGCGGCGTCGTAGTACGAGAGCGGCAGCCGGTGCACCTTGGTCTCGACGTCGGCGCGCAGCGCCGCGATGGTCCCGACCACCACCTGATTCAGCAGATACGCCGACAGCCAGCCGAGGATCGCCGAACTGACGTACAGGACCAGCACCGTCGTCAGCACCCGGCCCACCGCGCTGAAGTCGATACCGTGGCCGGGGACGACGTTCATCGACGAGACCATGTCGGCGAAGGTGTTCTGTCCGTGGCTCCGCAGCCCCTCGACGGCCTGCTCCTTGCTGATCCCGGCGGGCAGACGACTGCCGATCACGCCCTCGAACAGCAGATTGGTGGCATCGCCGAGGATGCGCGGGGCGATCGCGGTCAGCGTCACCGAGCCGACGATGGACGCCAGCACCACCAGCAACCGGACCCGGTACGCGCCGAGCTGCCCGACCAGCCGCCGCAGCGTCGGCCCGAAGCTCTTGGCCTTCTCCTGCGCCGGGGCCATCCCGGGCGGGCCGCCGCGCGTCACGACGCCTGTCCGATCGCCAGCTGGGACTCGGCTATCTCCGCATATGTCGGACACGTCGCCAGGAGTTCGTCGTGGGTGCCGATCCCGGCGATCGCACCGCGATCGAGCACGACGATCTGGTCGGCGCCGGTGATGGTCGAGATGCGCTGGGCGACGACGATCACCGCCGCCGCGCGGGTGGCCGGTGCGAGCGCTGCCCGCAGCCGGGCGTCGGTGGCCAGGTCGAGTGCGGAGAAGGAGTCGTCGAACAGGTAGATCGACGGCTTGCGGATGAGAGCGCGGGCGATGGCGAGTCGTTGGCGCTGGCCGCCGGAGACGGTGGTGCCGCCCTGGGAGACGTCGGTGTCCAGCCCGTCCGGCATGGCCCGCACGAAGTCGGCGGCCTGCGCGATCTCCAGCGCCTCCCATATCTCGTCGTCGGTGGCGTCGATCTTGCCCTGGCGCACGTTGTCGGCGACGGTCCCGGAGAACAGGTACGCCCGCTGCGGCACCAGTCCGATGTGGTGGCGGAGTTCGTCGGGGTCGGCGTCGCGCACATCCACCCCGCCCACCGACAGCGCGCCGCCGGTCACGTCGAGCAGCCGGGGGATCAGGTTGATCAGGGTGGTCTTGCCCGAGCCGGTGGACCCGACGATCGCGGTGGTGGTGCCCGGCGCGGTGGTGAAGCCGATCCCGGACAGCACGGGGGCGGTCGCCCCGGGGTAGCGGAACTCGGCGTCGTCGAACGTCACGATCGCCGGATCGCCGGTGATCGGCACGGGGTCGATCGGCGGCTTGACGGAGGTCTCGGTGTCGAGGACCTCGCAGATGCGATCGGCGCAGACGCCGGCGCGCGGGGCCATCATCGCCAGGAAGCTCGCCATCATCACCGACATCATGATCTGCATGACGTAGCTGATCATCGCGGTCAGATCGCCGATCTGCACGTTGCCCGAGTCGATCTGTTTGCCGCCGAACCAGAGCACCGCGATCAGTGTCAGGTTGGTGATCAGCATGACCGTCGGGAACATCAGCGCCATCATCCGGCCGACGCGCAGCGACGCATCGGCGAGACTGCGGTTGGCGACGTCGAACCGCTGCGTCTCGTAGCGCTCGCGGACGAAGGCGCGGACCACGCGGATACCGGTGATCTGCTCGCGCAGCACCCGGTTCACATCGTCGATACGGGCCTGCATGGCGCGGAACCCCGGGATCATCCGGGAGATGATCAGGCCCATCGTGATGCCGAGGACCGGGACCGCGACCACCAGGATCCACGAGATCGACAGCGCGATCCGCATACCCATGATGATGCCGCCGATACCCATGATCGGGGCCATGACCAGGATCGACATGCTCATCACCGCGAGCAGCTGAACCTGCTGCACATCGTTGGTGGTGCGGGTGATGAGCGACGGCGCCCCGAACTTCCCCACCTCCCGGGCGGAGAAGTCGTCGACGCGGTGCATCAGGTCATGCCGGATGTCGCGGCCGGCGCCGAGCGCGGCGCGGGCGCCGAAGTACATCGCCGACACCGAGCAGATCACCTGGGCCGCCGAGATCAGCAGCATCCAGCCGCCGGTCGAGAGAATGTAACCGGTGTCGCCCTTGGCGACGCCGTCGTCGATGATGTCCGCGTTGAGCGTCGGCAGGTACAGCATGGCGGCCGTGGCCACCAGTTGCAGGCCGACGACGGCGGCGATGTTGGGGGCGTACCTCGCCAGGTAGGTGCGCAGCAGGCGGATCAGCACTCGTCCACCCTACGCATCGCCCCCGACAGCGGCGAGGGGATTAGCGGCCGATCCGCGCGGCCGTCAGCGGGGCCGGATTCCGCTCGCCGGAGGATTGCCCGGAATGCCCGTCCGGTGTCCGCGACGGCCGCCGCGGGACCGCGACACCCGACAAGAAAGCGACACCCGCGCCTGTCGCTTCGGCGGCGGGTGTCGCTTGGGTTGAGCGGGTGTCGCTCGCGCGGGCTACTTCGCGGGGCGGAGCGGGACCGCGGCCTCCGGGGTGTAGGTCAGGAAGGTGAACGACTCGGTGAAGTACAGGTTCACTACGTCCGCGTCGTGCGAGTCGTAGCCGATCGAGACGTCCTGGCCGATGGCCAGCTCGAAGTCGCCGCCGCGGGTGCTGATCAGCACCGCGCCGCTGATGGCCGGCGCCCAGATGATCTCGCCGTCGGTGAGGATCCGCTGCAGGTGCTCGCGCACCGGGTAGCCGTCGTTGACGGTCTCGTTGACCTCGGCGTACAGGTCGGCGCTCAGGACCAGCGAGTACGGTCCGTCGACCGAACTCAGGCGCATCCGGTTGATGGCGGCGCTGACCGCGTCCGGGAAGTCGACGGCGTCGGCGGGCAGGTCGAGCGCCTCGGACGCGGCGGCCTCGGTGATCCCGGTGATACCGGCGGCGGCGAAGCCCTCGAAGACGGCGGTGTCCTCGGCGCGGGCCAGTTCGCTGGCGCCCCGGACCACCGGGTCCCAGTCACTGTCCGACGCGCCGCGGTCGACGTCGTCGATCGCCTCGCGGGTCACCGTGAACGGCACCTTCAGTTCCACCAGCGGCTGCGCCTGGCGTAGAAACGCCTGGATCCCGTCGGCGGGGGAATCGATCTTGGCACGACGGCCCCGGGTCACGGAGTCGACGTCGAGCCCGAGGGGGCCTTCGACGTCGACGACGCGCCGCGCGGCGCTGTTGCGGGCGAACGAACGGGTGGCTTCCTCTTCGATCGCGTCCCAGGCGGCGGACGAGATGGGGGCGAGTTCGCGGTGCAGATTGTTCATCGGTACTCCTGGGTTGATCGGGTAGACGGGTGTTCGGGAGGCGCCGCGGTCACCGGCGGCGGAGGCTGCCGATGCCGAGCGAGCCGTCGGCGGGCCGGACCGGTGCGGCCGGTGCGGGTTCGGCGGGCGGCGCCGGGGTGGTCGCCGGGGCCGGCGGCAGGGCGTCGAGGAAGTCGGCGCACGGTGCGAAGAACTCACAACCGGTCACCGCGGTGGTGAAGTCGAGCAGCGCGTCGTAGTTGCCGGGCGGATCGCCGATGAACATCTTCTCCAGCATGGTGTCGGTGACGTCCGGGGTCTTGGAGTACGCGATGTAGTAGGTGCCCTTCACGCCGGTGCCGGAGGCATCGCCGTACGGCATGTTGTCGCGCACGATCTGCAGCTGGTTGCCCTCGGCGTCGTTCACCTGGTTCACCGCGATGTGCGCGTTCATCGGCTTGACGTCGTCGTCCATCTCCACGTTCTCCGACTTACTGCGGCCGAAGACGTTTTCCTGCTGTTCGACGGTGAGGCCGTTCCACTTGGCCATATCGGTCTCGTAGCGCTGGACCGTGATGTAGCTGCCGCCGGCGAAGGCCGGATCGTCGGCCGGATCGACCTGGATCGTGTCGACGGCGGCCTGGCCCTCCGGATTCTCGGTGCCGTCGACGAAACCGGTCAGGTCACGCAGGTCGAAGTACCGGAAGCCGTGAATCTCCTCGATGGTGCGCACGGAGTCCCCGAAGTCGGCGGTCAGCAGCTGGCCGACCTCGTAGCAGACGTCCATCGTCTGGGCCTTGATGTGCAGCAGGATGTCGCCGGGCGTGGCCGGAGCCGTGTGCACCTCGCCCACGTAACCCTTGAACGGGCGCAGCAGTTTGGGGCGGGCGCCGGCGAACAGCCGGTCCCAGGCATCCGAGCCGATGCCGGTGACGACGGTCAGGCGCGCATCCGGATTCCGCGAACCCACCGACCGGACGCGGCCGGAGATTCCTTCCAGGGTGTCCCGGACCCGGTCCTCGCCGCCCGGTTCGATACAGAGGGTCAGAAAGATCGCGTATTTGGACTTCACGGTGAGGATGGTCTGCCCGGCTGCCATGACCCCAGCCTATCGCCAGTACGACCCGCGGAACGGCCGAGGCCGGGCAATCACTACGGATTGCCCGGCCTCGGCCGTGTCGTTGGTCATGCGTCGCGATCAGAAGAACGCGGGGCGGAAGGTGGTGGCCCAGGACTCCTTGAAACGGGCCTGCCAGTAGTCCCACCAGTGCGCGCCGTCCGGCGTGATGTGAGTGGTCAGACGCACGCCCGGCACGGTTGCGATACGCGCGATGTACAGCTGGCTCGACGTCGACGCGGCGACCTCCAGTGGCACCATCTGCGCGAACTTCACCGGGTTGAAGCCGGGGTTGCCCGGGGTCAGCGAGGAGTCGTAGCGGCTGCCGACGCCGGTGCCCGAGGACACGTAGACGCGGTGACCGGCGAGGTTGCCCGCGGTCAGGAACGGGTCGTTGGCGGCCCATTCGCCGGCGGGCCAGATGCCCCACATGTTGGTCGGGTTGCCGCCCATCTCGGCGACCGAGGCCTGAATGCCCTGGTTGAAGCCGGGCATGGTCACGGTCGGGTAGCCCGAGTACGACGCGACGGCCTTGTAGAACTGCGGGTGGCGCGAGGCCAGGTTCAGGGCCGCGGTGCCCGACATCGACAGGCCGGCGATGCCGTTGCGGCGGTTGTCCGAACCGTGGTTCTTCTTCATGTACGCCGGCAGCTCGCGGGTGAGGAAGGTCTCCCACTTGTTCAGGCCGAGGTGCGGATCGCGCTGCTCCCAGTCGGCGTAGAAGCTGCCGCCGCCGCCGAACGGAATGGCGACGTTGGTGCCCTTGCCGCGCATCCACTGCGCGACGTCGGTCTCGAGCAGCCAGCCGCTGCTGTTGTTCGGGGCGCGCAGGCCGTCGAGCAGGTACAGCGTGGGCTTGTTGTTGCCGCCCGCGCTGATGATGCAGACGGGGACCGCGCGGTGCATGGCGGCCGAGTGGACACGCTCGACGCTGCCGGGGCAGGAGCCGCGGGCCTCGGCGTGCGGCGCGACGGCGGCCGCGCCGCCGAGCGCGGTAGCCGTGGCCAGGGCGACGGCGAGCAAGCGCTTACGGGCGCTGGAGAACATAGACAATCCTTTGGCGATCTTGGCCGACGCCGGCCGCGGTCGTATCGGTGCGAAACCCCCGAAGTTTCGAGCGCGCCCCTCGGGCGTGCTTCCACAGGGTACTAGGGCCCGGGATTTCGCTCGAGTCGAAGAATAACGGACCGATAACGGCCAAGCAAAGGGCCGGACACCGCCGGACAGTGGATAGGCTGTGCGATGAGACACAGTGGTGGCGCAGAAGTTCGGGGAAGGAATGGCCGTGGGCGAACAGAGACAAGCCGATGCGATCGTCGTCGGTTCCGGGCTGGCGGGCCTGGTGGCGACCTACGAGTTGGTGCAGGCGGGTAAGCGAGTGCTCGTCGTCGATCAGGAGAACCGGAACAATCTGGGCGGGCAGGCGTTCTGGTCGCTCGGCGGCATCTTCCTGGTCGACAGTCCCGAGCAGCGGCGGCTGGGCATCAAGGACTCGCCGGAACTCGCCCTGCAGGACTGGCTCGGCTCGGCCGGCTTCGACCGCGAGGACGAGGACTACTGGCCGCGCCAGTGGGCGCGCGCCTATGTCGACTTCGCCGCGACGGAAAAACGCCAGTACCTGCGTGATCTCGGTCTCAAGTTCACCCCGGTGGTCGGCTGGGCCGAGCGGGGCGGCGGATTCGCGGACGGCCACGGCAACTCGGTGCCGCGCTTCCACATCACCTGGGGCACCGGCCCCGAGGTGGTCCGGGTCTTCGCCGAACCGGTGCTGGCGGCCGAGCGCGCGGGGCTCGTCGAGTTCGCCTTCCGCCATCGCGTCGACGAGTTGATCGTCGAGGGCCGCGAACCCGGTGCGCCGGACGCGGGCGACGGGGTGGTGGTCGGCGTCCGCGGTGCGGTGCTCGAACCGACCGACACCGAGCGCGGGACCCCGAGTTCCCGTGTCGAGACCGGGGAGTTCGAACTGCGTGCTCCGGCGGTGATCGTCACGACCGGTGGGATAGGTCACAATCACGAGATGGTCCGGGAGAACTGGCCCGTGGAGCGGCTCGGACCGGTGCCCGAGCACATGATCGCCGGCGTCCCGGACTACGTCGACGGCCGCATGCTGAAGATCGCCGAGGGTGCCGGGGCCAATCTGGTGAACCGCGACCGCATGTGGCATTACACCGAGGGCATCCACAATTGGGATCCGATCTGGACCGATCACGCGATCCGCATCATCCCGGGGCCGTCGTCGCTGTGGCTCGACGCCGACGGCAATCGGCTGTCCGCCCCGAATTTTCCGGGCTTCGACACCAACGCCACGATGAAGGCGATCCTCGCGACCGGGTACGACTACTCCTGGTTCGTCCTCACCGGCGACATCATCGCGAAGGAGTTCGCGCTGTCCGGTTCGGAGCAGAACCCCGATCTGACCGGGAAGTCGCTCACCGCCGCCGCGAAGAGCCGGCTGGCGAAGGGGGCGCCGGGACCGGTGCAGGACTTCCTGGATCACGGCATCGACTTCGTGGTGCGCGACACCCTGCCGGAACTGGTCGCCGGGATGAACGAGATCGGCCGGGGCGGGCACATCGACCTGCAGGAACTCGAGCGCACCATCTCCGCACGCGACACGCAGGTGGAGAACGGCTACGCCAAGGACGCGCAGATCATGGCGATCCACAACGCGCGCAACTACGCCGGTGACAAGATCACCCGCGTCGCCAAGCCGCACCGCATCCTCGACCCCGAGTGCGGGCCGCTGATCGCCGTGCGCCTCAACATCCTCACCCGCAAGACCCTGGGCGGGCTGGAGACCAACCTCGACGCCCAGGTGATGCGGCCCGACGGGAATCCGTTCCCCGGGCTGTACGCGGCCGGCGAGGTCGCCGGTTTCGGCGGCGGCGGCGTGCACGGCTACAACGCGCTGGAAGGAACCTTCCTCGGCGGCTGCATCTTCTCCGGCCGGGCGGCCGGGCGGGCGGTGGCGCGCCGCTCCTGATCCGGAGCGGCACGTCGAGAGGCCGCGGTCCCCGGGACCGTGGCCTCTCGACCGCGGCTACGGGCGCTCGTGCCTGCCGTGCTGGTCGGTCTCCGGGGTGTCGTAGGCCGTCGGCTCCTCCGGCGCGAGCGGTTCGCCGAAGGCGAGCGGCTCGGTGTAGGCCGCCGGTGCGTCGTACGCGGGCCGCTGGAAGACGGACGTGTCGATGACGAAGTCCTCGATCGGCACGATGACGGTCGGCTCCTCCGGCGGCAGGTCCACCGGGATCGCCGCGATGGGATTGTCCAGCGGACGGAACTCGTCGGCCGGCGCCGCCGGTTCGAGGGGATGGTCGAAGACGATGGTGTCGACGGTGTCGTCGATCTCCGGCTCGCCGCCGGGGACCGGTGGCGCCCAGTACTCGTCCGCGGCGGTCGGTGCGGCGGCGAACGCGGCGGCCGGCGCACCGGGCCCGGGTTCGGGCTGCGGTGCGGCCGCGGTCGGATCGTCGTCGACGGGCGCGGCGAGATCCGGACCGGAGCCGCCGTCCCCGCCGGTGCCGTCATCGCCCCGGCGGCGGCCGCGGAAGAGCAGCAGGCCCCACACGGCCAGCAGCAGCGCACCGACCACCCCGAGGACGATCGGCAGCGTGGTGCCGCCCAGTTTCAGCAGGCCGCGGTAGTGATCGGCGCGCTTCACCTGCTCGGCGACGGTGGTGTCGGACCACTTGAAGTCGGCCTTGAGCGCATCCATCCGGAACTCGGTCACCGCGGCGGGGACGTCGCCCGGGTCGTCGGGGGACTTGAAGTACTGGTGCTGCGCTTCGAGGCCGTCGACGATGGTGCCGGTGGCCGGCTCCACCCACACCTCGCGCACGGCCGAGGCGTACCGGTGCATGGTGACCGGGGTGTTCGGCTTGATGCCGCGGCCGGTGATGCCCCACCACTTGGCAGGCATGGTCAGGATGGTGCCCAGCGCGGCCTCACCCTGCGGATTGGGCAGGTCGGACAGATCGGTCTCGGGGACCTCGGTCTTGAAGTGGTAGACCTTCAGCCCGTCGATGGTCTTCTCGTCGACAAAGCTGGCGACGGTGTCCTGCCGGGTGTTCAGGTCGTAGTAGTAGTAATTCCGCTTCTCGACGCCGAAGCCGAACTTGTACTGGAAGCCCTTCCGGTTCTCCAGCGGCACCGAGACGTCCTTGACCGACTCGCCGTCCGCGGGCGCCTCCATCTGGAGGAAGCTCACCTTGCCGTTGGGCACCGAGGTCTTCCGGTCCACCGACACGTGGTCGATGCTCGCGGTCAGCAGACCGTCGTCACACTTGCGTTCCTCGCCGGCCGGGGCGACGCTCGGCGTCTTCTCCTGCCCGTCGGCGTCGCGGATCCGTTCCACCAGCACGGTCTGCGCGGACTGCAGCGTCGCCTGCTCGGCGTTCGACGGCTCCACGATGATCGACCGGCGCTGCTGCTTGAGGTTCACGTGCAGCTGGGCGGCCTTGGACTTGGCGATGGAGCAGCGGTCGAAGATCACCGCGGGGAAGCGGTCACCGGCGCCGCCGCTGGCGATCGAGCTCGCATCGGAGGTGATGTCGAGGTCGAGCGGGACCACCTTGAGCTTCGGCACGAGGTATGTCGGAATGGTGATCGCCGCAGCGATGCATGCGAGCCCGAGAAAGGCCAGCAGCGCCATCCAGAAACGTCTCATGTGTTCGGCTCCAAGCAGCAGGGGTCGTCGGTACGGACCACATGTGGGTCCAGACTATTAGGTCGCGGCGTTCACCGGGTCTGTCCGCCCCGGTCGGCGCGGCGGTCGCGCTCAGCTTCCTTCATGATTCCGGCCATGTAGCCGTAGATCTCCCGGTCCGAGATCGCCTTCCAGCGCGGCGCGAGGAGCTTCATGTACTTCTCCACGTACAGCAGCTGTTTGCCGACCAGCACCAGCTCACGCGGCAGCCGCGCGTCGTGCGCCTTGGCGACGGCGGCCAGCTGGCGGCCCAGATCGGTGTAGCTCATCGAGCCCATCTCGGTGGTCGAGAGCGGAACGGTCACCTTCTTCAGGTCCTCGCCGCCCTTGGCCGTCGACCCGGGCTTGTGGACGGCGCCGAGCAGGAAGATCGCCCGGCCGGCGGATTCGTAGTCCTGCTTGACGATCAGATCGACCACCAGCTGGCGCAGGATCCGGCGGGTGCGGGCGTTGAACCGCCCGACGATGCCGAAATCGAGCAGGACGAGCTTGCCGTCGTCGTCGACCAGGACGTTGCCGGCGTGCAGATCACCGTGGAACAGCCCACCGTGGAACGCCGAGTCCAGCAGGGAGAGAAGGAGATTGCGGCACAGTGCCTCGCCGTCGTGCCCGGCGGCGCGAACCGCGGCGACGTCGTCGATGCGGACCGCGTGGATGCGCTCCATGGTCATCACGCGCGCGGTGGTCAGGTCGTGGTAGACCTTCGGGACCCGCACCCGGTCGCCGAACGGCCCGGGTTGCAGGCACTCGAACCATTCCTCCATGGTGGCGGCCTCGTTGCGGAAGTCCAGTTCGGCGTTGAGGCCGTCGGCGAAGTCCTCCACCACGTGGCGGGCGCTCAGCATGCGGCCGTACTCGGACAGTTCGACGAGGCCGGCGAGTCGTTCCAGGATGGCGACGTCGGGCGCGAGCCGGTCGGCGATCCCCGGTCGCTGGATCTTGACCACCACCTCCTCCCCGGTGCGCAGGGTGGCGGTGTGGACCTGAGCGATCGACGCGGACGCGATCGGCTCGTCGTCGAAGGTCGCGAAGACCTCGTCGGCGCCCTGGCCGAACTCCTCGGCGATGATGCGGTGCACGTCCTCGGCGGACGCGGGCCGGACCCGGTCGAGCAGCGACTCGAACTCCTCGGACAGCGCCGGGGTGAAGACTCCGGGGCTCGACGCGATCAGCTGACCGAGCTTCACATACGTGGGACCGAGGTGCTCGAAGGTCACGCGCACCTCGTGCGCCACGTTCTTCTTGGTCGGCGCCTTGCCGTGGATCAGGTCGTTCGCGGTGGTCGCCAGGAACCGGCCGACCCCGAAGGCGGCGTGTGCCGCGGTGGAGGAGAATCGGGTGACCTCCGTGGCCGCGGAGACGGCCGGCAACTGCTCCCGGACGTCGTCGTCGACAGGCTTCTCAGTCATCACCGTTCCGTATAGTAGTCCGCGCCCGTGCCGATCCGGATTTTCGTGACCTGCGTCAATGCGGCGGATGCGCGACGGGCCGGTCACGCCGGCCGTCAGAAGTGCCAGGTGAAGCGATACCAGTCACCGGTCACGTGGGCGTAGCTGATGCCGCCGTCGTTCGGGTCGGAGACCGGGACGCCGACCGCGTCCGGGACGTAGGCCCAGCCGACGCTGTCGATGAATCCGCCGGGTGCGGTCGACGCGCACGGCGCCGTGCCAGGACTTTCCGCCTTCCGCGCACTCCTGCGCGGCATCGGTCAGGGTGCCGAGGGAGACGGCGAAGACCGCCCGGCCGGGTACCTCGAAGAACACCAGGGCGGTCGTCGCGACCACGATGATCGGGGCGATCAGCGTGAGCCGCCACGCCGCGGTAGCGGACGGCGCCGACGATCGCGAAGGCCAGCCAGAGGCCGCCGGCCACCAGAAGGCCGACGTAGGCGGCCAGCCAGCCGAGCAGATCGAGCCATTCGGCGTGTACGGCGAGGAGGACCACGCAGAAGACGGCGGCCAGCGCGGCGGTGGCGATCGTGGCGATCGTCCACCAGCGGGCGGCTCGGCGCTGGGACGGCACGGCGTCGGACATTGCGGTCGAGGGTAGCGAACCGGTGCACACGCGCACGCGGCTGCCGGTCTGGTCACGACGCATCAGTGCGCGGAGAGGGCACCATCGTGCCGTTTTCGATCGTGAGTCGATAACCTGGTGATCGACGTGACGAAGGGTGCAGGGCGATGAGCGGTGAGCGGCGAGCCGACCTGGTGGTGGTCGGTGCGGGCGTGGCGGGGCTGACGGCGGCGCTGACCGCGGAGGAGGCTGGGCTGCGGGTGGTCGTGCTGAACAAGGGCCGCGCGTGGCGCCCCGAGGAGCTCGAGCAGTCGACGTCGACCTTCTACGCGCAGGGCGGCATCGCGGTGGTGGAGCCGGACAATCCGGAGGACAGTGTCGGGCTCCACGTGCACGACACGCTGCTCGCTGGAGCGGGGCTCACCGCCGAGGAACCGACCACCGAGATAGTCGCCGCCGGCTGGTCCGCGGTGAATCGCCTGGTCGGCTGGGGTGCGCGCTTCGACACCGGGCCCGACGGACGCTTCCTGCGCACTCGCGAGGGCGGGCACAGCGTCCGCCGCATCATCCACGCCGGCGGCGACGCGACCGGTGCGCAGGTGCAGGCCGCCCTCGGCGCGGCGCTCGACGGCACCGGCGTCACGGTGCTCGACGATGCCCGCGCCACCGGGATCCTCGTCGCACCGGGCGGCACCGCCGCCGGGGTGGCGTACACGGGTCCCGGCGGCGACGGGGCCGTGTACGCGCCCACCGTGTTGCTCGCGACCGGCGGAGTGGGGCACCTCTACGCGGCCACCACCAATCCGGCCGGGGCGACCGGCGACGGCATCGCGCTCGCGCTGCGGGCCGGTGCCGAGGTCGCGGATCTGGAGTTCATCCAGTTCCACCCCACCATGCTGTACGTCCCGGGCGCGCGGGGACGTCGCACGCTGGTCAGCGAGGCGCTGCGCGGCGAGGGCGGGCGGCTGGTCGACGCCGACGGCGAAAGCGTCACCGCGGGCGTGCACCCGCTGGGCGATCTCGCACCCCGCGATGTGGTCGCGCGGGCGGTGACCGCCGCGATGGCCCGCACCGGCGCGCCCTGCGTCTACCTCGACTTCTCCGCGATCGCGGACTTCGAGCGCCGCTTCCCGACCGTGCTGGCCGGCGTCCGGGCGGCGGGCGTGTCCACCGACGACGGCCGACTGCCGGTGCTGCCCGGCGCGCACTACCTGTGCGGCGGCGTGGTGACCGACACGCACGGCCGCACCCGGATCGAGGGGCTGCTGGCGGCCGGCGAGGTGGCGCGCACCGGTCTGCACGGCGCCAACCGGCTCGCCTCGAACAGCCTGCTCGAGGGGTTGGTGATGGGCCGGCGGGCCGCGCGAGTCGCGGTCGCGCGCCGCGACGAGCCCCTCGCCGCCGCTCCGGTCGAGGCGCCTGCGCGCCGTGCCGCCGCCGACCGCACCGAGTTGCAGGACCTGATGTCGGCGCGGGTGGCGCTGCGTCGCGATGCGTCTGGCCTGGCGGCCGCCGCCGAGTTCCTTCGCGCCGCTCCGCTCCGGGAACAGAGCGAGCGGGCCGACACCGAGGACGCCGCCCTGACCCTGACCGCGAGCGCCGTCGTCGCCGCGGCGACGGCCCGTACCGAATCGCGCGGCTGCCACTACCGGGCCGATTTTCCGGACGCTGCGGACTCGGCGCCGTCGCGCCGCTTCCGGCTAGCCGGGGAGGAGATCGTCGCCGCCCGGTAGCGTGACCGATGCCCTGGTTGTCGGCATGTCCTACCCACTTGTCGGCCGGACTTCGTAGACTGCACCCGAGTGGGGGACTCTCGGGGCCGAGGCATGAAGTGAGGTGGAGCAGCATGGTGCGCGCTCGTTGCTGGTCGTCGATCGTCGCCGGGCCCACTGATCGTGCCGCGCTGCGGATGCCCCCGCAGTCGTCGTGGCTGCTCACTTGCGACCTGCCCGACGGGCATCCCGGATTCCATGCCAGCGACGGCGGGCGCGGTGGCACCGCCCGTCGCGCGTGGCTGCTATGGGGGGATTTCGCGCGGACCCCGCAGGCGTGCCGTGAGCTCGCCCCGTGCGAGGGCCGGTCGATCGACGCCGCGCAGTGCACACTGTTCGCCGGGCACGGCGGGATGCACCGCTTCCCGGCGCTGCGGCCGACCTCGGAACCGCTGCCGGTCTCGCCGCCCGCGCCGGAATCCCGGCCCGCGCCGCGGCCCGTGCCTGCGTCCGCACGGCCGCCCGCGCCCGCACCGCCGCCCACACCCGCACCAGAGCCGATAGCCGTGCCCGCGCCGATACCCGTGCCGCCGGCTGAAGGGGTGGAGATGACCAAACAGCACAAGGACGCCAAGCCCGGCAAGCGCCGCAAGAACAAGGACGCGCCCGCCGACCCACCGGTCGATGCCGCGTACGCGACGCCGATGATCCAGGTCAACGACTACGCGGACCTGAGCCGTACGTCGTTCATCGAGGTGATCGGCCCGGACGGACAGAGCCGGACGGTGGTGGCCCCGGTGACCTCCGCGCCCGACCCGCGGCCGCAGCCGCCGACCGTGGTGAACGGTTCCCTCGCCGAACTGGAACGGGCGACCGTCGTGGCCGCCGCGGACACGGCACTGGCCGCCACCTCGGCGGCGGTCCGGGCCGCCGACACCCTGCCCGATGAGCAGTCGCTGGTGCGCAGGCAGGTCGGTGATGCGTTGCGTGAGGTGGCGCAGGCGCTCTCGAAGCTCGCCGACAGCCTCGACCCGCAGTAGACGCCGCCAACGGGCAGACGCATTTCTAGAACGTGTTCTAGTCTGGACGGCATGAGTGGTCTGGACCTGCCCGAAATCATCTCCGTCGACGACGTTCCCGCGTTCTCCGACGAGGTCGACGTCCTCGTCCTCGGCGCCGGGATGGGCGGCTGCTGCGCGGCCCTGGAAGCCGCGCGCGCCGGAGCCTCGGTCCTGGTCCTGGAACGGTCCGCCGCGGCCGGCGGCACCAGCTGCCTCGCCGGTGGGCACTTCTACCTGGGCGGCGGCACCGCGGTGCAGCGGGCGACCGGGCACGACGACACTCCCGCCGAGATGGCGAAGTACCTGACCGCCGTCTCCCGCGACCCCGAGCACGACAAGATCGCCGCCTACTGCACCGACAGCGTCGAGCACTTCGGATGGCTGGAGGCGCTGGGCTTCGAATTCGAGCGCAGCTACTACCCCGAGAAAGCGGTGATCCAGCCGCAGACGCAGGGCCTGATGTACACCGGGAACGAGAAGGTGTGGCCGTTCCGCGAACAGGCCGCCCCGGCGCCGCGGGGCCACAAGGTGCCGGTGCCCGGCGACACCGGCGGGGCCGGTCTGGTGATCGGCCTGCTGGTGGAACGACTGGCCGAGGCCGGCGCGCAGATCCGCTACGAGACCGGCGGGCGGCGGCTGGTCGTCGACGGCGACCGGGTCGTGGGCGCCTACTGGAAAGACGTGAACGGGAACGACGGTTGTATCCGTGCCGGTGCGACGGTGATCGCGGCCGGCGGTTTCGTGATGAACCCGGACATGGTCGCCCGGTACACCCCCCAGCTGGCCGAGAAGCCGTTCACGCTCGGCAGCACCTACGACGACGGGCTCGGCATCCGCCTGGGCGCGTCGGCCGGAGCCGAACTCAAGCACATGGACCAGGCCTTCATCACCGCGCCCGCCTATCCGCCGTCGATCCTGCTGACCGGCCTGATCGTCAACGCCGAGGGCCGCCGTTTCGTCGCCGAGGACTCCTATCACTCGCGGACCTCGGGCTTCGTGATGGACCAGCCGGGAGCGAAGGCGTATCTGATCGTCGACGAGGCGCATCTCGAACGGCCCGAGTTCCCGCTGGTGCCGTTCATCGACGGCTGGGAGACGGTCGACGAGATGGCCGACGGCCTGCACCTCGACCGGGCCGCCCTGCACGCGACCCTGGACCGGTACAACACCTACGCCGCGCGCGGCGAGGATCCGGACTTCCACAAGAGCCCCGAATTCCTGGCCGCGCAGGACACCGGGCCGTGGGCCGCGTTCGACCTCACCCTCGGCACCGCGCTCTACGCCGGGTTCACCGTCGGCGGCATGTCGGTCACGGTCGACGGCCAGGTGCGCCGCCCCGGCGGGACGGTGATCGACGGCCTCTACGCCGCCGGGGCGTGCGCGGCGAACATCGCTCAGGACGGCAAGGGCTACGCCAGCGGAACGCAATTGGGCGAAGGCTCGTATTTCGGTCGGCGGGCCGGCCGACACGCGGCCTGTGCCCGGTCTTTCCCGGTGTGACCTGCGGCGTAGCCGATACACTCGGCCGGGTGCCTCCCCGTGACGCCGGCAGCCGCGCCGCCCCGCCGGAGCTGTGCCGGTATCGCTGGCATCGGTACACCGAATACGTCCGGCCCCGCATGGTGATCCCGAACGTCCTGCTGCTCTTGTTCGGCGGGGCCGTGGCCTACTACGGCGTGGTCTCGGCCGATCCTCCGGTGGTCGTGGCCGGCGTGTGCATCGGAGTCTTCCTGGTGCCCGCCTGGCTGCCCGAGCCCAGGCGCATCGACGTGATCGACGATCCGGCGGCCGGTCCCGCGGTCCGGCTGCGGCGTCTGCCGTTCCTCCTCAATCCGCTCGCCTTCCTGCTCGTCGTCGCGGTGATGCTGCTGGGTGCCGGCATCGCGGACGTCGTCGACGGCAGGCTGACCGGCGGGCGGGCCCTCGGTGCGGTGCTGACCATGACCCCGATCTTGATCGGACTGCTGGCCTGGGTCCTGTACCGGAACCGGGGCTGCCTGGTCCTCACCGATGAATGTCTCCGGACGGCCGACGGCCGGATCTGGCGATTCGGTGCCGTCCGGATCGGCACCGTGACCGGTGAGCAGGACGTCCCGCTCCTCGCCCTCGGCGACTCCGAGTCTTCGCGCCGGGGGTGGGCCGGGATGGGGGCGTACGGCGTCGACCTCAACACGATGGCATCGGTGCTGGTCGCGCTCGACGAGCGGCACGACGCGGGCCTGCGGACCCCGCCCGGGGAGATCATCGCCATGCTGACGGCGCCGCCGCCCGACCCGCTTCCGACGTTGGGCCTGGAGGCCGAGGTCTGCGTTCGGGCCGCGCGGCCGGATCGCGCCGCCGGCCGGCCGGCCGGCCCGCAAACCGCGCACATAGCCTATTCCGGACGGGTGGTGTAGGTCACGCGGCCGTGGGTGCCCGGGGGTGCGCGTGCTATCTTCGTGCCACGTTTTCCAGCAGCGGGAGCCGGACCGGCCTGCCCGTGACCTGGCGTGCCGAGTCCGACGATGTACCGGCACGTAGTGCGAGAACCGGCTCCGCCGAGCGTGCGTGCCGCATCGTGCTGCGCGCTGCGCGTCGTCGTTCCCGGTTCGCCGACGAGACCAAGGTGAAGCGAACTATGAGCACGGGAACGACATGTTGATCGGTATCCCCCAGGAGTCGAAGGCGGGCGAGACGCTCGTCGCGGCGACCGCGAAAACGGTGGCGCAGCTGCAGCAGCTCGGATACGAGGTGATCGTCGAGTCCGGTGCCGGAGCGCGGGCCGAGCAGCCCGACGACGCCTTCGCCGGGGCGGGCACCCGCATCGGTTCGGCCGACGAGGTGTGGGCGGCCGATGTCGTCGTCAAGATCAACGCTCCGACGGACGACGAGATCGCGCGCATGCGCCGCGGCGCCGTCCTCATCTCCATGATGGCGCCGGGCCGCAACCCCGAGCTGGTCGAGAAGCTGACCGATGCCGGTATCACGGCCCTCGCGATGGACGCCGTGCCGCGTATCTCGCGCGCCCAGTCGATGGACGTGCTGAGCTCGATGGCCAATGTCGCCGGCTACCGCGCCGTCGTCGAGGCCGCGCACGAGTTCGGCCGCATGTTCACCGGCCAGGTCACCGCCGCGGGCAAGATCCCGCCCGCGCGCGTCTTCGTCGTCGGTGCCGGAGTGGCCGGTCTGGCCGCGATCGGTGCGGCGTCGGCGATGGGCGCGATCGTTCGCGCCTTCGACGTCCGGCCCGAGGTGGCCGAGCAGGTCGAGTCGATGGGTGCGGAGTTCGTCAAGGTCGATTTCGAGGCGGAGAAGTCCGAGGACGGCTACGCCAAGGAGATGACTGCCGAGCAGCAGGCGGCCACCGCGGCGATGTACGACGAGGAGGCGCGCGCCGCCGACATCGTCATCACCACCGCGCTGATCCCCGGCCGTCCGGCGCCGAAGCTGCTCACCGCCGACACCGTCGCCGGGATGAAGAACGGCTCGGTGATCGTCGACATGGCGGCGGCCAACGGCGGCAACGCCGCGGGTACCGTCGCCGACGAGAAGGTCGTCACCGCGAACGGGGTGACCATCCTCGGCTACACCGATCTGGCCGGCCGGCTGGCGGCGCAGACCTCGCAGCTGTACGGCACCAACATCGTCAACCTGCTCAAGCTGCTCACTCCAGGCAAGGACGGTGAGCTGACGCTTGACTTCGACGACGTGGTGCAGCGCGGCATCACCGTCAGCAAGGACGGCGAGGGCATGTGGCCGCCGCCGCCCGTGCAGGTGTCCGCCGCGCCGAAGGCCGCGGCCGCCGACGCCGCGCCGGCCGCTGAGCCCAAGGAGCCGATGTCGGCGGGCAAGAAGGTCGGCCTGGTTCTGGTCGGCATTCTGGCGTTCTTCCTGATCAACGCCTACGCGCCGGGTCAGATCCCGGAGCACTTCATGGTGCTGATGCTGGCGATCGTGATCGGCTACTACGTGATCGGCAAGGTGGCGCACGCGCTGCACACGCCGCTGATGTCGGTGACCAACGCCATCTCGGGCGTCGTGGTGGTCGGTGCGATCCTGCAGATCGCGACCACCAACACCACCGTGCTGGTGCTGTCGACCATCGCGATCCTGCTCGCCTCGATCAACATCTTCGGTGGCTTCTCGGTCACCCGTCGCATGCTGTCCATGTTCAGCAAGGGAGCCTGAGCGACCATGATCACTATCGGAACGATCTCTGTCGCGGCGTACATCGTCGCCTCGTTGCTCTTCATCCTGTCGCTGGCCGGACTGAGCAAGCACGAGTCCGCCAAGAGCGGCCTCACCTACGGCATGGTCGGCATGGTCATCGCGCTCGCCGCGACCATCGCCCTGATGGTCGACCACTGGAACGACCTGCCGTTCGACGGCGCCGCATTCGGCAAGTGGCTGCCGATCGGCCTGCTGATCGCCGCCGTCGTGATCGGTGGCCTGGTCGGCCTCTGGCGCGCCAAGGTGGTCGAGATGACCGGCATGCCCGAGCTGATCGCGCTGCTGCACTCGTTCGTCGGTCTCGCTGCGGTCCTCATCGGCTGGAACGGTGCGATCAACGGCGTCGAGAACGTCAGCCCCGCCGACTCGGACTACGGTGCCCTGGTCGGCATCCACGCGGCCGAGGTCGCGATCGGCATCTTCATCGGTGCGGTCACCTTCACCGGATCGATCGTCGCCAACCTGAAGCTGTCGGCGCGGATCAAGTCGTCGCCGATGATGCTGCCGGGTAAGAACTTCATCAATGTCGGTTCGATCGTCGTCTTCATCGTGCTGACCGGTGTCTACGTCGCTCGCGACGTGAAGGACGACACCACCGGCTACGTGCTGCTGGCCGTCATCACGGCGGTCGCCCTGTTCCTGGGCTGGCACCTGGTGGCCTCGATCGGCGGCGGCGACATGCCGGTCGTCGTGTCCATGCTGAACTCGTACTCCGGCTGGGCGGCCGCGGCGTCGGGCTTCCTGCTCGACAACAACCTGCTGATCGTCACCGGTGCGCTGGTCGGCTCCTCGGGTGCCTACCTGAGCTACATCATGTGCAAGGCGATGAACCGGTCGTTCATCTCGGTGATCGCCGGTGGCTTCGGCATCGTCGCCGGCCCGTCCGACGACACCGACTACGGCGAGCATCGGGAGGTCAACGCCGAGGGCGCGGCCGAACTGCTCGCGAACGCCAAATCCGTGGTCATCACCCCGGGCTACGGTATGGCCGTGGCACAGGCGCAGTACCCGGTCGCCGATCTGACGGCCAAGCTGCGCGCGAAGGGCGTCGACGTGCGATTCGGTATCCACCCGGTCGCCGGCCGCCTGCCCGGTCACATGAACGTGCTGCTCGCCGAGGCGAAGCTGCCGTACGACATCGTGCTGGAGATGGACGAGATCAACGACGACTTCGGTGACACCGATGTGGTCCTGGTGATCGGTGCCAACGACACCGTGAACCCGGCCGCGTCGGAGGATCCGGGCTCGCCGATCGCCGGTATGCCGGTCCTCGAGGTCTGGAACGCCAAGGACGTGATCGTCTTCAAGCGGTCGATGGCCGCCGGATACGCGGGCGTGCAGAACCCGCTGTTCTTCCGGGAGAACACCCAGATGCTGTTCGGTGACGCCAAGGACCGCGTCGAGGACATCATCGCGGCGCTGTAGCCGGCCGGCTCAGTCGATACCGAGGGCCGCGCACCCAGCCGGGTGCGCGGCCCTCGGTAGTCTGACCACATGGGAGAGGTCACGAGGCCCGACGACTTTCTGATCGCACGCAATCCCGACGAGGCGTCGACGCTGCCGTATCTGCTTCTGATTCCAGTGGGCGACCGGGGAATCGTGCTCAAGGCACGGGACACCTGGCCGGGCGCAACCAAGGTGTACTGCCATCGTGCCGAAGGCTGGCCGGACGATCCGGAGATCGTCGAGACCGTTCCGGTCAGGTCGGTGAGCCGTCGTGGGGCGGCCATCGACCTGGTTCTCGAACGCACCCGGAAGAACCGCTCGCAGTTCGTGATCACCCGGGCCCGCGGTCGGGAGGTGATCTTCTGGCAGTCACGCCTGACCGCGAAGCAAGCGCGGCCGCAGGTTGCACTGCCGACCGCGCGTGCACACGGGGAGGTTCTGGACATCGTCGTCGACTCCGGGGAGAAGTACGCCTACGGATTCGGCCACCAGCAGGCGACGACCAGTAAGCGCAAGCTCCCGATCGGCGACTACGCGGTCTTCGACGATGACCATCTCGTGGCGGTGGTGGAACGCAAGTCCATGGGTGACCTCACCGGCAGCCTGATGAACGGAAGACTGAACTACGCGCTCGCCGAGCTATCCGGGCAGTTTCGTGCCGCGGTGGTCGTGGAGGCGTCCTACAGCCAGGTCTTCAAGCAGGAGTTCGCGGCGGGATCGGTGATCGCCGAGGCTGTCGCCGAGGCACAGATCCGTTTCCCGGCGGTGCCGATCGTGTTCTGTGACAACCGGAAGCTCGCTGAGGAGTGGGCCTACCGCTGGCTCGGTGCCGCACTGCATGAGTGGCGCCAGCGGCAGGGCACCGATGACGTCGTCGCGACGATCGCGCCGGGACCGGAGGCCTCGCCGAAGCAGATCCGGGCGTGGGCGGCGGCCCGGGGACTCGACGTTCCGGCGAAGGGTCGCATTCCCAAGGCTGTCCGTGAGGTCTGGGAGCGCCGCAACGACTGACCTCACCAGCGGGACAGTGTCCGGAAATGGCTGGTCAAGCGGTGATCGTCGATCACGTGAAAGGCCAGGCCCGGTCCCTGGGTCTCGTTGACCCACCCGGCGCCCTCGACGGGGAGATTCAGCGTGGACGCCACGCCGGGGGCGACGATCAGCGGGCGCCCGGCGAAGACGCTGGCGGCCGGCGTGTGGACGTGCCCGGTGACCACGCCGACGACGTTCGGATGTTCGGTGACCAGTGCGGCCGCGTCCGCCGCGTTGCGCAGTCGCCGCGTGTCCATCGTCGGCATCCCGATCGTGACCGGCGGATGGTGCCAGGTGAGCAGGACGTCGACGTCGCCGGCCGCGGCGATCTCGCGGCGCGCCCAGGCGAGGGTGCCGTCCGACAATTCGCCCTCGGCGCGGCCGGGTATCGAGGAGTCGAGGCCGAGGACCAGCAGATCGTTCAGGCGCAGTGCCGAGTTCACCGGCGCGATCGACGGTGTGCCGGTGAACTGAGCGGTGTAGGCGGCCCGGTCGTCGTGGTTCCCGAGAACGGCGACGATCGGGAGATCGGACACCAGGTTCGCCGCCAGTTCCGCGTACTCGGCGGCGGTGCCCTGGTCGGTCAGGTCACCGCTCAGCAGCAAGGCCGAGACGGGGGTGCCGTTCCGGCCCGTGTGATCGAGGTAGTCGAGGACGGCGGCGACCCGGTCCCGGTGCTCGGCGGTGCCGTCGAAGTGCAGATCACTGATCTGTGCGACCACGACCATCGCCGACACCACCTCGGGATTTCTCGACTCCGCCCGCCCGGACGGCCGCCACCACGCTATCGGTTCGGCAAGCTTACCGGCGCGTCAGGAGAGGCAGGTGTGACCGGCGGATCCCCGGCCCCCGTGAGGTGGTTCACGAGACTGTCGTATCTGTCGGTCGTCGACCGACAGATACGACGGTCACGGGCGGGACATCGGCCTTATCGCAGGCGACGGCCGAGCGCCGGCCCCGGGCGTCACACCCGGCTCGGGCGCGGCCACCGACACGATCACCTCGGGGGCGAAGCGGTACGGATTCGATGCGAGCACGCCGCCCAGGTGCTTGCGCAGCCGGGACACCTCCGAGCGCGCGGCGATGCGCTGACCGGGGTTGCCGAAGAGTTGCTCGGCGAGCTGCGCGGCGCTGAGCCCGCCGGGGTGGGCGGCGAGCAGCCGGAGCAACTGTGCGTGGCGCGGGGAGGGCCGGTGCACCCAGGTGCCACCGGCACCGGTGACGCGGACCAGCGGTTCGTCGCCGGACAGCAGTTCCACGTGGATCCGGCCGGGCGCGGTGTCCGTGGCGGCGACGCGCACCAGCCAGCCGCCGGGCATCGGCTCCAGATCGCAGTCGCCGATCCCGTGCAGGTAATGCCTGCCGGCCGACACCGCCCGCGGGAAGGGCAGTCGCGGCCGCGGGTCGACGCCGTCGAGCGCCGCCACCCAGCCGAACGAGTCGACCGCGAACGCCGGACCCGACGAGCGGGCCAGGATGGGCGCGGCGACCGCGCGCAGTTCGTCGAGCCGTGCCCGGTGCGCCTCGCGCAACTGTGACTGCGCGAGCCGGGCGACGGTGTCGACCAGCGCGAGCGTGGTCGGATGGATGGTGGCGGCCGGCCCGGAGACGTCGACCACGCCCAGGACCGCGCCGGTCCGCGGGTCGTGGATCGGCGCGCCGGCACAGGTCCACTCGTGGTGGCTGCGCACGAAGTGCTCGGCCGAGAACACCTGCACGGCACGCCCGGAGGCGAGGGCGGTGCCGATCGCGTTGGTGCCCACCGACCGTTCCGCCCACGACGCGCCCTCGGTGAATCCGAGCCGGTCCGCGCGGTGCAGCACGCGGTTCACCCCGTTGCGCCAGAGCACACGACCGGTCGCATCGGCGACGACGAGGATGTTCTCGCCGTCGACGATCAGCGTGTCCAGGTGATGCATCAGCGGGTCCAGCAATTCGCTGAGGCCCGACGCGGACCGTCGTTCCTGCAGGTCCGAGGTGTCCAGCGGAGGTTCGCCGTCCGAATCGGGCCGGACCCCGGCCTGTCGTACCCGGTCCCACGACTCGCCGATCACCGAGCGCGGTCGAGCCGGGGGCTTCTCCCCGGCCATCGACGCGTCGTACACGGCGTGCAGCACCGCGGCATAGGCGCGCGGATCGTCGCCGGCGGCGAGGGCCGGTTCGAGGATCGGGGCAGACGTCACGTAGCGGCCTCCGGTGTGGTTGTGGTCACAGTCGAGAGTCCTCGCGCGCACCCGTTCCGTCAACCTCCGGCGCGCTGCAACCCGCTGCAACCCTTGCCGCCCCGCCGGGCCGCGCGGTGTGCTGGCCATCACATTCCGCGCCGGTGGTCCGGCGCACCGATCCCAAGGAGCAGCAATGACGCAGACCCTCGAACCCGAGGTCGCCGCGCCGTCCGCACAGGAGCGTGTCGACGCATGGCTTGCGGCGTTCTCGGCCGCGCTGGAGGCGGGCGACGCCGAGGCGGCGGCCGCGATGTTCGCCGACGACAGTTACTGGCGCGACCTCGTCGCCTTCACCTGGAATCTCAAGACGTCTGAGGGACGGGACGAGATCACGGCGATGCTGACCGACCGGCTCGGCGGAACCGCGCCGTCCGGTTGGCACACCGTTGAGCCGGCCACCGAGACCGACGGCGTCGCGGAGGCCTTCATCGCCTTTGAGACGGCGGTCGGCCGCGGCGAGGGCCACCTGCGCATCAAGCCTGGGCCGGACGGCGACGACCAGGGCTGGACACTGCTCACCACCCTGCAGGAGCTCAAGGGTCACGAGGAGCCGGCCGGCTTCACCCGCCCGCTCGGCGCGGTCCACGGCAGCGACCCCGACCAGCGGTCGTGGGCGCAGAAGCGGGAGGACGAGGAGGCCGCCCTCGGTCGCACCGTGCAGCCGTATGTGCTGGTGATCGGCGGCGGTCAGGGCGGCATCGCGCTCGGAGCCAGGCTGCGGCAGCTCGGAGTGCCCTCGCTGGTCGTCGACAAGCACGACCGGCCCGGCGACCAGTGGCGAAAGCGCTACAAGTCGCTCTGCCTGCACGACCCGGTCTGGTACGACCACCTGCCGTACCTGCCCTTCCCGCAGAACTGGCCCGTCTTCGCGCCGAAGGACAAGATCGGCGACTGGCTGGAGTTCTACACCAAGGTGATGGAGGTCCCGTACTGGTCCAAGACCGAATGCGTCGAGGCGTCGTACGACGAGGAGGCCGGCACCTGGACCGTCCGGGTGAATCGCGACGGCGAGGAGCTGACCCTCCATCCGACGCAGCTGGTGCTCGCGACCGGCATGTCGGGCAAGGCGAACGTGCCGAGCTTCCCCGGCCAGGACGTCTTCGCCGGGGAGCAGCACCACTCCAGCCGGCACCCGGGCCCCGACGGATACGTGGGCAAGAAGGTCGTGGTGATCGGCGCCAACAACTCGGCGCACGACATCTGCAAGGCTCTGGTGGAGAACGGGATCGACACCACCATGGTGCAGCGCAGCTCGACGCACATCGTGCGCTCGGACTCGCTGATGGAGATCGGCCTCGGCTCGCTGTACAGCGAGCAGGCCGTCCGCGACGGGATGACCACCAAGAAGGCCGACTTCACCTTCGCCTCGCTGCCGTACCGGATCATGCACCAGTTCCAGATCCCGCTGTACGACCAGATCCGCGAACGGGACAAGGACTTCTACGACCGGCTGGAGGCCGCCGGTTTCGATCTGGACTTCGGCGACGACGACTCCGGGCTCTTCATGAAGTACCTGCGCCGCGGCTCGGGCTACTACATCGACGTCGGTGCGTGCGAGCTGGTCGCGGACGGCACCATCAAGCTCGCCAAGGGCGGCGTGGACCATCTCACCGAGAACTCGGTGGTGCTGGCCGACGGCACCGAGCTGCCCGCCGACGTCGTGGTCTACGCGACCGGCTACGGCTCGATGAACGGCTGGGCCGCCGACCTCATGGGGCAAGAGGTGGCCGACCGGGTCGGCAAGGTGTGGGGCCTCGGCTCGGACACCACCAAGGATCCCGGGCCGTGGGAGGGCGAGCAGCGCAACATGTGGAAGCCCACCCAGCAGCCCGGCCTCTGGTTCCACGGCGGCAACCTGCATCAGTCGCGGCACTACTCGCTGTACCTGGCGCTCCAGCTGAAGGCCCGTTACGAGGGGATCGACACCCCGGTCTACGGCCTTCAGGAAGTGCACCATCTGAGCTGACGCGGGCTCATCGTCCGCGGTGACTCCTATTCGCCGAACCGTCGTATCCGTTGGTCGCCGACCGACGGATACGACGGTTTCGCGTGTCCTACAGGTCGCCGGGCAGCTTGTCGCGGCGGATCCCGCGCCAGGCCGGGTGCCGCAGGTGCCCGGTCGACGTCCAGTCCATGAATCTGACGTCGGCGACCAGCTTGGGCAGCACCCAGATCGCGCTCGACGCGACCGGCGCGTCGACGCCGCCGATGAACGGGCAGCGGCGGATCTCCAGTTCGCGCAGCTCGGCCAGCAGGTCGGTCGCCTGGGACTGGGTCCAGCCGGTGCCGACGCGCCCGGCGTAGCGCAGACCGGTCGCCTCGGGCAGCCCGACTAGCACCGAACCGAGGTTCCGCTCGTTGCCCTCCCGGCCCATGCGGAAGCCGCCGATCACCACCTCGATGTCGTTCCAGTTCTTCTGCTTGCGCCAGTCGGGGCTGCGCGTCCCCGGCCGGTAGGGCGCCGACCGGCGCTTGGCGACGACGCCCTCCCAGCCGCGGTCGCGGGCCTCCCGGGCGGCACGGGCGCCGGGGCCGTGCAGCAGGCCGGGGATCTCGATGGCCGGCGTGCCGGCGAAGCGGGGCGCCAGATCGTCGAGCACCGCCCGTCGCGCCTCCCACGGCAGGTGCGACAGGTCGTGCCCGTCGAACTCCAGCACGTCGAACAGGTACAGCCGCAGCAGGTACTCGCCGGGCCGCCGGCGGCGGGAGGCGAGCAGCGTGAAGTCGGTCTGCCCGCTCGCGTTGATCGCCACCGCCTCGCCGTCGAGCACCGCGGTGTGCCCGGCGAGCGCGTCGCGCAGCACCCCGAACTCGGGGAAGTCCGCCGTCATGTCGACCCCCGAGCGCGAGCGCAGTCGCAGTCCGTCGCCGGTGAGCCGCGCCAGGATCCGATAGCCGTCCCACTTGCCCTCGAACGCCCACTCCTGCTCCGGCAGCTCGTCGATGGCCTCGTCGACGGCCAGCATCGGCCGCGGCGCGACGACCGTGCCCGGGCTCCGCGGCGGCTCGCCGTCGTCGGCCTGCCGGGAGGTGGCCGTCGCGTCGGCCGAACGGAGCCGCGCCCCGTCGTCGCCGCGCCGATGCCGCCGGTACACCCCCAGGTCCACGACCCCCTCGGGAAGCGGCTGCGGCGTGTCGTCCAGCCCGGCGAGCAGGTCACCGGAGGCCGAGAACCTTTCCAGCACTTCGGAATACCGCAGCTGCCGCAGGTCCGGATCGGCCAGCTCGGACCATTCGCGCGGCGCCGCCGCCCACGGCTGTTCCAGGCCGCGCAACGAGTAGGGGCTCAGCGTGGTCTTGGCCGCGCTGTTCTGGCTCCAGTCCAGGAACACCCGGCCGGGGCGGGCGGCCTTGTTCATCGACGCGGTGACCTCGTCCGGGTACGTCTTCTCGAGGGAGGCGGCGATCTCCTTGGCGACCGCGCGCGCCGAATCGCTCCGCACCGGGCCGGGCAGCCGGCCGTAGACGTGTATCCCCTTGCCGCCGCTGGTCACCGGCCACGAGGGGATCCCGGCGTCGTCGAGCAGCCCGCGGATGGTCAGCGCCACCTGCGCGCACTGGGTCAGCGGCACGTTCGGCCCCGGATCGAGGTCCAGGACCAGCCGGTCGGTGCGCCGCGCGTCGGGCGTGGACAGGTCGATCCGCCATTGCGGGACATGCAGTTCCAGCGCGGACATCTGCGCCAGCCACACCAGCACCGCCGCATTCGACGCGACCGGGTACACCTTGTCGTCGGTGGCGTGCGCGATGGTGAAACGCGGAATCCACGCGGGAGCGCCGGCCGGCATCGTCTTCTCGAAGAACGGCGCCGACCCGGTGCCGGACGGCCACCGCTTGCGCGTCACCGGGCGGGAGGCGAGGTGCGGCAGGATCGCCTCGGCGATCGCCAGGTAGTAGGTGATCACGTCGTACTTGCGGGTGCCGGTCTCCGGATAGAGGACGCGATCGAGGTGGGTCAGCGCGATCGCGTGCCCGTCGACCACGAGATCGTCCTTCGCCATGGGTCCATTCTTCCTGTGGTCTTTGGCACAATGGCCGGTATGCGCTCGATCTGGAAGGGTGATCTGAGCTTTGGCCTGGTGAACGTGCCGGTCAAGGTCTACTCGGCGACCCAGAGCCATGACCGGTCGTCGCACCAGGTGGACGCGAAGGACGGCACCCGGATCCGCTATCGGCGTGTCCGCGAGGGTACCGACGTCGAGGTCGACTACAGCCAGATCGCGAACGCGTACGAGAGCGACGAGGGCCGGTCCGTCATCCTGACCAAGGACGATCTGGCCTCGCTGCCGGTCAATCGGAGCCCGGAGATCTCGATCCTGGAGTTCGTGCCGGCCGACCAGGTGGACCCCATCTACTTCGACAAGGCCTACTACCTGGAACCGGCGTCGAAGTCGCCGAAGGCCTACACGCTGCTGGCCCGCACGCTGGAGAGCACGGACCGGCTCGCCATCGCGATGTTCACCCTCCGCAGCCGCACCCGGCTGGCGGCGCTGCGGGTGATCGACGGGGTGATGACGCTGCAGACGCTGCTCTGGCCCGACGAGGTCCGCAAGCCCGACTTCGGTTTCCTCGACCAGGACGTGGAGATCCGCCCGCAGGAACTGGAGATGGCCTCGTCGCTCATCGACACCATGGCCACCGACTTCGACCCGAGCCGATTCGAGGATGTCTACGAGACCGAGCTCGCCAAGCTGATCGAGGCGAAAGCCGGTGGGGGAGAGGCATTCCCGGAGGAAGCCGAGGCACCGCCGCACGACGATGACGAGGTTGCCGATCTGTTGGCCGCGCTGCGCGCATCGGTGAAAGACCGGGCGGGCACCGCCGAAGCGGCCCCGGTCGCCGACAAGAAGCCCGCCGCGAAGAAGACGACGGCGCGCAAGTCCGCGAAGTCGGCGTGACCGCGGAACAGGCAGGAAAGGACACGATGACGCCCGACAACGCTGAGACCTACGACGTCCTGATCGTGGGAGCCGGGCTCTCCGGGATCGACGCCGCCTACCGGCTGCGGGAGCGGAACCCGGAACTGAAGTACCTCATCGTCGAGAACCGGGAACGGATCGGCGGCACCTGGGATCTGTTCCGCTATCCCGGGGTCCGCAGTGACTCCGACATCTTCACGCTCAGTTTCCCGTGGAACCCGTGGCGCGGCACCAAGACGATGGCGCGTGGCGACGAGATCCGCGAGTACCTGGAAACGACGGCGCGCGACTTCGGGATCTACCCGCACATCCGCTTCGCCACGCAGGTCACCGCGGCCGACTTCGCCACCGATACCGACCTGTGGACGGTCGACCTGCTGGCCGACGGCCAGGCGCGCACCGTCACCACCCGATTCCTCTACCTGTGCACCGGCTACTACCGGTACGACGCCGGGTACCGCCCCGATTTCGCCGGCGAGGACGACTTCACCGGGCAGATCGTGCACCCGCAGTTCTGGCCCGAGGATCTCGACTACACCGGCAAGCGGGTGGTCGTGATCGGCAGCGGTGCGACGGCGGTGACGCTGATCCCGGCGATGGCGCCCGAGGCCGCCCACGTCACCATGCTGCAGCGCTCGCCGACCTATCTGTTCCCGTATCCGTGGAGCGATCCGATGACGCGGCTCGCGCAGCGGTGCCTGCCGCGACAGTGGGCGCACGACGTGATCCGGTACCGGAACATGGTCGTCACCATGGGCCTGTTCCTGTTCTGCCGCCGCTTCCCGAACGCTTCCCGCCGGCTCATCCGGCGCCTCGCCCTGCACTATCTGCCGGACGGATACGACGTCGACACCCACTTCAAGCCCGCGTACGCGCCGTGGGATCAGCGCCTCTGCATCATCCCCGAGGGCGACTTCTACACCGAGATCGCGAACGGCGACGCGGAGGTGGTCACCGACACCATCGAGCGCTTCACGCCCACCGGTGTCGCGCTGACCTCGGGCCGGGTGCTCGACGCGGACATCGTCGTCACCGCGACCGGCCTCGATCTGATCGCGTTCGGCGGGATCGAGCTGTCGGTCGACGGCGAGGCAGTGGTCCCCGGTGAGCACTTCGGGTACCGGGCGTACATGCTGAACGACGTCCCCAACTTCGCCTGGTCGGTGGGCTACACCAATGCGTCGTGGACCCTGCGCGTCGACCTGACCAGCAAGGCGGTGGCCGACCTGATCGCGCACATGCGCGCGCAGGGCTACACCCGCGCGTACCCCGCGCTGAGCGGCCCCGAACCGGCGTCGCACGCGTTCTTCGAACTGAACTCGGGCTACATCGAACGGTCGGGCGGGCGGCTGCCGAAGGCCGGCGACCGGGCGCCGTGGCAGGTGCGGCACAACGCGATCATCGACGCCCTCGATGCCCGCCGGTACGACGTCACCGAGGAGATGGTCTTCTCGACCACCCCGGCCGACGCGGAAATGGAGAACGACCATGACATCCACGCGTGAGCGCGCCGTCGCCGAGTTCCGCAGGCGCGTCGCCGACGGCGGGGTCAGCGATCCGGCCGACCTCGACACGATCTGGGCGGCGCTGCCGACGGTGGCCGTCGACGAGATCCTCGGCGACTGGCGCGGCGGCGAGCTGCCCTCCGGCCATCCGATGGACGGGCAGCTGGAGAAGGTCCGCTGGCACGGCAAGTGGTTCCGTGGCCGGTACGACGTGGCGCCCATGGTCTGCCGCGACGATGACGGAAACCTGTTCTCGGACAGGGAGATCGGTAAGGGTGAGGCGAGCCTGTGGCCGGTGGAGTTCCGCGGTGAGGTGACCGCGTCGATGGTCTACGACGGCCAGCCGGTGATCGATCACTTCAAGCGCGTCGACGACGACACCCTGATGGGCATCATGAACGGCAAGGGCTCGCTGGTCCGCGACCGGCACTTCTACTTCTATCTGCAGCGCGACCCCGGGTCGCGGGACGGGGCGGTCGGCTAAGTGGTATCGGTCAACTTCGGGCGCGCCCGGCAGAACGAGGTCTACACCGCGGGCGTGCACGGCCGGACGCCCACGGTCCCCACGGACTTCGCCGAGCTGGAGCGTCGTGCGCGCGCCAAGATGTCCCGCCGGGGCTGGGCCTACATCGCCGGCGGCGCCGGTGAGGGGCGCACCATGGCGGCCAACCGGGCGGCGCTGGACCGGTGGGCGATCGTGCCGCGGGTGTTGCGGGATGTCAGCGAGCGCACCACCGAGATCGAGCTGTTCGGCCAGAAGCTTTCCGCCCCAGTGCTTTTCGCGCCGGTGGGCGCCGGAGCGCTGGCCCATCCGAACGCCGACGTACACATCGGGAAGGCGGCGGCCGAACTCGGCGTGCCGTACATCTTCTCCAATCAGGGCTGCGCCCCGATGGAGGAGGTCGCCGCCGCGATGGACGCCGTCGTACCGGGTGCGCCGCGCTGGTTCCAGCTCTACTGGTCCACCGATGACCGTCTCGTCGACAGCCTCATCGCCCGCGCCGAGAAGATGGGGGCGGCGGCGCTGGCCGTCACGCTCGACACCACCATGCTCGGCTGGCGGCCGCAGGATCTGAATCTCGGCTCGCTGCCCTTCGCGCGGGCCGAGGGCATCGACCAGTACACCTCCGATCCGTCGTTCTGGGAGATCGTCGCGGAGCGGCTGCGGGACGCGTCGGCGGGTGCGGTGGGCGGGCAGGAGATCTCGCTCGGCGCGATCAAGACGCTCTTCTCCATCGCCCGCAACGTGCCGGGTGATCTGCGCCGGAACCTCTCCGCGCCGGAACCGCGCGCCGCCGTCCAGACCTTCTTGGACATCTACTCGCGCCCATCGCTGAACTGGGACGACATCGCCACGCTGCGGGATAAGACCTCGCTGCCGATCGTGCTCAAGGGGATCCTCCATCCCGATGATGCCCGCCGTGCCGTCGACCTCGGCGTCGAGGGCATCATCGTGTCCAACCACGGCGGCCGGCAGGTCGACGGCTCCATCTCCTCCACCGATGCGCTGGTCGACGTCGCCGACGCGGTGGCCGGACAGGTCACCATCCTCGCCGACTCCGGCTTCTACACCGGGTCCGACGTCTTCAAGGCGCTCGCTCTCGGCGCCGATGCGGTCTGCATCGGCCGCCCGCACATGTACGGCCTGGCCCTGAACGGCGCCGCCGGGGCCCGCGATGCCGTCGCGAACATCATCGCCGAGCTCGACCTCACCCTGGGCCTGTCCGGGCATACGGACGTCGCCGGTCTGGACCGTTCGGCGCTCAAAGACCTGGGGTGAGAGGGTCTCGGAACTCCGGCGAGTTCACGGGCCGGCGTCTGATACCGGTGGAACTGGTCGTCGTGATCGGCGTCTGGGTCACCCTTGCGATGGCGGCGGCCCTGATCGGTCTGGTCTTGGGGATCGCCGCGAACGGCGTGCGATCCGGGGTGCTGATCCCGCTGTCCGTGCTCCTCCTGGGAGGTTTCGTCTGGCGCGCCCTGATCGCCGGATACCGTGCGGACCGGCGCCTCTCGGCGTGTCCGGCCCCGGCTCCGGACGAGACGGTGCTGGTCGCCGTGCGGCCGGTCGCCCGGGGTGTCGCCGCGAGCACCGGGGCCGTGGCCCTCGTGCTGCTGTGCAGCGCGCTCGTCCTCGTCCTCGTCGTCAGCGGCAGTGCCTGGCGTCTGGACGATTCGCCGCGCGGTCGGCCGGACACCGAACGTGCGACGGAGACCTACACCGTCACCCCCGAACAGGCCGACGCCATTCACCGCCGGCTGGAGTCGGGGATGCCGATCGACGACGTGTTGCCGGGATGGAGCCGGCTCGCCCGGTCGCCGCCCCGGCGTCGGCAAGCGACACCGAGGCGGCGGTGGGGACCGGGCTCGTCCTCCTCGGGCTGCTGCTCGGACTCGGTGCGTTGGCGGGGTTCTCTGCGGGCTGGCTGGTGGCCAATCGTGGCCGAGACCAGCTCTGGCTCTCGGAGGCCGGTCTCGGCTATCTCCCCGGTCGGGCCGACGACGACGGCTACCTCCCGTGGCCGGAGGTGACCGCGCTGGAGTACGTCTGCGTCCGATTCCGGGGAGTGGTGTGGCAGCACCGCTGGACGGTGCGTTCGACCACGCGACCGCCGACCACGGTCTCCATGCCGGCGGGCATCGAACCGCGGTCCGACATCGTCTTTCTCGCACTCGGCGAACTCGCGCCGCACGTCATGACGTCTGCTCCCGATTCCCCGTCCGGACCGATGCCCTCGCGGTGATCAGGCGGCGGACCCGGGTTACCGGCAAGCCTCCCGAAACGGATATTCGTTCCCGTGTGCGCCGCGCTCGGTGCTGCGTGCACCGTGTTGAGGCCGGGTCTGGCGATTATGCTGTGCGCATGACTGGTGGAACACCCCCGCAGGGCCCCTACGACAACCAGCCGGCCGGGAACCCGCCGCGGCACGGACAACCCGCCCCGGGTTCGCAGTACGGCGCGCCGGGGCAGCAGCCGTATGGCGCGCCCGCCCAGCCGCCGCGTCCGCAGCAGCCCTATGGTGCGCCGCAGCCCTACGGGAATCCGCCCCGGCCGTACGGTGTTCCGCCGCAGGCGCCGCCCGCCGGCCAGTACTCGCCCGGCCAGCAGGCGCCGCAGTATCCCGCTCCGCATCAGCCGGGACCGCCGCAGCCGGGCCCGCACCAGCAGGCTCCGCAGCCGCACTACGGTGCCGCACCGCAGCACGCTCCGGCGCCGCAGCCGGGTGGCGCGCTCGGCCCGCAGGGTCTGCTGCTGACCACCAAGTTCTTCCCGCTGGCGTGGATCCTCTACTTCATCAAGCCGAAGGTGGAGATCGACGGCCAGCAGATCCCGGCCGTCTGGGGTGACAACACCATTCCGCTGCCGCCCGGTCAGCATCACCTGCACGTGCACGTGCCGTACATCCTCCCGCCGAAGATCGGTCCCGCCGACGCCACCGTCAACGTCGCACCCGGGCAGACCGTGGGCATGGAGTACCGCGCCCCGGCGTGGACCTTCAGCAAGGGTTCGCTCGGCGAAGGCCCGCAGCAGTACAACGGCGTCGGCCTCATGATCGGGATGATGGTCGTGCCGATCGCGATCATCGTCATTCTGCTCATCATCTTGCCGCTGCTCACCATGTAGCAGTCCCGGCGCGCGTTGGGATCACCACGCGCGCAACGGTTCTGATCGATCCACCGCGGCCCCACGATGGTCGTCATGACTCGACAGATCCGTTTCAACGCGTTCGACATGAACTGCGTCGCCCACCAGTCGCCGGGGCTGTGGCGGCACCCCGACGACCAGTCGTGGGATTACAACACCCTCGACTACTGGGTGGGGCTGGCGCAGCTCCTCGAACGCGGGCGGTTCGACGGCCTGTTCATCGCCGACGTGCTCGGCACGTACGACGTCTTCGCCGGCAACGACGAGGCGGCGATCCGCCAGGGTGCCCAGATCCCGGTGAACGACCCGCTGCTGCTGGTGTCGGCGATGGCGCACGCCACCGAACACCTCGGCTTCGGCATCACCACCGGCACCGGCTTCGAGCATCCGTACCCGTTCGCGCGCCGGCTCTCCACCCTCGACCACCTGACGCGCGGCCGGATCGGCTGGAACGTGGTCACCGGATACCTGCCCGCGGCCGCGCGGAACATGGGCGACGACGCTCTGCTGGACCACGACAGCCGGTACGACCACGCCGACGAGTACCTGACCGTGCTGTACAAGCTGTGGGAGGGGTCGTGGGAGGATGACGCCGTCCGCCGTGACCGCGCCGCCGGAGTCTTCGCCGATCCGGCGAAGGTGCACCACATCGGGCATTCCGGTGAGCACTTCCGTGTCCCGGGCATCCACCTGGCCGAACCGTCACCGCAGCGCACGCCGGTGATCTATCAGGCCGGGGCGTCGCCGCGCGGGCGCCGCTTCGCCGCGGAGAACGCGGAGGCGGTCTTCGTCGCCGCGCCGACCAAGGCGATCCTGCGGGGCCTGGTCACCGCGATCCGGGAGGAACTCGTCGCCGCCGGCCGCGATCCGTACGACGCGAAGATCTACACGCTGGTCACCATCATCACCGACGACACCCCGGAGGCGGCCCGCGCGAAGGCCGAGGAGTATCGCCGCTACGCCTCCGACGAGGGCTCGCTGGTGTTCATGTCGGGGTGGATGGGCGTCGACCTGTCCGAGTATGAGCTGGACGATCCGATCGGCGACGTCGAGTCCAATGCCATCAGGTCCGCCGTCGCCGCGTTCTCGCAGGCCGACGAGAGCGGAAAGCTCTGGAGCGTCGGGGATCTCGCGAGTTGGGGCGGCATCGGCGGGATGGGGCCGGTGCTGGTCGGTTCGGGCGACGAGGTGGCGCAGACCCTCATCGACTGGGTGGAGGAGACGGACGTCGACGGCTTCAACATCGCCTACGCGGTCACGCCGGGGTCGTTCGAGGACGTCGTCGAGCATGTGGTGCCGCGGCTACAGGAACGCGGGGTGTATCCGGGCGAGTACACGCCGGGTACGTTGCGGCACAAGCTGTTCGGGCGCGGTGACCGGTTGCCCGAGGTTCATCGCGCGGCGGACGTGCGGGTCGGAGCACCCGGGTCGACGATCGACGACTCGATCCGCGATCGGGCGCTCACGGGGGCCCGCGGGTGAGCGCGGCTCGTCGTGCGCGGGCGGCCGGCGCCCGCTGAACCGGCTCAGACCAGGGGACGATCCGTCCGGCGGCGCCATTCCAGGTCGGCGAGCAGCAGGTTGAACGGGAATTCGCGTAGCGGCTTGGGCAGCACGGGGATCAATCGCCGCGCGACCGCGGCATGCGCGCGGAAGAACCGGCGCTGCGCCGGGGTGTGATCGACCCGCATCTTCTCGCGGAACTCCGGCGGCAGGAAGCCGATGGTCATGGTCTCGGAGAACCAGCGGGTCAGCATGCGGACGGGCCCCAGGGAGAAGCGCATCTCCATGATGCCGAGCAGGTACCCGCGGATGGTGTCGTCGATCTGGAGCCCGGCCACCTGCTGCTGCCAGTACTCCTCGAAGTCGGCGCGGGTGGCCGGCCACATCTCGCGCGGCATCTGCAGGGTGGTGCCCATGACCGCGCCCTGCTGGTAGGCCTCCTCGGTGATCGATGCGGGATCGCCGAAGATCCGCTGCACGTCTTCCCAGCCGCGGTACAGGCAGGCGGCCACCCACAGTTGCAGCGCCGGGTCGAAGGCGTTGTACTTCACCGGACTGTCGGCGTTCGACCGCACGTAGGCGTGGGACTTGTTCACCGCGTGGCGGTAGGCCTTGCGGATGTCGGGGGAGCCCATGGCGGCGACGGCGAGGTAGGTGAGCGTCGTCCGGGTCCGCTTGACCGGGTGCTTGAACAGGTTGCCCGACTCCACCGTGCTCTCGTACACGCCGTAGCCGACGGCCGGGAGCGACAGTTGCATGATCACGTTCGCCGGCCCGGCGAGGAGTGCGAGCCCGAGCATGGGCAGGTTGCTGACCTCGACGGCATCGAGTTCCTCGCGCCGCGAGCGCGGCATGGTCTCGGCGTCGCGGGCGAGGGCGTTCGCGCGTCCGTCGCTGACGATCTCGGCGGTCATGACGACTCCATATCTGATAACGTCCGTTGTCACTTAATATTATATGACCGAGTTAACTCCGGTCGGTGCCAGGTGTCAAGATGGACCGGTGACCTCTTCAGAATCGTCGCCGGACAAGCCCGGGACGCTGCGCGCCTATGGCGGGGAGGCCGGGGATGCGCGGGTGGCGCGGCGTCGTGCCGCGCTCATCGACGCGGCGCTGGACGTGTTCGGCGACCCCGAGGCCGCATCGATCACGGTCCGCGGAGTCTGTGCCCGGGCGGCGCTCACGCCGCGGTACTTCTACGAGAGTTTCACCGGCGTCGACCAGTTGATCGGTGCCGCCTACGACGAGGTGATCGCCCGGCTCGCAGGGGAGGCTCGGGAGGCCTTTCGGGCCGCCGAGACCCCTCGGGAACGAGTGGAAGAGGCGGTGCGCGCGCTGCTCCGGGTGATCGAGTCGGACCCGCGTGCGGGCCGGCTCCTCTTCGCGGACACGATCGGCGGTGCGGTGATCGCGGCCAAGCGGGCCGAGTCGATAACGTTCCTGGTTCAGCTGACGAGTGAATCGGCGCGGGAGGGATTCGGGATGCGGCCCGGGCCCGAGCTGACCGCCGCGGCGTATTTTCAGGTGGGCGGGCTCGGTCGGTTGCTGGGCGCGTGGTCGCAGGGCGACATCGAACTGGATCGGGAGCGGATGGTCGCCGTGTGCGTGCGGATGTTGCTGCCATGAGCACCTGGCGCGACTACGGCCCACCGGATCTGCCTGCACCGCTGGCCGCTGCTCTCGCGGCCTTTGCCGAGCACGGCTATCACGGCACGACGGTCCGGGAGATCGCCGGCCGCGCGGGTCTGTCGGTGCCCGGCCTCTACCACCATTACCCATCGAAACAGTCTCTGCTGCAAGGGCTTTCGGAACTCACGATGTCCGAGTTGCTGGATCGCAGTGAGGCCGCGCTCGCCGACGCAGGTGACGATCCGGTGGTCCGGTTCGACGCGCTGGTCGAATCGCTGTTGCGGTTCCACATGTACCGGCGGGAGCAGGCCTTCGTCGGTTCCACCGAGATCCGGAGCATGGACCCGGAGTATCGGCAGCGCTACGTCGCACATCGCGATCGGCAGCAGCGGATGCTCGACGATGCGGTGGCCGCCGGCGTCGCGGCCGGGCTGTTCACCACCGGGTATCCGGAGGATGCCGCGCGGGCGCTCGCGACGATGTGCGTCGGGGTGTCGAGCTGGTACCGGCCGTCCGGCGCGCTCGACCCGGATGAGCTCGTCGCGCGGAACCTGGTGCTCGCGCGGGATCTGGTCGGGTACGTGCCGACCGCTTGACGTCGTGCCGCGGGGATGACACGGTGGACCTACCGAGCGATCGTTCGGTAGAAGGAGGCTGAGTGGTGGCTGTCGAACTTTCCCTGGGCGATGAGGTCGCCGATCTTGTGGAGCGGACCCGGACGTTCATCGACGACGTCGTGCTCCCGATCGAGAATCGGTATGCCGGCGATGTGATGGCGGCCGGTGGCGACGATCTGCGCCGCGAGCTGAACGCTCAGGCCAAGGCGCTGGGGATCTTCGCGCCGCATGCCCCCGTCGAGTTCGGTGGTCTGGGCCTGAACATGTCGGAGCGCTCGCCGGTGTTCACCGCCGCGGGTCACTCGACGTTCGGTCCGGTCGCGCTCCATCTCGGCGCGCCCGACGAGGGCAACGTCCACATGCTCGCCCACATCGCGAGTCCGGAGCAGAAGGACCGCTACCTCGCGCCGCTCGCCCGGGGCGACATCCGCAGCGCCTTCGCCATGACCGAACCCTCGCCCGGGGCGGGCTCGGACCCGAATGCGTTGTGCACCACCGCCGTCCGCGTGCCGGGCGGATGGAAGATCAACGGCGTCAAGCGGTTCATCACCGGTGCCGACGGCGCCGGAATGTGGATCATCATGGCGCGCACCAGGGGCGAAGCCGGCGACCGCGGCGGCGCGACGATGTTTCTCGCACCCGGCGAGGCGGCGGGCATCAGCGTCGACCGATACGTCCACACCTACGACCGCGGCATGATCGGCGGTCACTGCGAGGTGACCTTCCGCGACGTCTTCGTGCCCGACGAGGACGTGCTCGGCGAGGTGGACGAGGGCTACCGATACGCGCAGGTCCGGCTCGGACCCGCGCGCATGACGCACGTGATGCGCTGGCTCGGCACCGCCGAACGCGCCCATGCGATCGCGTGCGACTACGTCGACACCCGCGAGGGCTTCGGCGGCCGGCTCGGCGACCTCGGCATGATCCAGCAGATGGTCGCCGACAACGAGATCGATCTCGCCGCCAGCCGGTCGCTGCTCACCCAGGCCTGCTGGGAACTGGACCGCGGCGAACACGCCTCGGACTCGACCTCGATCGCCAAGACCTTCGGTGCGGAGGCCTTCTCGCGAGTCCTCGACCGCAGCATTCAGATGTGCGGCGGACTCGGGGTCTCCGAGGACCTGCCGCTGGCCCGGCTGGCCAACGAGGTCCGCGCCTTCCGCATCTACGACGGGCCGTCCGAGGTGCATCGCTGGGCGCTCGCCAAGCGCGCCGTGGGACGGGCCCGCAAGCGCCGCGAGGCGGGTGGCACCGTTGCCTGACCATGCCGGACTGAAGGCTGCTGACCTGCGGAACCTGTTGTCGGCGAACGGCATCGACGTCGACGGTGAGCTGTCCATCGAGCTGATCAGCGGGGGCCGCTCCAACCTGACTTTCGCCGCCGCCGACCGCACCCGGCGCTGGGTGGTGCGCCGTCCGCCGCTGGCCGGACTGACCCCCTCCGCGCACGACATGGAGCGCGAATGGGCGGTCACCTCCGCGCTCGCCGGGACCGGCGTGCCGGTGGCCACCCCCGTCGCGATCGACCGCACCGGGGAGTTCATCGGGGCGCCGTGCACCGTCGTCGACTTCGTCGACGGCGACGTCATCCGCTCCACCGACGATCTCGCCAGGTGGTCCGACGCCGATGTCGAGGCGAACTTCGATGCGCTGGTCCGTACTCTCGCGGCCCTCCACGAGGTGGACTACGCGGAGGTCGGGCTCGCTGATTTCGGGCGTCCCGACGGCTTCGCCGCCCGCCAGGTGAGGTTGTGGACCCGGCAGTGGGGACTGGTCCAGACGCGTGAGCTGCCGGACGTCGAGCGGCTCGCTTCGCTTCTCGCCGAACGGATTCCGGACGCGGCACGGTCGACGATCGTGCACGGTGACTTCCGCGTCGACAACACCATTCTCGCGCCGGGCGACCCGTCGTCGGTGGCCGCCGTCGTCGACTGGGAACTGTCGGCGCTCGGCGATCCGCTGACCGACGTCGCGCTCATGTGCGTCTATCGCGAACCGGTGTTCTCGCGGGTCCTCGGGTTCGACGCCGCGTGGACCAGCGACCGGTACCCGTCGGCCGACGCGATGGCGCAGCGCTACGCCGAGGTGGCGGGCGTCGATCTGGGCGACTGGGGCTTCTACCTGGGGCTGGCCAACCTGAAGCTGGGCGTGATCGCCGAGGGCATCACCCATCGTGCGCTTCAGGGCGGGTCGTCGGGCGCGGCCGGTGCCGAACGCGCCGCCGAGGCCACCGCGTCGTTCATCGCGAACGGCCTTGCCGCGCTAGAGAACTGAGGGATCTGTCATGGGTGTGATCTATCTGGTCCGGCACGGTCAGGCGCCGCTGCACGCGTACTCGACGGAGCCGGCGCCGGGCAATGCTCCCGGGCTCACCGAACTCGGCTTCGAGCAGGCCCGGCGCACCGGCCTCGCCCTCGCGGGTCAGGTGCCGGCCTTCACCGCCGCCGTGAGCGGCGCGCTGCCGCGCCAGCGCGCCACCCTGGGCGCCGTGCTCGACGCCTTCGGGACCGTCCACGCGGGTGACGCGCCCGAACGCGTCGTCGATGCGGGCTGGGACGAGTACGTGATCCCGGCGCTGCCGGGCGGTCCCACACCGGATCTGTACGACAGCCCGGCGGCCTACCAGCAGTTGCTCGACGACGCGCTGCTCCGCTGGACCGAGGGCGCCGGGAGCGGAGCGAGCGGGCCGAATGGTGTCAGTGCTGCTCAATCCGACGAGACCTACGCCGAGTACCTGGCACGCACGAGCGCGGCGGCCGATCGCGCGGTGGCCCTGGCGGGTTCGGGCCAGACCGTGCTCGCCGTCTCGTCGGCCGGCACCATCACCGCGCTGATCGCCCGGCTCTGGGGCGTGCCCGCGCAGAGCTGGCCCGCCCTGGCGCGCGCGATGGTCAACGCGTCGTACAGCAAGCTCCTCGTGGGACGACGCGGCATCACGGTGGTCTCGGTCAACGAGCACGCCCACCTGTCCGCGTCCGACGTCGGCCTGGCCACCTTCCGCTGACCGGTCTGTCGCGGTTCTTGCCGGCCGTCGGGATCTGTCGCGGACACGCCGACGATTCCGGCAAGATCCGCGACGGATTTCGGCGGCGACAAGATCCGCGACGGATCGCCGGGGTGACGCGCGGGGGAGTGGAACCAGGAACGGGGTCGGCGCGTCTAAACAACATGGGACGACCGGATCTGGCGAAACTGCGGCGCCTCCTGGCGAAGCAGGACGGCGTCGTGACGCTCAAGCAGACTGCGGGGTGCGGGTTGCACCGGTCGGGGGTGGCCCGCCGGTGCGCCTCCGGGGAATGGGAGACCGTCGGGCCGGGAGTCTTTCACGCGGTGGACCACTACCTGACCCCGCACGCACGGATCCGCGCGGCGGTCTGGAGCTGCGGGAAGTGCGCCGCGCTCTGCGGCCCCGCGGCCGCGTTCTGGCGCGGCTACACCCGAAGTGCTCCGGCGACGATCCACGTCAACGTCCCGCGCGGCCGGAGCACTCGGAAGCCGCTCGCCAAGAGCCTCGGCGTGGTGCAGTTGTGGAACCGGACCCTGAAGGACGTCGACCTCTACGAGGTACGGAGCGTCGCCGTGACCTCACCGGCCATGACCGTTCTCGACTCGGCCGCCCTGCTGGGCATGGAGTTTCTCGACCGGGTGTTGCAGGCCGAGAAGGTGACCCTCGAAGACCTGGTCATCGCCGATGCGCGCTACCAGGGCCGGCGGGGCGCCGGCATCGTCGCCCCGATGCTCGACGCCGCCGCGGCCGGCGCGCGATCGCCCGCGGAACGTCGTGCCCTGGCGGTGCTGCTCGATGCGCACGACCTGCCGCCCTACGTACTGAACTATCCGGCCGCGGACCCCTACGAGGTGGACGTCGCCTTCGTCGAGCACAAGCTCGCCGTGGAGATCGACGGCTTCGCATATCACTCCGACGCGGAGGCGTTCCAGCACGACCGGACCCGCGGCAACGCGCTCACCGGAGCGGGCTGGACGGTGCTGCACTTCACCTGGGCCGACATCGTGGAACGCCCGGCGCAGACCCTCGCGATCATCCGGCACCACCTCGCCCTCGCCGAACGACGTACGGCCTGAGCGATCTGTCGCGGATCTTGCCGGCCGCCGATTTCCGTAGCGGAATGATCCGCGATTCCGGCAAGATCCGCGACGGATCTCGGCCGCGACAGAATTCGCGACGGATTCCGGCGGCGCGGACCGCGGCCGCCGACCTACCATCGAGGACATGAGCGAGACACCGGAACTGAGCCCCACCGACTGGGTGCGCGAGCAGACCGAGAAGATCATCGAGACCGGCACCACCGACTCGGTCGGGATCAACGGGATGAAGGTGGTGCTCTTCACCACGACGGGCGCGAAATCCGGGAAGAAGCGCTACGTGCCGCTGATGCGCGTCGAGGAGAACGGCAAGTACGCGATGGTCGCCTCCAAGGGCGGCGCACCGCAGCATCCGGCCTGGTATCACAACGTGAAGGCGAATCCGGCGGTGACCGTGCAGGACGGTGACGTGGTCACCGAGGGCACCGCCCGCGAACTGTCCGGCGACGAGCGTGAACACTGGTGGTCCCTCGCCGTCGCGGCCTACCCGCCGTACGCCGAATATCAGACCAAGACCGACCGGCAGATCCCGGTGTTCCTCATCGAATGAGGGGCCCGCTGCCGGGCCCCGATGTTGCCGGGACCGCCGGCTCTTGCTAGCTTGATCGACATGACCGTGCAGCCGTATGCGATCCCGGAGGTCACCTATGTGACCACCGCTCTGGGATGCCGCCTGCCGCTCGCCCGTGTCCTGTGTCGCCGTCGAATGCGCTGACCCCAGCTTCCATCCCGCTCTCGCGGGCATTCGATTCGCGCTGCGCGCACCCGTCCGGGTGTCTGCGCGCCCGGCACTCAAGGACACCTCATGACCTCCACCCTCGACCGACGCGTCACCATTCGACAGGCCCAGAATGCGACCCTCCGCCAGCGACCGCGCCCGGCGGCCCGGGTGAGCGCCCCGCACGCCGGTGTCGCCAGTCTCCAACTCTCCACCAAGGCCGCCGCGCTGGTACTGCGGACCGCCCGCGTCTCCGGACCGGTGTTCCGCGACGACACCGCCGCCCTCACCGGCCTCTCCATCTCGACCGTCAATCGCCAGGTGAGTGCGCTGCTCAAGGCCGGCCTGATCCGCGAACGCGCCGATCTGACGCCGCCCGGCGCCGTGGGCCGCCCGCGGGTGCCCTTCGAGATCAACACCGGCGACTTCCTGACCGTCGGCATCCACATCGGTTTCCGCACCACCTCGATCACCACCCACGACCTGCAGCACCGGGTGGTGGGTGCCATCAACATCCCCACCCCGCAGGCCGCGACACCCGAGCAGGTGGTCGCCGCGATCGGAGTGAGCGCACGACGCTTCGCCGACCGCTGGGTGGGTAAGCGCCTCCTCTGGGGCGGTGTCGCCATCGGTGGCCGCGTCGCCGGGAAGGGCGTCGTCGACCACCCGCGACTGGGCTGGAGCGGTGTCCGCGTGGGTGAACTGATCGCCCGGGAACTCGGTCTTCCGGTGTCGGTGGCCTCGCACGTGGAGGCCATGGCCGCCGCCGAGCTGGTGGTGAACCCGGCCGAGTCGAGCCAGAACTTCCTCTACTTCTACGCCCGCGAAATGGCCGGCATCGCGTTCAGCGTGGACGGCACCGTCCACACCCCGGCCGCCGGCCCGCCGACCATCGGGCACTTCCCGACCGGCGAGACCCGGCTGCTCGACCCGGAGAAGACCGGACGCCTGGAAGAGGCGATCGGTGACTCGGGCGTGCTGCGGGCCGCGGCGGCGGCCGGCCTGGACGTCGACTCGCTGGAGGCGTTGCGGCACGCCGCGCGCAGCGGAAACGCCGTCGCCCACGACATCCTCGCCGAGCGCGCCGAGATCCTCGGCCGCACGGTGGCGCTGATCTCGGACATCTTCAACCCGGATCACGTGATTCTCGGCGGCCAGGCGTTCACCGACTACCCCGAGGCCCTGCCGGTGGTGTCCAAGGCGCTGCGCGCCACGTCGGTGATCACCAATCGCGACGTCCGCGTGGCCCGCTCGGCGATCACCGTCCAGCAGAAGGCGGCCGGCGCCGTCGCCCTCGACGCGATCTACGCCGACCCGCTCGACGCCCTCAGCCACACCGCCTGACCGGCGGACCGGTCACAGGGTGAGGGCCTGGTCGACCGACGAGTAGGGCGCGCTCTGGCAGAAGCCGGAGACGCTCGTCTTGTTCAGCTGGATCGCGACCCCGCCGGTGTCGTCGCTGTCGCCGCCCTTGCTGCGCTTCTTCAGGAGCGCCCGGACCACGTCGTCCTGTCTGCTGCTGCTCATCTTGTTGTAGTCCTTGCAGCTGGTCTTGGTGAGGTCGTCGCTGGAGCAGCCGGTCAGCAGAAGAGCGCCGACGGCGAGCGCGGCGCAGGCGGAGACGATGCGGTGCATGCGGGGGGCCTTCGTTTCGGGAGAGAAGACGCCCCGACGGTATGCCGGAGACTGTGGTCAGCCCCGGCGATCGGGGCGGGAATCCTCCCTTCGGCCGACGGCCGTGGCCGACGACCGGCTAGAACAGCCGGGTGTCCGCGGGTTCTTCGAGGTCGAGGAGCCGGCGTTTGCGATCCAGGCCGCCGGCGTATCCGGTGAGCGAGCCGTCCGCGCCGATCACCCGGTGACACGGGATGAGGATGCCGATCGGATTGCGGCCGACGGTCTGGCCGACGCGCTGCGCTTGTCCGGGGTGGCCGAGCCGGGTGGCGATGGCGCCGTAGGTGGTCGTCGTCCCGTACGGGATCTGTCGGAGCAGGGCCCACACGCGCTCGGCGAAGTCGTCGCCGCGGGCACGCAGCGGCACGCCGAACGACTGCCGTGTGCCGTCGAAGTATTCGGCCAGTTCGGCGGCGGTGCGGGTGAACACCGGATCGGCGTGGACGTCGACGCGCGGACCGAACTCGTCGGCGGCCGGCAGCGGCCGTTGCCTGGGGAAGTACAGACCGGTCAGGTGGTCGTCCTCGGCGACGAGCGTCACCTCGCGCAGCGGTGTCTCGATCCGTGTGTACCGCAGGTCCGGCATGTCAGTCGGCGGTCCGGCGGCGGTAGGCGCGCAGGGCGAACGGAGCGAACACCAGGGTCAGGGCGACCGACCACAGCACCGTCGAGATGATCGGATGATGCAGCGGCAGGGCGCTGCCCGGACCGGCCGCCGGTCCGTTGCCCCACAGCACGCGGAGCGACTGGACCAGCGCGGAGATCGGATTCCATTCGGCGACGGCCCGCAGCCACGGCGCCATCGGCGCGGTCGGGACGAACGCGTTCGAGAGGAAGGTCAGCGGGAAGATGGTGGTGAACATGACGCCGTTCACCGACTCCACCGAACGCAGCGTGGATCCGATCAGCACGCCGAACCAGATCAGTGCGAATCCGAACAGGATCAGCAGCGCGAACCCGGCGATCGCCTCCCCGGCGGAGTTGTGGATCCGCCAGCCGATGGCCAGCCCGGTCAGCGCCATCACCACGATGCCGATCATCGAGTGCAGCACCGACGCGATCGAGCGGCCGAACAGGTACGACGTCCGCGAGATCGGCAGCGACCGGAAACGGTCGACGATGCCCTTGTCGACGTCCGCGGTGATGCCGGTCGCGACGACGAACGCGGTGAACGCGATCGTCTGGCCCATGATGCCGGGCAGCAGGTAGTCCTTGTAGCTGCCGCCACCCGGGACCGGCATCGCCGGACCGAAGACGAACGCGAACAGCACCACGAACATGATCGGCTGGACGGTGACGTCGGCCAGCATCTCCGGCATGCGCCGGGTGTGGATCAGGCTGCGCTTGACCATGATTGCGGTCTGCCGCCACAGGCTGGGCGGGGTGATGGTCACGGGTGCGGAGACGCTCACGGCTTCCTTTCGACGAGTTCGAGGGGCGGCAGATCAGGCATCGGAGGGCGACGCGTCGTCGCCGGGGTCGGTGCGATGACCGGTCAGGGTCAGGAAGACGTCGTCCAGGCTCGGCCGGGAGAGCCCGAGGTCGTCGATGGCGATCCCCGACTCGTCGAGCAGCTGGGCCACTCGCGTGAGGTCGGGCAGCCCGCCGGCCGGGATGGTCAGTGAGCGAGCCCCCTCGTCCACGAAGATCTCGATGTCGTCGGATCCGCGGAGGGCGGCCAGCGCCGGAACGAGCCGGCGGTGGGCCGAGGCGAGGTCGGCGGCGTCGGTGAGGGTGGCGACGACGCTCGCGGATCCGGCTTGATCCTTGAGCTGCAGCGGAGTGCCGTCGGCGATGATCCGGCCCTGATCGACCACGACGATCCGGTCGGCGAGCTGGTCGGCCTCCTCCAGGTACTGGGTGGTGAGGACGAGCGTGGTGCCCTGGGCGACGAGCTCGCGCAGCACGTCCCACAGTTCGTTACGACTGTGCGGGTCGAGGCCGGTGGTCGGCTCGTCGAGGAACAGGACGGGCGGTGCGCTGAGCAGGCTGACGGCGAGGTCGATGCGCCGCCGCATGCCGCCGGAGTAGTCGCGCACCACCTTGTCGCCGGCGTCGGTGAGGGAGAACTGCTCGAGGAGCTGATCGCTGCGGGCACGCAGTGCCTTGCGGCCGATGCCGTACAGGCCGCCGATCATCGCGAGATTCTCGCGGCCGGTGAGCAGCTCGTCGACGGTGGCGGCCTGGCCGGTGAGGCCCATGCTGCGCCGCACCTGGTCGGGTTGCTCGCGGACGTCGTAGCCGTTGATCCGGGCGGTGCCGGAGGTCGGGATCGACAGCGTGGTCATCATCCGGACGGTCGTGGTCTTGCCCGCGCCGTTGGGGCCGAGCATTCCGAGGACGGTCCCCGCGGGGACGGAGAAGCTGACGCCGTCGACGGCGGTGAAGTCGCCGAAGCGCTTCACCAGATCGATCGCCTCGACGGCCGCGTCGGTAGGAGTGCCGGTCATCGTGCCAGCGTAACGAGCACGTCCGACAGCGGGCCACGGGTTTATGGGGGACCGTCGCCCGGTGCCCCCACAAATGGTTGGTTTTCACTCCGACCAGGCCGGTTCGGAAGGTCGCCCAGCGTCGCCGGATCGTTGTTTCGGGAATCCCTTGACGCTGGAGGGTTTCCGTGCGACCGTAGTCGCAACCGTTTACAACCAAAAGGCTTAATTGGTTGCGTGATGAACTCATGGAAGGCCTGAACCCAGTATGAATCCTCTGAATACGGCGGTCTCGACGGACCTCGATCTGGTGCTCGACCGTGCCCGGGCGGCCGCGCGGCGGTTCCGGGACTTCGATCGCGCCCAGGTCGACCGCATCGTGCGGGCCGTCGCCGAGGCCGGCTTCCGCCACTCGCGGCAACTCGCCGAGAAGGCCGCCGCCGAGACCGGATTCGGCGTGGCCGAGGACAAGGTGATCAAGAACGAGGCGTTGTCGGCGGGGTTCGTGCGGGAGTACGGCGACCTCGATCTGGTCGGCCACCGCATCGACGCGGCGCGCAAGCTGCTGATGGTGCCCAGCCCCGCCGGGGTGGTTCTCGCGGTGACGCCGTCGACCAGTCCCGTCGCGAACCTCTACTTCAAGGTGCTGTCCTGCCTCCTGACCCGCAACGCCGTGGTCATCAGCCCGCACCCGGCCGCGGTCGCCACCAGCATCGAGGCCGCTGGACTGCTCAGCGACGCGGCCGTGGCCGCCGGCGCTCCCGACGGCGCGATCCAGATCCTGGCCGAGCCCTCGGTGCCACTGATCGAAGCGGCGATGGGCGATGCGCGCGTCGACCTGATCCTGGCCACCGGCGGCGGCGCGGTGGTCCGCGCGGCGTATCGATCGGGCACGCCGGCGATCGGCGTCGGTCCCGGCAACGCGCCGGTCGTCGTCGACGAGACCGCCGACCTGCCCGCGGCCGCCGCGGCGATCGTCGCCTCCAAGTCGTACGACAACTCCGTGCTGTGCACCGCGGAGTCGGTGCTGATCGTGGTCGAGGCGGTGGCCGACCGGCTGTTGACGGACCTGCAGAGTGACGGTGCGCATCTGTGCAGCGACGACGAGGTGCGCCGCCTGCGGAACCACCTGTACCTGGGCGGCAAGCTCAACACCTCGCTGGTCGGCCGTCCGGCGACCGTGATCGCACAGGGCGCCGGGATCTCCGTGCGGCCCGGCACCAAGGTCCTGCTGGCCCCGTTCACCGATCGCTCCGACGACGAGTCGTTCACCCACGAGAAGCTGTCGCCCGTCCTCGGGGTGCTGCGCGCCGCCGACTTCGCCGATGCGGTCGACGCCGCGCAGGCACTCGTGGAGAACGTGGGCACCGGCCACTCGGCGGTGATCCACAGCAACGACCCCCAGCGGGTGCTCGACTTCACCAGCCGGCTGCCGGTGCACCGGATCGTCGTGAACGCCGGCGGCAGCCTCGGCAACGCGGGCTTCGACACCGGCCTGGCGATGACCATGTCGATCGGCACGGGATTCCTCGGCGGCAGCTCGCTCGGCGAGAACCTGTCCCCGGAGCACCTCGTGCAGTGGAAGCGCACCGCCTACGAGACGGCGGCGCCCTTCCCGCGCTTCGACGGCCTGCGGGTCAGCCCGGCGCGGGCCGCCGGGCACGGCTCGCTCCCGGGCGACGACGCGCTGCGTGAGGAACTGCGCCGGCTGATCGCCGAGGAACTGCGTGACCTGTTCAGCGAGCGGCGCTGACACGCGGGTGCGCCCGCACAACGAACCAGAACTGACGAGAAGGAGTGGGAATCATGAGTGATGCGATCGGGATGATCGAGACGCGGGGTTTCGTGGCTGCGTTGGCGGCGGCGGATGCGATGGTGAAGGCGGCGAATGTGTCGTTGGTGGGTCGTCAGGAGGTGGGGGACGGCCTGGTGGCGGTGATCATCAATGGTGATGTGGGTGCGGTGAAGGCGGCGACCGAGGCGGGGTCGGAGGTGGCTGCGAGTGTGGGTGTGCTGGTGTCGGTGCATGTGATTCCGCGGCCGCATGGTGATCTGAACAAGCACTTCGCCGTCACCGGAACCAAGTGATGGCGACGACGCGCACCTCGTCCCCGGCCCGCAAGACGAGACCGGCCGCCGGGCAGACGGCCCCCGCCGAGGTGGCCGAGCCCGCCGCACCGGCCACCGAACTCCGCGTGTACCTGCGCATCGACGGTCTTCAGCGGCAGTTCGCCGCGACGATGGCGACCCCGACACGCGCCCGCGGCTATCCGCCGAAGGCCGGCGACCACTCGCTGATCGTCGAGGTGGCCCCGGCGCTGGCGATCCAGCGGGTCACCGACTCCGCGCTGAAGGCCACCCCCGAGGTGGAGCCCGGGCTGCTGTACGTGGAACGCCAGTACGGGATCCTCGAAGTGCACAGTCCGGACGCCGACGTCGTCGAGCGGGCGGGCGCCGCGATCCTGGCCGCGCTCGACGCGAGTCCCGAGGATCAGCTCAAGCCGAAGATCCTCTACAGCGACATCATCGAGGAGATCGGCGACCAGCACGCGGTGATCCTGAACCGGACGCGGGACGCCTCGATGCTGCTGCCCGGCTCGGCGCTCCTGGTGTACGAGATGGCGCCGGCGCTGTTCGCCGCCGTCGCGGCCAACAGCGCCGAGCGCGTGGCCCCCGACCTCACGCTGGTCGACGTGCAGATGATCGGCGCCGCCGGCCGGCTGTTCATCGCCGGTGACCTGGCGAGCGTGACGGTCGCCCGCGACGAGATCACCCGCGTTCTCCAGGAGGTCGTCGGCCGATGAGACTCCGCAGCTCCGCTGCCGTGCCGCGCGCGGCATCTCAGGGAAGGACCGCTTCATGACACCCGATCCGCACGTCGAGATCATCTCGCTGAACGCGCTCAGCGACGATCGTCTCGCCTCGCTCGATCCGGAGACCCGCGAACTGGTGGAACGCCGCCGCCGGGTGATGGGACCGGCCTATCGCCTGTTCTACGACGAGCCGCTCCGCCCGGTACGGGCCTTCGGTACCAAGATCATCGACGCCCGCGGCGACGAATACCTCGACGCCTACAACAACGTGGCCAGCGTGGGGCACAACCACCCGCACGTCGTGGCCGCGGTGCACCGGCAGTTGCAGACGATCAACACCAACACGCGTTATCTCCAACCGGACATCATCGACTACGCGGAGAACCTGGTCGCCACCCACGGCGCGGCGCTGGACAACGTGATGTTCACCTGCACCGGTTCGGAGGCGAACGACCTCGCGCTCCGGGTGGCCCGGGTGGTCAGCGGCGGGACCGGCGTGATCGTCACCGAGAACGCCTATCACGGCTGCACGCGCGACGTCGCCTCGTGGTCGCCGGCCTCGGGCACCGGCGCGATGCTCGGCCGCGACGTGCGGCTGGTCCCCGCGCCCGACACGTACCGATACGACGCCGCCCAGGTGCGCGAGCTGTTCCTGAACAGCGTGCAGACCCAGATCGACGATCTGGCGCGCCGCGGTGTCCGCCTCGCCGCGCTGGTCGTCGACAGCATCTTCTCGTCCGACGGCATCTACCCGGATCCGGGAGTGCTCGCCGCCGCCGCGGACCTGGTGCACCGGACCGGCGGCCTGATCATCAGCGACGAGGTGCAGCCGGGATTCGCGCGCACCGGTGCCGCCATGTGGGGCTACCAGCGCAGCGGCTTCACCCCGGATCTCGCGACGATGGGCAAACCGATGGGCAACGGTATGCCGGTCGCCGGAATGGTGGCGCAGAGCCGCCACCTCGATGCCTTCGCCGAAGACGTCGCCTACTTCAACACCTTCGGCGGCGAGAACGCCCCGATCGCCGCCGCCCAGGCGGTGCTCGAGGTGATCGAGGGCGAGGGCCTGATGGCCAACTCCCGGGACAAGGGCGATCAGCTGGTCGCGGGCTTCCGCACCATCCTCGACCGCGCCGGATTCGCCGCGGACGTCCGCGGTTCCGGCCTGTATGTCGGTGTCGAGCTGGTGCACGACCCGGTCGACAAGGACCCCGATGCCGCGCTGACCTCCGCCTTCGTCAACGGTCTGCGCGACCGCAAGGTGCTGACCAGCGCGGCGGGCACCTACGGCAACGTGATCAAGATCCGCCCGCCGCTGGTGTTCAGCCAGAGCGACACCGACCGACTGCTGACCGAGTTCGAGCATGTCGCCCGTGACCTGGCGGCCGGGCGTTCTTCCGGCCGGTCCGTCTCGGTCGCCGGCTGGCAGCCGCCGAACCGGGACGACCTCCGGCGGCTGATCGCCGAGGAACTCCGCGACATGATGGGAGGCAGCCGTGGCTGACCTGCGTTCGTTCATCTTCATCGACAAGCTGCAACCGCAGACGATGTGCTACCTGGGCACCTTCGTGCGCGGTTCCCTGCCGCGGGCGAACATGTCGGCCCAGATCATCGAGATCGCGCCGGGCCTGGACATCGAACCGCTCACCGACGTGGCGCTCAAGCACAGTCAGGTGCGCGCCGGCATGCTGGTGGTGGAGCGGCAGTTCGGGTACCTGGAGATCCACTCGCATTCGGCGGATTCCGTGCGGCTCGCCGCCGACGCGGTGCTCGACGAACTCGGTGCCAGCCCCTCCGACGCGCGTCCCCCGGAGGTCACCGCGTCGAAGATCATCTCCAATGTCGACGACGAGCACGCCTTCCTGGTGAACCGGAACAAGGCCGGTTCCATGCTGCTGCCGGGCGACTCGCTGTTCGTGATGGAGATGCAGCCCGCGTCGTACGCGATCCTGGCGACCAACGAAGCCGAGAAGGCCAGCCCGATCAAGGTGGTCGACTATCGGATGATGGGTGCGTCGGGCCGCGTGTACCTGGCCGGCAACGAGGACGCGGTCCGCACCGCCGCCGATGCCGCGCAGGCCGCGCTGGAGATGCGGCGATGAGCGTCGAGACGGCCGGCCTGCGCACGCTGGTACGCGAGGTGCTGCGCGAACTCCTGCCCGCCGCCGGCCTCGACCCCGTGCCGCGCGCGGTGCCGATCGCCGACGACGACCAGCTGAACGCGTTCGTGCGCGAGCTGCTGACGCTCGCCGACGACCCGGTCTCCGGTGCCCTGCTGCGGTCCGGCCGGATGCGGTTCACGCTCGCCGGCCGTGCCGCGGCCGCGCCGCGCTCACCAGGGGTGCCCGCCCAGCCGGCGGCCGCCGGGGTGGTCGAGGTCGACGACGGGGTGCTCTCCGAGCGCATCGTCCGGCAGGCGGTCACCGACGGCGCGAGCCTGGTGGTGGGGGCCGCGGTGGCCATCACGCCGCTGGCTCGGGAGGCGATCCGCCGCTCCGGCATCGAGATGGTGAGGCGGCCATGATCCGGGCGACGGTGGTCGGCCCGGTCTGGGCGACCAAACGCATCGACGGCTTTCCGGCCGGCGCGTTGCTGGAGGTGCGGCGCGACCACACCGACCAGCGGTACGTCGCGCTCGATCACTTGGGCTGCGGGCCCGGCGACCGGGTGCTGGTCGCGCTGGGCAGCGCCGTCGCGCGTTGTCTCCCCGGAGCGGTGCCCGCCGACGCGCTGGTGATCGGGATCCTGGACGACCAGGGCACCGGATGAACGACGACAACCAATCAATCAGAGACAGAACTGACGAGAAGGAGTGGGAATCATGAGTGATGCGATCGGGATGATCGAGACGCGGGGTTTCGTGGCTGCGTTGGCGGCGGCGGATGCGATGGTGAAGGCGGCGAATGTGTCGTTGGTGGGTCGTCAGGAGGTGGGGGACGGCCTGGTGGCGGTGATCATCAATGGTGATGTGGGTGCGGTGAAGGCGGCGACCGAGGCGGGTTCGGAGGTGGCTGCGAGTGTGGGTGTGCTGGTGTCGGTGCATGTGATTCCGCGTCCGCATGGTGATCTGAACAAGCACTTCGCGTTCACCGGAACCCACTGACGACGCGCATACGCCGGTGGCGTGCCGACGCCCGTCCCGACTCGTTCGGGGCGGGCGTTTCGTTGTCGCCGGGCCGGTGATTTCGGTACCGGACCCCCGGATGCGGGGTCTGAGACTTGGGCGACCAATTGCCTTAATGGTCGCGCTGCTTTGCTAGGCTGCGAATAAGGAGGATTACCGTGAGCGATGGGGGCAAGGGCACGGCGTCGACCCCGGCCGATAAGGCCGGTACCGGTACCGCTGACCTGGTGGAAGCGATTCGGGCGATCATCGCCGACCAGGGCCTGGTGCCGGGCGACAGGGTCGGTGCCGAGCGGGATCTCGCCGAGAACCTGAAGGTCAGCCGATGGGCGATCCGGCGCGCGCTGAGCGAGCTGGAAGGTCACGGCGAAGTGCTCCGGTCGCACGGCCGCAGCGGCGGGGTCTTCGTCGCCCCGGAGAAGCTGGTGCGCCGGACGCCGCTGGTCGGACTGCCGAAGTACCTGCAGCAGCAGGGCATCGAGTCGGGCACGGTGGTGTTGAGCACGCGGACGGCGCCGGCCGACGAGGACGTCGCCGCGCACCTGCGGCTGGAACCGGACTCCTGGGTGTTCTACATCGACCGGCTCCGGCTCGCGGACGGTATTCCGCTGGTGATCGAGGAAGCGGCGTTCCCCAGCGACATGTTCCCCGGGCTGCTGGACCGATCGTTGTCGGGTTCGCTCTACGAGCTGTTCGAGTCGGAGTACGACCTGCACCGGGGTGTCGCGGTCGAAGAGATCGCCGCCCGGTCGGCCAGCCGCGAGGTGGCCGGACTCCTGCAGGTGTCGGCCGGTGCGCCCCTCATCTCGATCACCCGCGTCACCGAACTCGACAACGGCAGGCCCTTCGAATACTCGAAGGAGCTGTACCGGTCCGACCGGACCACCATCACGGTGCGCAGCGGCCCCGACGGCTGCGAGACGGCCTACATCGTGTGAGGCCCGGGGCCGGTTTCCACGTCCCCTGAGGCCCTGGAGGATCGTGATTCCCGGGGTTCGGTGGTCGCCGCCGGCGGCGTGCGGCACTCCGGCCGCCGCCGCGCAGCGGAGCGCGTCCGGCGCGGCATCATCCGTTCCCGGAACGACACCGGGCGGTGTTCCGAAAGCGTCCTGCTCGCGCAGAGACTTTCGGGACACCGCCCAGTGCGCCGGGTGCTACGGGTTCGGAGCCGTCACGGGTGCGATCCGCTCCGCGGCCGGCCGGCCGAGCGGGCCCTTGGCGACCGCGAAGAACTCGTCCACGCGGGCGCGGTCCTCGTCGGTGCGTCCGGTGACGGCCGAGACGCCGAGGTACAGGACCAGGTTGACGACGAGGCCGACGATACCGCCGGTCAGCGAACTGAGCCACGGGATGTCGTCGGGGTAGATCCAGGTCAGCACCGCGGCGACGACGAAGCCGCCGACCATGCCGGCGTTGGCGCCGTACTTGTTGCCGCCCTTCCAGAAGATGCCGAGGAACAGCGGCACCGCCAGCTGCACGATGCCCTGGTAGCTGATCTGGGCGAGCAGTTGCATGCGCGGCATCCCGTGGGTCACGAAGGCCAGGAACGCGGCCAGGATCATCGCCACGACCATGCAGACCTTGGCGATGTGGGTGAGCCGGGCGTCGGTGAACTTGTACCGCACGCCGAGCAGGTCGTTGGCGACCTGCAGGCCGCTGACCTGGACCGCACCGTCGGTGTGTCCCATCGACGCGGCGAAGACGATGGTCACCGCGAGCCCGAGCAGCCAGGTGCCGCCGTACTCGTTGAGCAGGGTGAACCAGCCCGACTGCGGGTCGGCGGCGATCGCCTTGTGCCCGGCGGCGGCGATGCCCACCAGCATCAGGAGCGTGTAGAAGGTGCCGGACAGGAACACCGTCTGAACGGTGCCGGCCTTCACCGAGCGGACACCCGAAGCGGTGTAGATCCGCTGGAAGCTGGTCGGCCAGCACAGCGAACCCACCACGCCGGTGAGGATCAGGCTGAACATGTACCACGGGCCGTAGCTGCCGCCGTCGCCGGGAACGCGCAGGTACTGCTCGGAGACGTGGGTGATCTCCGAGAACGAGATCGGGCTGGAGCCGATGCCGGCGAGCATCAGGATGCAGATCAGGGCGGCGCCGCCGTAGGCGACCAGACCCTGGAAGACGTCCGTCATGATGAGGCCGCGCATACCCATCTTCACCGTCCAGAACTGACGGATCACGATGGTCAACAGGCCGATCACCAGGCAAGTCCGGACTCCCCAGTGGCCGTCGCTCGCGACCTGGAACAGGATGCCGAGGACCTGCATGCCGAGGATGATCCACGGGAACAGCGAGACCACGCCGATCGCGCTGGCGATCTGGCGGACGGACAGCGAGTCGAAGCGCTTGCCTAGCAGGTGCGGCTGCGTCTGCAGCCCGTACGCGGCGCCCCATCGCCACGCGCGGGTCGCCATGAAGTACATGAACGCGACACCCAGGGTCGAATAGGCGAGACCGTAGAAACCGAAGACGCCGTAGCCCGCGGCGAGGCCGAAGAACGCGATGAACGTCGCGCCCGGCCACCACGAGTTGATGTACGACATCGCGATGAACCACGGTCCGTAGCTGCGGTTGCCGACCGCGTACTCGCTGAAGGTCGGCTTCTCCTTCTGCTGCGTCGCGTAGAGGATGACGACGACGATCGCATAGAAGACCGCCAGCATGCCGAGCATGATGATCATCGGTTCAACTCCTCATCGAGCTCGCCCCGGGCATCCTCGTAGAAGTAGAGAACGGTCAGGGCGAAGGCCACGAGGAGGGCATCGACGATCCAGTACCAGATCGTCAGCGGCATGCCCAGGATGACGTACGAGCGCCCGCTGGAGGAGAGATACAGCGGCGGCAGGATCGCCATCGCGATGGCGATGGCGTAGATCGTGAGGAGTGTTGCTTTCACGGGCCGCGGTGGGAGTGCGGCGAGGGCCTTCTTCATGGGGTGTCACACCTTCTGTGGACGTGGATGGTCGACATCGCTGTCAGATCGACTGCGCGAGCCCGGTTCGGCAAATGGTTGGTCGATAACCGGTGAACGGTATGGTAGCGGCCGCTTCTTTGGTTGGGAAGAGTTTTCCGGATTGAAGTCGGTGTCGGGTGAGTAAAGAGCGTGTTACGCGACGAGAGTGCAGGTTGTGACCTGTTTTGGCGGCCCGGATCCGGTACGGAACGATGTTGGAAATTCCCCCTAGCGCCAGACCAAATCGGTGCTACCATTGCGACCATTAATTCCGGCGTGGCCGGACCGTAGTCGGAAGGATGAGGAAGCCGATGATCGATCTGAGCGGAAGAACGGCCGTGGTGACCGGTGGTTCCCGGGGAATAGGCCGGGCGACGGCGATGACGCTCGCCCGGGCCGGAGCGCGGGTGGTGATCGCCGATCGATCCGACTTCGCCGCCGACCCGGACACGGCCACCTGGTCGGCCATCGTCGCGGCCGGCGGCGCGGCGGAATCGCATGAACTGGACATCACCGACCCGGTCGCGGTGGATGCGCTGATCGCCGACGTCGACGGCCGGTACGGACTCGACATCCTGGTCAACAACGCGGGCGTGCTGCAGGCGGGCTCGGTGACCGAGACCTCCGATGAGGTCTGGCGCCGCCAGTTCCAGGTGAACGTCGACGGCACGTTCTACTGCATGCGCGCCGCGATCCGGGCCATGCTGGCCGCGGGCCGGAGCGGCAAGGTGGTCAACGTCGCGTCGATCAGCGGGCTCCGTGCGAACCCCGGCTTCGCCGCGTACTGCGCCGCGAAGGCCGCGATCGTGAACCTGACGCGCCAGGCGGCGATCGATTACTCGCCGATGGGCATCGGCGTGAACGCCGTCGCTCCGGGCTTCGTCGAGACCGACATGACCAGCATCTACGACGCCGACATCCGCCGGGCGCTGGAAGGACAGACCCCCAACGGCAAGTGGGCCACCGCGCAGCAGATCGCCGACACCGTCCTGTTCCTCTGCTCGGACCTGTCCGACCACATCGTCGGCGAGACCGTCGCCGTCGACGGCGGCTGGCTGATCGGCACTCCGGTGGTGATCGCATGAGCTTCACCGTGAACGCGAACACGTCGAGCGTGGACCTCCGCGCCGCCTACCGGGCCGGCGACACCACCCCCGTCGACGTGCTGGATCAGACCCTCGCCCGCGCGGACGCGGTGTCCGGGGAACTGAACTGCTTCGCCTACCTGAACACCGACGAGGCGATGCGCCAGGCGGAGGCTTCGGCGAAGCGGTGGGCGGCGGGTGCGCCGCTCAGCGATCTCGACGGCCTGCCCATCTCGATCAAGGACAGCGTCGCCTCGGTGGGCACCCCCTGGCGGCACGGCACCGCACCCAACGCGGCGCTGCCGATGTCGACCTTCGACGCGCCGCCGGCCGCACGGCTGAAGGAGGCCGGGGCGCTGATCTTCGCGAAGACGGCCATGCCCGACTTCGGCATGCTCGCCTCGGGCGTCAGTTCGCTGTACGGCATCGTGCGCAACCCCTGGAACACCTCGATGAACACCGGCGGATCGAGCGCGGGTGCGGGCGCGAGCCTGGCCGCGGGCATCGGTTCGATGTCGGTCGGCAGCGACATCGCCGGATCGGTCCGGTTGCCTGCCGCGCACTGCGGTCTGGTCGCGCTCAAGCCGACGCAGGGCCGGATTCCCCATCTGGCACCGAGCAACGTCCGCTCCGCCGGGCCGATGGCCCGCACCGTCCGTGAAGCGGCGGAGCTCTTCGCGGTCATCTCGCGCCCGGATTCCCGGGACTTCTCGAGTCTCGCTCCGGACGGCGAACCCCCGGCCGGGCCGCTCGACGACGCCGCCGTCGCTGGCCTCCGGGTCGGCGTGATGTGCGACATGGGGTACGGCTTCGCCGCGCACCCGCAGGTCGTCGCCACCGTGGAGGCCGCCGCCGAGCTGCTGGCCGCGGCCGGTGCGAAGGTCACCCGGCTGGGCCCGGTCTTCGACGACGACCCCTATCTCGCGCTCGACCGGCTGTTCGCGGTGCGCGCGCGGGCGGAATGGGCGGCCTTCGACGAGGAGGGACGCGCTCGCGTCCTGCCGGAAGTGGTCGAGTGGTGCGCGCAGGCGGATGGATTCGACGCGGTGCGGCACGAGGAGGACCAGAACTCCGTCACCCGGTCGGCCATGCGGTTCGCGGCGGCCCACGAACCGTTCGACATCGTGCTGTCGCCGGTACTGCCGGGGCTCGGGCACCGGGCGGAGATGGTCGGCCTCGACTCGCACGCGCCGCTGGGCCACTGCTCGTTCACGTGCTGGTACAACCAGTCCGGCCAGCCCGCGGCGGCGATCGGCTTCGGTATCGCGCAGGGCGTGCCCGTCGCCGTTCAGGTGGCCGGCCCCCGGTTCACCGACCAGCGGGTCCTCGCGGTGTCCGAATGGCTGGAGGCCCGGCGCAGTGCCGAGTTCGTCTGGCCGGAGCAGCCGCGCCGTGCCGCCGCGCTGTCCCCCGGCTTCTTCGCGCGGGGATACACCGAAGGAGACTACGCATGATCGCGCTCATCGACGACGATGCGCTGACGCCGCCGGCCGCGACGATGGCGAGCCCGCAGTGGTGGGGCGCCGATTCACTGCGCGCCCGCAAGCGGCTGGACGGATCGTCGACCACGGCGTTCGTCAAGACGATCACCGACGTGGCGCGCACCTACCTCGACATCGAGTCGTCGTTCGCGGTCAGCGCCGCGGTCGGTGCGCGGGGCATCGGTCCGGAGGTCTTCGACGCCGACGCGTCGTCCGGCCGGCTGGTGATGGCCGACCTGACCGAGGACTTCGCGACGGCCTCGCTGGAGGACTTCAATCACGCCGACCGGCGGGCCGCGCTGATCGCCCAGCGCCGCGCCGTCTGGGAACTGGACGTGCCGCGGGCCCGGAAAGCTACGGTGTTCGACGACGTCCGCGCCCTCCATGAGCGCAGCGTGGCCGCCGGCGCCCAGTTGCCGGCCGACCTGCCGTGGATGCTGCGGGCCCTGGCCGATGCGGAGCGGCGGATCGAGGCCACCGGGTACGACACGGTGCTGATCCACGGCGACGCGAACTGCTCCAACGTGGCGATCGACCGGGAGACCGGGCGGGTGCTCCTGCTCGACTTCGACTGGGCGGCCGTCGCCGACCCGGTACAGGACGTGGGCTCGCTGGTCCTCGAACTCGGCCTGGGCAACTGCGATGCCCGCGCGGTGTTCGAGGAGATCTGGGGCGGCTACGACGAGCGGCTGTACGCGCGGGCCAAGTGCTACGGCTTCGCCGAAGCCGTCCGCGGCGGCCTGATCGGCGCGTGGGCCGACCACTGCGACCCGGGCACGCTGGAGTATTCGAAGTTCTCGGACTGGATGTTCCTGTGGGCCCGCGTCGGACTGTCCGACCACGCGGTGGACGACTACTTGAGGAGCCTCTGATGGCGAACGGAACCAGCAATCCCGCACACGCTCAAGAGACACGCTGGCTCGGCACGGCCCGCAACGAGAGTGAGGCCGCCGTCGAGGAGTGCATCCGCGCGGTGACCGAATGGACCGGGCGCGAGGTGCGCTACTCGCCGCTGTTCGGCGGGCTGCAGAACAGCAATTGGCGAGTGGAGGTGGTCGGCGACGACGTCGTCTACTTCCTCAAGGTGCCCGGTGCCGGTACCGAGGAATACATCGACCGCGCCAACTCCCACGAGGCGGCCAAGCGGGCGGGCGAGCTCGGTATCAGCCCGAAGATCGTCCGGTTCGATCCGGCGACCGGGGTGGAGATCGTCGAGTTCCTCGAGGGATACCGCGCCTGCACCAACGCCGACATGAAGCGCTGGGACGTCGCCGAATCGGTGCTCGGCCTGCAGACCGAGTTCCACCGGATCGGTGAACTGCCGCTCACCAAGACGATCTTCGACCTCATCGACGAACACCTGGACCAGGTCGCCGAACTCGGCGTGCAACTGCCGCCGTACTCCATCCAGATGCTCCGCGAGTACGAGGCGGCGCGGGCGGCGTTCACGGCGTCCGGGCTCGACATCGTGCCGTGCCACAACGACCCGATGCCGGGCAACTTCCTGGTCGCCGACGGGAAGCCGATGAAGCTGGTCGACTTCGAGTTCGCGTCGAACAACGAGCGGGCCTACGACCTGGCGGTCACCTTCACCGAATACTTCTACGACGAGGACATGATCCTCCGCTGCGTCGAGGCGAAGTACGGGCACACCAGCCCGGAGGTGGTGGCCCGGGTCCAGGTCGCGGCCGCGCTGGCCGACCTGAAGTGGGGCATCTTCGGGTGCTTCTACCAGGAAGTGATCCGCAACTGGGACTACGACTTCTACAAGTACGGCGCGTGGAAGCTGGCGCGGGCCCGCGCCAAGATGGCGGATCCGAGGTGGGGCCGATGGCTGCAGACGCTGTGACGGCCCGGCCTGCCGCCGTGCTGTTCGACATGGACGGCACCCTGATCGAGACCGACCACCTGTACGCCGAGGTCGGCAGCCGCTTCGTGCTGGAGACCGGCGGGGAGTGGACCGACGCGCACCGGGAGGCATCGATCGGCACGTCGCTCGACGACTTCGCCGATCAGTTGCAGGCGGCGGGTGCGGTGCGGCCGAGGGAGGAACTCATCGAGCACGTCGTGTCCGGGGTCACCCAGGCGATGCGGCGCAGTCTGCCGTGGCGCGACGGTGCCCTGGAGCTGCTGACCTCGGTGGCCGCTACCGGGGTACGCATCGGCCTGGTCACGATGGCCTACCGGGAGTCGGCGCAGCTGGTGCTCGACGCGCCGGGCGCGCCCGAGTTCGACGTCGTCGTCACCGGCGACGACGTGACGAACGGGAAACCGCATCCCGAGCCGTACCTCACGGCGGCCCGCCTGCTCGGATTCGATCCGCGCGAGTGCGTGGTGCTCGAGGATTCGGAACTCGGTCTCACCGCCGCGGGTGGCGCCGGCATGGTGCGCATCGCCGTCCCGCAGGCCACCGACGTGGACGGCAGCCTGCACGAGGCGCGCTGGGCGACACTCGAGGGCCGGACCGCTGATGACGTCTTCGCCGAATGGCGGGCGCTCCGCGGATGACGCCGGCCGTGGCATCGCCGGTGTCGAGGGCGGCGACACCGGCGATGACCGCGGCCCACGCCGGGGGCGTGCCGCTCAGTCCGCGGCCTTAGCGGCCTTCCGTTCGGCGCGGGAGCGGGTCCGCGCCGCCTTCTTGGCAGCCTTCTGCTCCACCTTCTCGGCGGCGATGCGCGCCTTCTCGGCGGCCGCGGCTTCAGCGCGCGCGGCGGCCTCCGCGGCCTCTCGTTCCGCGGCGGCCAGCACGGAGGGGGCGTCCCGGTGCCGCTCCAGGACGTAGGCCTTCAGGCGGCGGTAGCCGCGCACCGAGAGCGAACTGATGTGGTGGAGGTAGAACTCGGGTTGATCGGCGAGCGCCGCCGCCAGGTTGCCGTCGACCAGCGTGGTGCCCTCGCGCGCCGCGCTCGCCAGCCGGGCGGCGATGTTGACCGGCTCGCCGAAGACGTCGCCCATCCGGGTCAGCGCCCGCCCCGATGCCAGGCCGATGCGCAGGGTGGGGAGTTCGCCGTCCGAGGTCAGGGCGTGCAGTTCGATGGCGATGTCTGCCGCCGCCGCGTGCGTGGGAGCGGTGAACATCACGGCGTCGCCGATCGACTTGATCACCTTGCCGTTGTGCGTCGTGATGATCAGGTGGGCGGCCGACTCGAAGCTCTCCAGGAGGGCTTCGAGGGCGGCCAGCCGCAGCCGCCGGGAGAGCGAGGTGTAGCCGACGATGTCGGCGAATCCGACGATCACCTCGTCGCCCTCGCCGGTGTGCGGGCCGCCGCCGCGGGCCAGGAAGCTGTCGAGGTGGCGTCGCCAGACCGCCTGCTGCAGGTGGGCGAGTGCATTGATCAGCTGGTCGGCGGTCAGGGTGACGCGCGGATCGGCGGCGAGCAGCCGGATCTGCTCGGCCTGCCATTCGGCGAGCCGCGCCGTCGCCTGCCCGATGGACCGCGCCGCGGCGACCTGCGCCGCCGGATCGATCTCCCGGTCGCTGCCGGCGAAGACGGCGAGCGCGGCGAGGTCGGCCTCGGAGAACACCGAGGCCGAGTCGGCGCGCTCGGTGTTCCGGGCGAATCCGAAGGCGCGCCACAGCCGGTCGGCGAAGTCGGAATCGACGCGCAGCTGCTCGATGATCTCCTCGCTGCTGTAGCGGTACGGCAGCTCTTCGTCTTCCATTCGACCAGTGTTTCATCCCGCACCCGCCGGTGTCAGGCCTGTAGAAGGCCTTTCACCAGGTAGGCCATCCGGGCGGCGAACTCCGGGCGCGGGGTGCTCCGGGGCATCCGCACGGCGTCGTTGACCACGGCGAGCGCCGCACGCACGGTGAGCGCGGCACACGGCCGCGACATCTCCGGGTGGACGGCCTGGAGCAGGTCGATCCAGCGGACCACGTAGCGGCGCTGCGCGGCCACGAGCTCCCCGGCGTGCGGGTTCTCCTGGAGGGCGTAACCGCTGATCAGCGCGACCAGCAGATCGGGTGTGCCGGTGATCGTCTGCACATAGGAGTCCACCAGGAGGCCGAGGAGTTCGGCCGGACGGTCGGTTCGCGCCGACGCGGCGAGGGCATCGGCCTGCAGGCGGAGGGAACTGCGCTGGCTGATCGCGACCAGGATCGCGTCTTTCGAGGCGAAATGCTTGTAGACGCTGGGACCGGTGATGCCGACGGCGGCGCCGATGTCGTCCATTCCGGTGCCCTCGTAGCCGCGGGCGGCGAACAATGCGGCGGCGGCGTCGAGGATCTCGTCGCGCCGCCCGCCCTCGCCGGGGAGGCCCGCCGGGTGCTCGGTGAGCGGCGGCGCCAGGGCCGGCCGCAACTCGAACAATCGCCAGATCAGCTGCCGCACGGCCGAATTGACCGCGGCCAGATCGGACTTCGAGGTGCGGCCGATCAGGCTGCCGGAGACCGACAGGACGGCGCCGGCGAGGTACATCGACTCCCGCTCGCTGAGTTCGGGTCGTGCCTGCGCGATGGCCGCGGCCCACCGCCGCAGCACCGAGCGGGTGCGCCGCACCACCTCGCGGTTCTGCTCGTCCGACAGGTGCTGGCCCGACCAGCGCCACAGCGCGGTCTGACCCGTGCCGGAGGTGCCGAGCGCGGTGGCCGCGGCGACGACGGCCTGCGCCGGGTCGCCGGCGGCCGCCAGCGCGGCCTCGGTCTGCGATTCGAAGGCGTCGACGGCGCACTGGGTGGCGGCGAAGAGCAGCGCCTGCTTGTCGGCGAAGTGGCGGTACACGGTGGGCGTGCTGACCCCGGCCCGCGCGGCGATGTCGGAGACCGAGACATTCGGGTAGCCGCGATCGGCGAAGAGACTGGCGGCCGCAGCGATGAGCTGGCGGCGGCGGTCCTCCGCGCGACTGCTGCGGGCGGTCTTGTCGGTCGGCATCGTGAACCGACCATAGCCGAAGCTGGAGCGAATTCCTACGGATTCACCTGTGGGTATAGCCAAGAGCGTTATTCCGCGTTAGCCTCACTGGGTAACCACCTAGGTTCGTGTGAAAGGAACACAAGTGCCTGACCAAGCATTCATCTACGACGCGGTGCGCACGCCTCGCGGCAAGCAGCGCGGAGGCGCTCTGCACAGCGTCAAGCCGATCGACCTGGTCTCCGGCCTGATCGACGCGCTCCTCGAGCGTCACCCCGATCTCGATCCGAAGGCCGTCGACGACGTGGTGCTCGGCGTGGTCTCCCCGGTCGGCGAGCAGGGCGCCGTGATCGCCCGCACCGCGGCGCTGGTCTCCGGTCTCGGTGAGACCGTTCCGGGTACCCAGGTCAACCGCTTCTGCGCGTCGGGCCTGGAGGCCGTGAACCTGGCTGCGTCCAAGGTCGCGTCCGGCTTCGACGACCTGGTGATCGCCGGTGGCGTCGAGTCGATGTCGCGCGTGCCGATGGGCAGCGACGGCGGTGCGCTCTTCATGGATCCCGCCACCGCGTACGACAACTACATCACCCCGCAGGGCATCGGTGCCGACACCATCGCCACCATCGAGGGCTTCAGCCGGGAAGACGTCGACGCCTTCGCCGCGGAGTCGCAGCGTCGTGCGGCGGCGGCCTGGGAGGCCGGCCGCTTCGACAACTCGGTGGTCCCGGTGAAGGACATCAACGGCGTCACCGTGCTGGAGAAGGACGAGCACATGCGTCCGGGCAGCACCGTCGAGAGCCTCGGCAAGCTCAAGCCCGCGTTCGAGGCGCTCGCCGCCATGGCCGGCTTCGATGACGTCATCATGCAGAAGTACCCGAGCGTGGAGAAGGTGAACCACGTCCACACCGGCGGCAACAGCTCCGGCATCGTCGACGGCGCCGGCGTCGTCCTGATCGGTTCGGAAGAGGCGGGCAAGCGCAACGGCCTCACCCCGCGCGGGCGCATCGTCGCCTTCGCCGAGGTCGGCAGCGAGCCGTCGATCATGCTCACCGGCCCGACCCCGGCCACCCAGAAGGCCCTGGACAAGGCCGGCCTGACCGTCGACGACATCGACGTCTACGAGCTGAACGAGGCCTTCGCCTCGGTCGTCATGAAGTGGGAGAAGGATCTCGGCATCCCCCACGAGAAGGTGAACGTCAACGGCGGCGCGATCGCCATGGGTCACCCGCTCGGCGCCACCGGCGCCATGATCCTGGGCACCTGCCTGGACGAGCTGGAGCGCACCGGCGGCCGCTACGGCCTGGTCACCCTCTGCATCGGCGGCGGCATGGGCGTCGCGACCATCATCGAGCGCGTCTGACGCCGCCGGACTAGAGAAGGAAAAGACTTAACCTCATGAGCGAGAACATGATCGCGTGGGAGAAGGACGCCGACGGCGTCGTCATCCTCACCATGGACGACCCGAACCAGGGCGCCAACACCATGAACCAGTTGTTCATGGATTCCATCGCTGCGACCGTCGACCGGCTCGAGGCCGAGAAGGACGATATCGCCGGCGTCGTGGTGACCTCGGCGAAGAAGACCTTCTTCGCCGGCGGCGACCTCAAGGACATGACCAGCGGGGCGCCGAAGGACAAGACTCCCGAGGAGATCGCCACCGACATCACCGCGCGCACCAACGGCATGAAGGCCGTGCTGCGCCGCCTGGAGACCCTGGGCAAGCCGGTCGTCGCCGCCATCAACGGAGCCGCGCTCGGCGGTGGCCTGGAGATCGCGCTGCACTGCCACTACCGCGTCGCCGCGGATGCCAAGGGCAGCAAGATCGGTCTTCCCGAGGTGACCCTCGGCCTGCTGCCGGGTGGCGGCGGCGTCGTGCGCACCGTGCGCCTCCTCGGCATGCAGAACGCTCTCATGGGCGTGCTGCTGCAGGGCACCCAGTTCAACCCCACCAAGGCCAAGGAGACCGGTCTGGTCGACGAGGTCGTGCCGACCGTCGACGACCTGCTCCCGGCCGCGAAGGCCTGGATCGCCGCCAACCCGGAGGCTCAGCAGCCGTTCGACGTCAAGGGCTACAAGATGCCCGGTGGCGCGCCGACCAACCCGAAGGTCGCCGCGAACCTGCCGGCCTTCCCGGCACTGCTGCGCAAGCAGATCAAGGGCACCAACATGCCGGCCCCGCGCGCCATCCTGGCCGCGGCCATCGAGGGCGCCTACGTCGACGTCGACACCGCCGACCTGGTGGAGACCCGCTACTTCGTCTCGCTGGTCACCGGCCAGGTGGCGCAGAACATGATCAAGGCGTTCTTCTTCGATCTGCAGCACATCAACGGCGGCGGCTCGCGCCCCAAGGGCTTCGACAAGTGGCAGGCCAAGAAGGTCGGCGTCATCGGCGCCGGCATGATGGGCGCGGCCATCGCGTACGTCTCGGCCAAGGCCGGCATCGAGGTCGTCCTCAAGGACATCGACATCGACGCCGCCAACCGCGGCAAGGACTACTCGGTCAAGCTCGAGGAGAAGGCCCTCTCGCGCGGCAAGACCACGCAGGAGAAGTCCGACGCGCTGCTGGCCCGCATCCACCCGACCGTCGACCCGCAGGACTTCGCGGGCGTCGATCTGGTGATTGAGGCCGCGTTCGAGTCGGTCGAGGTCAAGGAGAAGGTGTTCCAGGAGATCCAGGACATCGTCGAGCCGGACGCCGTGCTGGGTTCGAACACCTCGACCCTGCCGATCACGCTGCTGGCCGAGGGCGTCAACCGTCCCGAGGACTTCATCGGTATCCACTTCTTCTCGCCGGTCGACAAGATGCCGCTGGTCGAGATCATCTGCGGTGAGAAGACCAAGGACGAGGTGCTCGCCAAGGTCATCGACTACACCCTGCAGATCCGGAAGACCCCGATCGTCGTCAACGACAGCCGCGGCTTCTTCACCAGCCGGGTCATCGGCACCTTCATCAACGAGGCCATCGCGGCCGTCGGCGAGGGTGTGGAGCCGGCCTTCATCGAGCAGGCGGGCAGCCAGGCCGGTTACCCGGCCGCGCCGCTGCAGCTCTCGGACGAGCTGACGCTGACGCTGATGCAGAAGATCCGCAAGGCCACCAAGGAGGGCGTCGAGGCCGCCGGCGGCGAGTTCCCGGAGCACGGCTCGTACGCGGTGATCGACTGGATGGTCGAGAACGGCCGCACCGCCAAGAAGGACGGCGCCGGTTTCTACGACTACGCCGACGGCAAGCGCACCCTGCTGTGGCCGGGTCTGCGTGAGCACTTCAAGTCGGGCAGCGTCGAGATCCCGCTGATCGACATGGAAGAGCGCATGCTCTTCGCCGAGGCGCTGGAGACCGTGAAGTGCTTCGACGAGGGTGTGCTCACCTCCGTCGAGGACGCCAACATCGGCTCGATCTTCGGCATCGGTTTCCCGGCGTGGACCGGTGGCGTGATCCAGTACATCAACCAGTACGACGGCGGGGTCCCCGGCTTCGTCGCTCGCGCCAACGAGCTGGCCGAGTCGTACGGTGAGCACTTCCGCCCGCCGGCCTCGCTGGTCGCGAAGGCGGAGAACGGTGTCACCACGCTGACCAACGAGAACCTGCGCCCCGCGTAAGTCTCGCTCGGCTGAACACCCGCGGCCCCGACCGGATCCCTCCGGTCGGGGCCGCGTGTCGTTCCTGGGGACAACTCGACCGGCACTCGGACGGCCTGTGGATGGAGTGTTCGACGTCGCAGACCCGATCGGCGACCCTGAGGGTGACGGTAGGGGGGACAGATGTCAGAACACGAGAAGACGCCAGGCCGGGAGAGTGCGTGATGGCGGCGCAGGCATGGGTGGCGCTGGTCCTCGGTCTGCTGACGAGCGCCGGGGTGATCGGGACACTGTGGCAGCGTCAGCACTCGGAGCGTGTCGACCGGGAGCATCGGCTCGAGATCGAGTCCTGGGCGGAGTGGTGGCGGCGCTTTCAGTGGGCCGCCGAGCAGTCGATCTCATTGAATGGCGAAGGGCGTTTGCTCGGAATGACGATCGTGCAGAGCTTGACGACATCGCCGTTGTTGACCGGCAGTGAGCGTGGGATAGTGGAAAGTGTGCTGATGGCCAGGGGAAGGCGATGGTCACGATGACTTCACTCGAAGAGAGCGCCGCCGCCCGGGACGCGGCGGATTTCGACTTGCGCGGCCGCACCCCGGAAGAGCGGCGTATCAACGCCGAGACCTTCGTCATCAATCGGCGATTGTGGGGGAAAGAGATTCCCCAGTGGGTGATTGATGTGGCCGAGGGGCGGTTGCCCGCGTAGCTCGGCTCTGCGCCCGAAGAAGCGGCAGCGGGAGACGTGCGCGTCGGTCGCGGGTGCCGCGCGCGTATCCGGGTGACTCGTGCGCGCCCGGTGTCAGTGCGGGCCGGAGGTGAGGATCGCGTCGGGCACGAGTTTCCAGTAGCCGCCGGAATGGATCCACTCGACGTCGCGGATGGTGGTGGGAGCCGCGTCGCGCGGTGACTTCGCGGCGACGCTCGCCGTCGTCGTGTTCCCGCCCGTCATGGTCACCGGCGCCTTCACCGTGTACGAGTCCGGGGTGTAGCCGGCGAGCGAGGTGGCGGCCGCGTAGGCGCTCATCTTGGTGACGGCGGCCGGATCGTCGCCGGTGTAGACGTAACGGCCGAGTTCCCCGGCGGGGGTCTTCGGGTCGACGGCCTTCCGCAGGATCGTCTGCAACTGGGCGACGGTCGGCGTCTCGACGGCCGCCGAACCGGTCGCGGCGGAGGTGCTGGTCGACGGCGACGTGCTCGGACCGCTTTCGGTGACCGTGACCGGGGACGTTGCGGCGGGGCGGTCGTCGTGCGACCTGGTCAGGATGATCGCCAGCGCGATCGCGAGCCCGGCGATCACCAGGATGGCCGCGCCGACGAACAGCGGGGCGCGGCTGCGTCGTTTCCCGGTGGGAACGGGTTCCGCCACCGGAGTGGCCGGCGCGGACGGCTCCGGGACCGGCGGCGGCGATGCGGGCGCGGGAGCCGGGTATGGAGCGGTGAGCGGCGCGGTCGCGGCGGCGGGCGGTCGTGCGAGGGCGTGGCGCAGTTCGGCGGCGAAGGAACGGCAGTCGCGAAATCGGCCTGCCGGGTCCTTGGCGAGCGCGCGGGCGAAGACCGGGTCGAGCGCGGCCAGATCGGGGCGGCGGCTGCTTACCGGCGGCGCCGGATGATCGGCGTGGGCGCGGATCAGGGCGACCGGATTGTCACTGGTGAAGGGTGCGGCGCCGGTGAGCAACTCGTACAGCGTGCAGGCCAGGGAGTACTGGTCGGCGGCTGCCGTCGCGGGGGCGCCCTCGATCACCTCGGGGGCGCTGTAGCGCAGCGTGCCGATGAAATTCCCGGTCCCGGTCAGCGAGGTGGAGTCGGCGAGCCGGGCGATGCCGAAATCGAGGACGGTCACCGCGCCCACCCGGCCGTCGGGCCGACGGCTCATCAGGATGTTCGCCGGCTTGATGTCCCGATGTACCACGCCCTGTGCGTGGGCGTAGTCGAGGGCATCGGCCACCGCGCCGGCGACGTCGAGGACGTCGCCGGTCGACAACCGCTCCCCGGTCAGATCGGTGCCGTCGAGGTGGCGCATGGTGAACCACGGCCGCCCGCCCTCGACGCCGTACTGATACACGGTCACGATGCCGGGGTGATGCAGCGCGGCGGCGGTTCGCGCCTCCCGGGCGAAGCGTTCGGCGAAATCGCTGCTCGCGTCGCCCGCGGTGGAGATCAGCTTCAGGGCTTCGCGTCGTGCCAGACCGGGGTTCTCGACGAGGTAGACCTCGCCCATCCCGCCCCGCCCGATCGGCGCGATGACGCGGTAGCCGGCGAAGACGGCTCCGGGTTCGAGCGACACGGCGGGACTCCTCTGGTGCGGCGGGCGGACCTGTCTGACACTACCCGGCGGGGCGGCCGACTCACCGGGCCGTGATCGCCGGTGAGTGTCGTGCCAGTGCGTTACGCTGCGGATATGGCTGCCAACGAGTCCACCGGTAACGAGTCCGCCTCCACCGAGGCCGCCTCCGAGGAGGGACTGGTGGTCTCGGCGCTCGGGCTGTTCGCCCGGTCGCAGGAGCAGGCCGTCAAGGTCGCCACCGACACGCTCGGCAAGGTGCGCGCGATGGCCACCGCTGGTGTCACCTCACCGGACGTGCTGATGCAGCAGGTCGTGGAACTCAGCGGCGCGGTCACCGGGATGGCCAGCGGGGTGACCGGCCTGGCCGGAGCGGTGTCGCAGCCGATGCAGGAGTTCATCGTGCAGCAGCGCAAGCTCGCCGAGACGGTCGCCAAGTTCGCCGAGGTGCAAGCCGAACTGGCGGTGATCGTCGCCGAGTTCGCGCAGCGGCAGGCGGCCACCGTCGCGGCCGTCGAGCGGATCACCAACCCCGTCTTCGACATCGTCGGCGGCAAGCCGGACAACGCGTCCCGGAGCTGATCCGGCCGTCCGCGTGTGACGCGGCCGGTGCAACGCCCTGCAACTCTCGTGCCGGGGTCGCGCCCGGCTTACGGTCGGGCTGTTCCGGCGCCGCTCAGGGTGCCGGCCCCATCCTCCGGAGGTCCCCGCATGGCTGCCACTGATCCCACCCGCCCCCTCGGCGGCAAGGTCGCACTCGTCACCGGTGCCGCGCGCGGCATCGGCCGCGGCATCGCACTTCGCCTGGCCCGCGACGGTGCCGACGTCTGCCTGGTCGACCTCACGGCGGAGTCGGTCGCCGCGGTGCACGACGAGGTGGTCGCGCTCGGAAGCCGCGCCGCGGTCTTCGGGGCCGACGTCAGTGATCGAGACGCGGTCTTCGCGGCCGTCGACCATGCCGTCGCCGAACTCGGTGGGCTGGACATCATGGTCAACAACGCGGGTATCGCGATGGTCGAACCGCTCGCCGACGTGCGGCCCGACGAGGTCGACCGCCTGTGGCGGATCAACATCAACGGTGTGCTGTGGGGCATCCAGGCCGCTGCCGCGAAGTTCATCGAACAGGGCCGCCCCGGCAAGATCATCAACGCGTCGTCGATCGCCGGGCACGACGGGTTCCCGATGCTCGGCTGCTACAGCGCCAGCAAGTTCGCCGTGCGAGCCCTGACGCAGGCCGCCGCCCGCGAATACGGCGACAAGAAGATCACCGTCAACGCGTACTGCCCCGGCGTGGTCGGCACCGACATGTGGGTGGACATCGACCGCCGCTTCGCCGAACTGACCGGTGCCGAGATCGGCGAGACCTACGACAAGTTCGTGTCCGGCATCCTGCTCGGCCGCGCGGAGACGCCGGACGACGTCGCCGGCTACGTCAGCTACCTCGCGGGTCCGGATGCGGACTACATGACCGGTCAGGCGGGACTGATCGACGGCGGGATGCTCTTCCGCTGACCGGCATCACCGATCGGTGAACGGGCCCGACCGGCGACGCATCGTCGCCGGTCGGGCCCGCTGCCGTCTGCGGTGACGTCCTATTCCGTGGAGGCCGAGTCGGCGCGGACGGTATCGGGGTCGTTCACCGGGGTGAGAAGCGGCCGTTTGGGGGCGCGGCCGTCGCCCAGCGAACGGCCCCGGAGACGGCGGATCATCCACGGGGTCAGGTGCTGGACCGCCCAGCGGGTGTCGCGGGCATGCCGGAGCAGGCGGTGCGGATCCGGCCGCGTGTCGAGCGGTCGTCCCCAGTCCGGCGAACTCCCGGGCAGTCCCAGCGCGTGCGCGGCGCCCGCGGCGAAACGCTCGTGGCCCAGCGGTGAGGCGTGCAGCCGGTCCGGCGCCCAGGAGCGCAGATCGGTGAGCACCGGCGCCGAGTACAGGTCGACCAGCACGAACCCGTAGCGGCCGGCGAAGTCACGCATCATCTGATTGAGCGTCAGCAGCTTGTCTTCGAAGCGCCGGCCGAGCGGGATGGTGGCGGTGACGTCGGGATAGGTCGAGATCAGGACCGTCGCACCGGTGGCGGCGAGGACCCGGTAGACGGCGTCGAGGTCGTCGTGCACCTGCGCCATGTCCGAACTGCCGATCACGTCGTTCATGCCGAGCGGTGCGGTGATGAGGTCGGGCTCCAGCGCCAGGGCCGGGGCCAGCTGTTCCTCGCGGGCCTGGCGGGTGGTCTTGCCGCGCACCGCCAGATTCGCGTATCGCAGCCCGGGATTCTGCACGGCCAGCAGGGTCGCGAGCCGGTCGGCCCAGCCCCGGTATTCGTACCTCGGATCGGGGTCGCCCATCCCCTCCGTCTGGCTGTCGCCGAGGGCGACGAATCGGGAGAAATGCACGCCTCCGATGGTAGTCGTCGTGCGCGTTGGAGCAGGTCAGGACCACGTGGTGTACAAATATCAATAAATGTATAGACACAAGACGATGGATGGCATAACGTAAAGTTCGCACGTTTCACCTGGAGGAGTCGACATGACACAACAGACCACTGATCACTCGGAGGTACCCGCCCTGGAGTGGCGCGACAAGAAGCGCTATCTCTGGCTGCTCGGCCTCATCCCGCCCACCGCGGTCTTCCTCGCCGCCGGCTTCATCGCCCTGATGAACTGGGCCGGGCACCAACTCGGCTGGGGATGGCTCACCACCATCTCGCCGGTGTGGTGGTGGATCGGCCCGATCCTGCTCTACGTGCTGCTGCCGGTGCTCGACGTCTTCTTCGGTCCGGACGGGCAGAACCCGCCGGACGAGCTGATGGAGCAGCTGGAGAACGACCGCTACTACCGGTACTGCACCTACGTCTACATCCCGTTCCAGATCGCCAGCCTGATCTTCGCGGCGTACCTCTGGACGGCGAAACCGGGCGGGCGCTTCGGCGATCTGAGCTGGCTCGGCATCGACAGCGGTTCGCTGGGGCTGGTCTCCAAGATCGGTCTCGCCCTCTCCATCGGCGTGATGGGCGGCATCGGCATCAACACCGCGCACGAGCTGGGCCACAAGAAGGTCTCGCTGGAGCGCTGGCTCTCCAAGATCACCCTCGCGCAGACCTTCTACGGACACTTCTACATCGAGCACAACCGCGGCCATCACGTCCGCGTCGCCACCCCGGAGGATCCGGCTAGCTCGCGCTTCGGCGAGAACTTCTGGACCTTCCTGCCGCGCAGCGTGTTCGGCAGCCTCAAGTCGGGCTGGGAGCTGGAAGCGAACCGGATGAAGCGACTGGAGCGCCCGGTCTTCCATCCGAGCAACGACGTGCTGAACGCCTGGATCATGTCGATCGCCCTCTGGGGCGTCCTCACCGCCGTCTTCGGCTGGCAGATCCTGCCGTTCATGGTGCTGCAGGCGATCTACGGATTCTCGCTGCTGGAGACCGTCAACTACCTCGAGCACTACGGCCTGCTGCGGCAGAAGAACGCCCGCGGCCGTTACGAGCGCTGCACCCCGCAGCACAGCTGGAACTCCGACCACATCGCGACCAACATCTTCCTGTACCACCTGCAGCGGCACAGCGACCACCACGCCAACCCGACCCGGCGTTACCAGGTCCTGCGCAGCTTCGACGAGGCGCCGAACCTGCCGAGCGGCTACGCCAGCATGATCACCCTCGCCTACGTGCCGCCGGTCTGGCGCAAGGTGATGGACAAGCGCGTGATCGCCCACTACGGCGGTGACCTCACCCGGGCCAGCCTGCAGCCCGGCAAGGAGGACAAGCTCCTGGCCAAGTACGCGAGCGAGTGCGCGGCGCTGTCCGCGACGACGGCCGCGGGTCTGCGGCAGAGCAGTGCGAAGGACGAGGGCGCGGTCGCCGTGCTCGAATCGGCCGCCGCCACGGCCGAGACGCTCCACGCCTGCCCGAACTGCGGCTACACCTACCGCGCCGCCGCCGGTGCCCCGCGCGAGGGCTTCGCGCCCGGCACCGCCTGGGCCGCCATCCCCGACAACTGGCCCTGCCCGGACTGCGGGGTCCGCGAAAAGATCGACTTCATCCGGATCGGAGAATGACATGACCGCCGTGAACGACTACAAGCTCTTCCGCTGCCTGCAGTGCGGCTTCGAGTACGACGAAGCCGAGGGCTGGCCCGAGGACGGCATCGAGCCCGGCACCCGCTGGGACGACATCCCGGACGACTGGAGCTGCCCGGACTGCGGTGCCGCCAAGGCCGATTTCGAGATGGTCGAGGTCGCCCGCTCATGACCGGCACCGACGCCGGCGTGGTGATCGTCGGATCCGGAGTCGCCGGAGCGACCGCGGCGCAGACGCTGCGCGCGGACGGGTACGACGGGCCCGTGACGGTCGTCGGCGCCGAGCCCGGTCTGCCCTTCCGGCGCACCGCGCTCAGTAAGGACCTCCTCGCCGCCGATCTCAGCCCCGAGCGGATCGCCCTGCAGAAGCCCGCGTTCTGGGCCGAGAAGGACATCGAGATCCGCGGTGGCACCACGGTGGTCGACGTCGATCCGGCCGCCCGGTCGGTGCGGCTGTCCGACGGAACCGCGCTCGGCTACCGGGCCCTGATCCTGGCGACCGGCGGGCAGCCGATCCGCCCGGACTGGCTCGCCGACGACGTCCCGGCCCTCCGGACCGTGGCCGACGCCGAACGTATCCGGGGCGCGATCGTCGAGTCCGGTTCGCTGGTGGTGATCGGCGGCGGCCTGATCGGGCTGGAACTCGCGGCCTCCGCGGCCGCGGCCGGGCACCGCGTGACGGTGCTCGAGGCGGGTGACCGCCCGATGAGCCGGGTGGTGCCGCCGGTGCTCTCCGGCTTCCTGGCCGACCTGCACGCCGCCCACGGGGTGGACCTGCGTCTGCGCAGCGCGGTGGTGCGGGCCACCGCCGGGGAAGTGGAGCTCGCCGACGGGACCGTCGTGCATGGCACCGTCATCGCCGCCCTCGGCATGACGCCGGACGTCGCGCTCGCCGCGGCGGCCGGTGCCGAAGCCGGGCGCGGTGGCGTCGTCGTCGACCCGTCGCTGCGGACCGGAGTCGCGGGCGTCTACGCGGCGGGTGATCTGGCCGCCGTGCCGGATCCGCGGTCCGGCGAGCCGATGCGGTGTGAGCACTGGTTCGGGGCGCTCGACCAGGGTGCCGCCGTCGCCCGGACCGTGCTGGCGGATCTGGCCGGCACGCCCGCGCCGGTGTTCGCCGAGGTGCCGCGTGCCTGGACCGTGCAGTACGGCGTCAACGTGCAGCTGGTCGGCCGGCCCGCGGGCGAGGGTGAGGTCGCCGTCGACGGCGATCTGGCCCCTGCCGCGGACGGACGGCCGTCCGCGACGGTCCGGGTCTCCGGTCCGGAGGGCCTGCGCGGCGCGGTGACCGTCGGCCGGGCGGCAGCGGCTCGGGAACTGCGCGCGGAGATCGCCGCCGTCGCCGCGGGTGCCGCGGTATGAGTGCGCCCGTCGCCGTACCCGCCCCGGCTACGCTGGGGCGGGTGAGCGACCCGACGACGTATGCCCAGGCGAGCAAGCGGCTCCTGCGGAACTCGCTGCTCGACGGCGTGCACGACCTGCTGACCCAGCGGGACTGGTCCAAGGTGACCATGACCGACGTGGCGCGCCAGACGGGGGTCAGCAGGCAGACCGTCTACAACGAGTTCGGCTCCCGGCACGGTCTGGCGCAGTCGTACGCGCTGCGCCTGGTCGACGAGTTCACCGAGGTGATCGGTGCGGCGATCGACGAGGTCCCCGGCGACCTGGACGCGGCTCTGACCAGCGGATTCGAGCGATTCTTCGCCGCCGCCGCGCTGGACCCGATGATCGCCTCCCTGCTCTCCGGGGAACCCAACCCGGATCTGCACAAGCTGATCACCACCGAGGCGGCGCCGCTGATCGCGGCGGCCAAGGCGAATCTCGCGCGGATCATCACCCGGTCGTGGATCGGGCTGCCCGACGTCGCCGCCGATCCGCTCGCCGGTGCGCTGGCCCGCATGGCACTGAGCTACGTGGCGATGCCGCCGGAGGTGCCGGCCCCCCGGGTCGCGGAGAACCTGGCGGCGCTGTTCGCGCCGGCGATCCGCGAGGCGGCCACCACGGGGTCCGGCCTGACGTAGGGTGATCTCCGGTTTCTCCCGGTGCCGGGAGCGGAGCGAGCGGGCCGAGTCGACCCGGTTCCACACCGGCGAAACGGCCGGTGTGGAAGGAGTGCGCCTCATGTCGGACGGTGTCGTTGCGGCCGGAACTCTGCCGGCGCTGACCCGCGGCCCGTGGCAGCGCCGGATGGACGTGATCGTGGTGGTCGCGACCTTCGGTGGTCTGCTCTTCGGTTACGACACCGGAGTCCTCAACGGCGCGCTCGAGCCGATGAAGTTCGAGTTCGGGCTCTCCTCGACTACCGAGGGCCTGGTGGTGAGCAGCCTGCTCATCGGCGCCGCGCTCGGGGCGCTCAGCGGAGGCCGGCTGGCCGACGCCTTCGGGCGGCGCCGGACACTGGTCTGGCTGGCCGTCGTCTTCTTCGCCGGGACCGCGGCCAGCGTGTTCGCGCCGGGACTCGCGGTGATGCTGCCGGCGCGCTTCATCCTCGGTCTCGCGGTCGGCGGCGCCTCCGTCGTCGTGCCGATCTATCTGTCCGAGCTGGCGCCGACGGAACGGCGCGGGGCGCTCGGTGGCCGCAACGAGCTCGCGATCGTCGCCGGTCAGCTCGCCGCGTTCGCGGTCAACGCGGTGATCGCGTCGATCTGGCCGCCGGCCACCGCCGCCGACCCCGGCGGCCACTCCGGAATCTGGCGCGTGATGCTGGCGATCTGTGCGATCCCGGCGGTCTGCCTGTTCGTCGGCATGCTGCGGATGCCCGAGTCGCCGCGCTGGTACGTGCGGCAGGGCCGGTACGACGACGCTCTGGCCGTGCTCCGCCAGGTGCGCAGCGAGGAGCGGGCCCGCGCGGAGATGGCCGAGGTGGAGCGGCTCGCCGCGGACGAAGAACTCGAGCATCTCGGCGGCTGGCGCGACCTCGCGGTGCCCTGGGTGCGGCGGCTGCTGCTGGCCGCGGTGATCGTCGCGATCGGCCAGCAGGTGACCGGGGTGAACTCGGTGATGATCTACGGCACCAAACTGCTCGAGGTCGGCGGCGTCAGCGGATCGGCGGCCCCGATCGCGAACGTCTTCGTCGGTGCGGCCGGCGTGATCGGCAGCATCTTCTGTCTCTACTACCTGATCGACCGCGTCCCGCGGAAGACGCTGCTGCTGACCGGCATGTGCCTGGTGATGGTCTGCCACGCGGCGATCATCGCGGTGACCCTGCTGATGCCCGGCTCGGGCCGCGCCGAGGCGTGGACCATCCTGGTGCTGCTCGGCCTGTTCGTCCTCTGCCAGCAGACGACGATGAACGTCACCACCTGGGTGTGCCTGTCCGAGCTGTTCCCGCTCCGGCTCCGCGGCTTCGGCATGGGCGCCGCGGCGCTGGTGCTGTGGCTGGCCAACGCGGCCGTCGGCCAGGCGGTGCCCGCGCTGGTCGAGGCCGGCGGCCTGGCCACCACCTACGGCACCTTCCTGGTGTGCACCGCGGTGTTCGCGTTCCTCATGTACCGCTTCCTGCCGAACACCAGCGGCCGTTCCCTGGAGGAACTGGAGGAACGATTCGCGGCGGGCGACTTCCGTTCCTGACCCCGGTGGTCTGACTAGAACGGTGGTGGGCCGTAGAGTTCGTCGGCGTGTGCGCGTTCGCGGCGGAGGCGGGCGCGTTCGGCGCGCCGCCAGGCGTGCTTGTGTGCGGTGGCGGCTCGAAGGCCTCCACTGGGGGTGCACGCGCCCGCGCGTGGTGGGGCTGGTTCGCCGGCCGGAGCTGTCTCGGGTGGTGCTTGGGCCTGGTGGGCGCATGTCGCCGCGGTCAGATCGGGGAACAGCCACTGATTCTCCGCGCGGGTCTCGAGCGTGATGCCGTGGACGGTGATCGCGGTCCACACGGTGCCGTCGTGGTCGATCCACTGTTCGTCGATCCAGCCGTCTGCGGGGTTGGTGGCGCCGAGGTGAGTTTTCAGCAAGTGATGCCGTTTGCATTTGGGGTTGAGATTGCACAGGCAGGTGGGGCCGCCGGAAGCGGGGCAGACCTGGTTGAACTCCTGGCAATGATCCAACTCGCAGTGCCAGGCGGGCTGATCGCAGCCGGGGACGGTACAGGTGCCGAACAGTGCGCGGATGAGGACGTCCAGGGCGGCGGTGGGTCGGTAGGGATCCCCGGGCTGGGCGGTGTCGGTGAGGAACGTTGGCGGCACAGGACCCCCGCTGGTCTCGGTCGCGGCGCCCCCGTCCTGGTCCCCGGTATCGGCGCTGCCTGTCTCGGCGTCCTCGTCGTCTCCGGTAGGTGGCCGGTACTCGGCTTTCGGTGCCGCCCGGGCGCCGTCACTGTCACCGCTGTGGGCGCCGCCGTTGTCGGGGGTCGTGGTCTCGGCTGTGGTCGCCAGGGTCCGGTGGGGTGTGAGGAGTTTACCCAGGTCGAGGTCTCGGACCAGGGCATCGGGGCCGCGCGCCAGATCACGGACGTGGTCGGCGCCGATCGGACCATGCCCATCCAGGAATCCGGGCTCGTCGTCGCCGCCGGCCAGGGTGGTCTTGCGGCACACTGCGTGCACGATGATTCGCGCCTGCCGCTCGGAGATCTCCTCGGTCGACAGGGTTGCGGTGCAGGTCTCTTTGCCGGTGCAGGCACAGGTGAACGGAAGACCGCGCAGCCGGGCGATCGCCGCCGCCGACCGTAACGCCCCCTTGCTGCGGGGATCGTTGGGACAGACTCCGGCGATCATCGCCTCGACCGCCTCGTACGCCAGACGGGTCTCTTCGGCGTCGGCGGTGATGGTGATCCCACCGAGCCCGTCGGTGTAGTCCCGCCGGGTCACGTTCTTACGTCGTTGGGCTTTGTCGCGGCGTTTGCGGGAGGCCTCGCGATCGTGTTTGTCGACGATGCGGTCGGCGATCCGTTCGGCGGCCTTTTCGGAGATGTGCCCGGCCTTCGCCAACGCGTTCGCCACGTCCTGGTCGACGGTGGCGACGATCGCGGGCTCGTCGACGATGTCGGTGCGGTCGACGACCTTGGCGAACATCGCCGGGCTGATCACCGTCTGCCGCAGCAGGTCGGCGGTCCTCGGCAGGCGTTCGGCCACGGCGATCGCCATCGCGACCAGAGCGCGGGAATCCCGCCGGTTCCCGGCGAACATGGCCCCGAAGAACTCCACCGCCACCGCGTAAGGATCGAACAGGTCTTTCTGCTCGGCCCCCGCGCATACCTGGTCGTCGAGGCCGGCCAGCGCGATGTCGAGGAACTGGCCGACCGCGTATAGCTGCTGCCAATACAGGAACGCCTGCCCCCGCCATGCCGACTCGGCGTACACGCCCCAGTCATGGCACTGGGTCTGCTCATCATCGGTGTCATCGGGGGCGACCATCCCCGCCGGAGCGAAGTCGACCCCGGCCCAGCGGGTGGCGAACTCGCCGGATGCCTCGCCGATCTCCATGGTTGTCACCTCCCTCTGATCACTCATGATGTTCGAAGTATCTATGATTTATAATACATTCATATTGTGGTGTGCGCTACCGATGATATCTGTGCCGTTGTGAGACTGTATCCCCTGGTTGTGGCACCTATTTGCGATCTCTGGGAGAGCTGACTCCTACGGCGGCAATCATGGCTCCGGTCGGTGTTGGGCATCGGACTGCGAACACGCGATGTTCGACTTCGGTACGACACCAGGAGTGGTCCTTCGACTGCAGATCCGCCGACGTCGACTTCAGCGGCGACCGCATCCCGCCCGTCTCGGGTCCACTCGCCTCATATGCCGAGGACCGCAAAGCAACTCGGGAGAACTGACTAGAGTTCAAGGCAGGGATGCCACGCCGACGAGCAGGGAGGTCCGGCCGCCATGACGCTTTCGTCGCCGGACGCCGCACCCTTCGACCTGCTCACCATCGGGCGGCTCGGCGTCGACCTGTATCCGCGGGAGTCGGGTGTCGGGCTCGACGAGGTGGAGACCTTCGGCAAATCGCTGGGCGGCAGCGCCGCGAACGTCGCCGTCGCGGCGGCCCGGCACGGCCTGCGCACGGCGCTGATCTCGGCCACCGGCGACGACCCCTTCGGCCGCTATCTCCACCGGGAGCTGACCCGGCTCGGCGTGGACGACCGGTACGTCGGCACCGCCGACGGGCTGAACACCCCGATCACCTTCTGCGAGATCTTCCCGCCGGACCGCTTCCCGCTGTACTTCTATCGCGAGCCGATCGCGCCGGACCTCACGCTGACCGCCGACGGCCTCGACCGTCCGGCGATCACGGACGCGCGCATCTACTGGTCGACGGTGACCGGACTGTCCCGCGAACCGAGCCGGTCGGCGCACCACGCCGCCTGGGAGGCCCGCGGGCGCGTCCCGATGACGGTGCTCGATCTCGACTACCGGCCGATGTTCTGGCCTTCGCGCGCGGCGGCGACCGCGCAGATCGAGGCGGCCCTGGGCCTGGTGACCATCGCGATCGGCAACGAGGACGAGTGCTTCACGGCCGTCGGCGAGCGCGACCCGGACCGTGCCGCCGACGCGCTGCTGGAACGAGGACTGGACCTGGCCGTGGTGAAGCGGGGCGCCGGCGGTGTGCTGGCCAAGACCCGGTCCGAGCGAGTCGAGGCGCCGCCGTGCCGGATCGAGGTGGTGAACGGCCTCGGCGCCGGCGACGGCTTCGGCGGCGCCTTCTGCCACGGGCTACTCCAGGGCTGGGACCTGGGGCGGGTCGCGGCTTTCGCGAACGCCGCCGGTGCGCTGGTCGCGGGCCGCCGGGAATGCTCGACGGCGATGCCGACCACCGCCGAGGTGACGGCGCTGCTGGCCGGGCATCCGGGCCGACGGGTGGGCGCGCGATGACCGCGATGCGCCCGCTGGCGACGCCCGGCCCGATCACCGAGGGTGCGTTCGCTCAGCTCCGGTTGACCCGGCTGGCCGACCCCGAGGCGGTGGGCCGCGCGTTCGCCGTGCGCCGGCGCCGCCCGGTGGTGCGCGGAGACGGCCGTCTGCTGATCGTCGCCGCCGACCATCCGGCTCGCGGCGCGCTCGGTATCCGGAAGGATCCGATGGCGATGGCCGACCGGTACGACCTGCTGCAGCGCGTCGCCACCGCGCTGGCCTGCCCCGGCGTCGACGGGGTCCTCGGCACCCCGGAACTGATCGACGACCTGGCCCTGCTCGGGTTGCTCGACGACAAGATCGTCGTCGGTTCGATGAACCGCGGCGGGCTCCGGGGCGCGGCCTTCGAGATGGACGACCGCTACACCGCCTACGACATCCCGGCGATCACCCGCGACCGCCTCGACTTCGCCAAGGCCCTCGTGCGCTTCGACCTGGACGATCCGGCGACCGTCACCACCATGGAGGCCACCGCCCGCGCCGTCGACGACGCGGCCGCCGCGCAGGTCCCGATCATGCTGGAGCCGTTCCTCAGCCGCCGCGTAGACGGCGCGATCGTGAACGACCTGTCCACCGACGCGGTGATCAACTCGATCGTGATGGCGGCCGGCCTCGGCGGCAGCTCCGCCTACACCTGGCTCAAACTTCCGGTGGTCGACGACATGGCCGACGTGATGGCGTCGACCACCCTGCCGACCCTGCTCCTCGGCGGCGACCCGGCGATCGGCCCGGATGCGGTCGCGTCGTCCTGGGAGTCGGCGCTCGCCCTGCCCGGCGTGGTCGGGCTGACCGTCGGCCGCGCCCTGCTCTATCCGCACGACGGCGACGTGGCCGGGGCCGTCGCGGCGGCCGCCGAACTGGTGCACGCGGCGGTGGAGCGGTGAGGGCGGCCGTGCCGAACGCCTGGTTCCGGCCGCGCGGAACCCTCGCCCGCGACGGCTGCGCGGTCGTGGTCGACGACGCGATCGACGGCTGGACCCACACCGGCCTGCGCGTCGCGGACGTCGCCGCCGGTGCCGCCGTCGATCTGCCTGCCGGTGACGTGGAGCGCCTGGTGGTTCCGCTGGCCGGGTCGTTCGACATCGACCACGACGGTGCCGCGACATCGCTGGCCGGCCGCGCGAACGTCTTCGCCGGACCCACGGACGTCCTCTTCCTCGGTGCCGGAACCGCCGCCACGCTGCGCGGATCCGGGCGGGTGGCGATCGCGCAGGCGCGGACCACCCAGGCCAGACCCGCCGTCCACCTGGGCGCGGGCGACATCCCGGTCGAGATCCGCGGCACCGGGCGCGACACCCGGCAGGTGCACGACCTCGGCACCCCGGACGTGCTCGACGCGGCGGCGCTGATCGTCTGCGAGGTGATCACCCCGGGCGGCAACTGGTCGTCGCATCCGGCCCATAAACACGACGAATACGTGCCCGGCCACGAGTCGCAGCTGGAGGAGATCTACTACTTCGAGGCGGCGCCTGCGCGCGACCTGGGCGCGCCCGCGGACGCCGACGCCTTCGGGATGTTCGTGACGTCGTCGTCGCCCGCGGGCGAGATCGACACGCACGCCACGGTCCGCACCGGCGACGTCGCGCTGGTGCCCTACGGCTATCACGGTCCGGCGACGGCCGCGCCCGAGTACGACCTGTACTACCTCAACGTGATGGCCGGGCCCGGACCGGAACGGGTCTGGCTGATCAGCGACGACCCCGGTCAGGCCTGGGTGCGCGACACCTGGCCGGGCCAGGAGGCCGATCCGCGACTGCCCTTCACCGCGGAACGGGCGGACCGGTGATGACCACCCGCAGACTCACCGTCGCCCAGGCGCTCGTCACCTTTCTCGGCCACCAGTGGACGGTCGACGGCGACATCCGCGAGCGGACCGTCGCCGGCGTGCTCGGCATCTTCGGGCACGGCAACCTCTCGGGGATCGGGCAGGCGCTGCTGGAAGGGGAGACGATCGATCCGGGGCGGATGCCGTATCACCAGGCGCGCAACGAACAGGCCATGGTGCACCAGGCCGTCGGCTACGCCCGCATGCATCGGCGGCGCGCCACCCTCGCCGCCACCGCCTCGGTCGGCCCGGGGGCGGCGAACATGCTCACCGGGGCGGCACTGGCCACCGCGAATCGGCTCCCCGCGCTGCTGCTGGTGGCCGACACCTTCGCCACCCGCGTCGCCGACCCGGTCCTTCAACAGCTGGAACACCCGCACGACCCGGGGCTTCAGGTGGCCGATGCGTTCCGTCCGCTGTCTCGCTTCTTCGGCCGGATCGACCGGCCGCAACAGCTCTACTCGGTGGCGCTCGCCGCGCTGCGCGTGCTGACCGATCCCGCCGAGACCGGCGCGGTGACCCTGGTGCTGCCGGAGGACACCGCCACCGAGGCGCTCGATGTGCCCGTGGAATTCCTCGCCGACCGCGATTGGCACCTGCGCCGTCCACCGCCGGAACGCGGCGCGATCGCCCGGGCTGCCGCGACCCTCCGCGCGGCGCGGCGGCCGATGATCGTCGCCGGGGGCGGGGTGATCTACTCCGGCGCCACCGACGCGCTGCGGGCGTTCGCCGAGGCGACCGGCATCCCGGTGGCCACCACCCAGGCCGGCGGCGGGTCGTTGCCCGCCGGGCACCCGCTCCACCTGGGCGGCCTGGGGGCCACCGGCAGCGCGGCGGCCAACGCGATCGCCGCGACGGCCGACGTCGTCGTCGGCATCGGCACCCGCTACAGCGACTTCACCACCGCCAGCCGGTCCGCGTTCGGCGACCCCGGCGTCGTCTTCGTCAACCTCAACGTCGCCCCGTTCGACGCCGCCAAACACGGGTCGCCGCTGCCGCTGGTCGCCGACGCCCGCGAGGGCCTCGCCGCGCTCCACGAGGCCGTCGCGGACCTGCACGTTCCGGCCGGGCACACCGCGGCGATCACCGCCGCGATCGACGACTGGGCGCGGGTCGTGGACCGGGCACTGGTGCCGCGGGGTGCCGAACTGCCCGGTCAGCCGGAGATCATCGGCGCCGTGCTGGCGGCGGTCGAACCCGCCGACGTCGTCGTGGCCGCGGCCGGTTCACTGCCCGGTGACCTGCAGAAACTGTGGCGCCCGCGGGATCCGCTCGGCTATCACGTCGAGTACGGCTTCTCGTGCATGGGCTACGAGATCGCCGGTGGGCTCGGGGCTAAGCGCGGCCTGCTTGACGCCGGTGACGACCGCGACGTGATCGTGCTGGTCGGCGACGGGTCGTACCTGATGCTCAGCTCCGAGCTGGCGACCGCGGCGGCCGAGGGCATCCGGCTGATCGTCGTGCTGATCCAGAACGACGGGTTCGCTTCCATCGGCGCCCTCTCCGAATCGATCGGTTCCGGCCGGTACGGCACGCGCTATCCGGGCGTCGACCTCGTCGCCCACGCGCGCGGCTACGGGTGCGCGGTGGTCGATGTGCCACCCGGCCCCGACGTGTGCGACGAGGTGCGCGCGGCCGTCGTCGCCGCCAAGCGTCGAGAGGGGCCGACCGTCGTGCACGTCCGCAGCGATCCGCTGATCCCGGCGCCCGACGGGCACGGCTGGTGGGACGTCCCGGTCGCGGAGGTCTCGGCGCTCCCCGATACCCGGGCGGCGCGGGCCGTCTACGACGAGCAGCGCCGGCGGCAGCGGCCGCTTCTGGGCGGCACGGAAGGAGACGCCACGGAAGGAGACGCAGATGGATGACGACCCCGCCCGGGCGACGGGCCTGCGCGTCGGGACCGCGCCCGACTCGTGGGGAGTGTGGTTCGCCGACCATCCCGGCCAGATCGGCTGGGAGCGCTTCCTCGACGAGGTGGCCGCCGCGGGCTATCACTATCTCGAACTCGGGCCGTACGGCTATCTGCCGACGGACCCGTCCCGGCTGGCCGACGAACTGGGCAGTCGCGGCCTCGCGCTGTCCGGCGGCACCGTGTTCACCGCCTTCCACCGCGGCGCCGGTGAATGGCCGGACACCTGGGCGCGGGTGTCGCGGGTGGCGGCGCTCGTGCGCGCGTTGGGCGGCGGGCATCTCGTCGTGATCCCGGAACTCTGGCGCAGCGACGTGACCGGCGCGCAGCGCGAGCCGCGCACACTGGACGACGGCCAGTGGCGCGCCCTCGCCGCCGGGCACGACCGGCTCGGCCGGGCGCTCGCCGCCGAGTTCGGCATCCGGCAGCAGTTCCACTCGCACGCCGACACCCACGTCGGGACCGCCGTCGAGGTGGAACGACTGCTCGCCGAGACCGATCCGGGTGCGGTCAGCCTGTGCCTGGACACCGGCCATTTCGCCTACTACGGCGGCGACTGCCTCGACCTGCTCGCACGCCATCCCGAGCGGATCGGCTACCTGCACCTCAAACAGGTCGATCCGGTGCTGATCGAGCGGATCCGGCGCGACGACGTGCCGTTCGCCGACTGCGCCGTCGAGGTGATGGTGGAGCCGCCGAGCGGGATCCCCGACTTCGCGCCGGTGATCGACGCCGCGGCCGCGATCGACCCGGACATGTTCGCCATCGTGGAGCAGGACATGCCGGGCTGCGACCTCGACCGCCCGGCACCGATCGCCACCCGGACCCGGCGGCACATCCTCGGCTGTCACCCGCTGACCAGGACCCGCTGATCACGACCCGAAGGGGCGTCACCGACATGACCTTCACCGAACTGCGCGTCGGCGTCGTCGGCGCCGGAGCGATGGGCCGCGACCACCTGCGGCGGCTGCACCGCGTCGTCGCCGGTGCTCGCGTCACCGCGGTGATCGAACCGGACACGGCGCGGCGCGCGGCGGCCCTGGACTCCACGCCCGGCGCGGCCGGATACCCGGACCTGGCCGCGGCCCTCGCGGCCGGCGGGCTGGACGCGGTGCTGCTCGCCTCACCCGGGCCCTGGCACGAGGACGACCTGCTCCGGTGTCTGGCCGCGGGCCTCCCGGTGCTGTGCGAGAAACCGCTCTGCCCGGACGCGGCGGCGGCCCGCCGGGTGGTCGGCGCCGAACTGGCGGGTGGCCGGCGGCTGATCCAGGTCGGTTTCATGCGCCGGTTCGATCCCGAGTACGCGGCCCTGCGGGAGCTGATCGCCCGCGGCGGTGCCGGGGAACTGCTGATGCTGCACGCGGTCCACCGCAACCCCTCGGTGCCGGCCGGCTACCGGCAGTCGATGCTGATCACCGACTCGGTGGTGCACGAGTTCGACGTGCTGCCCTGGCTCGCCGGGGCCCCGGTCACCTCGATCGAGGTCCGGTACGGGCGGCGCAACCCGCACGCCCCGGAGCACCTGCGCGAGCCGATCCTGGTGCTGATCGAGCTCGCCGGCGGCGTGCTCGCGGACGTCGAGATGAGCGTGTCCGCGGGATTCGGCTACCAGGTGACCACCGAGGCGGTGCTGTCCCGCGGGGTCGCCCGGATCGGAGCCCCTGCGGGTCTGCGGGTCTGGGCCGAGGGGGCGTCGTCGATCGCCGAGCATCGCGACTACACGACCCGGTTCGCCGCCGCCTACGACCGCGAGGTGCAGGACTGGATCACCGCTGTCCGCGCGGGTGGCGCCACCGGACCGTCGGCCTGGGACGGTTACCGCGCGGCGCTGTGCTGCGAGGCGGGTGTCAGCGCCCTGGAAAGCCCCGGCCCGGTGCCCGTCGACATCCCGCCCACCCCGGACCTCTACCGCTGAGCAGAACGCAATGACCCCGGAGCAGTCGTCTGCTCCGGGGTCGATGTTTCAGGGTTTCAGGCGTCCGCGTCGCCCTTCTGCCAGGTGGACCACGGCACCGTCCAGTCGCCGTAGGTGTCCCAGACCGGAAGGGTGGGGCCCTGGGAGTGGGTGATCTCGACAACGTCGCCGAGTCCGAAGTGGTTGTAGAACCAGATCGCGTTGTCGGTGCTCAGATTGACGCAGCCGTGCGACACGTTCGACGAGCCCTGCTGGCCGACCGACCACGGTGCGGCGTGCACGTACTCGCCGTCACTGGAGATGCGTTCGTCCCACAGCACGGTCTCGTTGTAATAGCCCGGCTGGCCCGCGCAGACGCCGTAGGTGCACGAGTCCATGGTCACGGTCTGCGACTTCTCGCTGATCACGTGCGGGCCGTTGTGCGACGGCGTGTCCGGGCTGCCCAGGCTCATCGGCATCTGATTCACCTGCTGGCCGTTGTGGAAGATGGTCAGCAGCTCGGTGGCGCCGTCGGCCTTGGCGATCCAGGAGTCGTGCACGGTGTAGTCGACCGAGTAGTCCTCGGCCCCGTAGACGCCGTTGCCGAGATCGACGCCGTAGACCTCGGCATCCAGGTGGATCTTGGTGCCGGGCTTCCAGTAGTCCGGTCCCCGGTAATGGACGTTCTGGTCGTCGATCCAGTACCAGGCGCCCGGCTGATTCGGGGTGGTGGTGACCTTCAGATGCTTCTGCACCTCGGCCTTGTTGGTGACCGGCGCGGTGAACTGCACGGAGATCGGCTGACCCACGCCGATCCCGGTCTGCGCCACCATGTCCGGATCCGGGACCACGTTGGCGTACGCGGTGGAGTCCGGGGCGATCGTGTTGACCGTGAAGGTCTGGTGGACCGGCTTCTGATCGGCGTTCACCGCCGTCGCGTCGACGGTGTAGGTGGCGCCGTAGCCGAGATCCTCGGTGGTGCTCCAGCGGCGCCCGCCCGGATCGAGCTTGCCGGTCACCTGCTTGCCCGATTCGGCGGCGTTGGTGACGGTCACCTGGGTCAGGGTGCCGCCGGTCGCGTCCACGACGATCGGCGTCGTCGGGTTCAGTTTCGCGTCGTGCGGGGCCAGGGCGATGGCCGCGGGCGGCGCATCGACGTGCTTGGGGGTGCTGTTGGTGCAGGCCACGATCAGGGTCGACGCGGCCGTCAGTGCGACAGCGGACAGGGAGAGGCGGAGAAGTCTATCGCGCATCCCTCTAGTGTGGCAGCGCCGTCTGTGTCCTTGCTCAGCCGCAATCGACGGGTGGAATTCAGCCGTTTGCGGTGACTGCGGCGGTTATTCCGGTTGCCGCGGCCGTGACGGCGAAGACCGAGGGCCAGGCCCCGATCTTCTTGGCCAGGGGATGGGAGACACCGAACGCTCCCAGGTAGGTGGCGGTGAGCCCGGCGGTGACGGCGGGCCCCCGCTGCAGCCAGCTGCGACCGGCGACGGCGCCCGCCGCCGCCAGGACCACTCCGCCCAGCTCGCGGCGCCCCGAGTAGCGGGCGACGGCGTAGCCGCCGATCAGGCCGGCGGCGACAGCGGGAACGGAGGGATCGATACGCATAGGGCTCACCTTAGACGAGCGATTCCCGCCCGCCGGTTGAGCCGGCGAGGCGCCGGCCGAGTCGTGTCCTTTCGCCGGTTGAGCCGGCGAGGCGCCGGCCGAGTCGTGTCCTTTCGCCGGCTGAGCCGGCGAGGCGATAGCCGAGCCGAGTCGAAGCCACCACCTCTCGGTCGCCGGGGCATGGGAGGCGTCAGACCGTGAGCAGCACCTTGGTGGCCCGGCGCTGGTCCATCGCCCGATAGCCGTCGGCGGCCTCCTCGAGGGGGAGGGTGAGGTCGAAGACGGCGCCGGGATCGATCTCACCGGCCATGATCAGGTCGATCAGCTCGGGGAGGAAGCGGCGGACCGGAGCCGGACCGCCGGCCAGGTGCACGGTGGCCCAGAACAGAGCGCGGCCCTCGATCTCGACGCCGTGCGAGACGCCGACGAAGCCGATGTGGCCGCCGGGCCGGGTGACGCCGATGGCCTGGTCCATCGATTCCTGGGTGCCGACCGCCTCGACCGTGCTGTGCGCGCCGAGGCCGTCGGTGAGCTCCTTGATCTTCGCGATCCCGGCCGCGCCGCGCTCGGCGACGATGTCGGTCGCGCCGAATCGGCGCGCGAGCGCCTGCCGGTCCGCGTGCCGCGACATCGCGATGATGCGGTCCGCCCCCAGGCGCTTCGCGGCCAGCACGGCGAGCAGGCCGACGGCGCCGTCGCCGACCACCGCGACGGTCTTGCCGGGGCCGGCCTCCGCGGACACCGCGCCGAACCAGCCGGTGCCGAGGACGTCGGACGCGGCGAGCAGACCGGTGACCTGCTCGGGCGTCGGCGTGCCGGGCACCTTCACCAGGGTGCCGTCGGCCAGCGGCACGCGGGCGCGTTCGGCCTGCGTACCGATCGACCCCATCCCGACCATGTGGACGCAGCGCGACTGGTATCCGGCACGACAGATGTCGCAGGTGTTGTCGGAGGCGATGAACGAGCCGACGACGTAGTCGCCGACCGCCAGGGAGGTCACGTCGTCGCCGATCTGCTCGACGACGCCGACGTACTCGTGGCCCATCCGCCGGGGTTCGTTCACCGCGTCGATGCCGCGGTAGGGCCACAGATCGGAACCGCAGATGCAGGTGGCGGTCACCCGGATCACCGCATCGGTGGGTTCGACGATCCGCGGGTCGGGAACCTCCTCGGTCCGGATGTCTCCGGGGCCGTGGATGACGACTGCGCGCATGGGCGGATCTCCTTTCGCGATGGGGGTCGTGCCATTTCGACTCTAGTGTCGCGTGGCGTTAATTAGTTTCCTGTTCCGGGGTTGAGAGAATGGGTTATGGCGAATTCTCCGGCCCCGGCACTGGAATTGCGTGAGGGCGATGATGTTGAGCTTGATCGGTTGCTGCGATCGACCTCGACGCCGGCTGGCGTGGTGAGGCGGGCGCGGATCGTGGCGCTGGCCGCTGAGGGGTGGGCGAACTCGCATATCAGCGACGTCGTCGGGGTGTCGATCCCGACGGTCCGCAAGTGGCGGTACCGGTACCTGCACGACGGGATGGCCGGCTTGCTCGATGCTGATCGGCCCGGCCGGCCCCGGCGTATCGATCACGCCGACATCGTGTCGGCCACGTTGATGCCGCCTCCGAAGAAGTACGGGGTCACGCACTGGTCCTCACGGTTGCTCGCCGCCCATCTCGGGGTCGGGAACGCCACGATCGCACGCGCGTGGCGCGAGTACGGTGTGCAGCCGTGGCGGTCGGGAACCTTCAAGTTCTCCACCGACCCGGAGCTGGCCGGGAAGGTCACCGACGTCGTCGGCCTGTATCTGGAACCGCCGGAGAACGCGATCGTGCTGTGCGTCGAGGGCGTGTCAGATGGTCTGTGTAAGTCGGGAGGGTGAGTCCTGAAAGGAACTCTCACTGTGACCATCGATGATGTGACTGTGGATCAGTCACGAGAAGAGCGGCGTCGCCGCCAGAACGAGGCCACCGATGCGCTCATCGCCTCGGGTGCGCTCGATGATGTCCTTGCCAAGATCGATGGCGGCGAGCCGTTGACCGGCGAGGGCGGTCTGCTCGGGTCGCTGATGAAGGCGGCCCTGGAGCGTGGTTTGAACGCCGAGTTGAGCGATCACCTCGGGTACGAGGCCGGCGACCCGGAGGCGTCGTCGTTTCCCAACTCCCGTAACGGTTACGGCACCAAGACTGTCGCCACCGAGGTCGGGGACGTGGAGTTACGTATCCCGCGTGACCGCGACGGCTCGTTCATCCCGATGCTGGTCCGCAAGGGCCAGCGCCGTCTGGACGGTCTGGACGCGATGATCGTCTCGCTCTACGCCGGCGGGATGACGATCCGCGATATCCAGCACCATCTGGCCTCCACGATCGGCACGGACCTGTCGCACGAGACGATCTCGAAAATCACCGAAGAGGTCGCCGACGAGGTGATCAAGTGGCAGCAACGTGACCTCGAACCGCTGTACCCGGTGATGTACCTCGACGCGATCGTGGTCAAGGTCCGTGACGGCGGGCACGTGATCAACAAGTCCGCGCACCTGGCCGTCGGTGTCGACGTGGACGGTATCAAGCACGTCCTGGGGATCTGGATCGCGCAGACCGAGGGCGCCAAATTCTGGGCGTCGGTGTGCGCTGAACTCCGTAATCGCGGCGTGCAGGACGTGCTGATCGTGTGCTGTGACGGGCTGACCGGGTTCGCCGACGCGGTCGAGGCGACCTGGCCGCAGGCTACCGTGCAGACGTGCGTGGTCCACCTGATCCGGGCGTCGATGCGGTTCGTGTCCTACGGTGACCGCAAAGCCGTCGCCGCCGCCCTCAAACCGGTCTACCAGGCCTCCAGCGCCGACGCTGCTCTCCAGGCCCTGGAGGAGTTCGACGCCTCCGAACTCGGGCGCCGCTACCAGTCGACGGTGCGCAGTTTCCGCGACGCCTGGGAACGGTTCACCCCGTTCCTGGCGTTCCCGCCGGAGCTGCGCCGGGTGATCTACACGACCAACAGCATCGAATCGTTGAACTACCAGTTGCGCAAGGTCATCAAGAACCGCGGGCACTTCCCGAACGACGCAGCCGCCGTGAAGCTGCTGTGGATGGCGATCGGCAACATCGAGGACAAACGCGCCCGTGAACGCGAGAAGGAGAAAGGACTACCCGCCGATCAACGCCGAGCCCCCGGCCGACTCGTCGAAGGCCAAGTCACCACGAACTGGAAACGAGCATTGGAACAACTCTCCCTGATCTACCCCGAACGAATCAACCATCACCTCTAACCCGAACACCCGAACGACATACACAGAAAACTTGACAGGCTCTGCGTCGATGAGAAGTCGCAGATCCAGGCCCTGGACCGGACCGCGCCGATGCTGCCGATACGGCCCGGGCAGATCGAACGCCGCACTCATGACTACAAGCGGCACGGCACGACCACGTTGTTCGCCGCCCTGGACATCGCGACCGGCCAAGTGACCGGCGCAGTCAAGCCACGGCATCGTCACCAGGAGTTCCTGTCGTTCCTGCGACAGATCGACCGCACCTACCCCGGCCAGGAACTGCACCTGGTGATGGACAACTACGCCACCCACAAGAAGGCCGAAGTCCGCGACTGGCTCGTCCAGCACCCGAACATGCACGTGCACTTCACCCCGACCTCCGGATCCTGGCTCAACCTCGTCGAGGTCTGGTTCGGCATCATCGACCGGCAAGCGATCCGCCGTGGCGTATTCACCTCAGTCAAAGACCTCAACGCGAAGATCCGGGCATTCATCAGCGGCTGGAACGACCGCAAACACCCCTTCGTCTGGACCAAGACCGCCGACGACATCCTGAAGAAAGCCCAACCGAAAACTAACTAAAGACACGCGGCACTAGTGTCTGGGGTGGTGGTCTCGACTTCGCTCGACCATCATGTGGCGGGAGGCGGCCCTGGCGCGATACTAGAACGTGTTCTAGTATCGGCGGCGTGGACCTCACCTTCGACAGCACCCGCCGCGAGCTCGTCACCGACCAGGGCGTGATCCGCTATCACGAAGCCGGGGAGCAGCACGACGACGTGCTCCTGCTGCTGCACGGCAGCGGCCCCGGGGTCACCGGGTGGCGCAACTTCCGCGGGAACCTAGGCTTCTTCGCGCGCACGCATCACGTGTACATCGTCGAGTTCCCGGGTTTCGGCGTCTCCGACCCGGTCGACGGCCATCCGGTGCTGACCGCCGGTGCCGCGGTGATCCGGTTCATGGACGGCCTCGGTATCGACCGCGCCGCGATGGTCGGCAACTCGATGGGCGGCGTGGTCGGCATCAACCTCGCGATCGACCACCCCGAGCGGGTCGAGAAGCTGGTCACGATCGGCGGAGTCGGCCCCAACCTGCTCAGCCCCAGCCCCAGCGAAGGACTGCGCCTGCTGCAGGAGTTCACCGACGCGCCGGACCGGGACAAGCTGGTGCGCTGGCTGCACTCGATGGTCTACGACAGGGCGCTGGTCACCGACGAACTGATCGAGGAGCGCTGGAACGCGGCGACCGATCCGGCGGCCGCGGCGACCGCCGCGATGATGTACGGCTCGGCCGCCTTCGCGATGATGCAGCGCTACCAGGCCACGTCCGACCGGCCGCCCTACTGGGCGCGGATGCACAAAGTCGCCTGCCCGACACTGCTCACCTGGGGCAACGACGACCGGGTCAGCCCACCGGATATGGCGCTGGTGCCGCTGCGGCTGATCCCGGACGCGCAGCTGCACGTCTTCTCGCGGTGCGGCCACTGGGTGATGATCGAGGCCAAGGACGCGTTCGAGCGGACCGTCTCGGCGTTCCTGTCGTAACGGTCAGCCGTTGTGCGGGCTGGCCCGCAGGCGCGCGGTGACCACCATGCTGAACAGCCGGAACCCGAGGCCGATCAGGATCAGGTTGCAGATCATCTGGATCGACACCGCGATCCGCGCGCCCTGGGTCACCGCATCGATGTCGCCGAATCCGGTGGTCGTGAACACCGTGAGGCAGTAGTACAGCGCATCCATCCGCGTCAGATGCTGATTGAAGCTGCCCGGGTGGTAGTCGGACATCGTGAAGTAGATCGTCGAGAACGACACCAGATACAGCGTCACCAGCGCGGCGAGCATCTCCAGCGCGGCCGCGAGCGGATAGGTCGCGTGCAGAAAAGCGCGGACCTCCCAGACGCAGAAGGCGAGCAGCAGCAGCGAACCGGCCACCGACGCCGCGACGTTCCAGTCGCTGGTGTGGTTGAACGGCAGCAGGAAGTAGCCGATCACCAGCACGCACGCGGCGAACAGCGGGCGCAGCAGGGCCCGGGTCAGCCAGCCCGCGTTGACGTTGTCCAGCGCCGCCGTCTCGATCGGCCCCTGGGTCTTGATCAGCGGGGCTTCCTCGGCGGTGGTGGTCGGTTGCCGGAGCGAGAGCTTCTTCACCAGATCTGCACCCGTTCCCCGGGCGGCAGGTACAGCGCGTCGCCGGAGGTGACGCCGAAGGCGTCGTAGAACGCGTCGATGTTGCGCACCACGCCGTTGCAGCGGAACTCCGGCGGCGAGTGCGGGTCGATCGAGAGGCGGCGGATGGCCTCCTCGTCGCGGGTCTTGGTGCGCCAGATCTGGGCCCAGCTGAAGAAGACGCGCTGCGGGCCGGTCAGGCCGTCGATCACGGGCGGGGCTTCGGCATCGGCCCCGGCGAGGGCATAGGCGACCAGCGCGATGGACAGACCGCCCAGGTCGCCGATGTTCTCGCCGAGGGTGAACTCGCCGTTCACCGTGTACTGGGAGTCCAGGCCGGTCGGCGTGTACCGCGCGTACTGGGCGGCCAGCGCCGAGGTCCGCTTGCCGAACTCGGTGCGGTCGTCGTCGGTCCACCAGTCCACCAGGTTGCCGTCGCCGTCGTACTTGGCGCCCTGATCGTCGAAGCCGTGCCCGATCTCGTGGCCGATCACCGCGCCGATCCCGCCGTAATTGGCGGCGTCGTCGGCCTCGGCGTCGAAGAACGGCGGCTGCAGGATCGCGGCCGGGAAGACGATCTCGTTCATGCCGGGGTTGTAGTACGCGTTGACCGTCTGCGGGGTCATGAACCATTCGTCGCGGTCCACCGGGCGCCCGATCTTGGCGAGTTCGCGGTCGGTCTCGTAGGCGGCGGCCCGGGCGACGTTGCCGAGCAGGTCCGCCGGATCGACGGTCAGTGCGCCGTAGTCGCGCCGGGTCGCCGGGTAGCCGATCTTGGGGGTGAACTTGTCCAGCTTGGCCAGCGCCTTCTCCCGGGTCGCCGGCGTCATCCAGGCCAGTTCGCTGATGTTGCGGCGGTAGGCCTCGAGCAGATTGTCGATCAGCCGGTCCATCCGGGCCTTCGCCGCGGGCGGGAAGTGCTTCTCGACGTACAGTTCGCCGACCGCGAAGCCCATCGCGTCCTCGACGAAGCCCACGCCGCGCTTCCAGCGTTCGCGGTTCTCGGGGGCCCCGGACAGCGTGGTCCCGTAGAACGCGAAGTTCTCATCGACGAATTCGGCCGACAGGTACGGCGCCGCGCTGCGGAGCAGCCGCCAGCGCAGCCAGGTCTTGACGTCGTCGAGCGGCCGCTGCGCCAGCACCTGGGCGGCGCCGGTCACGAACGACGGCTGGCCCACCACCACTTCGGTGAAGGCGGCCGTCGCGGCATCGCCGGCGAGCGCCGTGATCCAGGCGCCGAGGTCGAACCCGGCGGCCGCCGCGGCGAACTCGTCGCGCGTCATCAGGTTGTAGGTGGCCTCGGCGTCGCGCCGACGGACAACGTCCCAGTGGTGGGCGGCCAGCTCGGTCTCCAGAGCCAGCACGGTGGCGGCCTCGGCGGCGGCATCCGCGCGGCCGGCCAGGGCGAACATCCGCTCCACGTGCGCCAGGTAGGCGTCCCGGGTGGCGGCGTGCTTGTCCTCCCGGTAGTACGACTCGTCGGGCAGTCCGAGGCCGCTCTGGGTGATGTGCACCAGGTACCGGTCGGAGTTCTTCGAATCGGTGTCGACGTAGTACCCGAACAGGCCGCCGACGCCCCCGCGCTGAAAGACGCCCAGTGCGTAGGTCAGGCCGGCCATGTCGGTGATCGCGTCGATCGCGGCCAGGCCGCCGGCGATCGGGGAGGCGCCGAGTTCCTCGATGCGCTCGGTGTCCATGAACGACGTGTAGAGCGCGCCGATCTTGGCCGCGTCCGACCCGGGCGCACCCTCGGCCTGGGCCGCCTCGACGATGTCCCGGACGTGCGCCTCGGCGTTGTCGCGCAGCACGTGGAAGGCGCCGTCGATGCTGCGATCGGCGGGAATCACGTGCTCGGCGAGCCAGCGCCCGTTCACGTGGGTGAAGAGGTCGTCACCGACGGACACGGAGTCGTCGACCCATTGCAGGTCCAGGCCGGAGGTCTTGGGAGTGTCGTTCGTCACGCGTCCATAGTGCCTGATCGGCGACGTTGCGCTGCGGCTACTCCCCGAGTGCGGCGTCCATCGCCCAGATCAGCACCTGCGCATCGGTGCGGGCGCCGATGACGGTGCCGCCGAATCCGGTCGCCCGCAGGGTGTCGCCGGTGCTCAGCGGGGTGTGGTCGACGGTGACCGCGCCGTCCGCGACGAACAGGTGGGTGAATCGGGAGTCCGGGATTCGCGCGGTCCGCCCGGCGGCCAGCTGCGCCACCCACAGCGTGGCGGCGGAGTGGCCGATGCGGATGGCCGAGTCGAGCCGCCGGTCCCCGGAGGCCAGGGGGATCAGTCCGCCCGCCGCGAGTTCGGTGGAGACGTCGCACTGCTGGTAGCTCGGGTCGGCGCCCGGCCGATCGGGTTTGAGCCACATCTGCAGGTAGTGCACCGGTTCGGCCGCGGTCGCTCGGGAGCCGGGCGGGCCGGGGTCGTTGCGTTCCGAGTGCAGGATGCCGGTGCCCGCGCTCATCCGCTGGGCGAGCCCGGGATGGATGAGGCCGCTGTGTCCCTGTGAGTCCTGATGGACCAGTGTTCCGGACAGCACCCAGGTGACGATCTCGGTCTCGGCGTGCGGATGTGTATCGAATCCCGTTCCCGGAGCGATGATCTCGTCGTTGTGGACCAGCAGAACGCCGTGGTGCGTATCGTCCGGGTCGTAGTGGTCGCCGAAGGAGAAGCCGTGCCGGGAGGTCAGCCACTCGGTGGTGGTGACGGCGCGGTCGGCGGCGCGAACGAGGCGGGGGGACATGGGTCCATTATCGACGGAGACCGGATCGTGACCAGTTAGACGCCGGACCGTGAACGGACTGACTGGCCCTACAGATGTGATTAGAGTGAAAATTGTGACTATGAGTCTGTGGTCGCGACGATCGGCGATGGCGCTGTTCGTCAGCGTCGTCTGCGTGCTGTCCCTGGCCGCGTGCGGCGGTGAGGACGACTCCGAACCCGCCAAGGCCGCCCGCGCCTTCGCGAAGGCGTTCTCCAGCCAAGAGGTGCAGGCCACCTCGGACATGACCACCTCGCCGTCGCAAGCGGCCGACTCGCTGAGCGGCACCTTCGCCGGGATGCACGCGCGGACCGTCGACGCCCACGTTCTCGACACCGTCGAATACAGCGACGGCACCGGGTCGTTCACCATGCGCACCACCTGGCGCTGGGCCGACGACCGCGAGTTCTCCACCAAGACCAGCGGCAGCCTGCGCCGGCTCTCCACCGGGTGGAAGGTGCAGTGGGAATCCGGGCTGCTGCACACCGGGATGCCGGTCGGCGGCCGCCTGCAGATGATCCGGACCGACGCGACCCCGGCGCCGACGGTGCGCAGCGCGTCGGGCAAGGCCTTCATGCAGATGCAGCCGGTCAACGAGATCGTCATCAACCCCGCCGCGACGCGGAACCTGCAGCGATCGGTGAACTCGCTCGCCGATGCGCTCAAGCCGATCGCGCCGCTGATCACCGCGCAGGTGATCAACGACAAGATCGCCGCCGCGCAGGGCGGCGAGACGGTGGCGGTGACGCTGCGCGACCCGGACATGAAGGTGCTGGCCTTCGACCCCGAACGCATCGCCGGGGTCACCGTCCGCAAGACCGGCATGCTCGTGATGTCCGACCGGCGGCTGTCGACACCGCTCTCGACCGGACTCACCAACTACTGGCAGGCGATCCGCGATGCGACCTCCGGCTGGCAGGTGCAGCAGGCCGCGCCGGGTGCGGCGCCGGTCAAGCTGGCCGGCGAGCAGGGCCGCGCCGGACCCGACATCATGACCACGATCAACCAGAACGAGCAGCTCACCCTGGGTGACGCCGCCGTCGAGGTGGCCCAGCCCGCGACCATCATGACCCTGGATGCGCGCTCGGGCGCCATCCTGGCCATGGCGCAGAACGACGCGGCCGCGGACAAGCGGGTCCTGGCCGACGTCGCGTACCCGACCGGCAGCACCCTCGATCCGGTCTTCGGCGCCCTCGATGCGACGCAGAAGTCCAAGTCGGCGGCCACCGAGCAGCTCAACCGCCTGGGTTTGGGGATCACCGTCACGGTGCCGGGCGTCGTCGCGCCCCGGGACGAGTCCCGGCCGACCGTGTCGGCGGCGTCGTTCCGCCCGCAGGACTTCACCGCCACCATGCTCAACATGGGAACGCTCGGCGTCTCGGTGGCCCGCTCGATCGCCGGCACCGGCGAATCGGTGCCGCCGTTCCTGATCAAGGGCACGCCGACCAAGGTGACCGGCGGCAAGCTGGGCGCGATGGACGCCGACACCGCGCGGCGGATCGCCGCAGCGATGGTGACGACCGCCAAGACCGGCGACGCCAGCGACCTGACCGGGGCGCCCGGTCTGCGCGCCCTGGTCGGCACCAACGGGCCGCAGGGGCCCGGCTGGTTCGTCGGCATCTCGGGCGGCAAGGTGCTGGTCGTCTACTGCGAGGGCGCCAAGTCGGGCACGGCCGCCCTGCAGGTGGCGCAGAAGTACTACCGCATCGACAACTGAGCCGCATCGACGACTGAGCCGGGACCCGGCCTGCTGTCCGGTGGTGGCTCAGCGACCGCCGAACAGCAGGCTTCTCAGGAGCCGACTCGTCCGGACCGGGCGCGCAGCGTGATCGCGACGGCCAGTCGCCAGCCGAGCAGCAGCACCGCGGTGGAGATGGTCGCGACGATGAGGAACGAGGTCGCCGTGCCCTGGCTGGACGAGGCCCGCAGCAGCATGCCGAGCACGACGGTCGACACCCAGATCACCACGCCGTCCGGGAAGATCCGCATCGGGCGCCAGGTCGCGATCACGTCGCGCTTGCCGCCGTCCTGGACCCAGTTGATCAGAAAGCCGAGTGCCCAGCCGATCACCGCGCCGACCAGGAACGGCCACAGGGTGCGGGAGAAGCCGGCGATGGTGAACGCCTCGTCGTGGCTGCCCCGGCCGATCGCCACGAAGGCGACGATCGCGGCGAGATCGGTGATAGCGGTCAGAACGAGGGACTTGTCCCAGGCGCGGGTTGCTGCGGTGCTCACTGGGTCCACGCTACTGCGGCGGCCGCCTCAGGCGCTCTCGGGCCCGGCGCCCAAGTCGTCTTCCTCACGGGCCATCTCGTGCTGGATGTCGTCGCGGGACTTGATCTCGGCGCGGTATCGGATGGCGATCACCACCCAGCCGATCGCGGAGACCAGCACATAGCTGACGATGCGGTAGAGGATCACCGCGAGAAACGCGTCGGCGGTCGACATCCCGGCCTGCACCAGGGCGGGGACGAGGACGGCTTCGACGACCCCGATGCCGCCCGGCAGCAGCGGGATCGCGCTGCCGACGGCCTTGCTCGCCGCGTAGGCGACCATCAGGCCGGCGAAGCCCGGGTGCGCGTTGAGGGCGTAGCAGGCCAGTGCCAGGCAGGCGACGTCGGCGACCCAGTTGAACAGGCTCCAGCCGAACGCTTTGGCACCGTCGCGCTTGTTCAGGTGGACCGCGCGCAGCTGAGCCAGAATGCGGTGCAGCCGGGCCACGCCGTGATCGTCGGGCTTGTCGCGCATGTGATTGACCCAGCCGAGAATGCGGACGCCGAGACCCTCCAGAATCTCCGGCCGCGACGCGATGTACTGCATCACCACCACGAAGGCGATGAACACGGCGACGCTGAAGAAGACGGAGAACGCGCTGGTCTTGGCGCCCGCGAGCAGAGCTCCGCCCAGGCCGAGGACCGCCAGGCCCGCACCGGCGAGCAGACCCGACATCACCAGCTGCCACGAGGCGACCACCGGGGACGCGCCCCACTTGCGGCTCTCCCGGTAGATGAACGCCGGCGCGAACACCTGGCCGCCCGGCATGGTCTGCGAGATCGAGTTGGACGCCAGGATCACCGCGAGCGACTCGCGCTGGCGGACCCGGACATGGGCCGACCGCATCAGGACGCGCTGCACCTGCGCGTAGCTGTCCATCGACAGCATGGCGGCGACAATGCACGCGGCCACCCACCACCAGCGGATGTCGCTCAGCCGGCTGCCCGGGTGTCCTTCGTGCCAGGTCGGCGCGATGTGCGGCCAGGCGATCCAGGCCTCGACCCCCAGGATCACCACGATCAGGATCGGGGTGCCGATGCGGAGCCAGCGCTTCCAGTTCCAAGTGCGCTTGGCCGGTGCCTCCTGGCCGTCGGCGTCTCCGGTCTCGTCGGCCATGCTCAGCACCCTAGTGTCGCGTGTCGAAAATTGTCGAATGGCTGCCGCGGCATACCGTCGATGAATTTTCGACACACGACACTTGTGTCACAGGAACGCCTGGCACCAACCGCTCAGTCGCCGTCGGTGTCCTGACCGCGACTGCGGCGCAGCAGATCCTGCACGCTGATCTGGTCGTTCCGGTCGGCGCGCCGCTCCCGCGACGTGGTCTCGGCCGGGTGCCCGTACTGCGGCGGCATGGTCGGCGGACCCGCGGGCACGGTGCCCGGGTAGGGGCCGGACTGCGGCCGCGGCGTCACCGGCGGCTGCGGGGCGGCCGGCTGCGGACCGGACGGCGGCTGGGTGGCCGACGGGGCCGGCTGCGGCCGGGCGGGCTGGACCGGGGGTGCGGCCGGGCGCTGGGGGCGCGGTCGCGGCGCGACGGGCCGCTGCGCGGTCGGCTGCTGGGTCGCCGGCTGCTGAGCACCGGCCGGTCCCTGCGGCCGCGGGGCCGGATGGGGCTGACCGGGCTGCGTGGCGGGCCTGCGCTGCGGACCGGTCGGCGGCTGCGGCCGCGGACGCAGATCGCGGTTGTCCAGCCGGACCCCGCCCGCGCCGAGGCGCCACGAACCGGTGTCCGGTCCGGCGCCGCCGCGGGCCGCCGCGCCGGTGTCCGACGCGCGCGGAGCGTCGACCAGATCCTCCAGGTGCCCTTCGGCCAGCGGATGCTCGCCCGACATCGGGTTCGCGGGATGGGCGATCGACGGCCCGGACGGCGGTGCCGCCTCGTCGGCGTCGTCGGCCGGGGACGCCGCGACGACGTCGGGTTCGGCGTCGTGGTCCTTCCGGCCGCGGCGGGCCAGGGCGCGCAGTCCACGCGGCTCGGCCTGCCCGGCGGCGGGACGATCGGCCCGCGGCTGCGCCCGCAACTGGGTGGTCTCGGCCTGGGCGACGGCCACCACGCCCCCGGCGCTGGTGCTGCCGGCGGCGACCACCGCCACCTCCTTCGAGGCCGGGTCGTCTTCCAGGATCGTCTCGCCGAGGCCGATCTTGCGCTGCAGCTTGAGCATCCAGCGCGGGGCCCACCAGCAGTCGTCACCCAGCAGCTTCATCACCGACGGCACCAGCAGCATGCGGATGACGGTGGCGTCGAGGATCAGCGCGGCGATCATGCCGAAGGCGATGTACTTCATCATCACGATGTTCGACAGGCCGAACGCGCCGGTCACCACCACCAGGATGGCGGCGGCCGCGGTGATGATGCGGCCGGTCAGGGCGGTGCCGACGCGGATCGCCTCGGTGGTCGACGCCCCCTGCTGTCTGGCCTCGACCATGCGGGAGAGCAGGAATATCTCGTAGTCGGTGGAGAGGCCGTAGACGATCGCGATGATCAGCACCAGGACGGCCGCGAACAACGGGCCCGGGGTGTAGTTCAGCAGCGTCGCGCCGTGCCCGTCGATGAACATCCAGGTCAGGATGCCCAGCGTCGAACCGAGGCCGAGTGCCGACATCAGCGCGGCCTTGATCGGCAGGATGATCGAGCCGAACGCCAGGAACATCAACAGACCGGTCACCAGGACCAGCAGGATCGCCATGTACGGCAGGAGCCGCATCAGCGAGTCGATCGAGTCCTGGGTCAGCGCGGGCATACCCGCGACGTAGACGCGCAGACCCTGGTTGTTGATCGACCGCAGCTCGTGGATCGCTTCGGCGGCGGTGGTGCGATCGGCCAGACCGGCCGACATCTGCTGCACCGCGTAGCCGCTGTCCGGGTTGTTGTAGTACGACCCCTGCAGACCGCCGCCGTCGGTGGTCGGCGAGAACTTCTTGGTGAAACCGGGGACCTTGTTCGCCTCGTCGGCGATGGCCTGGATCTTGGCCGTCGCCTGTTCGTCATCCGGGTTGTAGACGACGACCAGCTTGATCTCCTCGGTGCGCTCGGCCGGGAAGTACTTGTCGAAGTGCTCCTGCGCGACGCGGTGCGGGTCGTTCGGCGGGAGGTACGCCTCGCTCATACCGCCGAAGGCGATGTTGCCGAACGGGATGATCAGCGCGAGCAGCAGCAGGACGGTGGGGATCGCGGTCTGCAGCGGGTGCTGCATCACCCAGCCGGAGAGACGTCCCCAGAAGCCGTTCTCGATCTCCTCGCGGGTCTTGGTGCGGTTGAGGGCGGGCACGCTCAGCGCGTCGATTCGGCGTCCCAGGATGCCCAGGATGGCCGGCAGCACGGTGACCGACAGCAGTGCGGCCAGGGCCACCGACGCGATCGCGCCGTAGGCGACCGACTTGAGGAACGGCTGCGGGAACATCAGCAGGCAGGCGAGCGCGGCCACGATGATGGTGGCCGAGAACGCGATGGTCTGGCCCGCCGTCATCACCGATCTTCGGACCGCGGCTTCGACGGTGTAGCCCTCGGCGATCTCCTCGCGGAACCGGCTCACCATGAACAGGCCGTAGTCGATGGCGATGCCCAGGCCGATCAGCGTGACCACCGACTGGGCGAACACGTTCAGCTCGGTGATCTGGGCCAGGATCGTCATGATGCCGAGCGATCCGGCGATGGTGAGACCGCCGATCAGGACCGGCAGCACGGCGGCCACGATGCCGCCGAAGACGAACAGCAGCATCACCGCGACCACCGGCAGCGCGATCAACTCGGCGCGGTGGATGTCCTGTTCCATGCCGTGACTCATCGCGCCGGCGATCGGCTGCAGGCCGGCCAGCTCGAAGGTGGTGCCCGGCATGTCGTACTTCTCGGACAGGTTGTCGAAGAAGGGTTCGATGGTCTTGTAGTTGTTGAGGATCGTGGTGTCGTCGTTGCCGACGATGCCGATCGAGATGAAACCGACGTTCTCTTTGAGGTTCCACATCCGGTCGCGCTTGAGCTGCTGCGCGGTGGCGCCGGCGCCGGTGCCGTCCGGGAAGGGATCGAGCAGGCCGGCCTTGGAGGTGTCGCTCGGATCGTCCGGGCTCTCGCGGCTGATGATCTTCGGGTACTTGGCGACCAGGTCGTCGACGATCTTCTCGACCTTCGCGCCGAACGCGGGATCGCTGATCGCGGTGCCCTTCGGCGGCGTGATGACCAGCAGCGCGTCGGATTTGTGGTCGCGGCCGAGGGACTGGTCGGCGATCACCGAACCGGTCACCGATTCGGAGGTCGGGTCGAACCAGCCGCTCTGCGAGAGGTACTTCGGCAGCGCCAGACCGTAGATGCCGAGGCCGCCCATCAGCACGATCAATACGGCGATGACGGTGTAGCGCATCCGGTACACGAATGAGCCGATGGATCCGAACACGCCGGTTCCTTCCTTCTCGCGGACAAAACCCCGTCGGGCATTCTTGCAGGCGAGCCTGAGAAAAGCCCTTGTGGGACTACTTGAGCAGAGCGCTGAGCGGCCGGAACGGGGTGAGCCAGGCGCCGTCGTCGGGCAGGGCGTCGAGGCTGATCCGCGGTAGCGGTTCCCGGAAGACGGCCGGGATGTCCTCGAGATCGATGAACTCGAGTTCGGTCGACGTCGTCGCCCACGCCGCGTGCTCGCGGAACCCGATGACGGTGACCGGCACGCCCTGCCGGGCCAGCTCGAGCAGCGGTTCCCGGAACGCCTGCCCGTCGGCGGAGGCCACGAAGACCCCGGCCAGGCCGGTGGTGTGCTCGCGCAGCGCGATGTGGTCGAGCATGTCCTGGTCGACGTCGCTGTCGTCGCTGATCTTCGGCTTGGCGAAGACCGCGAAACCGACGTTGCGCAGGGCGTCCACCCACGGGCGCACCACTTCGGCGCTGCCCGGGACGATGTTGGTGAAGACGGTGGCCTCGGGCTCGACCGGCTCCTCACTGGTCTCCGCCAGGTCGGCGGTGCGGCCCAGGAGCCAGCGGCCGAGGGCGTCGAACCGGGGCCGATGCGCGGCGGTCGGCCGGCCGCCGAGGATTCCGCCGAGACCCATGTCCATGTTCGGGGCGTCCCAGACCAGAAGGACGCGCCGGGCCGGGCTGGTGCCGGTGAGGGTGGGGCTCAGGTCGGCCGTGGGCGTCATGCCGGATCCTCCTGGGTGTCGTCGGCGGCCGGCTTGTCGCGCGGCACGGGCTTGACGTAGACGAACTCGTTGACCTCGCGGCCCTCGCGCTCGGCGCGGCCCTCGAACTTGGTGGTGGGCCGCTCCAGCAGGATGGGGCTGTCGTACGTCAGCGGGATCACGTGCGGGCGAGACGGATCCTGGGTGGCCAGGAGTTCGGCGATCCACTGCGCGTAGTCGGCGTGATCGGTCGCGATGTGCAGGATGCCGCCCGGCTTGAGGCGGTCGGCGATCAGTTCGATGGTGCCCGACTGCAGGAAGCGGCGCTTGTGATGGCGCGATTTGGGCCACGGATCCGGGAAGAAGACGCGGACACCGTCGAGCGAGTCGGGCCCGACCAGCTCGGTCAGCACCACGGTCGCGTCGCCGCGGATCATCCGGACGTTCGTCAGGCCGCCGCGGTCGATCAGGCCGAGCAACTGGGCCAGGCCGGGCTGGTACACCTCGACGGCGACGACGTCGGCGTCCGGCTCCTCGGCGGCCATCGCCGCGGTGGAGATGCCGGTACCGCTGCCGACCTCGATGATCAGCGGTGCGCGGCGGCCGAACCATTCCCCGGCGTCGAGAGGCGGCTCGTCGGCGCGGTCCGGGCCGGTACGCAGATCGCGACCGAGGACGGGCCACAGCGTCTCCCAGTTGCGCTGCTGTCCGGCGGTCAGGCTGCCGCGCCGGAAGCGGAAGCTGGTGACGCGCGGGTACAGGCGGGAGCGGTCGCTGTCGGGGGCGCCGGGCGCGGCGGCGTCGGTGTTCACCGCTCCATCGTGGCGCATTCTGCGCCATTAGCCATATCCGACACCCGAACCGGCGGGGCGCGTAGCGTCGTCAAGGGGCGTCCGGCACGGCCGGACGGGCTGACTCGGGGGAGGTTGGCATGACCGAAACGACGGCCGATGAGCTGGAACGACGCCGGCGCGCACCGCTGACCGCGGTGGTGACCGGCCATCCCGGCGGCGGACGGGACACCGTCGCGCTGGGCCTGCGGACCGAGTTCGGGGTGTGGGCGGCGGCCGGCGATGATCCCGGCGCCGATCTGGTGGTGCATGTGCTCGGCGCGGTCGCGCGGGACTGCGACCGGGAGCTTCTCGCCGGGGAACGACGGCCGTGCGTGGTGGTCGCCGGGAAGGCGGACCTGCGCCGTGATCCCCAGCGTGCCCGGGAACTCGCTGAGGCGGCCGCCGTCGCCCTGGGCCGCCCGGTCTATCCGGTGTCCGGGCTCCTCGCGGCGGCCCGGATCGACGACGGCCTGGCCGCGGCGCTGTGCCGGTGGGCCGGCGCAGGTGAACGGGTCCCGGTGCCCGCGGTGGCCTTCCCGGATGCGGCCCGCGATGCCGCCGACCGAGCGCTGCGGGACCGCGCGCTCCGCGAACTCGGCCCGGCCGGCCTGGCGTGCGCGCTGGCCGCCGCCGCGCGCTCGCCGCGGCTCGGCCCCGATGCGATGACGGGGCAGGCGATGACGGCGGCGGTGCGGGCGCGCAGCGGTTTCGCGGCGCTGGTCGGACCGATCCGGGCCTGCGCGCCGGGCATCGCGGCCGCCCGGGAACGACGCCACCGGGCCGAGTCGACGGTGCTGGCGGCCCGCGGCCCCGGCCGGGACGCCGTCGAAGCGCGGCTGGCGATGCGTGGAGTGCCGCGATGAGCGGCGCGGACGTCGTGACGGTGGCCGGGCTCGCCGGTGCCGAACCGGCGGAGCTGGCCGTTCTCCTGCCCGGGACCGGGCCGCCGGTCGCGCTGCTGGCCCTGGACCTGACGACGACGGCCGGTGCCGCCGAACGTGCGCTGCTCGCCGGCCTGCGGGCGCCCGAGCCGGGCGGGCCGGCGCGCGAGGTGGCGCTCGTCGGTGTCGGTGCCGGTCTCGATCCGGACTGGCCGCGCCGGCTCGCGGCGGCCCGGAACGCGCTGGATCCGCGGCACCGGCTGCCGGTCTTCGCGGTCTCGCTGGAGGCCGCGCGCGCCGGCGACCGGGACGGATCCGGGCTGACGGCGCTGGCCGCCTGGTGTGCGGACCCGGACCCGGCCGAGGCCGCTGAACCGGCGGAGACCGCCGAGCCGTCGGCGACCCCCAGGCCGCCGGACCCCGCGCCGTCGCCCGCCGGCGCCGAGCGCGCCCGCGCCCGGTTGCGCGCCGAGCGCCTGGCCGGGGCCCGGACCGGACTGGCCGCCGTGCGCACGCAGGCCGCCGCCGACATCCGCGCCGGTGCCCTGGAGGTGACCAGGCTCGCCGATGCCGCGTGCGAGCGGCTGGGCCGGGGCGGTGCCGATCCGTACCGGGCGTGGCTGGCCGGGACGCTAACGGAGTACCGGGATCGCCTCGACGCCGAGGTACGCGGCGGCGTCGACCACGTCCGGGCCGCCGCGCTGGCCGGGGTGCGGGTGCCGGAGCCGTCGCCGTCGCCGTCGGGGACCGCGGACGTCGTCGTGCCCGATGCCCCCGCCCGGCGGCTGTCTCCGGAGGATCTGGTGGTCCTGGCGCTGGGCGGATCCGCCGGTCTGGGGCTCGGCCGGGTCACCGTCGCCCCGCTGGTGCGGTGGGCCGGACTGGGTGCGCCGGGCACCGTACTGACGGTGCTCGTGGGGCTGGCGATCGCCGCCGGGGTGGTCGCCGTCCGGCGGCAGGCGGCCACGCGGTCCGCCGCACGACGCTCCACCGCGGAGGCCGTCGCCGCGGTCCGCGGCGGTCTGGAACACGCCGTCGCCGGTCTGATCGGGGCGGCCGAAGCTGAACTCACCCGCGAGTCGTGGAACCGAACGGCCCGCTGGTGCGTCCAACCTTCTAGAAACGAAGGAGTGGGCCATGAACGACTGGATTGATCTGACGGGTGAGGAATCTCTCAACGACAGTGGTCAGGGCGCTGCGGGCGGGTCCGGCGGGCACCCGCTCGACGACCACCTGTGGCTGTTCGACGGGAGCTCGGCCTGGGATCTGGGGCCGGCGCAGCTCGATGCCGACGCGGACGGCGTCGCCGATTCGCTGACCAGGGGGACCGCCGCGCATCTGACCGTCTACACCGACACCGATCTGGACGGCCGGGTGGACCGGATCACCGAACTGGATCCGTCCGGGCACTGCGCGGTGAGCGATCTGGATCCGGCCACCGGGGTATGGCAGCCGACACAGCTGGGACGCTTCGGCTGACGCCTCACCGGGCACGCGGGTCCCATCGGGGACGGGGCATGTGTCCGGTTGGTGCCTCCCGGCGGTATCATGTTGGCGACCGTGCAGGCGTGGTGAACTGCGCGGAGTCAGCAATACGAGGAGAGACACTCAATGACCGCTGCGACCATTCCCGGCCTGGAAGCCGGTAGCGCGCCCACGAATCACGCCGGCCTGTTGGCCTGGGTCGCGGAGGTCGCCGAGCTCACGCAGCCCGACCGGGTGGTCTGGGTCGCCGGGACCGACGAGGAGTGGGATCGCCTGACCGCTCAGCTGGTCGAGGCCGGCACCATGGTCAAGCTGAACGACGAGAAGAAGCCGAACTCGTTCCTGGCTCTCTCCGACCCCGCCGACGTCGCCCGCGTCGAGTCGCGCACCTTCATCTGCAGCAAGACCGAAGAGGACGCCGGCCCGACCAACAACTGGGTGGATCCGGCCGAGATGCGCGCCACCATGACCGAGCTGTACCGCGGCTGCATGCGCGGGCGCACCATGTACGTGATCCCGTTCTGCATGGGCCCGCTCGGCGCCGACGACCCCAAGCTGGGCGTCGAGGTGACCGACTCGGAGTACGTGGTGCTCTCGATGATGGTGATGACTCGCGTCGGCACCCCGGTGCTCGACCTGCTGGGCGACGACGGTTTCTTCGTGCAGGCCCTGCACTCGGTGGGCGCTCCGCTGGAGCCCGGCCAGGAGGACGTGCCGTGGCCGTGCAACCCGGACAAGTACATCGTCCAGTTCCCGGAGGACCGGGTGATCTGGTCGTACGGATCGGGCTACGGCGGTAACGCGCTGCTCGGCAAGAAGTGCTACGCGCTGCGGATCGCCTCGGCGATGGCCCACGACGAGGGCTGGCTGGCCGAGCACATGCTGATCCTTAAGCTGATCAGCCCGGAGGACAAGGTCTACTACATCGCCGCCGCGTTCCCGTCGGCCTGCGGTAAGACCAACCTCGCCATGATCCAGCCGACGCTGCCGGGCTGGCGCGCCGAGACCGTCGGCGACGACATCGCCTGGATGCGTTTCGGTGAGGACGGCCGCCTGTACGCGGTGAACCCGGAGTTCGGCTTCTTCGGCGTCGCCCCCGGCACCAGCAACGACTCCAACCCGACCGCGATGAAGACCATCGAGGCCGGCAACACCCTGTACACCAACGTCGCCCGCACCGACGACGGCGATGTCTGGTGGGAGGGCATGGGCGAGCCCCCGGCCCATCTCATCGACTGGCTCGGCAACGACTGGACCCCGGAGTCCGGCACCAAGGCGGCGCATCCGAACTCGCGCTACTGCACCCCGCTGAGCCAGTGCCCGACGCTGGCCCCGGAGTGGGACGACCCGCAGGGTGTGCCGATCTCGGCGATCCTGTTCGGCGGCCGCCGCAAGACCACCGTCCCGCTGGTCACCCAGGCCCGCGACTGGGAGCACGCCGTCTTCATGGGCTCCACCGTCGGCTCCGAGCAGACCGCCGCCGCCGAGGGCACCGTGGGCGCCGTCCGCCGCGACCCGATGGCCATGCTGCCGTTCCTCGGCTACCACGTCGGCGACTACTTCCAGCACTGGTTGAACGTCGGGCAGCGCGAGGGCGTGCAACTCCCCGCCGTGTTCTACGTGAACTGGTTCCGCCGCGGCGACGACGGCCGCTTCCTGTGGCCGGGCTTCGGCGAGAACAGCCGCGTCCTGAAGTGGATGGTCGACCGCATCGAGGGCAAGGTCGAGGGCATCGAGACCCCGATCGGCATCGTCGCCGCCCCGGGTGAGATCGACGTGACCGGTCTGGACGTCTCCGAGCAGGACCTGAACGAGGCCCTTGCGGTGAACGTCGACGAGTGGAAGGCCGAGGTCCCCACCATCGAGGAGTGGTACGAGTTCGTCGGCGATCGGCTGCCGGCCGGTCTGCAGTCCGAGCTCGACGCCCTGGTCACCCGCCTCGACGAGGCCGATAAGGCCTAAACCACGATTCGACGTCGCCCCGGTCTCCCGCTTCCAGCGGTGACCGGGGCGTCGTCGTCTGGGGGCATCCAGCCCGTCTCGCGAGCTCGGGCGAGTGCGGATCCGGTGCCGGGCACCCGAGCGTCTCAGGCGGACGTAGCCGACATGGCCGGGGTCGTATCGTCGGAGTGGTGCCCGCCGTCCTCGGCGTAGTCGCCGTAGAGGTACTTCTTCGGCGTGTACCGCATGCCGGCGTGGTAGACGACGAAGCCGAGGCCTGCACCGATGAACCAGGTGAAGCTGGCCGCGTAGGCGGTGCCCCAGATGACGACCGAGATCGGCGGGATCGAGGCGATGACAACCGCGATCACGGCCACCGGATTCCAGCCCTTGCGATACGCGTAGCGGCCCTCGGGCTTGAGGGTGAACAGATCGTCGACGACGATCTTCTGCTTCTTCACCAGATAGAAGTCGGCGATCAGGATGCCGAACAGCGGACCGATCACGGCGCCCAGCGTGTCCATCGTGTAGTGGATGGCGGTCGGACTGTTGAACAGGTTCCACGGCGTGATCAGCACCGAGCCGACCGCGGCGATCATGCCGCCGACCCGCCAGGTGATCTTGGTCGGCGCCACGTTGGAGAAGTCGAAGGCGGGCGACACGAAGTTGGCGACGATGTTGATGCCGATGGTGGCGATCGCGAACGTCAGCACGCCGAGGACTGCGGCGGTGGTGTTGTCGATCTTGTCGACGATGTGCACCGGGTCGGTGATGATCTTGCCGCTGTCGTCCTTGCCGATCACGGTGGCGCCGGCCGACACCGTGGCGACGACCAGCACCGAAAAGAACAGGAAATTCACCGGCAGGCCCCAGAAGTTGCCCTTCTTGACCTCGCTGAAGGTCTTGCCGTAGCGCGAGAAGTCACCGAAATTCAGCATCGGCCCGGAGAAGTACGAGACGACCAGGGCAAACGCGGAGATCATCATGGTGATCGACGACCAGCCGCTCAACTCGGAGCCTTCGGAGAGGTCGAAGTGCACGTTGCTCCAGCCTGCCCGGTAGATCAGGTAGCCGGCCAGCAGCACCATCACGACATAGACTGCGGGCCCGCAGAAGTCGATGAATCGGCGGATGGTGTCCATGCCGTTCCAGAAGACCGCCGCCTGCAATACCCACATGATGGCGAAGCCCGCCCAGCCCAGCGGCGAGAGCCCGAGGAACGAGTGGGTGCCGGAATCGCCGTACTCGGCGAGCGACGGCCAGAACTTGATGGCCAGCAGGCCGAATGCCGTTGAGGCGAGGTAGGTCTGGATGCCGTACCAGACCACCGCGATCATGCCGCGGATGATGGCAGGTACGTTGGCGCCCTTCACTCCGAAGCAGATACGGGTGGTGACGGGATAGGGGACGCCGGCCTGCTGCGATGGCTTCGCGACCAGGTTGGCCAGGAAGTTCACCGCGACGATGCCGAGCACCAGCACGATGAGTACCTGCCACGCGGCGATCCCGAGCGCGAACAGGCTGCCGGCGAAGACGTAGCCGCCCACACTGTGGATGTCGGACATCCAGAACGCGAAGATGTTGTACCAGGTCCACGTCTGCTTCTTCAGAGGCGCGAGGTCTTCGTTGGTCAGTGACGGCGCGTAGCCGGGCTTGATCACGCTCTCGCCCGCGGCGTGTTTGGCTATCTCCGGTATCGGAAACTCTTGGATTTCCGCGTTGGTCATGGGTATTCCTCTGGTCGGTGGTAGCCATCGTCGGCGGTGGGTTCGCCAAACATAGGAACCACGCGTTTCCCGGATATTTCCCGGCAGTTGCCAACGCGGACGGTTCTGGTAACCCTCGGTTAAGGCCGCCGTGGATATCCGGACCGCGGACCGCCCGGTTACGGGCCGTTTTGGGGGTGGTCCCCCATTGGCGCGACATACCGGCATCTGGAACCGTGGTGACCATGACGCAATCTCCAGAGGTTTCCCGGGCAACCGTCGCCGCCAGTGCCGAGCACGTGAGGAAGATCTACGGATCGGGCGATACCGTCGTCAACGCACTCAACGACATCTCGATCGCCTTCGGCGCAGGCCAGTTCACCGCCATCATGGGGCCCTCCGGGTCCGGCAAATCGACCCTGATGCACTGCCTGGCGGGGCTCGACGACGCCAGCTCGGGCACCGTCCGGATCGGCGACGTCACGCTGGCGGGACTCTCCGACAACGAGATGACCCGGCTGCGCCGCGACCGGATCGGTTTCGTCTTCCAGGCGTTCAACCTGGTTCCGACGCTGACCGCGCACGAGAACATCACGCTGCCGCTCGACATCGCCGGGCGCGAGGTGGACCAGCAGTGGTTCGACACCGTCGTCGACCGGCTCGGCCTGCGGGACCGGCTGACACACCGCCCGAGCGAGCTGTCCGGCGGACAACAGCAGCGCGTCGCGTGCGCCCGCGCACTGGTCGGCCGGCCCGACATCATCTTCGGCGACGAACCGACCGGCAACCTGGATTCGCGCTCGTCCAGCGAGGTGCTCGACATCCTCCGCGCCGCCGTCGACGAGTTCGGGCAGACCGTGGTGATCGTGACCCACGACCCGCGCGCGGCGTCGTACGCCGACCGCGTGGTCTTCCTGGCCGACGGCCGGCTGGTGCACGAACTGCTCAAGCCGACCGCCGACGACGTCTTCGCGGTGATGCGCGGTCTGGGCGAGGAGCACTGACCATGGCCTCCTCCGTCATGCGGAAGGTTTCGCTGAGAAGCCTTGCCGCACACAAACTCCGACTGGTCCTCACGGTGTTCTCGGTGGTGCTGGGCACCACCTTCGTGGCCGCCGCGATGATCTTCACGGCGTCGGTCCAGGGCGCCTTCAACAACATCTTCGACAACGTCGCGCGCGGCGTCGCCGCCGAGGTGACCGCCACCGACGCGCAGTCGCCGGGAGTCCCGGTCACCGTCGTCGACGAGCTCAAGGCCAAGAAGGACCAACTCGGCATCGACCGGATCCAGGTGGCCTACGGCGGCTCGGTGACGCTCGCCAAGAAGGACGGCTCCGGTCTGCAGACCGGCGGTGCGCCCAGCGTCGGCTCGGCCTATGTGCCGCCGGACCAGGCGGTCGACTCGGCGGGGATGAAGCTGGTGGCCGGCCGCGCGCCGCAGGCCGAGGGCGAAGTGGTGATCAACAGCTCGGCCGCCGACAAGGCCGGGCTGAAGGTCGGCGACAAGACCGTCGTCGCCCTCGGCGCAGGCACCGCCCGGCCGCTCGAGGTCACCGTCGTGGGCCTGGTCGACATGCCCGCCGCGACCGGCGGCTACGTGAACGTGCAGTTCTGGGAGCCGCAGGCACAGGACCTGTTCTCCGACGGCGAGTACGTCGCGTCCGTCGACATGTCGGCGGTGAAGGGCGTGAGCGACACCACGCTGCGGGATCGGGTGAACGCCCTGGTCAACCCGAAGGACCCGGAGCATCCGAAGGCCGAGCCGGTCTTCAAGGTCCGCACCGGCGAGCAGGTCCGGCAGGACCAGAAGGATGCCGTCGGCACCTTCCTGAACGTCTTCCGCTATGTGCTGCTGGCCTTCGCCGCCATCGGTCTGATCGTGGGCACGTTCATCATCTACAACACCTTCTCGATGATCGTCGCCCAGCGGAACCGGGAACTCGCGCTGCTCCGTGCCATCGGCGCCAGCCGCAAGGACATCTGGCGGTCGGTGCTGCTGGAGGCCTTCGTGGTGGGCGTCATCGGCGGTGCGATCGGCCTCGGCGCCGGTATCGGTATCGCCGCGCTGCTGCAACTGCTCACGTCGTCGTCCGGCGTACCGTCGAACGGTCTGCAGATCGGAGTGTCCGCGATCCTGGCGGCCATCTTCGTCGGCATCGTGGTGACCATGGCGAGTGCCCTGTTCCCGGCGCTGCGTGCGTCGCGGATCCCGCCGGTCGAGGCCATGCGGATGAGTGCCGCCGAGCCCGGTGCGGGTTCGCTGCGGAAACGGACGACGGTCGGCGTGGGCTTCGCGGCGGTGGGCATCGTGGCGCTGATCCTCGGGATCGTGTTCCACGGGGTCGCGGCGCTGCTGCTGATCGGCGCGGCGGCGTTGCTGCTGATCATCGCCGTCGTGCTCGGTGCCCCGGCGCTGTCGCAGCCCGTGGTGGGCGGGATCGGCCGGGTGTTGCAGATCCCGTTCGGCACGGTCGGCAAACTCGCCCGCACCAACGCGATCCGCAATCCCCGGCGCAGCGCGGCGACGGCGTTCGCGCTCACCATCGGCCTGATCCTGGTCGTGATCATCGGCACCATCGGGGCGTCGTTCAAGTCGACGATCGACGCGAGCATCGACAAGAGCCTGTCCGCCGACTTCGTGGTCCGTAACGCGAGCGGTGAGGGCATGTCCGCGGCCGTCGGCGAGGCGGTCCGCAAGGACGTCACCGACGCGAAGACCATCGTCGCCTTCGACATGACCTTCGCCAAGCTGAACGACAAGCAGACCGTGCTCGCCACCGCGATCGGCGGGCCGCTGAGCGACGTGCTCAGGGTGGACACGGTCAAGGGGTCGGAAGACGTCGGCGGTCATGACCTCGCGATCAGCGAGTCGGCCGCGAAGAAGTACCACTGGAAGCTCGGCAGCCCCGTCACGTTCACGTCGACCACCGGCCAGGACGTCGGGGTGACGGTGACCGGGATCTACCAGGACAACCAGGCGCTGGGCGACTGGCGCATCGGTAACGACGCGTTCGACCAGCTCACCCCCGACCAATCCCAGCGCCGGACCGTGACGGTGCTGGTGCGCGGGAAGAGCGGTTCTTCGATGAGCGCTCTCCGGAAGCAGATCGAGGACTCGGTCAAGCCCTTCCTCACCCCGCAGGTGCAGGATCGGCAGGAGTTCAAGAACGCCTTCTCGTCGCTCATCGACAGCATGATGGCGACCCTGTACGCGCTGCTCGGCCTGGCCCTGGTGGTCGCGGTCCTGGGCATCATCAACACCCTGGCACTGTCGGTGGTGGAGCGCAGGCAGGAGATCGGCATGCTCCGGGCGATCGGTACGAGTCGCGCCCAGCTGCGCCGCACCATCTACCTGGAGTCGACGTACATCGCGGTGTTCGGTGCGCTCCTCGGCGTGGTGCTGGGTCTGGCCATCGGCCTGCCGCTGGTGCACGCGCTGAAACACTGGGGCATCGATTCGCTGAGCGTGCCGTGGTCGTTGATCGTGATCACCCTGGTCGGTTCGGCCGTCGTCGGTGTGATCGCCGCGCTCTGGCCGGCGATCTCCGCGGCGCGGACCAAACCGCTGGAGGCGATCACCGAGTGACGGCCCGGTAAGTTGGGGAAATGACCGATCCCAGCGAGCAGCGCCCGCCGACGCGGCGGATGGATCCGATCGATCCGTCCGCCGCGTTCGGCGCGTATGAGGCGCCGAACTACCGCGAACCCGAGCCGTACGCCGGCACCGCCGCCGGGCCGGCCGCGCCGCCACCGCGGAAGCCGGGCTCCGGCCGCACCATCATGCTGTCGCTGATCGCTCTGCTCGCCCTGGTGATCCTGGTGATTGCCGGGATACTGGTCTTCCGCAGCACCCGGTCGTCCGGCGACGGCTCGGCGGCCGCGTCGGCCAGCTCCTCCGCGGACACCACGGTCTCGGAGGAATCGACGACGACGTCGACCAGCACCTCCACCTCCACCAGCGCGCCGACCCGCTCGACCGCCGCACCGGGCGCGGTGACCTACCAGTTCACCGGCAACGGGAACCTGATCGGCATCCGGTACACCACCTCGTCCGGTGAGCAGCTGGTGGCGGCGGCCGGTGCGCCCTGGTCGGTGCGCACCACCGTCTCCGGCGGCAGCGCCGAACTGAGCGCGATCGTGGTCGGCGGCAAGGTGACCTGCGTGATCATGCACGGCGAGGACGAACTGTACTCGGCCACCAGCACCGGCGGCCCCATCTCGTGCAGCGCATCGGTGCCGACCGACTGATTCGGCGGGTCAGCGTTTGCGCAGCACCAGGACCAGGTTGGTGGCGGCGACCTCGCGGAGCACGGGCACCTTCGCCACCGGCCACGCCCAGTGCGGCAGATAGCGCGGGAACGCGGCCTCCAGGCGGGCGTCGTGCACGGTGCGGGCCCAGGTCAGGCCGGCCCGCGCGGTGATCGGGAACAGCGAGACGCCGTAGAGGTTCTTCGGGATCCGGCGGTGGCGGCGGGCGTACATGCGGGCCGCCCGCTGGCCGCCGAGGTAGTGCGTCAGGCCCATCTCGTGGCCGCCGAAGGGACCCCACCACAGCGTGTAGCTGAGGACGACGGTGCCGCCGGGGCGGGTGACGCGGACCAGTTCGTCGGCCATCGCCCACGGGGTCGGGGTGTGCTCGGCGACGTTCGACGAATAGGCGACGTCCACCGAAGCGGTGCGCAGCGGCAGGTGCTCGCCCTGTGCGCGCACGCAGGTGCGATGGTCGATCCCGGCGGCATGCATCTCGCCCGCGTCCGGCTCCACGGAGAGATAGTCGGCGCCGCGCCGGGTGAAGGCGTCGGCGAAGAAGCCGGGCCCGCCGCCGACGTCGAGCACCGACTGCCGCGCCAGCGGCACCGGATGCAGGGCGGCCACCATGTCGGCGGTGTCCTCGGCGAGCGCCGAGTAGAAGCGGTCCGGCGCGGTCTGCTCGTAGCCGAACTCGTGCAGCAGGCGTCGGGCACGCGACCACGTGGCGTGGCGGGCGAAGGCGTCGGCGGGCACGACTGCCACTCTCGCATATCCTCGATCCGGTGAGCGTTCCGACCGTCGAGGTGCTGCTGCTGTGCTGGCGCGACACCGACCACCCGCAGGGCGGCGGCAGTGAACGCTACCTGGAACGCGTCGGTGCCGAACTGGCCCGGCGCGGCCTGCGGGTGACCCTGCTGACCGCGCGCTACCCGGGTTCGGCCCGCCGCGAATACCGGGACGGTGTGCAGGTGATCCGGGCGGGCGGCCGCCTCACGGTGTACCCGCGGACCTTCGCGACGCTGGTGGCGGCGCGCGTCGGCCGTGGCCGGCTGCGCGGACGGCGCCCCGACGTGGTGGTCGACACGCAGAACGGGGTGCCCTTCTTCGCCGCTCTCACCGGCCTCGCGCCGACCGTGCTGCTGGTGCATCACTGCCATCGGGAGCAATGGCCGGTCGCCGGGCCGGTGCTGGCGCGGATCGGCTGGTGGATCGAGTCGTGGCTGTCGCCGCGGGTGCACCGGAACACCCGCTATGTGACGGTCTCCGGACCGTCGGCCGCCGAGCTGGTGACGCTCGGGGTCGCCGCGGAGAACATCGCGGTCGTCCGCAACGGCCTCGACCCCCTGCCCGGCGGAGTCGGCGCGACCTCATGCTGGTCGAGCGGAGTCGAGACCACCCGACCGGACGAGCACGCCTTCTCGAATCCGGAGCCGCGCCTCGTCGTCCTGTCCCGGCTCGTCCCGCACAAGCAGGTGGAGCACGCCCTCGCCGCGGTCGCCGGTCTGCGGGACCGGGGGATCGTCGTGCACCTCGACGTCGTCGGCGGCGGATGGTGGGCACAGGCGCTGACCGAGGAGGCCGCACGCCTGGGCATCGACGGACAGGTCACCTTCCACGGCCACGTCGACGAACGCCGCAAGCACCAGCTGCTCGCCGCCGCCGACCTGCACCTGATGCCCTCGCGCAAGGAGGGCTGGGGCCTGGCGGTGATCGAGGCGGCGCAGCACGGGGTGCCGACCATCGGCTACCGGGCGTCGTCCGGGCTGACCGATTCGATCGTCGACGGGAGCACCGGCCTGCTGGTCGACGACGCCGTCGGGCTCACCGAGGCCGCCGCCGCGCTGCTGGCCGACCGGGACCGGCTCACCGCGCTGGGTGAGGCCGCCCGCGAGCGATCCCGCCGGTACTCGTGGGAACTGACCGCCGACGGTTTCGCCGCGGTGTTCGCCGAGCTACTGGCCTTAGGCCGCGATGTTCCGTCGCCGCCGCCACACGCCCGCCACGACACCGACGACGAGGCAGCCGAGCCAGACGGCGTGCGCGGCCAGTGAGGCCGCGACGGCCGCCGGTGCCGGGCTCGGCCACCGCGTGGCACCGTCGATCCGGTAGACGGTCAACCGGTCGCCGCGCAGCGGTCGTTCCCGCGCGGGTAGCGGGGCGGCGTCGTGTGGGCCGGGCCGGGTGTCGTGTTCGATGACCACCCAGCCCACGCCGAGCCGGGCCAGTCGCCGCGGATCGAGTTCGCCGCCGACGGCGTCGAGCACCTGCCGGGTCCGGGCGGGCGGGGCGTCGACGGTGGTGCCGTCGACCACGAGGCCGTTTCCGATGACGACCGGGGCGTCGAGCATCCGCGGCAGCGGGGAGAGCGACGGGGCGTTGTTCCAGGGATAGTCGCGCATCGGTGACGCCGGGAGCACCACCACCGCGCGGTCGCTGCGGCCGATGAGCGCGGTGACCTTCGCGTAGTCGGCCGGGTAGTGGATCGGCCGGAGTGCGCCGCCGACACCCCATGCCAGGTCGGGGAGCGGTCCGACGACCAGCAGCGCGATCGCGGCGACCGCGAATCCGGTCGGGACCCAGCGCCGCAGCGCGGTGGCCGCGGCGGCCGCGGCGAGAGTGACGAACGGGACGGCGAGCGCGAGATACTTCTGGGTGTCGCGGAGCAGGCCGGCGCCGGGCACGTGCGCCAGCAGCGCGTCGACCACGTGCAGTCCCGGTCCGGTCGCCGCGAGGGTCACCAGCACGACCGCCGAGAGCGCCAGGGCGGCAAGGGCTTTCGCGGTGGACGGAACCTCGGCGCGCTGCCGCCACAGCCAGAATGCGCCGCCCGCGACCACCACCAGCAGGCACGCGGTCGCCGCGGCGGCCCATCCGGAGGTCCGGCTGCCCGGTACCGCGCCGGCGTTCCAGATTCCGCCCAGACCGAGCGCCGAGCCGAAGGTGCCGAGGCCGGGTTCGGCCCGCGCCGCGAACTCCCGGGCGCCGCCGACCCCGGTGGCCGAGCCCGGGCCGAGCGCACTGGTGACCAGCCACGGAAGCGCTGTCACCAGCCAGAGCGCCGCGGTTCCGGCGACCGCGCGCGGTCCCCGTCCGGCGGTCGCCACCGCGAGCACACCCACGATCAGTGCGAGCACCGATCCCGTCGGGGTCAGACCGGCGACGGCGAACAGACCGGCGAGCACCGCCCACCGTCGCCATCCCCGGCGGCCGTCGTCCCCGGCGGCGCAGACGATCCAGCCGAGCGCGGCGTATCCGGTGAGCAGACTCCAGTGGCCTTGCAGAAGACGTTCCGCCACAAAGGGATTCCAGATCCCGGCGACCGCCGCGGCCACGGCGCCGGCCGTTCCGGCGCCGGGCACCAGACGGACCGCGAGGCGCCCGTAGCCGATGCCGGCCGCCAGCAGGCTGAGGGCGATGATCGCCGCGACCAGGAAGCCGCCGTCGAACACGGTGGTCGCGAGTGCGAGCGCCCCGTCCTGGGGGACGGCGCGCGGCGGCGCGTCGCCGATCCCGAACGCCGCGGCCGTCGGCGTCACGCGGGGGACGGCGACCGCATCCCGGTGCAGCAGGTAGCCGCCGAAGAGCGGCCAGCAGATGACGGCGGTCGCCGCGGCGCTGACGGCCCAGAGCGCGGCGCGGGTGGAGCGCGGCGCCGACGGCGGGCGGTGATCTCGACCGACCCGCTTCTCCGTCGAGTCCTCGATCATCATGGCGAGTTCCGCGCGGTCATCGTGGACGGTTCCGCATGATCATCGAGAACCCGCAGCACCGTCGAAGGCTCAGTAGTGGAAGGTGTCGCTCGGCGGCGGGCGGTGATCGGGCTCGTCGAAGTCGCTCGGCACGATCTCGTAGGCGCGGGCCAGGTCCAGGATCTTGGTGGCGCGGGCGATACGCGGCAGGTCGGAGCCGTTGCGGATCTCGCCGCCCGCGGCCTCGAACTCGGCGAAGAACTCACGCGCCCAGCTGATCTCCTCCTGCGACGGGGAGAGGCCCTCGTTGACCGCGGCGCACTGGTCGGGGGTCAGGCAGATCTTGCCGGTCATGCCGAATTCGGCGCTGACCGCGGTGGCCTCGCTCAGTTTCAGTCCGGTGGACCCGACCGTCGGGCCGTCGATCGCCGACGGCAGATTCGCGGCCTTGGCGGCGATCGTGAAGCGCGACCGCGCGTAGGCCAGCGTCATCGGGTGCTCGCCGAAACCGGTGTCGCGCCGGAAGTCGCCGATGCCGAAGGCCAGCCGGAACGTGCCCTTGGCCGCGGCGATCTCGGTGATGCGTTCCAGGCCGCGGGCCGTCTCGACCAGGGCCACGATCGGCACGTTCGGGAGGCGTCGTGCCGTTTCGGTGACGTGATCCACCGACTCGACCATCGCGAGCATCACGCCGCCGATCGAGGTCTTGGCCAGGGCCTCGAGATCCGCCGCCCACCAGGGGGTGCCGAAACCGTTGATCCGCACCCAATCCGAGTGGCCGTCGTTCATCCAGCGGACCACGTTGGCCCGGGCGGAGTCCTTGTCCTTCGGCGCGACGGCGTCCTCGATGTCGAAGACCACGATGTCCGCCCGCGAGCGGGCCGCCGCCTCGAAGCGCTCGGCCTGCGCCCCGTTCACCAGGAGCCAACTGCGCGCCAGCACCGGATCGATGCGCGATCCGACGACGTCGGCGTGGTCGGTCTCGGTGAAGGGTTCGGTGTCGTACATCGAGTCGGCTGCCTGCTGTCTTTCGGTGCGAATGCTTGATCTAGCAGTCTATACGGGGCGGCGCCGGCCGATGGGTGCGCGGTGCGCGCGAGGGTTCAGGGCAGACTTGACGGCATGGCAGACGTCGTCGATCGGGGGGAACCCTTCGACGAAGCTCAGGAACCGCCCTTCGACGGGGCTCAGGAACCGCCCTTCGACGGGGCTCAGGAACAGCGCGCGGCGACGGTACGGTCGCTGGGGGTCGTGACGGCGGGGTCGCTGCTGGCGAATCTGCTGGCCTATCTGGTGCAGTTGCCGGCGAGCCGGGTCCTCGGGCCGTCGGCCTACGGCGAGTTCGCGGTGCTGCTGTCCGCGATGCTCGTGCTGTCGGTGCCCGCGCTCGCGCTGCAGAGCGTGGTGGCGCGGGAGGTGGTGCGCGGCCGGCCGGCCGCCGTCTTGTGGCGGCTGATCGCCCTGGTGACCGCGGTCGTCGCCGTCGCCTCGGTGGGCGGCGGTTTCGCCATGATGGGGATCGCCCACACCGGTGCCGCCCCGGCTTTCGCGGCGATGGCCGGGGCCGCGCCGCTCGCGGTGATCGCCGGCGGGCAGGGGCTGGTGCAGGGCGCCGGACGATTCGGGGTGCTCGGGGCCCTGCTGGCCACGGTCGGCGTGCTGCGCAGCGTGCCGGTGATCGTCGCGGTCCGCGCGGGTGGGGGAGCGGCCGTCGCACTGGCCGCCGGTACCGCCGGAACGGTGGTCGCGGCGGTCCTGGTGGGGATCCTCGCGGGCGGACCACGGGGGGCCCGGCGCGGCGCCGCCGAAGGTGAGCGTGACACCGTCGTATCCGTTGGTCGGCGACCAACGGATACGACGGTTTCACGGCGGCCCGGACTGGGTGGCGCGGTCCTCTCGGCGTCGGGTGTCCAGTTCGTCATCATCGTCGCGGTCTCGATCGACCTGCTGCTGTCCCGCAGCGTCCTCAGCGCGCACGAGGCCGGCCTCTACGCGCTCGGTGCGGTCGCCACCAAGGCGGCGTTCTGGTTGCCGCAGGCGGTGGGGGTCGTGGTCTATCCGCGCCTGGCCGATCCGGTCCGGTCCGCGTGGGCGCTGCGATCGGCGGCCCGGGTTCTCGCCGCGATCGGGGCGGTCCTCACCGCCGGTGCGGCGGTCGCCGGACCGCTGGTGCCGGTGATCGTGTCCGCCGACTATCGGCCGGTGGCCGGACTGCTCTGGCTGTTCGCCTACACCGGGGCCGCACTCGCCGTGCTGCAATTGCTGCTGCTGGCCGCCATCGCCGCCGACCGGGCTCGCGGCGGGGTCCCCGCGTCGCTGGTGATCGTCGCCGAGGTCGTGGTGATCGTGACCGTGGCGCACTCGGTGTTCTCGCTGGCGCTGATCGCCGCGGTGAGCGCCACCGCGGCCGTCGCGGTCACCGGTCTGTGGATCGCTCTGTCTCGTCCGGATCGCTGATCGGGCCGGACTCCGGCTCGAAACCTCCGGCGCCGGCCTCGCGCGACCGCCGCCGCAGCAGCCACCAGCCGGTCCCGAGTAGAACCACCCCCGCGACGCCGCCGGTGATCGGCACCGCGCGCGTCACGACGGTCACCGGCCGGCCGCGACGCGTGGCCTCCCGGGCGGCGTCGCGCACGGTCTGCGGGTCGGAGGCCAGTGTGGTCTCGATGTTGGTCAGCCCGTAGCCCGCCAGCTCCGGGCTCCGCGCGGTCACGTCGGCGGCGAAGCGGTAGGTCTCATGGATCTGTGCCCGTTCGGACAGGATCACGCCGGTGGCCCGATCGACGTACAGGTCCCGGGTGGCCCGGTGGTGCAGCGTCGCGACCAGTTCCTCGGTCGGCGAGACCCCGGGGAACGTGCCGAACCAGGCCGCCGGCTTCCGGATCACCGCGCGCGGTTCCTGAGCGGAGCCGAAGGGTGGATCCTGCTGCGCCACCGCGAGATCGGTGTCCGGGACGTCGATCACGAAATGCGTCGCCTGCCGGCCGTCGACGGTCTCGGTGCCGACCGCGCGCATCGGGAGTGTGCGCCGGGTGGACGGATCGAAGTACTGCGCACCGCCGGTGCGGAAGCCGAAGGGCAGCACGTAGGTGTAGCCGCGGCGGTCGGGCACCGGGACCGCGGGGCGCTGGTCGGAGTACTGGATCTCCGAGGATCCGGTCGGGGCGGCGGTGGCGCGATCGAGGGTCACCCGGTCGACCGTCGCGTTGATGGTGGCCTCGGCGCACGCCTGCTTCGGCGTCACCTCGCGACCGTCGATCAGGTAGTGCTCCACGCCCAGTGCGGTCCCGGCCTGCAAGGTGACCACGCGGGCGTTCGCCGGCCGGACCGCCAGGATCCGGCGGTGCTGCTGGACGGCGCCCGCCACCACGCGGGCACGCGGAGCGTCGAGCGAACAGCGGTCCAGCAGTTGCGTGCCGTCGGAGCCGTCGGCGACCCACGTCTGATCGATGTCGAGCGGGACCTTGCGGAGCGTGTCCCCGAGGAGCGGTCCGACGGCGACGGCGACGGCGATCAGCAGCGCGCCGAAGAAGATCGCGGTGGGGCCGAGCAGGTCGCGCGTGGACAGGCGCGGTCGCTGGTCGGGCATGAGCCGAGCCTACTGGGCGCTACCCTGGCCCCAGCATGACGACCACGAACACGACCGATCCGGGGGCCCCGGACTACCGGCGCTACTTTCCGCAGCTGGAAGGGATGCGCGCGCTCGCCGCGCTCGGGGTGATGACCACGCACGTGGCGTTCCAGACCCGGGCGATCCAGTGGCCGGTGCTGGGGCCGATCCTGGGCCGGCTCGACCTCGCGGTGGCCCTGTTCTTCGCGCTGTCCGGATTCCTGCTGTGGCGCCGGTACGCCGCGGCCGCACGACATCCGGAGATCGCCGAGCCGCGGGTCGCGGCGTATCTGCGGCATCGCTTCGTGCGGATCTGGCCCGCCTACGCGGTCGCCGTGGTCGCCGTCTTCACGCTGCTCCCGCAGGCGCGGGGCGCGTCGGCGACGGTGTGGCTGGCGAACCTGACGCTCACCCAGGTCTTCGTGCCGCTGACCCTGGCACCCGGACTCACCCAGATGTGGAGCCTGTCCGTCGAAGTGGCCTTCTACCTGCTGCTTCCGGTGATCGGCTATGCGCTGATCGCCGTGCGCGGCGATCGCGCCCGGTGGCGTATCCCGATTCTCGCCGGGCTCGGCCTGCTCAGCCTCGGCTGGGCCTGGGTGGTGGGTGCGCTGTCGCTGCCCGCCGGCGTCGAGGGCAAGAACTGGGTCTTCGGGCACCTGCCCTGGTTCCTGGCCGGCCTGATCCTCGCCGAACTGACGGCCACCGTCGAGCTGTCGCGCCCGTCACCGCTGGTCCGGCGGGTCACGACGCTCTCGGCGAACCGCCCGTTGATGCTGGTCGTGGCGGTGGTGGCGTACGGCCTCGCCTGCACTCCGCTCGGCGGCCCGGTCGGCCTCGGCGACCTCTCGAATCGGCAGTACGTCGGCAAGATCGTCTTCGGCGCGGTGGCCGCCTACGCGGTGCTGGCGCCGCTGGTCTGCTCGGCCGGCCCGTTCCGGCTGCTCGACTCCGGACCGATGACGGCGATGGGCCGCTGGTCGTACGGCATCTTCATCTGGCACCTGGCGGCGCTGACCTGTGTCTTCGGGCTGTTCGGCATCACCGCCTTCGACGGCCACTTCGCCACCGTGTGGATCCTGACCGCGGTGCTGACCGTCGGGGTATCCGCCGCCAGCTACGCCTTCATCGAGGACCCGTGCCGCCGGTGGCTGGTGAACTGGGAGCGCCGCCGCTCGCCGTCGCCGCCCCGCCCGGTCCCGATCCCCGACTGAGCGATCCCGGCCGCCGCGCCACCGCCCGGATTCCATCCCACCACCTCGAATCCGTTCCGCCACTCGCAATGAAGCGTGTGCGGGAACGGAAAGCGTATGGGGAACCGAAGGCGTGGGGGGGGACGGAATGCGGATCAGGGGTACGCGAAGCAGAGGCCGCCGGAGCCGTAGCCCTGGGTCACCCGGACCTTGGTGAGCGTGGAACGCTGACCGTTCTGCACGGCGTAGATCGTCCGGAGGCCCTGGCGCTTGGGCCACCAGGTGACCGCGGCGTTGCCGCCCTGGGCCATCGCGCGGCCGATGAAGAGCGGCTTGTAGCCCGGGCCCTTCCAGTCGTAGAAGCTGACCATGCCGGACGCGTTGACCGGGACGGTCATGCTGTACGAGCAGCCGACACCGTGGTTGATCGAGAAGAAACCGATCCCCGGATCCACCTTCCCCTGCGGTGCGGCGTGCGCCGGGGCGGCGGCCAGCGTCAGGGCGGCAGCGGCGGTACATCCGGCCAGGACGGCGGCCTTGACTCGCGACATCGGTGTTCCCCTCGGCTCAGACAGCATGTCGCTACGCATTCTGCCCTGTCGGGGCCGTCAACGACAGCGAATCTACTCACGCGGCGGCACGACGGTCCCGGCCACCAGCACGGTCAGGGCGAGCAGTGCGGCCGCCTGCGGGAGGGCGTCGTACCCGGTGTACGGCGTCCCCGAGTTCCAGGGGCCCGCCGCCAGAGCGACGGTGGCGACGGACATGGCGGCGAAGACGGTCGTGACGCGGGCGGCGCGGTGGTTCCTGAGCGGAGTCGAAGGGCCCAGCCGGGCCGTGGCCAGGCCACCGAGCGCGGCGATCCCGAGCCCCCACCAGCCGGTGAGCAGCCAGGCGGCGGCGAGTCCGGCGAGGGCTGCGCAGGCTCTGGGTGCTGCGCGGTCGAAGGACACGTGGTCGAAGAATCGACGTGGTCTCGTCCCTGCGGGTCGAGGCGCTGGCCGAGGCCGGGTCGGGGCCGATCCTCTCGAGATTCGACGCCGGGGCCAGAACGCCGCGACGAACAGCACGACCAGCAAGATCAACCCGACCAGCAACGACCACCGATACGGTGTGTCGGCGTCGTAGGTGAGGACGACGGTGCCGGCGGCGCCCGCCGGGATCACCCAGCCCTGCTGCCAGCCGTCGACCACGACCGGGGTGAGGGTCTGGCCGCCGAGCCGCGCGGTCCAGCCCGGGTTGGTGCTCTCCGGCACCGACAGCAGGCGCGCGGCGGTGCCGGGCGTGACGGTGAGGGTGCGGTGGGTGGCGCGCCATTCGCCGACCGGCGGGGCGGTGGCCGGCACGATCGCGGCGGGGGTGCCCGCGGCGAGGTCGACGGACTCGACGGAGAACGCGCGGCCCGGGTTGACGGCGATCTCCTGGCGGCCCGCGCCGAGGTCGATCGGCGGGCCGGGGCACGGCTCGGCGACGACCGGCCGGCCGGCGGCCAGATCGCCCGCGGCGGTGTGGACCTGCAGCCGGATCAGGCGGCCGGCCGCGGTGAGTCCGAGCCCGAGCGGCCCGGACGGGTCGGTGTCGCAGCCGATCACGACCGGCCGCGCCGGATCGAAGGCGCGGGCGGGCGGCGCGCCGATCACCTGGACCTCACTGATCCCGGCCGGTGCCGGGGTGGTGAACCCGAGGTCGTTGGTGTCCAGCAGATCCGCGGTCTTGACGACGGTGATCGCCACCGTGTCGGTCCGGGCGGGCGTCAGCCGCACCGTGCCCTGGTCGTCGACCTTCGCCTTCTGCGGGCCGGTGCCGAGGTCGACGCTCACCTCGGTGGGTCGCGCCGGATAGCCGTCCGCGGTCCGCAGCCGCAGCCCGGACACCTCCGCGGGAGCGGGCAGATGCACGGTCAGCGTGGGCTTCTTACTCTTGCGATCGGTCGGTTCGGGCGCGATCCAGGTGGTGTCCGGATCGCCGTCGACGGCCGCCGCGGCGCTGCCGCGCACATCGGTCACCGACGACGGCCCCTCGGCGCGGAGCGCACCTGGCTCGTCGAGCAGCCCGCCCAGCTCGGCCCCCGGGACCGGCCGCAACACCACGGTCGGGGTGACGGCGACCGGCCGTGGCACCCAGAGCGACCGCGTGAACAGGCCGGGGGTCTCCGAATCCAGACCGAGGGCGGCCGCGCAGCGGACGCGCCCGGCGGCGCCGTCGTGGAACTCGGTGACGCACGCCGAACGCCCGGTGAGTTCGGGGCCCAGGACCCAGCCCCGGACGTTCCCGGTCGTCTCGGGGAGCAGCACCTGCTGCCGGATCGCGATCGGCGCGTCGGTGTACGCGTTGGACAGGGCGACGCCGGCGAGGGCGAACTGGTTACCCGCGGTGCCGTCGGCGGTCTCGATCGCCCGGATCTGCACGTGGCGGGTCGGCCCGGACGGCGCGAGGATCCGGACCGGTTCGCCCGGCTTCACCCCCTGTGCCACGGCGCTACCGGCATCGGTGGTGACCAGGAGGGAGGTCACGTCAGGGCCGATCGCCCTGGCCGTCGTCACCGTCACCGCCAGGTTCGACACCGGCTCGGTGAAGTCGATCTGCAACCATCGTCCGACGGCGGAGTCGAGGCCGCGGCTGACCCAGGCGGTGCGCGGGTCGGCGTCGAACGCGGCGGCGGTCGACGTGGCCGGGGCCGTCTGTCCGGGCTGGGTGGCGTCGGCGGCCGAACCGCTGGAGGTGACCCGCACGCGGCTGGGCTGCCCGTCGAGCAGCCATTGCGCGACCACCGGCGGCTGCCCGGCCACCGGATAGTCGGCGGCGGCGTTCTTGGTGAGCCGTGCGTCGCCGGGGGACCGGATGGCCGACGAGTGGTCGTCGACCCGGCCGAAATCGGTCTCCCGGAGCACCGGGGTGTCGGTGATGATCGGACCGGGGCCGTCGCCCAGACCGGCGGCGCGGGCGTCGGCGGTCAGCAGGCTCGGCCCGAGGGGCGGTAGTCCGCGGCGGGCGCGGGCGTCGTTCACGGCGAGCAGCGCTTCGGCGCCGCCGGTGACGCGCGGCACGTCGTCCAGGGGCGTCAGGCGGGGCCCGGTGCCGGTCGCGCCGTCGACCCGGTAGATGGTGACCGCGGGCAGCGCGGGCCGCAGCCCGTTGTCGACGACGAAACCGTCCGCGGCCGGCGGCGCGGTGGGCGGCCCGAAGGTCTTGACCGGCGTGATGCCCGGCGACTCCGCGAGCGCCTGCGCCACCAGCAACGGGCGGGCCGACCGCGACGACGACGGGTCCAGATCGGCTCGCAGCACCAGGTACCCGACCCCCTGCTCGGCCAGGGTCGGCGCGAGTCCGGCCGAGCCGCGGCCGTTCGCCAGCGAGCGCTGCACCGAATCGAGTGCGCGAATGGCCCCGGGCGGGGTCAGCGGGATCGCATCGCGCACCGCCCACGGGGTCCTCGCCAGCGGTTGCAGCGGCTCGTCGTGCGTGGAACCCCACAGCTGATCGGCGAACGGCGCACCGGGCACCAGCAGCGCACGCGGCGGCGCCGGGTCGCCGTGCGACTGATCGGCGAGCCAGTCGGCGGTCTCCCGCCAGTACGACGGGATCGCCCGGTAGCTCCCGGCCCCGGCGATGCCGCCGGTCCAGGCGAGGGTGCCCGTGCCGATCGCCGCGACCACGACCACCAGCGCGGCGGCGAGGCCGCGCTGTGCCGCGGCCGAGCCGTTCACGGCGCGCCACGAGGCGGCGCCGACCGGAATCCGGACGCGGGCCAGCAGGTGCGCGATACCGAGGGCCAGGGGGATCCGCAGCAGTGGATCGAACTTGTGCAGATTGCGCAGCGGTGCGCCCGCGCCGTCCAGGAAGTCCCGGTACGCCGCCGCGAGCGGTGAGCCGAGGGCGCCCGGATAGCCCAGACACATCAGGACCAGCCCGGCCACCAGGATCGCGACCAGCCGCCGCCGGAACGGCATCCGCGACATGGCGAGCCCGGCCAGCCCGGCCGCCGCCAGCAGCCCGGTCGCCAGCACCGCCGCGGGCTGCGAGACCAGGACCGCCCCGGCCGCGCGCTCGTCGGACACGAACGGCGTCCACGAACTGGTGCCGCGCAGCACCTCGGTGAGCGAGGTCCACTCGGTGGTGACCCGGGACGACTCGATGAAGTCGAGGAACGGCGGCGAGAGCCGGGACATCAGCAGCAGCGGCACCAGCCACCACAGGCAGGCCAGCGCCAGGCCGAGCCCCCACCACGCGCCGAACCGCAGCCGACGGCCCAGGTCGGAGTCGCGCTGGAGCAGCCCGAACAGCCACCATGCCGCGGCGACCCCGGCCGCCGCGGCCGTCGCCACCGCGTTCACCGCGCCCATCAGTGCCACCGCGCACGCCGAACGCAGCGCGTTCTGCCAGAGCGGACGCGTGTCGGCGGCGTCGAGTGCCCGCACCATCGGCACCAGCACCCAGGGCGCCAGCATGAAGGGCAGGGTCTCCGACGAGATGCTGCCCAGCGTCGTCAGCACCCGCGGCGAGGTCGCGAAGATCGCCGCCGCCAGCAGCCGCGACGGGTACGACCCGACGCGCAACGCCTCGGCCAGTCGTACCAGCCCGGCGAAACCCACGGTCAGTAGCAGCGCCCACCACAGCCGCTGGGTCACCCAGCCGGGCAGCCCGGCCAGGTCGCCGAGCGCGAAGAAGAGGCCGTGCGGGAAGAAATAGCCGTAGGCCTGATTCTGGATCTGGCCCATCGGGGCGTCCGGCGACCACAGGTGCAGCGCCCGCGAGAGGAAGCCGAACGGATCGGCCGTCAAATCGAGTTTGGTGTCCGGCGCGATCCGCCCCGGAGCCTGCGCAAAGGAGACTACGAGCGCCACCAGAGCGGCGAGAGCGAGGTCGCGGCGGGTGAGCAACCGGTCGCGCGGCGGTCCGTCGGCCACGTCGGTACCGGCGGGCGCGGGCTCAGTTGTTGTCGTCGGACGCCCCACCGCGGGTGCCGTACTGGACGGAACCCTGCAGGAAACCGTCGTTGGCGTTGAAGCTGTTCACATCCGTGGAGGGCTTGTTCTCCGCCGCTAGGGAGCCCCCCAGAAAGACGGCGCCGACGCCGACGATGACCCCGGCCACCGCGGCCACGGCCCCATAGATCAATCGGTCACGCATGGGCACCAAGCTACCATTCGCCCATGAGGAAAACCCCCAGCTACTCCTCCCGCCGGGCCGCCGGGCGCCGGCGCGCGGTGGTTCCCGCGCTGGCACTTGCGACCTGCGTCACGGTCGTCGCCGCCTGCACGACGCACGGCGAGCCGGTGGCCGCCGAACCGTCCGGGACGACCGCGACCTCGTCGACGACGACCTCGGCGGCGGCTGGCTCCGGGGTGGTGCCGCCGCCCTGCGGGGCGCCGGAACTGGCGAAGATGTCGCTGCGGCAGAAGCTGGCGCAGCGCCTGGTGGTCGGCGTGACCGGATCCGCGGACGCGCGCCAGGTGATCAAGACGGAGAAGATCGGCGGCATCTTCATCGGCAGCTGGACCGACATGTCCATCCTGAGCAGCGGGGACGCCGCGACGATCGCGAAGTCGTCGAGCATTCCGGTGATGGTGACCGTCGATCAGGAGGGTGGCCGGGTGTCCCGGCTGAAGTCGCTCGGCATCGATCTGCCATCGGCGCGGTCGGTCGCGGCGAGCGGTGCGTCGGCGCGGCAGGTCCGTGCGCAGGCCAAGGCGGCCGGCGAGAAGATGGCGAAGCTCGGCATCACCGTCGACTTCGCGCCGGTCGTCGACGTGTCGGACGAGAGCGACGACGAGGTGATCGGCGATCGGTCGTACTCGAACGACCCGGCCGTCGTCACCGAGTACGCCGGCGCGTTCGCCCGCGGGCTGCAAGACGCCGGGATCATGCCGGTCTACAAGCACTTCCCCGGCCACGGACACGGCTCGGGCGACTCGCACACCGGCGTCGTGAAGACCCCGCCGCTGTCTGAACTGGTCGAATCCGACCTGGTGCCGTACCGGACGCTGCTGCGGGATCCGGGCGACGCCGGAGTGATGGTGGGGCACCTCATCGTGCCCGGACTCACCGGGCCGGAGACTCCCGCCAGTATCAGCCCGAAGGCGATCGGCATGCTCCGCACCGGCAAGGGATACGACGGTCCGGCGTTCGACGGCGTGGTGTTCTCCGACGACCTGTCCGGGATGAAGGCCATCAGCGACAAGTATCCGATCGACCGGGCCGTGCTCAAGGCGTTCCAGGCCGGATCGGACATCGGGCTGTGGCTGAGTACCGACAAGGTCTCGGCCGTCCTCGATACGCTCGAGGCCGCGGTGAAATCCGGTAACCTGAACGCCGCGCGCGTCGATGATTCCGTCGTGCGGATTCTGCGGGCCAAGGGCGTCGTCCACTGCTGATCACCGAGCGATCGTTCGGGTGCGTGACCGCGGCACCTTACCAAATGGTAAGTTGAGGATCATGCCCGGAACCAAGCGGCTGCCGAGGGCGGTGCGCGAACAGCAGATGCTCGACGCCGCCATCGCGGAGTTCGCCGAGTCGGGATTCACCGAGACCTCGATGGACTCCATCGCGGCGCGTGCGCAGATCTCCAAGCCGATGCTGTACCTGTATTACGGGTCCAAGGACGAGCTGTTCACCGCGTGCATCACGCGGGAGTCGGGCCGGTTCATCGAGGTGATGAGCGCGGGCTTCGACCCCGCGATGCGGCAGCGCGATCAGGCCCGCGTCCTGGTCCGCGAGTTCCTCAAGTACGTGCACCAGAACGCACAGTCGTGGCGGGTGCTGTACCGGGTGGCCAGCGGCACCGCCGGCTTCTCGGTGGTGGTGCAGGAGGCGCGGGCGCAGATCACCGAGATGATCACCGAACTGATCCGCCGCGGCACCACCGTCGAGGGTGCGTCGGACATCGACTTCGAGCTGACCGCCGTCGCGCTGGTCGGCGCGGCCGAGGCCGTCGCCGATCGCGTCTCCGAGGGCGATGTCTCCATCGACACCGCGACCGACCTGCTGCTGGGCATCACCTGGCGCGGTCTCCGCGGCGCCGGCACCGGCGAGGTCTGACCCGCAGCATCCGACAAGCGCGTGCCGCGGGGAGAGCCCCGCGACACGCGCTTGTCGGATCGCCGCCCGCGGACTAGCCGCGCGGCGTCAGGGTGCCCGTCAGGTGCGGGTACCCCTTCTTGCGGTTGAGGATCGAGACCTCGAAGCCGTCGTCGGTGCGCTTCGTGTAGAGGTTCACCTTGGCCGGCAGCAGGATCGGCTTGCCGAACCGCACCGAGTAGACGACGGCGTCCGGAAGCTGCGCCTCCAGGTTGGCGATCGCCGCGGCGGAACTCCACATGCCGTGCGCGATGGCCCGGCTGAACCCGAACAGCTTGGCCGAGAGATCGGCCATGTGGATCGGGTTCCGGTCGCCCGAGGCGGCCGCGTACCGGCGGATCAGGCCCAGATCCACGCTCAGCACCCGGTCGGGCGACGGCGGGGTGGTGTCCTTCGGCGCGGGGCCGCGCTCGGCGTCGGACAGGCTGGTGCGCTGCTGCTTCAGGAACGTACCGGTCTGCACGGCCACCAGCTCGCGGCCGACGTAGAACTCGCTGATGACGTCGATCAGCATGCCCTTGCGGTGCTCGCGGAGGTTCTCCGCGTGCGTCGCGATGGTCAGCGGCTCGTCGACGCCGATCTGCCGCAGCCGCTCGATCCGGTTCTCCGCGTGGACCGCGCCGACCGCCGCGAACGGGAAGTCGTCGGCGACCATGACCTCCATGGCCAGCGGGAACTGCAACACGAACAGGTAGGTCAGCGGCAGCTGTGCGCCGTACTGCAGACCCGTGGTGCGGCAGTACTCGCGCAGCCGGTCACGGTCGACGCGGATGTTCTCCACCCGGTAGACGGTGTCGGGCACCGTCGCGTCCGGGGCGACCCGCGAGGGCTTGCCGAAGACCGGCAGCAGGGCGCCGACGGCCTTCGGATACTGCGTCGCCGCCGACGGGACCTGCGACAGGGTGACGGTCTTGCTCATCAGGCACCCAGCAGGCTCTGGCCGCAGACGCGCACGACGTTACCGGTGACCGCATTGCTGGCCGGGCTGGCGAAGTAGGCGACGGTCTCGGCGACGTCGACCGTCTGGCCGCCCTGCTGCAGAGCGTTCATCCGGCGGCCGACCTCGCGGGTGGCCAGCGGGATCGCGGCGGTCATCGCCGTCTCGATGAAGCCCGGGGCCACGGCGTTGATCGTGATGCCCTCCTTGGCGAGGATGGGCGCGTAGGCGTCGACCAGGCCGATGACGCCGGCCTTGGAGGCGCCGTAATTGGTCTGGCCGCGGTTGCCCGCGATACCGGCGATCGACGACACGTCGACCACGGCGCCGCCGCTGCGCAGCGCCTTGCGGGCCACCAGCTCGTTGACCAGGGTCTGCGGGGCGATCAGGTTGACGGCCATCACCGAGTTCCAGCGGCCGGCGTCCATGTTGGCGAGCAGCTTGTCGCGGGTGATGCCTGCGTTGTTGACGATGATGTCCAGACCGCCGTGGCGGGCCAGGACGTGCTCGGCGATCTTCTCGCCGGCGTCGGCTGCGGTGACGTCGAGGGGCAGGGCGGTGCCGCCGACCTTGTTGGCGGTCTCGCTCAGGGCCTCACCGGCGGCCGGGATGTCGGCGGCGATCACGTGAGCGCCGTCGCGGGCCAGGACCTCGGCGATGGTGGCGCCGATACCGCGGGCGGCACCGGTGACCAGCGCGACCTTGCCGGCCAGCGGCTTGTCCCAGTTCTCCACGCCGGCGCCGTTCTGGGCGTCGACGCGGATCACCTGGGCGTCGACGTAGGCCGACTTGCCCGACAGCAGGAAGCGCAGCGTCGACTCCAGGCCGCTCAGGCCGGTCTCGGCCTTCGGGTGGACGTAGACCAGCTGGGCGGTGGCGCCGTCGCGCAGTTCCTTGGCGATCGAGCGGGTGAAGCCCTCCAGCGCGCGCTGGGCCACCTGCTCGTCGGGCGAGGCGGCCAGCTCCGGCGTGGTGCCGAGGACGACGACGCGCGCCGAGTTGCCCAGCGAACGCATGATCGGGGTGAAGAACTCGAAGAGCTGCTCCAGCTCGGCGGCGCAGCTGATGCCGGTCGCGTCGAACACGGCGGCACCGAGCTTGTCGGCGCTGCGGCCGTCGGTGTTGTTGACGACGAGGTCGTACTCGCCGGCCGCGCTCAGCAGCTCGCGCACCGGCTCGACCAGACGGCCGAAGCCGCCCAGCAGGACCGGGCCGCCCAGCGGAGGCTGCGACGGCGAGTAGCGGCGCAGCTTCGGCGGCTGCGGCAGGCCCACCTTGCTGGCGAGGAAGGCGCCCGGGCCCGAGTTGACGAAGGATGAATACAGATCATTGCTGCCGGCCACGACAGTCTCCTTTACAGGTGAGGTCAGGTTGCGCTCGTCGTCGAACACCGTGGTAACCACGACGTTGTGATGATCTTCGCAGGTACCGGGGTCGACAACGAACTTACTCCTTAGTAAGAATAGTCACAGACGGTGGCCGAGTCGATACGCTCGACCTGGCCGAAGGCAAACCGCCGCCGAGAACATCGCCAGAACCAGGAGCATTCCCGTGGCCTCGTATACCCCCCGCAAGCCGGAGACCAAGCAGACCCGTCCGGTCGCCATCCTCGGCGGCAATCGCATTCCGTTCGCCCGTCAGGACCGCGCCTACGCCAAGGCCAGCAACCAGGACATGTTCACCGCCGCGCTACAGGGCCTGGTCAGCCGCTTCCACCTGCAGGGCGAGCAGCTCGGCATGGTGGTCGGCGGTGCGGTGCTCAAGCACTCGCGCGACTTCAACCTGGTCCGCGAGTGCGTGCTCGGCACCTCACTCTCCCCGTACACCCCGGCGTTCGACGTCCAGCAGGCCTGCGGCACCGGCCTGCAGGCCATCAACTCGGTGGCCGACGGCATCGCGCGCGGCCGCTACGAGGTCGGCATCGGCGGCGGCACCGACACCACGTCCGACGCCCCGATCGGCGTCTCCGAGGACATGCGCCGCCAGATGCTCGAGGTGAACCGCGCCCGCACCACCCCGGACCGCATCAAGGCCGCCCTGGCGCTCGTCACCAAGCTCGGCATCGAGATCCCGCAGAACGGAGAGCCGCGCACCGGCCTGTCGATGGGCGAGCACGCCGCCATCACCGCCAAGGAGTTCGGCGTCTCCCGCGCCGACCAGGACGCCCTCGCCGCCGCCAGCCACCAGAACATGGCGAAGGCCTACGACGACGGCTTCTTCGACGATCTCATCACGCCCTTCCTGGGCCTGACCCGCGACGAGAACCTGCGCGGCGACAGCTCGGTGGAGAAGCTGGCCAAGCTCAAGCCGGTCTTCGGCGTCTCGCTGGGCGATGCCACCATGACCGCAGGCAACTCGACGCCGCTGACCGACGGCGCGTCGGCCGTGCTGCTCTCGTCCGACGAGTGGGCCGCCGAGAAGAGTCTCCCGGTGCAGGCCTACCTGGTCGACACCGAGACCGCCGCCGTCGACTACGTCAACGGCCCCGACGGCCTGCTGATGGCGCCGACCTACGCGGTCCCGCGTCTGCTCGAGCGCAACGGCCTCACCCTGCAGGACTTCGACTTCTACGAGATCCACGAGGCCTTCGCGTCCGTCGTGCTCTCCACCCTGGCGGCCTGGGAGTCGGCGGAGTACTGCAGCGAGCGCCTCGGCCTCGACAAGCCGCTCGGCGGGATCGACCGCAGCAAGCTGAACGTCAAGGGCTCCTCGCTCGCCGCGGGCCACCCGTTCGCCGCCACCGGCGGCCGGATCATCGCGCACACCGCGAAGCTGATCAAGGAGAACGGCGGCGGTCGTGCGCTGATCTCGATCTGCGCCGCCGGCGGCCAGGGCGTCACCGCCATCGTCGAGGGATAATCGGCGAAACGAGAGTCCCTCCGCCGGGCGGCGGAGGGACTCTCCTCATGCCGGGGGACGGTCAGGATCCGAAAGCGCCGGCGGTGGCGCTGCTGAACTGTGTCCGGAGATCGTTGAGCGGATTCCGGGGCGAGTACAGGTGCACGACGTTGCTCTTCTGGCCGCCGCACTCGAGGGTGAGCCGGTAGTCGCCCGCCTTGGCGAACAGCGCCGCGTTGCCGACGACGACCGAGTCCTTCGGGCCGTGCGCGTCTTCGATGAGGTCGCCGTTGACGTAGAAGTCACAGGTCTTCGCCGGGGTGCCGTCCCAGGTGATGCTCCAGGTCTTGGTCCCGGAGAGGCCGACGGTCAGGCTCGGTGGGGTCGCCGCGGCGGCGGGGCCGGCCGCGACGACGGCGGTGGTGGTCGCGGCGGCGATCGCGGTGGCGGCGGCCAGCGCCGTTCGGGCGACGGTGCGGCGGGTGACGGTGTTCGGGACTCGCATGATCTTTCCTCGGGTGAAGGGTGCGGCCCGGTGCGGACCGGCCCGTCCAGTGGACCGCGACCGCGGCGCATCCGGTCGAGTAGAGCGCTACTCGAATCTCAGAATCGGTCAGGGCGTCACCGCCGTCATCGGGGTGAGTCGGGGCGGACGAGAGTCTCCTCGCCGAGCGCCGGCCAGGGGACCGTTGTCTGCGGAGCGCCGATCAGGATCCGAATGCTCCGCCGGTGGCGTTGCTGAACTGCGTGCGGAGATCGTTGAGCGGATTCCGGGGCGCGTACAGGTGCCCGACGTTGCTCTTCTGACCATCGCAGTCGACGGTGAGCCGGTAGTCGCCCGCCTTGGAGAACACGTACGGCGGCCCGACGACGAACGATGCCTTCGCGGGCGTCGAGTCTTGGAAGAGGCCGCCGTTGACGTAGAAGTCGCAGGTCTTCGCCGGGGTGCCGTCCCAGGTGAGCAGCCAGCCCTGGGGCCCGGAGAGGTCGACGGTCAGGGTCGGTGGGGTGGCTGCGGCGGCGGGGCCGGCCGCGATGGCGGCGGTGGTGGTCGCGGCGGCGAGCGCGGTGGCGGCGGCCAGTGCCGCCCGGGCGGCGGCACGGCGGGTATGGGTATTCAGGACTCGCATGATCTCTCCTCGGGGAAGGTGCGGGCCCGTGCGGACCGACGCATCCAGTGGACCGTGACCGCGGTGAATCCGGTCGAGTAGGGCGCTACCCGAATTCCCGGACCGTTCCGCCGGGGGCCCGCGCCGACGAGGTCGTCGATGGTCGATCAGCGGGTTGACCTGGGGGAACGCAGAGTTTCAGAAACTCTTTGAGCGATGTGTAACGCTCCGACCGGGTCCGGCGACATACGAGATAGCTCCGGCTGAACTGCCTGACCCCCGACCCGGCAGTTCAGCCGGAGTTCTCGTTTCTGCCGTTTTTCGAGACTCCACCTAAGATCGACGACGTTGTGACTCATTCCGATATGCGGCGCGGCGGGCGCCGGACCTCAGTACGCGTGTGGTGGATCCGCGGTGCGCTCGCGGTGCTGCTGCTGGCCGGACTCGCGCTGGCCGCCGATCTGGTGGCCGGACACGGTAAGACCGCGCGCGGCGCGCAGATCGCCGAGTTCTCGATGGGGAATCTCAGTCCGGATCAGGCGCGTGCCGCGCTGGTGAAGCTGTCGGGCGCTGCGCAGGCGCCGGTCGTGGTGCGGACGGATTCCGGGCAGGCCGCCCTCGACCCGGCCGCGCTCGGCCTCACCTTCGACGCCGACGCCACCCTGAGCCGGCTGCTCCACCAGCCGGCGAACCCGTGGTCACGACTCACCGCGCTGTTCGGGGCGCGCCACCAGGTGGCCCCGGTGGTCCACCTCGACGACGACGCCTTCGGCGAGGAGCTCGACGCCCACCGCAAGAGCCTGGAACGCGCGGCCGTGGAGGGCGGCGTCCACTTCGACGGTACGACGCCCGTCGCAGACCTGCCGTCGTCCGGTCTGCGTATCGACCGCGCCGCGGCCAAGCGGAAGATCCAGCGGGAATGGCTGACCGGCGGTCCGATCACCCTCGCGATGGAACCCTTCGATCCGACGGTCTCGGCGTCGACCGTGCAGCAGACGATGGACGGTCCGGCGCGGCGGGTCACCGCGTCCGCGGTGCGTCTGACCGGCCGCGGCGCGACGGTGACGGCGAGCCCCACCCAACTCGGGGCGCTCGTCACCTTCGAGCCGGACGGCCGGGGTGGGCTGGCCCCCGCGATCAGCCAGCGCGGCCTCAAGAGTGTGCTCGGGACGGATCTCAAACGCGCCGAGTCCGCGCCGGTCGACGCGACCTTCCGCATCTCCGGCGGTGCGCCGCGGGTCGTGCCGTCGACCGACGGCGCCAAGGTCGACGCCCCGGCCACCGCCGCCGCGCTCGCCCGGGCCTCCGTCGGCGACGACCGCCGGGCCGACATCGTCTTCACCACGGTCAAGCCCGCGCTCACCACCGCGCGGGCCCGCGGTCTCGGGGTGAAAGAGGTGGTCTCCGAGTTCACCACCGGCGGCTTCTCCGGGCCCTCCGGCGAGAACATCCGGCTGGTCGCCGAGAAGGTGAACGGCGCCGTCGTGCTGCCCGGACAGACGTTCTCGCTGAACGGCTACACCGGGCCGCGCGGCACCGCGCAGGGTTACGTGACCTCGACGATCATCGACCACGGCCACGCCGCGAAGGCCGTCGGCGGCGGGATCTCGCAGTTCGCGACCACGCTGTACAACGCGTCGTACTTCGCCGGACTGGAAGACGTCACGCACACCGAGCACGCGTACTACATCTCGCGGTATCCGGAGGCGCGGGAGGCGACCGTCTTCGAGGGACTGATCGACCTGGCGTTCAAGAACACCACCAAGCATGGGATCTACATCGAGACGGCCTGGTCGCCGTCGTCGGTGACGGTGCGGCTGTGGAGCACCAAACAGTACGACGTCGAGTCGATCACCGGACCCCGCACCGATCCGACCAGCCCGCAGGAGGTGCAGCTCCCGGCCGGCGACGACTGCATCCCGAGCGGCGGTGCCCCCGGGTTCACCGCGTCGAACACCCGGGTGATCCGGGATGCGCGCAGCGGCCGGGAGATCTCCCGGCACACCCGGACCGTCCGGTACGCGCCGGAGCCCATCGTCCGCTGCCGCTGAACCGGTGGCGGACGGGACCACCGACCAAGCACTCGCTTGTGTCCGGCATCACAGCGCCCCGTCGCCGGTGCCTGTGGTGCGCGTCACCGCGCGGGCGATAGGCTCGGCCGCATGGACATCAATGGAGCAAGTGCAATCGTCACCGGTGGAGCCTCGGGCATCGGCGCCGCCACCGCCCGCCAGCTCGCCGCCCGCGGCGCCAAGGTCGTCATCGCCGATCTGAAGGCCGACGACGGTGAGGCCCTCGCCACCGAGATCGGCGGCGCGTTCGTGCCGGTCGACGTCACGAACACGGACCAGATCATCACGGCCATCGAGAAGGCCGTCGAGCTCGGGCCGCTGAAGGCGGTCGTGAACTCGGCCGGTGTCGGCTGGGCACAGCGCACGGTCGGGCGCGACGGCGAGTTCTCCTCGGCGCACGACCTGGACCTGTACAAGAAGGTCATCTCCATCAACCTGATCGGCACCTTCGACGTCACCCGCCTGGCCGCCACCGCGATGAGCCGCAACGAGCCGGGGCCGGACAACGATCGCGGCGCCATCGTGAACCTCGCGTCGGTCGCCGCCTTCGACGGCCAGATCGGCCAGGCCGCGTACTCGTCGTCCAAGGGCGGCGTGGTCGGCATGACCCTCCCGGTCGCCCGCGATCTGTCGGCCATCGGCGTGCGCCTGAACACCGTCGCCCCCGGCCTGATCGACACCCCGATCTACGGCAGCGGCCCCGAGTCGGAGGCGTTCAAGGCCAAGCTCGGCGAGTCCGTCCTGTTCCCGAAGCGCCTGGGCGTGCCCGACGAGCTCGCCTCGATGGTCGTCGAGCTGCTCACCAACTCGTACATGAACGCCGAGGTGGTCCGCGTCGACGGCGGCATCCGGATGCCTCCGAAGTAGCCTTCGGCCCACGCGACAGGCAACATCCCGCGGCAGCCGCGTCCCTCCCGGGGACGCGGCTGCCGCGTTGTCGGTCACCCCCGGGCCGGCCCGCGGGCAGCGCAGCCGAGGAGCGCACCGCTCCGGTGCACGCAAACCACCTCGCCGGGCACCTCGAAGTCGTCCCGGCCGGAAGACGCGGCGGGTGCGCAGATCGTCGCGGAAGCGGGAACTGTGACCGCATGTGCGACAGTCTGCGAATCCGCCCTGCGGGGCGGCAACCGGCTGCGGAGACCGGCCTCACGAAATAGGCTTCGGGCCATGCGGAATCTCGTGCTGTCGGTGATCGGCGACGACCGGCCCGGCCTGGTCTCGGCACTCTCGGAGGCGATCGCCCGCAGCGGCGGAAACTGGGAGCGGAGCCAACTCGCGCAGCTGGCGGGCAAATTCGCCGGGATCGTCGCGGTGGCGGTCCCCGCCGAACGCGCCGAGGGACTGATCGCCGCCGTCACCGGACTGGACGGACTCCTCGAGGTCCAGGTGCATTCGGTCGACTCCGCGGCGGCGCCGACCGCGGAGTGGACGGCGCTGACCATCGACGTCCTCGGCAACGACCGGCCCGGCATCGTGCAGGAACTGTCGACGGCGCTGAGCCGCAGCGGCGTCTCGATCGAGAAGCTCACCACCGGCACGCGGCAGGCGCCGATGGCCGGCGGCATGCTCTTCGAGGCGCAACTGCACGTCATGGTGCCGCCGACGGCCGAGGCGGCCACGATCCGCGCCGATCTGGAGAAGATCGCCGAGGAACTGCTCGTCGACCTCGATGTCGATGAAGTCTGACCGGACCGTGACGTGGCGAGAGCCGATCGCCGCGCCGGGGAATCATTCGCGCTGATCGGGGGATTCCGGGCCGAGGATGCCCGAAGGCTACGTCACAGTCGGGCCGGTCGTCGGCGGTAGTCGCTCGGGTCGAGCGGCAGACCGACCAGAATCCGCGCCATCAGGTATCCCGAGGTGCGCGGAATGCGCCGGCCGTCGTCACCGGTCGCGCTGCCCAGCCGCGGATAGTCGGCGTGCGCGTGCGCGCCCTCGCGGGCGATCCCGTCGGGCGTGGTCCGCGGACCGACGTCGAGCTGCCGAAGCGAGGTCTCGGTCGGCCGCGGCCCGTTGAAGCCGAGACGCAGGCCGTGGAAGTTCCGGGTCTGGAAGTACCGGATGTAGTCGCGGTCGCCCTCCATCACGTAGCCGTGACCGTCGGCCAGCCCCAGCTGACTCTCGCTGCCGGCCATGAAACCGGGCGAGCCGTAGAAGACGGCGTCGGCGATCGGATGGCCGGGTTCCCGCAGCGCCATGCCCTGGGTCAGCGACCCGTAGGAGTGGCCGAACGCCACGAAATGCGGTGCCGGATCGGTCGAGGTGACCGCGAGCCCCCGGTAGAAGCGCGCGAGGTCTTTGGCGCCGCGCCGTGCACGACCCCGCGCTGCGGCCTCCCCGAACCGGAAGTACTCGGCGAACGGGCGGGTGTTGTCCTTGTCCGGCGGCTCGTAGCCCAGCCACGAGATCGTCGCGATCGACGGCTCCGGTTCGCCGGGGTGCGCGTCGCGCAGCTGGCGCCGTGCCTCCCGGGTCATGTCCTGCCCCTCGTTGAGCATCCCCACCATGCTGCCGCGGATCGAGGTGTCCATGCCGGGGACCAGGATCGCGACGTGGTGGGCGGTGGTCGGATCGCCGTTGGTGACGACGGCCTTGCCCTGTTCGCCGGTCCGCATGTCCATCATCAGCAGCATCTGCCCGTCCGGATGCTCCGGGGACCACGGATTCCGCAGCACGTGCTGCAACATCTTGACGTCGTCGATCTTGCGCCGCACCTGCTCGCGTTCGGCGTCCTCGTTGGTGAACAGCCCGCGGGTCCGGTGTTTGGCGATCTGCGCGAAGAGCTGAGCCTGCCGGGCCTGGAGCCGGATCAGCTCGGGCCCCAGCCGCAGCAGATTCACCCGGTGGCGCACCTGCGGTGGGATGCCATCGGTGTTCCCGACCCACTCGGGCCGCGCGTGCAGCAGCTCTTCCCGGGCCTGCGGACTCAGCGCGGTCCAGTAGTCGTGCACGACGCCGGGCGACGCCGACGCATCCGGGGGCGGCGGCAGATAGGCGGGTGCCTCGGCGGTGGCGGCATGCTCGGCGGTGAGGATCACCGGGAGTTCTTCGACACGGGCGCGGCGATCGCCGAGCAGTCCGAGGAGCGCGGCGCCCAGGCAGCCGAGCGCCACGGCCGCGGCGAACCAGGGGAAGATCGCGGCGGTGCCGTACCGGCTGGCGAGGGCGCCCGCGACCACCGTCGGCACACCCATCGCGAGGTAGCCGAGCAGGTAGTACGCGCTCATCACCTGGCCACGCGCGTGCGCCGGCGCGACCTCGCTCAGGTAGCGCAGCGAGCCGCCGAACGCGAGGCCGAAGACTGCGCCGAGGACGAGGGCATCGATCAGCACGGCGACCGTCGAGCCGCTGTGCACGGCGGCCACCGCGAACCCGAGGGCCACCACCATGCCGAGGTCGCCCGCGATCGCGGTGGCGCGCGGAGCGAACCGGCCGCCGATCCACTGTGACGCCGAGGCCGCCCCGGCCATCATGGAGATCACCACGCCCGCGAAGATCGCCGAATGGTGGCCGGTCGTGTGCTGGGTGAGCGCCGGATACAGGCTCAGGTACACACCGAGCACCGACCACGACGTGAGGATGCCGATCCCGGCGAACCAGAACTCGGCGCGGATCTCGTGCGGGATGGAGGGCCGCTGCAGCCGGACCCGCCCGCCGGTGCGCGCGCTGTGCGGCTCGACCAGGGCGATGACGGCGACCAGCAGCACCGCGACGATCACCGCCACGATCGCGTAGGGGATCCGCAGCGGGTACGACGCCCACTGCGCCGCGCACGCCGCGCCGAGCACGGTGATCGCGATGCCCGCGTTGAGCGACGCCCCGCTGACCGCGCCGTTCCGCGCACCGTCGTGCGGACGGACGTCGAGCAACGCGGCGCCGGCGACGACGATCGTCGCGCCGATCGCGGCGCCGTGGATCAGGCGGGCGATCAGGAGCTCCCAGACCTGCGTGGCGGCCAGGAAGATGCCGAGCCCCACCAGGATCATCACCAGCGCCGTGATCAGCACCGGTTTGCGTCCAACCGCGTCGGAGATCGGCCCGACGGTGAGCGCCGCGGCCAGCGCCCCGGCCGCGTAGACGGCGAAGATCACGGTCGTGGTGAGCGGGCTGAAATGCCACTCCTGCGCGTAGATCGGGTACAGCGGCGAGGGCAGCGCGGACGTGCCGAGGGCCAGCGCGAGGAGCGCGAGCAGCAGGGCGAACGACCAGGACTGCGGATGGTCGTGCCGCGGCCGGGCGTCCGCGGCTTCTCCTGTCATGGAGTCGAGGGTAGACGAGCCGCCCGAGCGATCGTTCAGCGGATTTCGGTCGGCCGGGCCCGGGCGTCAGCCGGCCGTGAGAACCACCTTCAGGGCCTTGGTCTCGGCGGCGTTCGCGAACACCTCGTAGGCGTCGAGGATCTGATCGAGCGCGAAGCGGTGACTGATGAAGACGTCGGGGTCGAGCTGGCGGGAGGCGACCATCTTCAGCAGGGTGCCGAGGGTGTTGGTGTTGACCAGACCCATCGAGATGTCGATGTTCGAGATCCACAGATCCTGCAGGTCGAGCTGCACGGGCTCGCCGTGGACACCGACGTTGGCGACGGTGCCCGCCGGGCGGACCAGGTCGACGCACATCTGCCAGGTCGCCGGGATGCCGACCGCCTCGATCGCGACGTCCACGCCCAGGCCGTCGGTCATGGCCAGGACCTGCTCCTTCCAGTCCGCATCGGAGGAGACGACGCCGTCGGTGGCGCCGAACTTCGCGGCCTCGGCCACGCGGTTCGCATCGATGTCGATCGCGATGATCCGGCTCGGGCCGTAGAGCCGCGCGGTGGCGATCGCGGCCAGCCCGACCGGTCCGGTGCCGACGACGGCGACGACGTCGCCGGCCTTCACGTGGCCGTACTGCACGCCGATCTCGTGGCCGGTCGGCAGGATGTCGGAGAGGATGACGCCCTGCTCGGGGCTGACGGTCGCGGGCAGTTTGTACACCGAGTTCTCGGCGAACGGTACGCGCACGTATTCGGCTTGGGTGCCGTCGATCAGGTGGCCGAAGATCCAGCCGATGCCGGGTGCGCCCTCGGGGGCCTGGCAATGCGAGTAGACGCCCTCCTTGCAGTAGCCGCACTTTCCGCAGGCGCTGACGCAGGCGAGGATCACCTGGTCGCCGACGGCCAGGGTGGTGACCGCGCCGCCGATCTCGGTGATGGTGCCGACACCCTCGTGGCCGAGGATCCGGCCGGGCGTCACGGCGGGGACGTCGCCCTTGAGGATGTGCAGGTCGGTGCCGCAGATGGTGGTGGCGTCCATCTTCACGATGACGTCGGTCGGCTGCAGGATCGTGGGATCGGGGACGTCGTCCCACGACTTGCGGCCGGGACCGTGGTAGACGAGTGCTTTCATGCTCTGCTCCTTATGGGTCGTCTACCGGCGACGCTAGAGAGCGGGGCCCGGGTTACGCGGCGGTACGCGCGGAGGCGGGACCAAGGACACTGGGTGCGGCCGTGAGATGCGGCGAACCCCGCCGGGAGTACCGGCGGGGTTCGCGGTGGCTCGGGTCCCCTTCGACGTAGCTCAGGGAGCAGCGAGATGTAGCTCAGGGAGCGAGACGTAGCTCAGGGAGCGAGACGTAGCTCAGAGAAGCGAGACGCGGCTCGGGGAGCGAGGCGTCAGAAGGCGGCCTCGTCGAGCTCCATCAGATCGTTGTCGACGTTCTCGACGATCCCGCGGACCGCGGTGAGCAGCGGCAGCATGTTCTTCGCGAAGAAGGTCGCGGTGGCGACCTTGCCCTCGTAGAACGGCTTGTCGGCGTCCGAGGCGCCGGCGTCGAGGGCGGCCAGGGCGACCTCGGCCTGACGCAGCAGCAGCCAGCCGATCACCAGGTCACCGACGGCCATCAGGAAGCGGACCGAGCCGGTGCCGACCTTGTACAGCTGCTTCGGGTCCTCCTGGGCGCCCATCAGCCAGCCGGTGAGGGTGGCGGCCATGCCCTGGACGTCCTCGAGGGCCGTCTTGAGCAGCGCGTAGTCGGCCGACAGGCGCTCGTCCGCGGCGGCCTCGATGGTGGCGTTGATCTGGCCGGCGACGTGGGCCAGGGCCTGGCCCTTGTCGCGGATGATCTTGCGGAAGAAGAAGTCCTGCGCCTGGATGGCGGTGGTGCCCTCGTACAGCGAGTCGATCTTCGAGTCGCGGATGTACTGCTCCAGCGGGTAGTCCTGCAGGAAGCCGGAGCCGCCCAGGGTCTGCAGCGACTCGGTGAGCTTCTCGTAGGCGCGCTCGGAGCCGACGCCCTTGACGATCGGCAGCAGCAGGTCGTTCACCTTGTGCGCCATCTCGGCGTCGGCGCCGGAGACGATCTGCGCGGCGACGGGATCCTGGTGCGAGGCGGTGTACAGGTACACGGCGCGCAGGCCCTCGGCGTAGGCCTTCTGGGTCAGCAGGGCGCGGCGCACGTCCGGGTGGTGGGTGATGGTGACGCGCGGGGCGGCCTTGTCCATCATCTGGGTCAGGTCGGCACCCTGCACGCGCTGCTTGGCGTAGTCGAGCGCGTTGAGGTAGCCGGTCGAGAGGGTCGAGATGGCCTTGGTGCCGACCATCATGCGGGCGTGCTCGATGACGTCGAACATCTGGGCGATGCCGGAGTGCACCTCGCCGACCAGCCAGCCTACGGCGGGGACGCCGTGCTGACCGAAGGTGACCTCGCAGGTGGCGGAGGCCTTGATGCCCATCTTGTGCTCGACGTTGGTGACGAACGCACCGTTACGCTCGCCCAGCTCGCCGGTCTCGTGGTCGAAGTGGAACTTCGGCACGAAGAAGAGCGACAGGCCCTTGGTGCCCGGTCCGGCGCCCTCGGGGCGCGCGAGGACCAGGTGGAAGATGTTCTCGGTCATGTCCTGGTCGGCCGAGGTGATGAAGCGCTTCACGCCCTCGATGTGCCAGGTGCCGTCTTCCTGCTTGACGGCCTTGGTGGTGCCCGCGCCCACGTCGGAGCCGGCGTCCGGCTCGGTGAGGACCATGGTGGCGCCCCAGCCGCGCTCGGAACAGATGGCGGCCCACTTCTTCTGCTCGTCGGTGCCGTTGTTGTAGAAGATGCCGGCGAAGCCGGAGCCGGCGGCGTACATGAAGACCGGCGGGTTGGCGCCGAGGATCATCTCGCCGAGCGCCCAGTACAGCGAACGCGGGGCGGGCAGGCCGCCGAGATCCTCCGGGATGCCGACCTTGTCCCAGCCGGCGTCGATGAAGGCGTTGTACGACTTCTTGAAGCCCTCCGGGATGGTGACCGAGTGGTCGGCCGGGTCGAAGACCGGCGGGTTGCGGTCGGTGTCGGCGAAGGACTCCGCGATGGGGCCTTCGGCCAGCGTCTTGACCTCGCGGATCATGTCGACGGCGGTCTCGTGGTCGAGGTCACCGAACTCGCCGGACTCGAGCACCTTGTCGAGCTCGTACATCTCGAACAGGTTGAAGTGCAGGTCGCGAACGTTGGACTTGTAGTGGCCCATCAGTCTTCCTTTATCTCAGGTTCTTGGAGTGAGCTGACCCAGCAAGTTACTTGCCGGTAACACTGGACAGAATACTGGGTCCCAGCGAAAGGGACAACCTGGTGAAATGTGTCTCCGCTTACAATTGCAAGCACGAGCTCGACGCGCCGGATGTCGCCTCTTCGCATGCCTCTGACCTGCGGCGACCCCCGGTGCCATGACCGCTATCGGCCGGTGAGGTAGGCGAGGTCGGCCGGGATACCGTCGGCCGGGGTCTCCAGGATTCCTGGAGCGTCGGCACGGGCCATCAGCTCGACCAGAACGCCGGCGTCGATGTGCCCCGACTCGAGGTTCGCGTGCCGGTCGCGGCCCGAGTCGAACTCGTCGCGCGAGTTGTTCAGATGCACCAGGTCGATGCGGCCCGTGATGGCCCGGATGCGCTCGACCAGTCCGACCAGATCCTCGCCGCCGGCCCAGGCGTGGCAGGTGTCCAGACAGAAGCCGGCCTGCTCGAAGTCGCCCACCGCATCCCAGAGCCGCTCGATCGATTCCAGGGTGCGGGCCATCGCGTGGTCGCCGCCCGCGGTGTTCTCGATCAGGATCGGCACGCCGAATCCGCCCTTGTCCTGCTGACGCTCGAAGAGCTTGCGCCAATTCGCGAAGCCCTCGGCCGCGTCCTCCCCGTCGCGCAGATGTCCCCCGTGCACGACCAGCCCGATCGCCCCGAGCTCGGCGGCCGCGGCGGCCTGCTGCTCGACGGCCTTCCGCGACGGCATCCGCAGCCGATTGTTCAGGCTGGCCACGTTGATCTGATAGCTGGAATGGACGACGACGTCGATGTCGGAGTTCCGGATCTGCTCTGCGAACGGGTGCGGCTCCGGCTTGTTCCACTTCTGCGGATCGGTCACGAACATCTGGAAGATGTCGATCCCCAACTCCTCCGCGGTGGCCACCGGATTCGCGTCCTCTCGCAGATGCGCCCCGACTCGCAGCCCTGTCCGATCTCCCATGCCACCAACGATAGGACAGTCCACCGACAGCGGGTCCGATCCGCCGCGAGAGCCGGATTTGCGCTGGCCGACGCGCGGGCCGCTGGTTCGGAGTGGGTGCCGTCGCACTAGGCTGGCGGGAATGAACGGCCCGTCCCCGGACCGGCCGCGACCGCAGGAGCAACACGACGTGACTGAGCAGAACCCGGCCTCGACCGTCGGTGACGCCGATTCTGACTCGAGTACCGGCGACGTCATCGAAGTCGATCAGGCCCGCGGCGCCGAGGCCGCAGAGGCGGCCGAGACCGCCCGGACCGATGGCGCCGACCAGGACTTTCGCACCGAAGGGGACTCCGGCGCAGAGCAGGGCGCCGAACGGGACTCCGGTGACCGACCCGATCCGGCGACCCCGGCCGACGGGGAGAACGAACTCGTCATCGTCGACGAGAAGGGGCACGACCTCAAGTGGGTCCGCCGCGGCCTGCTGCTGATCTGGGCCGCCGCGGTGGTCTGGGAGGTCCAGGCGCACGGTCTGGCGATCGACCGCACCCGGCTGATCCTCTACCTGGCCTTCGGCATGGTGGCGGCGACCGTCGGACGACGCCGGGCGGTCACCGTGCTGATCGACTGGCTGCCGTTCGTGCTGATCCTGATGCTGTACGACTGGACGCGCGACGTCGCCGTGTGGCTGAACATGCCGACCCAGTGGACGCTGGCGCCGGACGTCGACCACTGGCTGTTCGGGGTCAACCCGACCGCCTGGCTGCAGTCCGAACTGAAGCAGTCGAAGCCGCCGTGGTGGGAGGTGCTCGTCAGCCTCGTCTACATGTCGTACTTCATCATTCCGTACGCGACGGCGGCGGTCCTCTGGATCCGCAACCGGGCCACCTGGCGCCGATTCGCGGTGTGCTTCATCGCCACCAGCTTCATCGGTCTGATCGGCTACACCCTGGTGCCGGCGGCGCCACCGTGGGCGGCCAGCATGTGCACCCACGAGCAGGTGGCCGAGCATCCGCACGACCCGCCCTGCATGTTCAAGAACGAGCGCGTGGAGGGCAATCTGCTCGGTGATGTCAACCCGAAGCATGAGGGGGCGGCCGACCACGTGGAACGCATCTCCTGGCGTGGGTGGAGCGTGCTGGGACTGGGCACCGCGGGCACACTGATCAAGACCGGCCAGAGCAAAGCCAACCTGGTGGCGGCGATCCCGTCGCTGCACGCCGGGCTGACGATGATGCTCGCCCTGTTCATGTGGCCGCGCGCCAAGGCGCTCGGCCGAACACTCTTCCTCGGCTATGCCCTTGCGATGGCCTTCGCGCTCGTCTACACGGCCGAGCACTACGTCTTCGACATCCTGCTCGGCTGGCTCCTCGCCGCCTGCGTGGTCGGCACCGTCACCTGGGTCGACAAACGCTACATTCAGCCGCGGAACCGCCGCCAGGCGGAGGAGAAGGAGGCCGAGCGCGAACAGGCGGTCGCCGCCGCGGTGGCCGGGGCTCCGGCGACCGGGTAGAAGTGAAGCCATGACCGTTTCGACCGCTTTCTCTCGCCGCCTCGTCCTCGCCGCCACGATCCTGGCCGCCGTCGGCCTGCTCGCCGCGTGCGGGTCGGGCGACGACGCCGCCGGGCACGACGATCACGCCGCCCACAGCCATGCGCACGGCGCGAGCGACGTGCCGACGTCGGTGTCCGCGCAGGTCAATTCGGCGGACGTCGAGTTCGCCACCATGATGATTCCGCACCACCAGCAGGCGATCGAGATGGCCGACCTGGTGCCCTCGCGCACCCAGAACGCCTGGCTCCGCGGCTTCGCGCAGCAGGTCAAGGCCGCGCAGCAGCCGGAGATCGACCAGCTGACGCAGGCGCTGAAGTCCTGGGGGAAGCCCGTTCCGGACAGCCACGCCGAACATCAGATGGACGGGATGATGACTCCCGCGCAGATGGCCGACCTGGAGGCCTCCTCCGGGGCGGACTTCGACCGGAAGTGGATCACCATGATGATCGCCCACCACGAGGGCGCCGTCGCCATGGCGGAGGTGGAACTCGCCAAGGGTGAGAACCCGCAGCTGCGCACCATGGCGCAGCACATCATCGACTCCCAGCAGGCCGAGATCACCGAGATGCGCGCGCACCTCGACAAGTAGGTCTCAGGCCTGGGGTGTCCAGCCCGGTGGCCGCACATCGGTGGAGAAGTCGATGAACGCCCGGCTGTTCTCCACCGCGGTCACCAGCCCGGTTCCGAACCGCCCGCGGGCGTCGTACAGGGTGGCCGTGCCGACCGAGATGCCGTCCGACTCGTCGTGCCCGTCGGCCTCCACGCCGATCCGCGGTCCCTCTGGCAGGCGGGACAGCGCGACGGTCAGGTCACAGTTGATGAAGCCGATGCCGCCCTCGCCCCAGTTGGTCATCAGGCTCGTCGACTCCGCGGTGATCACCGCGCGCTGAAACGGGGTCAGCGCGATGTCCGGGGCCACCGGAATCGGCTCCGACCAGAGGCGGTGCCGATGTGCGTGCTGCTGGTCGGCGAGGGACCGGCCCCAGCCGTCGGGGCCGCCGAACCGCGGCGCCGCGTCGTCGGCGGGAACGTCGGGCGGGAAGAAGGTGCGCGCCGATTCCGGCGGCGACCAGCGCGCCCCCGGCGGATTGGTGCTCTCCTTCAGGAAGACGGTGACGCCCTGGGCCACCAGGGTCTGCTCGGCGCCGTCGTCCTGCTGGATCCGGAAGGTGATCACCCGAATCCGGCCGCCGGCCCGCTGCACCTCGGTGGTGACCGTCGTCGGCAGGGCGCGGGCGGATTTGAACAGTTCGACGGTGAAGCGGGCGGGCCGCCATCCGGGCGCGCTGTGCTCGGATTCGACGGCGCAGGCGGCGACGGCACAGAGTGCCGGGCCGTTGAGGGCGTCGGGTCCCCATCGGCTGTGCGCCACCGCGGTCGGCAGAAAGCGGCCCCGGTCGTCTCGGGTGAAGAAGGTGCTCGCGCTCACGGTCGTGACGCTACGCTGTGCAGGTGATCAACCAAGAACTTCGTCCCTCGCTGCCCGCGGAGGCCGTCAACGCGGTCCGCGCCGGCATCGTCTTCTCCTCGATCGTCGGCATCGTGCTCGGCGTCCTGATCATGGTCTGGCCGGGGGTCACGGTGTTCATCGCCGGCCTCCTGTTCGGCATCGCGCTGGTCAGCGCGGGACTGTTCCGCCTCTTCTTCACCTTCGCCGCCACCGGCGTCACCTTCGGCATGCGGATGCTGATGCTGGTGATGGGTGTTCTGATGGTCGCCTGCGGCGTGATCGCCATCATCAGCCCGGAGAACGCCTGGTGGATGCTCGCCATCTTCATCGGTGTCGGCTGGATCTTCGGTGGCTTCCAGGACATCTTCGGTGCGCGCACCGGTACCTCGATGGCGCCGCGCTGGCTGGTCGTGGTCGGCGGTGTGATCTCGGTGCTCGCCGGCATCGTCATGCTGATCTTCTCGCCCGGCGTCACCCTGCCGACCATCATGTGGGTGCTCGGCCTGATGCTGATCATCGTCAGCATCGTGAGCCTGGTGTCGCTGCCGGCGAAGATCAAGATCGACGCGTAGCCCTGCCTACTGGACCGGCGCCCCATCGAAATCGGTCGATGGGGCGCCGTCCGTCAGGCGGCCCTGCAGGTCGCGGAACGCGCCGGCGAGTTCGGTGGTGTGGGCCAGCGTCAGCCCGGCCAGCGGATCGACGACGACGCGCCGCGTGTGCACCGCCGCCGCGCCCAGCAGGCGCCGCGCGGCCGGCAGGTCCACGTCCCAGAGCGCGTCGGCCGTCCGCACGTAGAGCGTGGCGGCGCTGGATACGGCGTCGAGCTGGACCATCGCCCACGCCCAGTGCTTGGCGACGTCGACGGTGTCGGCCTCACCGGGCCCGTGTGTGCGGACGTACTTCGCGTGGAGTTCGCTGCACAGCAGATCGGTGTCCTGCCAGAGGGCGAGGTGCCGCATGCACCGCACACTGTCGTGCAGGGCGCGCAGGTATTTCACCGAATAGGGGCCCTCGCGCCGTCCCCTGACCTCCCGGAGCACCGAGAAGTCGGCGAGCGCGTGTGCGTACTCGCCGGCCGCGTACATCTCGCGGGCCTGGGCTTCCAGCTCGTCGAGCATGACTCCAGGGTGCCCCGCCGGGCGGCCCGGGGGAGTGCCCTCCGGGAATTTGAGACGGATCGACCCATCGGTCTCGCCGGTATCGGCGAGTACCGCGGTGGTGTTGGATCGAAGACGTGGAGAAGAACGCCGACCTCAGCCGCTGGGCCCTGCTGAGCATCGCGGTGGCGATCGTGACGATCGCGCTCAAGACCGGTGCCTGGCTGCTGACCGGATCGGTGGGGCTGCTGTCCGACGCCGCCGAGTCGGTGGTGAACCTGGTCGCGGCGGTCGTCGCCTTCATCGCGCTGCGGGTCGCCGCGCGGCCCGCCGACGACGACCACAACTTCGGCCACGCCAAGAGCGAATACTTCTCGGCCGTGATCGAGGGCGTGATGATCGTGATCGCGGCCGTGGTGATCATCGTGACCGCCGTCGACCGGCTGCTGCACCCGGCCCAGCTCGAATCGCTCGGCATCGGTCTGCTGATCTCGGTGGTCGCCGCCGTCCTCAACGGGGTGACGGCGCTCGCCCTGCTGCGCGCCGGCCGCACGCACCGGTCCATCACCCTGGAGGCCGACGGCCGACACCTGATGACCGACGTGTGGACCACCGCCGGGGTGATCGTCGGAGTCGGGCTCGTCGCCCTCACCGGCTGGCTGCCGCTCGACGCGCTCGTCGCGATCGGGGTCGCGATCAACATCGTGGTCGTCGGGTTCCGGCTCATCCGGCGGTCCACGGCCGGCCTGATGGATGTCGCGCTCGACTCCGGCGATCTCGCCGCCATCACGGGGGTGCTCGGCCGGTTCCGCGACGGTGACGCGGCGATCGGCGCCGGTCCCGGCGAGATCGAGTTCCACGACCTGCGGACCCGGCACTCCGGGCGGCTCCGGTTCGCGCAGCTGCACATGCTGGTGCCCGGCCAGTGGCGGGTACAGCGCGCGCACGACGCCGCCGAGGACGTGGAAGCGGCGCTGCGGGACGTCGTGCCCGGCCTGGTAGTGACCATCCACACCGAACCCATCGAGGATCCGCGGGCATACGAAGCCTGGCGCCGATAGGCTGGAGGCATGAGCGATCCGGACGACGAAGTGGACCAGCGCGAGGACTACGAGACCGACCAGCTGCAGCCCGAGGACACGCTGGAAGCCATGGAGTTGTCCGATGTCCTCGACCGCGGGTACTCGCCGCCGGACCACCGGCCGGCCGAGCACCCCGAGCACGAGGATCTGGACGAGCGGCTGGCCGACGAGGAGCCGGACGTCTTCGCCGCCGAGGACGAGGCGGAGCGCGACCCGGACTTCCCGTCGAACGACGAGGTCGGCGACCGCCGCGCCGGACGCCTGGTGGCTCCGGACGAGGGCAGCCTCCCGGACGTGGACGCGCAGCTGCTCGCCACCGATGCGGGCGTCGACGGGGCCGGGGCCTCCGCCGAAGAGGCCGCGATGCACGTGATCGACTCCCAGTAGGTCATGGATTCGGAAAAACTGGTCGACGTCGGCGTCAACCTGATCTCGAGTTTCGGAGCGCGGGCGCTGAGCCTGACGTCGGTGGCACGACAGGCCGGCGTCGCGCGCGCCACCGCCTATCGCATGTTCGGCGGCCGGGACGCGCTGGTCGCCGCGATCGTGCAGCGCGAGCTCACGCTGATGCGCGAGAAGGTGGTCGAGTGGGGCGCCGATGAGCCCGACGTGGGGGCGCGCGTGCACAAGCGCGTCGTCGAATCGCTGCGCTACATCCGTGAGCACGAGGCCCTGCAGTACGTGCTCACCCATGAGCCGGAGGAGATCGTCGGAGCGCTGGTGACCGCGCGATCCGACACCGAACCGTCGCTCATCGAGATGATCGTGGAGGCCACTCTCCCCGAGCTCGAGGACGACGAGGCCGCGGCGCTGTACCCCAACGCGCGCGCCGGCGTGGAGTTCATGGTGCGCACCGTCTACTCGTGCATGCTGGTGCCGCAGAGCGCGTTGAGCGACAGGGAGATCGCGGACCTCGTGGTTCGCGCCATCGTTCGCCGATGAGTCACGCCGCCCCGATACGCTGAGCGGTATGACTGGCAACGGGACACGGTCCGCGCGCGGGATCTACATCGCCTCGGCCGAGGGGGACACCGGAAAATCGACCGTCGCGCTGGGCGTGCTGGTCCAGCTGGCCGCCACCGGGGGACGCGTCGGCGTGTTCCGGCCGATCTCGCGGGGCGGGGTGGGCGAGCGCGATTACATCCTCGATCTGCTCATCGAGTACACCACCGTCGACGTCTCCTACGAGGACTGCGTCGGCGTCACCTACGACGACGTCCACGCCGACCCGGACGCGGCGATCGCCGAGATCGTCTCCCGCTACCACGCGATGGCGAAGTACTGCGACAACGTGGTGATCGTCGGATCGGACTACACCGACGTCGCCTCGCCCTCGGAGCTCAGCTACAACGCGCGGATCGCGGCGAACCTGGCGGCGCCGGTGCTGCTGGTGGTGAAGGCGCTGGATCGCACGCCCGCCGAGGTCGTGTCGATCATCGAGCTGCTGGTCGCCGACATCCGCGCCTCGCACGCCGCCGTCGCCGGGGTGGTGGCCAACCGGGCCGACGAGCACCAGCTCGCCGAGGTCCACGCCGCGATCGAGGACACCGGCTGCCGCGCGTGGGCCGTGCCGGAGGAGCCGCTGCTAATGGCGCCGACGATGGCCGAACTGGCCGAGGCCCTCGATGCCACGCTGTACAGCGGCGACCCCGACCTGCTCGACCGGGAGGCCATCGGCGTGATGGTCGGCGGCATGACGGTCGAGCACATCCTGGAGCGGCTCAGCGAGTCGATGGCGGTGATCGCCCCCGCGGACCGCTCGGACGTGCTGCTCTCGCTGGTGAACGCCAACGCGGCGCAGGGCTTCCCGCGGCTCGCGGGCATCATCCTGAACGGTGGGCTCCGGCCGCACCCGATGATCGACGCGCTCGTCAAGGGCCTGCGGCCGACGCTCCCGATCCTGCAGTGCGACCACGGCACGTACGAGACGGCGCGGATCGCGTCGACCACGCGCGGGCGGATGGCCGCCGGTTCGGTGCGGAAGATCGACGCCGCGCTCGCGCTCGCCGAGCGGTACCTGACGGCGTCGCCGGAACTGCTCTCGGAACTGAACCTGCATGTCTCGGACGTGGTGACGCCGCAGATGTTCGAGTACCAGCTGCTGGCCCAGGCCAAGTCCGACCCGCAGCACATCGTGCTGCCCGAGGGCAACGACGACCGCATCCTGCGCGCCTGCGACCGGCTTCTGCGGCGCGGCGTCGCCCGGCTGACCCTGCTCGGGAACGCCGACGCGGTCCGCCGCCGCGCCGACGAGCTGGGCGTGGACCTCACCGAGGTCGACGTGCTCGACCCGCAGACGTCGCCGCTGGTCGACGAGTTCGCCGCGGCCTACGCGCAGCTCCGCAAGCACAAGGGCGTGACGCTCGACCGGGCCATGGAGGTGGTGCGCGACGAGTCGTACTTCGGCACCATGATGCTGCACACCGGCATGGTCGACGGCATGGTCTCCGGCGCGGTGCACACCACCGCGCAGACCATCCGGCCGGCGTTCGAGATCATCAAGACGCAGCCGGGGGTGTCCACGGTGTCGTCGGTGTTCTTCATGTGTCTGGCCGACAAGGTGCTCACCTATGGCGACTGCGCCGTGGTGCCCGACCCGACGGCCGAGGAACTGGCCGACATCGCGATCTCGTCGGCGGCCACCGCGGAGGCCTTCGGGATCGAGCCGCGGGTCGCGATGCTGTCGTACTCGACGGGCGGCTCGGGCTCCGGCGCCGACGTCGACAAGGTGCGCACCGCCACCGAACTGGTCCGCGAGCGCGCCCCGGAGCTGCTGGTCGAGGGGCCGATCCAGTACGACGCCGCCATCGAGCCGTCCGTCGCGAGCACTAAGATGCCGAACTCGCTGGTAGCCGGCAAGGCAACGGTGCTGATCTTCCCGGACCTGAACACCGGCAACAACACCTACAAGGCGGTGCAGCGCAGCGCGAGCGCCATCGCCATCGGCCCGGTGCTGCAGGGGCTCAACAAACCGATGAACGACCTCTCCCGCGGCGCCCTGGTCTCCGACATCGTCAACACCGTCGCCATCACCGCCATCCAGGCCCAGAATCTCAAACACCCCGCCCCCGCCGACTGAGGTTCCAGCGGAGATGCGCAGGCATGTCGAGACCCGCGCCGTTCGACGCCCCCAGCCACGACCGTGTCGAAGCCAAGCCGTTAGCAGAGAGCAGAGAACATGACCGCACCCAAGGTCGACATCGCCCCCGGCGCCGTACTGGTGATCAACGCGGGCTCGTCGTCGCTCAAGTACCAGTTGACCGACCCGCACACCGAGCAGGTCTACGCCGACGGCCTGGCCGAGCGGATCGGCGAGCCCATCGGCTCGGCGATCACGCACGAGGCGAACGGCCGTCGGCGTGAGATCGAGGTCGCGCTGCCCGACCACGCGGCGGCGATCGCCACGGTCGCCGAACTGCTCCGCGAGGACGGCATCTTCCTGCGCGAATCAGAGCTGGCGGCGGTCGGCCATCGCGTGGTCCACGGCGGCCGGACCTTCCATGCCCCGACCGTCATCGATGACGAGGTCTGTGCCGAGATCGAACGCATCGCGCCACTCGCTCCGCTGCACAACCCGCCCAATCTGGTGGGTATCGAGGTGGTATCGGCTCTGCTACCGGACGTGCCTGCGGTCGGGATCTTCGACACCGCGTTCTTTCACGACCTGCCCGCCGACGCGGCGACCTACGCGCTCGACGCCGAGGTGGCGCAGAAGTACGCGATCCGCCGGTACGGCTTCCACGGCACCAGCCACCAGTACGTGTCGCGCCGGGCGGCGGAGTTCCTGGGGCGTGACTACGGCGACGTGAATCAGATCGTGCTGCACCTGGGCAACGGTGCGTCGGCGTCGGCGATCCGGGGCGGCCGCCCGATCGACACGTCGATGGGCATGACCCCGCTGGAGGGCCTGGTGATGGGCACCCGCACCGGCGACATCGACCCCGGCATCGCCTTCCAGCTCGCCCGCGTCGGCGGCATGAGCATCGACGAGATCGACCATCTCTACAACAAGAGGTCCGGGCTGAAGGGACTGTCCGGCGACAACGACTTCCGCGCCATCCTGGAGCGCGTCGACGCCGGCGACGAGGCCGCCGCTCTCGCCTACCAGGTCTATCTGCACCGGCTGCGCCACTATCTCGGCGCCTACATGATCGAGCTCGGCCGGGTAGACGCTGTTGTCTTCACCGCCGGTGTCGGCGAGAACGCCGCTTCCGTCCGCGCGGATGCCCTGGCGCGCTTGGAGATGTACGGCATCGAGATCGATCCGGACCGCAACGAGGTGCGCTCGCCCGAGCCGCGCCGGATATCGACGGATGCGTCCGCCGTGGCCGTCCTGGTGGTCCCGACCAACGAGGAACTGGAGATCGCGCACCAGGCCGCCGCGGTGGTCGCCGGCGCCTGACCCAGCGATCTCGCCGGCCACCCCCGAATACTGCGTCACGAGGGACGATTCCCCTCGTGGTCCGATATTCGGGGGTGGCCGACGCGGCTCGGCGGACGGCACGGGTGGCCAGGGTGTTCGCTCGACCCGCCTGTTCACGTGGGTGTGCGAGCGCACCCGCGTGGCCTGCTCTCCGGGAATCGGGCGGATGTCTCCGAGCCGGACCGGGTGGCCGAGGCCGGGGGCTGATCGACAGGGGCGGCGTCAGGCGTCGTACAGCCGGAGGAGCAGGCGCAGGACCTTGATCGCCATCGCCTTGTCCAGGGGTTCGTTGCCGTTCCCACACTTCGGCGACTGGATGCACGACGGGCAGCCGAATCGGCACGCGCACGACTCGACCGCGTCGGCAGTGGCCGTGATCCACGCGCCGAACGCCTCGTAGCCGCGCTCGGCGAAGCCCGCGCCACCCGGAAAACCGTCGTACACGAACACGGTCGGAAGGCCGGTCCCCGGATGGAGGTTGGTGGAGAGGCCGCCGATGTCCCAGCGGTCGCAGGTGGCGACCAGGCCGAGCATGCCGATGGCGGCGTGCTCGGCGGCGTGCAGCGCACCGGGGAACTTGTCGGGCGCGATCCCGGCGGCGATCAGCGTCTCGGGCTCGATCGTGTACATCACCGCGCGGGTCGGCAGGGTCTCCTCGGGCAGGTCGAGCGGCACCGAATCGAGGATCTCTCCGGAGAGCGCTTTGCGCAGGTAGCCGACCACCTGATCGGTCACCACCACCTCGGTGAAGGCGACGGTCAGCGGCCCGAAGGTCCGGGCGTCGAGGGTGCGGATCACCTCCACCTCGCTGACCTCGCGGACCGAGGTGGTCCAGTCCGGTTCCTCCGGGTGTGCCAAGGCGAGGCACTCGTCGAGGTCGAGTTCGTCGACCACGAAGCTCTCGCCCTGGTGCAGGTAGACGGCACCGGGATGCACGCTCTGCTTGGCGCGGGCCGAGTCGACGGTCCCGAGCAGCCGCGACGTCGTCGAGTCGACGATGAGCACCTGGCCGCCGATACCGCCGCGGATGTCGATCTCGGACCACGGGTCCAATCCGGGGGCCGGATACCAACCGGCCTTGCGGCGCCGGAGCAGGCCCTGCCGGGTGAGGTCGTCCACGGCCTCGTGCGCGTCGAACGCGGTGACGTCGGCCTCGGTGAGCGGTGATTCCGCCGCGGCGCACAGCAGGTGCGGGCCCAGGATGTAGGGGTTGGACGGGTCGGTGACGGTCGCCTCGACGGGCCGGTCGAGGAGGGCTTCGGGATGGTGCACGAGATAGGTGTCGAGCGGGTCGTCGCGGGCGACCAGCACCACCAGCGAGCCTTCGCCGCGGCGCCCGGCACGACCGGCCTGCTGCCAGAACGAGGCGACCGTGCCCGGGTATCCGGCGACGACCACCGCGTCGAGGCCGCTGATGTCCACGCCGAGTTCGAGGGCGTTGGTGGTGGCGACGCCGAGCAGCTCGCCGTCGGCGAGGGCGCGCTCGAGGCGGCGGCGGTCGTCGGCCAGGTACCCGGCGCGGTAGGCGGCCACCCGCTGGGTCAGGGCCGGTGCGGATTCGGCGAGCAGTTGCTGGGCGCGTAGCGCGGTGATCTCCGCGCCCCGGCGGCTGCGGACGAAGCACAGGGTGCGTGCGCCCTCGATCACGAAGTCGGCGAGTAGCCGGGCGGCCTCGGCGCCGGCCGGCCGGCGGACCGGGGCGTCGTTCTCGCCGCGGTGCGCATCGTCGGTGAAGCCGGGTTCCCAGAGGGCGACGGTGCGCTCCCCGTGCGGGGAGGAGTCGCCGGTCACGGCCACGACCTCGTCGTTGATCAGCCGGGAGAGGGCCTGCGCGGGATTGGCGACGGTGGCGCTGGCACCGATCACGACGGGGTCCGCGCCGTACATGCGCGCCAGGCGAAGGGTGCGTTGCAGGACCAGTGCCGTGTGCGAGCCGAAGACACCCCGGTAGTGGTGACATTCGTCGACGACGATGTAGCTCAGCCGCGCGAAGAACTGACGCCACTTGGCATGGGTGGAATTGATCCCGAGGTGAAGCATGTCCGGGTTGGTGAAGATCCAGCGGGAGTGCAGGCGCGCCCACTGGCGGAGTTCCTGCTCGGTGTCACCGTCGTACATGCACGGCTGCAGATGGCTGTAGGCTGGCCGGCCCGCGATGAGCTGGGAGACGGTGCGCAGCTGATCCGTTCCGAGGGCTTTGGTGGGGGAGAGGTAGAGCGCGGTGGCGAGCGGGTCGTCGGCGAGGCGGCTGAGGATCGGGAGCTGGTAGGCGAGCGACTTGCCCGACGCGGTGCCCGTGCAGATGCACACGTCGCGGCCGGCCACCGCGTGGTCGGCCGCCTCGATCTGATGCCGCCACGGCCGGGCGATCCCGCGCTCGGTGAAGGTCTCCCGCACCTGCGCCGGCACCCATTCCGGCCAGTCGGCGAACTGCGCGGTCCGCGTGGGGATCACCGCGGTGTGGGTGAGGGGACTCTCGGACTCCGGGTCCTCGCCGGCGAGGGTGCGTTGCAGCAGTTCGGTGCCGTAGGTGGCCTGCTCCATTCCGTCCCTTCCGGTCGTCGTGCCCGATGTTCCATCGTAGTCGCGGGCGGGTGGTGCGCCTCGTCGCCGTTTCCGCACCGCGCGGCGTTCTCGTCGGTGCGGCCGGTCGTGCTTAGCTGGACCGGCCGGGCCGCGGCGACGAGTGCGCGTGACCCGGTTCGTCGGCAGGGAGGCAGAAGATGGCACTGGGCACCGTGAAGTGGTTCAACTCGGAGAAGGGCTACGGCTTCATCGCGCCGGACGACGGCAACCGCGACGTCTTCGTCGATTACACCGAGATCGCCGGCGAGGGCTTCCGGACGCTCGCCGAGGATCAGCGCGTCGAATACGAACTCGGGCAGAGCGATCGTGGGCTGCAGGCGATGGGTGTCCACCCCGCCTGACCCGCGCGCCGGCTGAGAGAAGTCCAGACCCTGCCCGCCGGCCGAGCCGTACCATGCTGATTGAGGTCGCCCACCCCCGCCGTTGTCCCGACTGCGCCGCCCGTTCCGCCGCTGGCCAATACGCTTCTGAATCGCTGCTGGTCGACAGTGATCGACTACCGCCGAACCGAATAGCTACGCCACAGTACGATCAGACGTTGCGCCTGTCGGCCCGAATCGGCGTCCTGCCCGCCGTAGAGTCGTGAGGGTGAGCCAGTTGTCGTTGTTCTCCGCCGAGACGGAGGACCCTGCGATCGTCGACCTCGCCGGACTCCTTGCGGCACAAGGGCAGTCGACGCATATGGCCTTCGGCGCGCGGGTGTCGGTGGTGGTCGCCGCGCGGTGGCGGGCCCAGGCCATCTGCGACGACATCCGTGCCACGGGCCTCGAAGCGGAGATCACCGAATCCGAGGAGGGTTCGCCGATGGCGCGCACGGAGGCCAACCCCCGGCTCACCGCACTGCACCGGCGCTGGTCGGCGGGCGCGGTGAAGACCGTCCCGGAAGCGTGGGCGCCGTCGCCGCGGGCATTACGCCTCTGGGTTCTCGCGTCGGGCCACCCGGAGGGTGCGCACTACGTCCTCGGCCTCGACCCGCATGCTCCCGACACTCACGGTCCGCTGGCGACGGCCCTCATGCGGGTGGGTATCGCGCCGACCCTGGTCGGCTCGGGCGGCCAGCATCCGGCGCTCCGGGTGACGGGCCGCAAGCGCCGGACCCGGCTGCTGGAGACCGTCGGCGGTCCGCCCCCGGTGGCCGAGGCCTACGCCTCCTGGCCCACCCCCTAGTCGCCGCGTGACCGCCGGGGACCGTGCAGGCTTCTCCGGGGAGGAGCGCCCCGCGGTGCGAACCAACGGGTCGCGGGCCGGTACGGAATCACCCTCGAGTCAGTGAACCCGGGTGTGTTCCCGCGTCGATCGATCGTTGCGCGGGTGCCTGATCCCGGCCGTTGTACGCGGTCCTCGGTGGCCTCAGCGGGCCGACTCGGCGAAGCGGCGATGTGCAGAAGACGCTATATATAAGGTACAACGGCAACGAGCAGCGATTCATCAGAGCGAAGGGCACCCGTGGCCGCCACCGACACCGATTCTCCCGCCGTCCGGCGACTCGTCATCGTCGAGTCCCCGACCAAGGCCCGCAAGATCGCCGGCTACCTCGGCGGGAACTACATCGTGGAATCCTCGCGCGGACACATCCGTGACCTGCCGCGCGGTGCGGCCGATGTGCCGGCCAAGTACAAGGGGCAGCCGTGGGCGCGCCTCGGGGTCAACGTCGACGACCGCTTCGAGCCGCTCTACGTGGTGTCCGCGGACAAGAAGTCGACGGTCACCGAGCTGAAGTCCCTGCTCAAGCAGGTGGACGAGCTCTACCTCGCCACGGACGGTGACCGCGAGGGGGAGGCCATCGCCTGGCACCTCCTGGAGACACTGAAGCCGAAGATCCCGGTGAAGCGGATGGTCTTCCACGAGATCACCGAGCCCGCGATCCGTGCCGCCGCGGAGAACCCGCGCGACCTCGACATCGACCTGGTCGACGCCCAGGAAACCCGCCGCATCCTCGACCGCCTCTACGGCTACGAGGTCTCGCCGGTGCTGTGGAAGAAGGTCATGCCGAAGCTGTCGGCGGGCCGTGTGCAGTCGGTGGCGACGCGCATCATCGTCGACCGCGAGCGCGAGCGGATGGCCTTCGTCTCCGCCGACTACTGGGACATCGCCGCCACCATGGACGCCGGAGCCGAGGCGTCGCCGCGCACCTTCGGCTCGCGACTGCTGTCGGTGAACGACGCCCGCGTCGCCACCGGTCGCGATTTCGGCCCGGACGGCAAGCTCCGCAAGAACGACGTCGTAGTGCTCGATGAATCGGGTGCGAACGCGCTGGTCGCCGGCCTGCAGAACGCGCAGCTCACCGTCACCTCGGTGGAGGAGAAGCCGTACACGCGCCGTCCGTACGCGCCGTTCATGACGTCGACGCTGCAGCAGGAGGCCGGCCGCAAGCTGCGCTTCTCGTCGGACCGCACCATGCGCACCGCGCAGCGGCTGTATGAGAACGGCTACATCACCTACATGCGTACCGACTCGACCACGCTGAGCGAGTCGGCCATCAACGCCGCGCGCAATCAGGCGCGGGAGCTGTACGGACCGGAGTTCGTGCACGCGACGCCGCGGCAGTACAACCGCAAGGTCAAGAACGCGCAGGAAGCACACGAGGCGATCCGCCCCGCCGGAGACACCTTCAAGACGCCCGGGCAGCTCGCCTCGGCGCTGAACACCGACGAGTTCCGGCTGTACGAGCTGATCTGGCAGCGGACCGTCGCCTCCCAGATGGCCGACGCCAAGGGCACCACCATGACTCTCCGGATCGGCGGCACCGCCGCGACTGGTGAGCGGGTGGTCTTCGCGTCGTCCGGCCGCACCATCACCTTCCCGGGCTTCCTGTCCGCGTACGTCGAGGGCGTCGAGGAGCAGACCGACACCAAGGCCGATGACGCCGAGAACCGTCTCCCGAATCTGCGCGAGGGGCAGGCGCTCACCGCGTCGTCGCTCACCGCCGACGGGCACACCACCAACCCGCCCGCCCGCTACACCGAGGCCTCGCTGGTCAAGGTGTTGGAGGATCTCGGGATCGGGCGGCCGTCGACGTACGCGTCGATCATCGGCACCATCCAGGACCGCGGCTACGTGGTGAAGAAGGGCAACGCTCTGGTGCCGTCGTGGGTGGCGTTCGCCGTGGTCGGCCTGTTGGAGAGCTATTTCAACAGCCTCGTCGACTACGACTTCACCGCGGCCCTCGAGGACGACCTCGACCAGATCGCGAACGGCTCCGCCGACCGCACCCGCTGGCTCAGCGAGTTCTACTTCGGCGCCGAGGACCAGGGCGCGGCCGACGACGACGGTTCCGCGCACGAGATCGCCAACCTCGGCGGGCTGAAGAAGCTGGTCGGCGTGAACCTGGAGGGCATCGACGCCCGCGAGGTGAACTCGATCAAGCTGCTCGACGACGAGCAGGGGCGGCCGATCTTCGTCCGCGTCGGCCGCTACGGCCCCTACCTGGAGCGCAATGTCGCCGGTCCGGACGCGGAGCCGGACCTGCAGCGTGCGAATCTGCCCGCCGACATGACGCCCGACGAGCTCACCCTGGAGGTGGCCGAGAAGCTCTTCTCGACCCCGCAGGAGGGGCGCGTGCTCGGTGTCGACCCGGTCACCGGCCACGAGATCGTCGCCAAGGAGGGCCGTTTCGGCCCGTACGTGACCGAGATCCTGCCGTCCGACGACGATGGGGACGGCGGCGAGGTCGCTCCGGCGACCATCCCGCAGGGCCCGACCCCGCGCGGCGGCGGATCGCTGCTGCCCGGCGCTGCCGGCGAGGAGGTGGTGGCCCTCGACGAGGTCGCCACGGCCGGTTCGGTCGTGACCAAGGCGCCGGCCAAGAAGGCGGCGAAGAAGGTCGCTAAGAAGGCGGCTCCGAAGCCACGGACCGGGTCGTTGCTGCGCACCATGGACATTTCGACGGTGACCCTCGAGGACGCGCTGAAGCTGCTGTCGCTTCCGCGCGTGGTCGGCGTCGACCCGGCCAGCGGCGAGGAGATCACTGCGCAGAACGGCCGATACGGGCCGTACCTGAAGAAGGGGAGCGACTCACGGTCGCTGGCCACCGAGGAACAGCTCTTCACGGTGACCCTCGAGGAGGCGCTCAAGCTGTACGCCGAGCCGAAGCGGCGCGGTCGTGCCGCGGCCGCTCCGCCGCTGCGCGAACTGGGTGAGGACTCGGCCAGCGGACAGCCGATGGTGATCAAGGACGGCCGCTTCGGCCCGTACGTCACCGACGGCGAGACCAACGCCAGCCTCCGGAAGGGTGACGAGGTCGCCACCATCACCCCGGAGCGGGCGATGGAACTGCTAGCGGAGCGTCGTGCGCGGGGCCCGGCCAAGAAGGCCGCGAAGAAGACCACCAAGAAGGCGGCAGCCAAGAAGGCCCCGGCGAAGAAGACGGCGGCGAAGAAGACGGCGGCGAAGAAGACGGCGGCGAAGAAGACGGCGGCGAAGAAGACCGCGGCCAAGACGAGCGCGGCCAAGAAGTCGACGGCGGCGAAGAAGACCACGACGGCCACGAAGACGACCGCTGCGAAGACCACGACGGCGGCCAAGAAGACGGCCGCGAAGAAGACCACGGCGGCCAAGAAGGCGCCGGCGACGAAACCAGCGGACTGAGCCGATCGTACTGACACGTATGGCGCACGCCGACCTCTATATGGCGTCCGTCTGCCCTATACGGGTCAGTACGATCCGTCCTGGTCCTGGTCCTGGTCCTGGTCCTGGTCCTGGTCCTGGTCCTGGTCCTGGTCCTGATCTTGGTGGGGGTCCTGGTCGGGGTCGGCCTCGGTCGTGTGTGCGGCGGCCGGCTTCCGCAGGTGATCGCCTCGCCGCACGACCGCGAGGATGGCGGCCTCACTGGTGGCCCACGTGTGTACGACTTGCCGGTACGCGAGCCGCATCGTGAGGTGGCCGAGGCGGTGCGCTTCCACGTCGCGTTCCCGGTCGCGATGAAATTGCTCCGAGGAAGCGTGGTACCCCTCGCCGTCCACCTCGATGATCAGGCACTTGCCGGCGAGGAGGTCGACCCGGCCGATACCGGGGATCTCCACTTGGGTCGCGACAGCGATGCCGTGCCGCTTCAGCCGAAGTCTCGCCATCGTCTCGGTGCCGGCTTCGGCGGTGTCGCAGCGATCCAGCAGCGCCTGTGTCCGCTTCGGCGTGCGGCGCAGGAGGTACTCGATCTCGTCGCGGCTCATCAGGCCCAGGTTCAGAATGGAGTCCATCACCACCACGATCGACTCCGCGTCGAGACACCGGACGGCGTGTGCCAGCGCGGTCGGCACGTCATCGACGGAGCCGTGCTCAGGGAGCGGGCGGCCGTGACGTGTGCACAGGTCTTTGACTCCGGCACGATGGACGCTTTGACGTGCTCGCTTGTGCACCTTGTGAAATCCCTCCGGGATCCACACACCGTGGAGCCGCAGCGCCGAGACGCAGCTGCAGACGCCTCCGGTGGTCACCGCCTCGACCACCACCGGGTCCGCGGTCTCCGCGGCGTACCAGCCGTGACGCAGGAATCTGAGTCGTCCGGATGCCACCGCCGCATTGAGTTCGGGGAAGGTCATGCCGGCGCCGCGTAGGGCCGACCAGCGCACGACTCCGTGGTGGGCGGCCAGGATGGACTCGATCTCCATGCGTTCGAGTCTGTGCAGGTCAGGGCGTACTGGGGAGAGGGTGCTAGGCAGGACTGTGGATAGCGGCGGTTGTCCACAGGTGGCCGGTGTCGGCTCTTGTGCTCGATCGTACTGACCCGTATAAGGGGTGCCGATCTCTATCCGGAGGTCGCTTGCACGATACGGGTCAGTACGATCAGTCCTCGTCGGCCGCCACCTCGGCGATCACGTCGGGGGCGGTCTCGACCAGATTCGGCCGCGCGAGCAGGGTCTCGATACCGCGTCCGCGGAGTTCGATGCCCTCGCCGATCTGCCAGTGCTCGGCCTCGGCATCGCTGGCGAGGAAGACCGCGCGAGCCGAGCCGAGCACGCGGGTCGGCTCGTCCTTGGCCAGTTCGGTCAGCCGGGCCGCCTCGTTCACCGGGTCGCCGATCACCGTGTACTCCAGGCGCTGCTGGGCGCCGATGTGGCCGGCGACGGCCTTGCCCGCGGAGACGCCGATGCCCATGTCCACATCGCCCAGCCTGCGGGCCAGCTCGACCCGTAGCTCACGGCCCGCTGCCAGCGCCGCACCGGCGAAGTCGGCCTGATCCAGCGGGGCGCCGAAGACCGCCAGCGCGGCGTCGCCCTGGAACTTGTTGACGAAGCCGCCGTGCCGGCCGACCACCTCGACCACGATCTGGAAGAACTCGTTGAGCAGCTCCACCACCTCGCGCGGCGGGCGGTTCACCGCGAGCCGCGTGGACCCGACGATGTCGACGAAGAGCACCCCGACGTAGCGTTCCTCGCCGCCGAGTTCGGTACCGCTCTCGATGGCCCGACGGGCCACGTCCTCGCCCACGTAGCGGCCGAACAGATTGCGGAGCTCCTGCCGTTCGCGCAGGTCGTCGACCATCTCGTTGAAGCCGGCCTGCAAGAGGCCGAGGTCGTTGCCGTCGTAGATCTTCACGGCGACGTTCAGGTTGCCGGCCCGCACCTGCCGCAGCGCGGTGCGTATCTGTTTGATCGGGTCGGTGATGGACCGGACCAGCCGGCTGATCGCGAGCAGGCCGAACACGATGGAGGCGACGGCCATCCACAGGATCGGCCGCTCGAGGTCCTGGGCGGAGGCGTCGATGGTGCCTACGCGCTGCAACACGATCAGCACGACGATGACGGACATCGGTACCGCGACGCTGACGGTCCAGAACGCCGCGATGCGCACCGCGACACCGGGCGCTTTCGCGGTCTCCGGATCATTGGCCATCGCCGCGACGGTGATGGGCCGCAGCACCTTCTCGGACTGCATGAAGCTCAGCACCGCGGTGACCAGCGCGCCGATCAGGCTGGCGAGGCCCACCAGGATCGCGTTCTTCCCGGAGCTGCGGAGATTCAGCATGGCCAGGAGGACGCCGCCGAACATCCACAAGCCCAGGTTCACCGCGGTCAGCAGGCTGGGCAGGCGCAGAGCGCGCCGCCGGGCCGCTTCGTCGTCGAGCCTGGACCGGCGCCGATGCCAGATGAGCACCGGCATCGACAACTGGATGGAGGCCCAGGCGCCGACGGTGATCGCCACGACCAGATACACCAGGAAGTAGAGCTGATTCTGCGCGTTGATCTCGCCCAGCGAGATGGAGTCGGCGTCGGGCATGCCGAAGCGGAGGAACGCGAAAGTGAAGAGTGCGCCGATCAGGTTGGCGCGCAGCATGTCCAGGGCGAGGATCGGCCACGGCGTGTGCGAGAGCCAGCGCAGGGTATGTCCTGCACTCGCCAGGCGCGACCGATGCTTCACCACAAGACAACGGTACCGGGGTGCTTGCAGTAGTTAAACGCATCACCGTGAGTCCGGCTGTCTGAACAGGGCCTTACTCTGGTCCCTGTGACCAATGTCTTCGACGGGCTGATCGGCCAGGAAGCGCTGGCCGCGGAGCTGGCGACCGCGGCCCGGGCGGCCCGCGGTGTGGCGGCCGAGCTGGACCACACCGACGCCGGCGCGGTCTCGATGTTCGGTGACGCCGAGCTGCCCGCCCCGAACTCGTCGGTGATGACGCACGCGTGGCTGTTCACCGGGCCGCCGGGGAGCGGTCGATCGGTCGCGGCGACGAGCTTCGCCGCGGCGTTGCAGTGTACCGACTCCGAGCGTGTCGGCTGCGGCGAATGCCGGGCGTGTACGACGGTCATGGGCGGCACGCACGGCGACGTCCGGCACATCGTGCCGGAGGGCCTGAGCATCGCGGTGAGCCAGATCCGGGAGATCGTGAAGCTGGCCGCACGCCGTCCGACGACGGGCCGCTGGCAGATCGTGATCGTGGAGGACGCGGACCGGCTCACCGAACACGGCGCGAACGCGCTGCTCAAAGCGGTCGAGGAGCCGCCGGAGCGCACGCTGTTCCTGCTCTGCGCACCGTCGGTGTCGCCCGAGGACATCTCGGTGACCATCCGTTCCCGGTGCCGGCACGTGGCGCTGACGGCGCCGCCGGTCGGCGCGATCGCCGAGGTGCTGATCCGCCGGGACGGCATCGACCCGGAGCGGGCGGCCTGGGCCGCCGGTGTCGCGGGCGGGCACATCGGCCGTGCACGACGACTCGCCACCGACGAGCTGGCCCGCAGCCAGCGCGAACAGGCGCTCGCCCTGGCCCGCGCCGCGGTCCGCGAGGGCGAGATGTACGCGGCGGGCGAGCTGCTGGTGTCCTCGGCGAAGACCGTCGCCGACGAGATCGCCGCCGAACTGAACGAGCCGGAGACGGCCGAGCTGATGACCGCGCTCGGCGCGGGCGGCACCGGCAAGGGCACCGCCCGGCCGCCCCGCGGGACGGCCGGCGCGATCAAGGAACTGGAGAAGCGGCAGAAGGTCCGGCACACGCGGATCATGCGTGACACCCTCGACCGCGCGCTGGTCGACCTGGCGGCGCTCTTCCGCGACGCGCTCGCGCTGTCGATGGGCGCCTCGGTGGCGATGATGCATCCGGACCGGGCGGGTGACCTGTCCGGGCCGATCGCGTCGTTCGCGGCCCCGGAGAATCTGCTGCGCGCGCTGGAGGCGGTGCTGGACTGCCGCGATGCGCTGGAGAAGAACGTCAAACCGCGGTTCGCGGTCGACGCCATGATGGTGCAGCTCAGCCGGGAACTCTCCCGGCGCTCACGTCCGGCCTGAGCGACCGGGCTCGCGGCGCCCCGGCGCGGGGCGCCGGGTGTCAGTCGGTGGTCTCGCCGGAGTCGTCGCCCTCGGACTCCTGGTGTTCGGCCAGCAGATCGTCGCCGCCCGCACCTTCGAGCACGGTCAGTTCGTTGTCGATCGCCGCCGAGACGGCATGCGCCGCTTCGGTGATCTTGTTGGTGAAGTCAGACATACCGCAGACTCTATCGCTAGGTCCGGCGACGACGGTGCGGCGCTGGTGAGAAGGTCGATCGCGCCGTGCGCCCGCGTATGGCGCGCCGCCGGCGCCGACGACTACGCCGCATGCGGAACGTCCGGCCGGTGAGCGTGCGCGGCACGACCTGTTCCCCTCGCCGCGGGGTGTCTCGGCATTCACGTGTCCGGTGACGCCCACTCTGTTAAGTTTGAACCCGAAGCCAAGTTCAATTTCCGAGGCTCGCGGGTGACGCAAAAGGGGGTGCCGGTGGAGATAGCAGGACGCGTTGCCATCGTCACGGGCGGCGGCGGCGGGATCGGGGCCGCGATCGCCGGTGCCCTCGTGGATCGAGGTGCGAAGGTCGTCGTGACCGATATCGCGGCCACCGCGGCACGGGGCGTCGCCGACATGCTGAATCGGAGGGTGGCCGGCTCCGCAGCCGCGCTGGCCGGGGATGCGTCGAGCGTGGAACACATCGAGACGGCGATCGAACTGGCGGAGCAGCGCTTCGGTCCGGTGGCCCTCTACTTCGCCAACGCGGGCATCGCGGGCGGCCCGGGGCTGGAGGCGAGCGACGACCAATGGGACGCCGCGCTGGACATCAACCTGCTGGCCCATGTCCGGGCCGCCCGGCGGCTGGTGCCCGAGTGGGTGTCGCGGGGCGAGGGCTACTTCATCGCCACCGCTTCCGCCGCCGGGCTGCTCACCCAACTCGGTTCGGCCACGTACTCGGTGACCAAACACGCTGCGGTGGGCTTTGCCGAGTGGCTCGCCGTGACGTATGGCGACTGCGGCGTGCGGGTCAGTTGCCTGTGTCCGATGGGTGTCGATACGAAGCTTCTTCGTCCCGATCACATCGATGACGAGTCCGCGCTGCTCATGCAGCGGGCGGTCGAGTCCGCCGGTGACGTGCTGACACCCGAGCGGGTCGCCGACGACGTGATGTCCGGGCTGGAGAGCGAGACCTTCCTTATTCTGCCGCACCCGGAAGTGCTCGGGATGTACCGGCACAAGGGGAGCGACTACGACCGTTGGCTGCGCGGCATGCGTCGCGTGCAGCAGGGGTTGACCAGCCCCGATGACGACTGATCAATGACGCGTGACCGACACTGTGGTGAGGAGACGACGATGACCACGACCCTGTTCGAGCCTTCCGAGCGTGCCCAGGAGTACCGGGTTCGGCTGCTGGACTTCATGCAGACCCGGATCTACCCCAACGAGGCGGTGTACGAGGAACAGATGCGCGCCAGTGCCGACCCGCACGCCAGCCCGCAGATACTGCTCGACCTCAAGGCCGAAGCAAAGGCGGCAGGCCTGTGGAATCTCTTTCACCCTCACCCGGACTGGGGACCGGGACTGAGCAATCTGGAGTACGCGCACCTGGCCGAGATCATGGGCCGAGTGGTGTGGGCGCCGGAGGTCTTCAATTGCAATGCTCCCGACACCGGGAACATCGAAGTACTCACTCTGTTCGGTACCGATGAGCACAAGGAGCGCTACCTGCAGCCGCTGCTCGACGGCGAGATCGCTTCCGCCTTCGCGATGACCGAACCCGCCGCGGCCAGTTCCGATGCGACCAATATCGAGTTGCGCATGGAGCGCGACGGCGACGAATACGTGCTCAACGGCCGCAAGTGGTTCGCCTCCAATGCGGTTCGCCCGGACTGCACAGTCCTCATCGTGATGGGCAAGACCGATCCGAGCGCGCCGACCCATCGCCAGCAGTCGATGATGGTGGTACCCGCCGATGCGCCCGGCCTCACCATCGTGCGCAATCTCCCGGTCTTCGGCTACGTCGACCGCGAGAGTCACGGGGAACTGGTCTTCGAGAACGTTCGGGTGCCGGCCGGCGACGTACTCAAGGGCGAGGGGGAGGGCTTTGCGATCGCTCAGGCGCGGCTGGGGCCTGGGCGCATCCACCACTGCATGCGCACCATCGGAATGGCCGAGCGGGCGCTCGAGTTGATGTGTGCGCGCGCCGCCGGGCGAGTCACCTTCGGTGCGCTCTTGGCCGATCGCGCCAACATCCAGGACTGGATCGCTGAAGCGCGGATCGAGATCGAGATGGTGCGCCTGCTGACGCTCAAGGCCGCTTACATGATGGACACCGTCGGCAACAAGGCCGCCGCGACGGAGATCGCCGCGATCAAGGTCGCCGCCCCGAACGTGGCCTTGAAGATCATCGACCGGGCCATCCAGGTGCACGGCGGCGCGGGTGTCACCGATGACTTCCCGCTCGCGATGGCCTATGCCCACATCCGGACGCTGCGCCTCGCCGATGGCCCCGATGAGGTGCACAAGCGTGCGATCGCCCGTCGCGAACTCCGCCCCTACCGCGACGCGGCCAGCATTCCGGAGACCGTCGCGGGCGTGTCCGACGACGCGCTGAGCGCCCGGTACTGACCGGCCGCCGAATGAGTGATCACGACCGGGAACCGCGGGCGACAACTGAGATTCCCGGCGTCGACCCCAACGCGCTACGCGGCTGGCTCGCCGGCTTGGGCATCGAGCCGGCCGGCGCCCTGACCGCGCGGCGCGTGGGGACGGGTCAGTCCAATCTCACCTATCTGCTGGCGGACGCCGCCGGCGGGCGATGGGTGATCCGACGGCCGCCGCTCGGTGACCTGCTGGCGTCGGCACACGACGTCGCCCGCGAGGCCCGTATCCTCACCGCTCTCGCCGGCACGGACGTTCCGGTCCCTCGCGTCTGGGGGGTATGCACCGATCCAGCGGTCAGTGCCGTGCCGCTGGTGGTGATGGACTACGTCGACGCGGAGGTGCTCGACAATCTACCGGCCGCCGAGGCGATGACCGCCCGGGCCCGGGAGGCCGTCGGAACATCGATGCTCGACACGCTGGCCGATATCCACGGCCTCGATCTCGACCGGATCGGTCTGGCCGATCTGGCGAGCCACCGTTCGTATGCCCAGCGTCAGCTGCGCCGGTGGAGCGCGCAGTGGGAGAAGTCCAAGACGCGCGAGATCGTCGCCCTGGACGACCTCACGCGCAGGCTGTCCGCGGACATTCCGGAGCAGAAGGAAGTCCGTCTGGTGCACGGTGACTTCCACATCCGCAATGTGATGGTCGATCCGGCGGCTGGTCGCGTACGGGCCGTGCTGGATTGGGAGCTGTCCACGCTCGGCGATCCGCTCGCCGACATCGGCAGCACGCTCGCCTATTGGCCGGCCCCCGGCGAGGCCCCGCTGTCGGCGGCGCCGGTGGAGCTGCTCGAGGGATTTCCCGATCGTGACCAGCTGGCCGCCGGATACCTGGCGCGGACCGGACGGGACGCTCGTGCGCTCCGCTATTGGCATGCGCTCGGACTCTGGAAGATTGCGATCATCGCCGAGGGCGTCGTGCGACGGGCGAAGGACAACCCGAAGAATCGTGCCCGCGCGGGCGTGCCCACCACCGAGGTGGTCGACGCCCTGGTGGGCAAGGCGACCGAGGTGGCCGATCTCGCCGGTGTGTGAGCGATGACCCGGCGTGGTCCCGCTCGACGGGGCGCCGGGTCGCCTGCCCGCGGGGCGTGCTGGGATGATCGACGCATGCAGCAGGCTGGAGAGGCGACAAAGAAGACGCTCACGCCACGCGGTGAGCGCACGCGCGCGGCGCTCGTCGCCGCGGCCCGCACCGTGTTCGAGCGTGACGGGTTTCAGAACTCCCGGCTGACGGACATCACCGCCGAGGCCTCGTGCTCGACGGGCACCTTCTACACGTACTTCCAGAGCAAGGAAGAGATCCTCGATGCGGTCTTCGAGATGGCGCACGAGGACATGCTGCACCCCGGGTTTCCCCATGTCGATGCCGACGATGATCCGGTGGTGGTCTTGGAAGCGGCCAACCGGGCCTACTTCGAGGCGTATCGGCGTAACGCGAAGCTCCGTTTGGTACTCGAGCAGGTCTCCGGGATCAGCCCCGAGTTCCGCGATAAGCGCCGCGCCCGCGGCCGGGTCTTCGCCGAGCGGAACGCCCGGCAGATCGAGCGACTGCAGGAGCGGGGCCTCGCCGATCCGGATGTCGATCCGGACCGGGCCGCGCGAGCGCTGTCCGGGATGGTCTCCCGGATGGCGTACAACGCCTTCGCGCTCGGCGACGAAGCAGAGATCGATGAATTGGTCGAGACCGCGACCCTGCTGTGGGCCAATGCGATCAAACTGGCGAGCCCGGTCACTCGAGCGGAGTGACCGGGCTCGTCGGGGACGCGTCCGACGGAGGTCTACCGGGCCGGCGCCGACAGCCCGTCGGTGTTGATCGCTCGTTTAAGGATCTTGCCGGTGGCGCCCTTGGGCAGTTCGTCGACGAACGAGATCAATCGGGGAACCTTGTAGGCGCTCAGTCGCTCCTTGCACCAGGAGCGCAGGGAATCGTGGTCGAGGGCGTCCGGGCTGCGCAGGGCGACGACGGCCGCGATCTCCTCCCCGTAGTGGTCGTCGGGTACGCCGATCACCGCGGCCTCGACGATGTCGGGATGACCGTAGAGAATCTCCTCCACTTCGCGGGGGTAGACGTTGTACCCGCCACGGATGATCAGGTCCTTCTTCCGGTCGACGATTCGGATGTCACCGTCCTCGTCGATCGTGCCCAGGTCGCCGGTGGCCAACCAACCGTCGACCAGTGCCTCCGCGGTGGCTTCCGGGCGATTCCAGTAGCCCTTCATCACCGACGGGCCGGCGAGGAAGATCTCGCCCACGGTTCCCGGGGGTAGCGACCGGCCCTCGGGGTCGCGCGCCTGCGCGCGGAACCCGGGCAGCGCACGTCCGACCGCACCCACTTTCAGCGGGGCGCTGAGATCCCTGAACGTTGCCGTGCCGGCCGTCTCGGTGAGTCCGTAGCCCTCGAGGATGGTGGCGCCGAACTGCTCCTCGAAGGCGCGGATCACCTCGCCGGGAAGCGAGGCACCGCCGGAGCAGGCCAGCCGGAGGTCTGCGAAGTCTTCGGGAACGTAGTCGCCGCTGATCTGCAGCATCGCGTTCCACATGGTCGGCACGCCGCATGCGATGGTGATCTTCTCGTCACGGAGCCGATTCATGAACTCGCCCGGGGTGAACGGACTCAGCAGCGAAAGCGTGCCGCTCCATGTGAGCGCATCGTGCATCACGACCAGTTGGCCGAAGCAGTGAAAGAGCGGGAGCGCGGTGGCCCAGCGTTCATGCTCCCCGACGCGCAGGGCGTCCCGGAAGGCCACCGGCACCGCGTTGACATTGCCGACCGTGAGTTGAGCGCCCTTGGGTTTGCCGGTCGTGCCCGAGGTGTACAGCACCACTGCGGTGTCTTCATCGGCGAGCTCGACGTACTCGCTCACCGCGCCAGCCTCGGCGGAGACGGACTCGTACGGCAGCACGGTGCGGAAGGGCAGACCGCGCTCGCGGGCCACGAACTCCGCCGCGTCGAGGCAGTCCTCCCAGGCCACGATCAACGACGTCCCCGAGTCCTCGACGACGTAGTCGATCTCGTGCGTCGTCGACATCACGTTCATGGTGATCACGGTGGCGCCCAGGGCGTGCAGCGCGTAGTAGGTGATTGCGAACTCGGGAATCGATGGGGCGATCAGCAGGACGCGGTCACCGCGCTCGACGCCGAGTTCGGCGAAGTCGGCGGCGCCGACGGCGATCCGCCTGCGCAACTCGCGATAGGTCAGGGTGCGGTCTCCGCTGCGCACGGCGATCCGGTCGGGAACCGACTCGGCGTTTCGCCAGAGTGCGGCTACGGGATTCGACATCGGTGAGTTCTCCCGTCACTCGAAGTAGGCGCGCGGGACGTCCACCAGCATCGTGGTGATCTGCTCCTCGGTGACTCCGCGTTCACGCAGTGCGGGCAGGACGTCTTCGCTGATATGGCGGAAATTCCATTTGGGCACGGCCTGGCGCTTGGCCTCGGGGGCGAACCAGTCGATGAAGCAGGACGCGTCGTGCGCCAGGGCTATCCGGTCGGCGTAGCCGCGCTCGGCGAGTTGGACGATGGTGTTGATCCGATCTTCGAAGGGCAGCAACACGTCGAGGCCGAAGCGGTCCATACCGAGAACGGAGCCGGCGTCGGCGATCTTCATCAAGTAGTCCAGGTCGGTCGAGTCGCCGGAGTGGCCGATGACGACCTTGCGTAGATCGACGCCCTCTTCCTTGAGCACACGCTGGGCCACCAGTCCGGACTGGGTGTGCGGATTGGTGTGCACGGTGATCGGTGCTCCGGTCTGCACCGAGGTCTGGCCGACGGCGCGCATGACACGCTCCACGCCCGGAGTGAGTCCGGGCTCTTCGATGGCGCACTTGAGGAAGGACGCGCGGACACCGGTGTCGGCGATTCCCTCGGTGAGGTCGCGGACGAACAGCGTCACCAGCGGCTCCGGGCAGTCGAACAGGAGGCCCGGCCCGGTGTAGTGGAACTGGAAGGGAATGTCGTTGTAGGTGTACAGCCCCGTCGCCACGACGATGTTCAGCTCGGTCTGTGCGGCGATGCGCTGGATCCGGGGGAGATAGCGGCCGAGACCGAGCACGGTGGGGTCGAGAATGGTGTCGATGCCCAGGCCCTTGAGCTCGTTCAGGTCCCGCACGGCGTCGGCGACCTTCTCGTCCTCATTCCAATCGTCCTGGTAGTTTTCGCGGTGTTCCTCGCCGAGCACGAAGATGTGCTCGTGGACGAGTACTTTCCCCAGGTCGGCGGAGTCGATGGCGCCTGTGACGGTCTGCACGGTACTCATGGGTTGCCCTTCGTACGGGCGGCGGTGATGCCGCGTTTTCGCAACCGGACGATCGGCTCAGCCGGTGAGCGCGATTCGAGACTCGGTTCATAGGAGTCATCGAACGTGATGGGTATCACCTCCGGTTGCCCTATTCTGCTCTTAATATGAATCTGAAGTCAAGCTCACTTAAGCGATGGGGAGACGACGGATCGGTGGGCAGCCGCCGACGAGAAGGGTGTGCGGGCAATGGTGCAGACGAACAGCGGCGCCGGAGGCGACGAGATCGGCCGGCGAGCCGCCGTGGACCCGGCCGACCTCGCCGCCGAACCGCTCTGCGACCACGGCCGCACGGCGGTTCTGGTGGACTTCGGGGGAGTGGTCACGACGAGTGTGTTCGACGCTTTCCGGCAGTTCGGGCGCGAGCTCGGCGACGCCGACCTGCCGCTGCAGCTGCTGTCCGGCGATGACCGGTCACGGTCGCTCCTGGCCGAGCACGAGAGCGGCCGCATCGGCGCCGACGAGTTCGATGCCGGCTTCGCCGCGCGATTGCGGGCGCACGGACTGAACGCCGAGGCTCAGGGCCTGTCCGCCCGGATGCAATCGGGGCTCCGTGCCGACGCCGAGACCGAGGCCATGCTGCATCGGTTGCGTGCGGCGGGGACGCCGGTGGCGCTGGTGTCCAATGCCTTCGGTCGTGACACCTACCGGGGGTTCGATCTCGATGCGTTGGCGGACGTCGTCGTCATCTCCTCGGAGGTCGGTATCCGCAAGCCGTCCCGGGAGATCTACCGGATCGCCTGTGAACGGCTGGACGTCGCGCCGCGCAGCGCCGTGATGATCGACGACCTGCGACAGAACCTCGAGGGTGCCGCACGTCTGGGGATCGCCGGGCTGCTGCACCGCGACGGTGCGCGGACCGCCCGCGAATTGAGTGACCGCTTCCGATTGCCTGCGCTGCCCTAGCGTCGCACCGCGGCGTGCCGGCCGGGCCGGGTGACCTGCCTCGGGCAGGTTGCGGCGCCCGCTTTGCATGGTCGGCGGGGTACTAAGGTACTGGCATGTCCTCGGATATCGATGGAGAGATCGAGGCCCCTGCCCTCTTTGATTCCGGGAAGCTGGGAGCGACTCCGCAGACCGCGCGTGGGGAGCGCACCCGGTCGGCGCTGATCGCCTCCGCCCGCCGGGTCTTCGAACGGGACGGCTTCGTCGATTCCCGTCTCGTCGACATCGTCGCCGAGGCGAACTGCTCGATCGGTAGCTTCTACACCTGGTTCGAGGGCAAGGACGAGGTCTTCGCGGCCGTCCTGTGCGAGGCGCAGAGTGACATGTTGCATCCGGGCACCGGCCGGATCTCCGAGACCGACGATCCGGTCGCCATCATCGCGGCCAGCAATCGCGCGTATTTCGAGGCCTACCGCCGCAACGCGCGGCTGAACGACCTCTTGCAGCAGGTGGCCGCCGTCGACCCGCGGTTCCGTGCGCTGCGCATCGCCCGAAGCAGGGCTTTCGTCACGCGCAATGCGCGGGCGATCGCCGATCTGCAATCGCGCGGACTCGCCGATCGCCGCGTCGACGCTGCGATGGCTGCGAAGGCGTTGTCGGGGATGATCTCGCGGTTGGCCTACGACACCTACGTCATCGACGTCGACGAGGACGGCAGGCCGCCGAGTGCGACCGATCGGCTGGTAGAGACGGCCACGCGGATGTGGACCAATGCGCTCGGCCTGACCAGTCCGGAGCTGCGCGGCGATTGAGATCGTCGCCGACGTCCACCCGGCGGCCCGCGTCCCACGAACAATAAGTTGAGTTCAGATTCAAGTTGTGGGAGGGTGACGTCGACGTCACTTCGAGAGCAGGGGAATCGCCATGAGCTGGACATCAACGGAGGTTCGCCTCGCGCGGCGTCCAGTTGGGCTGCCCGACGACGGGACCTGGGATATCGCCACCGTCGAGGTTCCGGAGCCGGGGCCGGGCGAGTTCGTCGTGCGGACCGCACTGGTGTCCCTCGACCCCGCCATGCGGGGATGGCTGAACGACGCCCGCTCGTATGTGCCGCCGGTCGAGCTCGGGGCGGTCATGCGGGCCAATGGCGCCGGCGAGGTCGTCGCCTCGCGCCATGACGACTTCGCCGTCGGGGAGATGGTCAGTGGAATGTTCGGGGTCCGCGAATACGCGCTGTCCGACGGTGTCGGTGTGGTGCGGCTCGACCTCGATGTCGCCTCCCCGGAGACGTGGCTCGGCGCCCTCGGAATGGCCGGTATGACCGCCTACTTCGGCCTCGAGGACGTGGCCCGGGCCCGGCCGGGCGAGACCGTCGTGGTGTCGGCGGCGGCGGGCGCGGTGGGCAGCACGGTCGTGCAACTCGCGGCGGCGAAGGGATGTCGCGTGATCGGGGTCGCCGGTGGGCCCGACAAGCTCGCCTGGCTGCGGGACATCGGCTGCGACGAGACGATCGACCGTCATGGCGGCGACCTGTCGCGCAGGCTTCGCGCGGTCGCGCCCGAGGGCGTCGACGTGTACTTCGACAATGTCGGCGGCGAACTCCTCGAAGCGGTCTTGGCCAATCTCGCGCTGGGCGCGCGCATCGCCATCTGTGGTGCGATCTCCACCTACAACGCCGAGACGGTGCCTGCCGGACCGCGCCGCTACATGTCGTTGCTGATCTCTCGGGCCGCCATGGCGGGCTTCCTCGTGACCGACTACCAAGACCGCTACGGCGAGGCGGTGGCGGCCATCGGGGCGCTGATCGCGCAGGGGCGGTTCGTCACCGCGGAGACGGTTCTCGACGGTGGCGTCGCGGAGTTCCCGCGAGCCCTGCTCGGCCTCTTCGAAGGGATCAACACCGGAAAGCTGCTGCTGCGTTGCTAGCTTCGCCCGGCGACTGATACCCGTCTCGCCCGTCCGCCTCCCCACTAGTGATTGCCGCCTCCGAAAGGATCACCTCGTGCACGCCATCCAGATCACCTCCCTTGACGGCCCCGAAGCCGTGGAATTCGTTGAGGTTCCAGAACCGGCGGAGCCCGGCTTGGTGACCATCGCGGTGGCGGCGGCGGGTGTCGCCTTCCCGGAGCTGTTGCAGACGCGCGGTCTGTACCAGGTCACACCGGAGTTGCCGTTCGTGCCCGGGGCCGAGGTGGCCGGGATCGTCGAAAGCGCGCCGGAGGGGAGCGGCTTCGCCCCCGGTGATCGGGTGGCCGCACTCTCCCTTCTCGGCGGATTCGCTGAGAAGGTGCAGGCTCAGCCGCAGCTGACTTTCGCACTGCCCGACGAGGTCTCCTTCGATCAGGCCGCCGCGTTCATCTTCAACTACGCGACGTGTTACTTCGCGCTCATCGAGCGCGGCCATCTCGCCGAAGGCGAATCGGTGCTCGTTCACGGTGCGGCGGGCGGTATCGGCACCGCGGCGATTCAGGTTGCCAAGGCATTCGGTGCCGGACGGGTCGTCGGGGTGGTCTCATCCGAGGAGAAGGCCGCGGTCGCCCTCGCCGCCGGAGCCGACGACGTGGTACTCGCGGACGGCTTCCGCGGGCGTGTCGGCGGCAAGGTCGACATCGTCGTCGACCCGGTAGGCGGTGACCGATTCACCGATTCGCTGCGCACGCTCGCCGAGCACGGTCGGCTCCTGGTCATCGGCTTCACTGCGGGTGAGATTCCCACGGTCAAGGTGAATCGGCTGCTGTTGAACAACATCTCCGTGATCGGTGTGGGGTGGGGCGCCTATGCCCTCTCGCGGCCCGGTCATATCCGGGGTGAGTGGGATGCCATGCTGCCGCACCTGCGCAGCGGGGCCCTGAGCCCGATGGTGGGAGCCCGGTACCGACTTTCCGAGGCCGCACAGGCACTCCTCGCGCTGGAGGGGCGGCGGGTACAGGGAAAGGTGATCCTGGTCCCGTGAGCCTGCTCGATCGAGTCGCCGCGACGCCCGGTTCCCCGCGCGTGCGGGGGCGGGTGGCGCGGGGCGGGCGTGGACTCAGCTGCTGAACAGCCCGATCGACTCCGCCACGAGAATCGGCTTCGCGATGCCCTCGGCCTCGACGGTGAGTTCGGTGGTCACCTTGACCCCGCCCGGGGTGGCTTGCTCCACCTTGGTCAGACGGGCCCGTAGGCGGATGCGGGAGTCGACCGGGAGCGGGTGCACGAAGCGCACCTTGTCGTAGCCGTAGTTCAGTGAGTGGGCGAAACCGTCGAATGCCATGAGTTCTTCGAGGAAGGCCGGGGTGCGCGAGAGGCTGTACAGGCCGTGGGCGATCGTCGAGCCGAAGGCGCTGGTGGCCGCGCGTTCGGGATCGACGTGAATCCACTGATGGTCGCCCGTGAGGTCGGCGAATGCCGTGATCCTCGCCTGATCGACAAGGTGCCATCGCGTCGGACCCAGTTCGACGCCGAGCAGGTCGATGAGGTCCTGGGGTGTGGTGGGCCGGTACGGCTTCGGTGTCACGAGTGGCTCCTCGAAGGTGATCGTCGGTTCACCTGGCATCGTAGTTGAAACTGAACACGGATTCAACTACGACCGATTGGACGACACCCCGAGAACTCGGGTCCGCGGCCGGCAGGCCGTCGGCCGCCGACCACGGAGCGATCCTCCCGCATCTCCGGTGCGTGCTCCGGTTACAGAACCGCTCTCCTAGGGATTCACGGGGAGAGCGGTTCTCTGAGTGAGGGCGCTGCGTGGTCGGCTCGGTGGCCTGCGGTTGCGGTGGGGTGAGGTTCAGCCCGTGACCGGCTCAACCGGGGTGATGTCGCTCGGCCCCGACGAGCGGCTGGAGCCGATCACCACTCGTCGAGAGTGGTGTATCCGTCTTGGACGGCGCGGGCGAAAAGCGCGGCCTTGCGTTTGGCCGGGCGGCCGACGGCGGCGTACTTGGCGCGGATCCGGATGATGTGAGTGCTCACCGTCGCCGGGCTGATGAACAGTTCGCGCGCCGCGTCCTCCTTGGACTCGGCGCGCAGCCACGTGAGCAGGACCTCGATCTCGCGCTGCGAGAGGTTGGGGCGGCGGGATCCGGTGTCCGCGGCCGAACGCGGGCGAGGGACATGCCGTGGCCGCGTCGGATCGGCGGCATCGACGAGATCGTCGGGCGCGGGGCCATGGTCGTCGACAAGCATCGCCGGACTCCTCTGACGGGGCTGCTTCGAAGCGGTTTCGAAGGGGTACGGTCATCGTGTCGCTCGGACTGAGCCGGGCGCGCGTCGAAACGTCGTCGAACCGCAAGTCGATACGCTTGTCGATACGACGACCTGGGGAAACGCAAGTGGGGAAGCGACGATGACGACGCTGGGACCGGACTCGGTCTACGGTCGCGAGGACCTCGGAAAGGCCCTCACCGAGCTGCGGCTCGCCAACGATCTGAGTGTTCGCGAGGTGGCCGCGGAGGCCGACGCGCTGGTCGGCACGGTGGCCGGCTGGTTCGCCGGGCAGCACGCGCCGACCCGGGCGAGCCGGGAGATGTTCGAGAGGGTCTTGACCGTCTGCGGCGTCGTCGATCCGGCCGGCCGCGAGGAGTGGTGGGCCGCGGTGGAACGGACCGGCCGGCGCGGTGGACGACGTCGCCAGCGCGCCGCGTCGCCCTACCGCGGATTCGATCCCTTCACCCCCGACGACAGCGCGCGGTACTTCGGCCGCGACGAGGTGATCGCCCGGGCGGTGGCGCTGGTTCGCCGGCGGAGCGAGGCCCCGGTGGATCCGGCCCCGGGCGATCCCGGTGCGGTGCTGCGCCGGGCGGTGGTCGTGGTGGGGACGTCCGGGGCGGGCAAGTCGTCGCTGGTGCAGGCCGGCCTGTTGGCGCAGACGCGCGAGGGCGGCGCGCTCGCCGGCATGCCCGCGGTACTGATGACTCCCGGGGACCGTCCGGTGGCCGCGCTCGACGTCGCCCTGGACCGGCTGGCGGCCGCTGCCGATGCCGCGAGCGGTCCCGCGCTGCTGGTGATCGACCAGTACGAGGAACTGTGGACGCAGAGCACCGGCGCGGACCGCGCCGCGTTCGCCGAGCGGCTCGGCGAACGACTCGCCGGCCGCTCGGTGGTGCCGGTGCTCGCCCTGCGCGCCGACTTCTACTCCCAGGCGTCCGAGGTGCCCGGGCTGGCAGAGGCCTTCGCCGAAGCGCAGGTCGTGGTTCCCCGGATGACCGAGGAGCAACTGCGGGAGGTGATCGTGCGTCCGGCCGAGACCGTCGGTGCGACGGTCGACGACGAGTTGGTGCAGCTGCTGCTCAGCGACCTGGCGGCGCCGGGCTCGGGCGGCCGCGTCGACGCCGAGGTGCTGCCGCTCCTGTCGCACGCGTTGCGGGCCACCTGGGAGCAGTCCGACGGACGACGCCTCACTGTGGCCGACTACGTCAAGACCGGCCGGATCGACGGCGCCGTCGAGCAGACCGCGGAGGAGGTGTACGGCGAACTCGATTCGGGCGAGCAGACGATCGCGCGCGACCTGCTGCTCGCCATGGTGAACGTCGACGAGGACACCGTCACCCGCCGCACCCTGCACCTCGACGAGGTGACCGGCGAACCGATCCACCGGGTGCTGGAGGCCTTCGCCGATGCGCGCCTGCTGACGTTGAGCGCCACCTCGGTCCAGGTGACGCACGAGGCGCTGCTGACCGCGTGGCCCCGGCTGACCGGGTGGCTCGACGCGGACCGCGAGCGGCTGCTGCTGCAGCGCCGACTGCGCGCGCTCAGCGAACCCTGGGACGCCGACGGGCGGCCCGACGACCTGCTGCCCGGTCGTGCGCGGCTCGAGCTTTTCGCGCCGCTGGAGGCGGGCGCCGAATCGGGCGTCGCCGATCGGACGAGCCGGGAGTTCCTCCGCGCCGGACACCAGAAGGTGGCGCAGAAGGACGCGGCCGAGCGCCGCCGAACCCGCCAGCTGCGGCGATTCGCCTGGTCGGCGGCGATCTTCGGACTGGTCGCCGTGCTGGCGGCCGTCCTCGCCGTCATCGCCGGCGCGAGCGCGGTGCACGACCGGAACGACGCCGAGCGTTCCCGCAACGAGACCCTGAGCCGACAGCTCGCGATCCAGGCGAACCAGTTGCGTGACCGCGATCCGCTGCTGGCCGCGCAGCTCGCGATGGTCGCCTATCGGACGGCCCCCACCATCGAGGCGCAGTCGACGCTGATCGACACCATGGCGATCGGGGTGCCGACGCGGTTCACCGGCGCGGGCGGGTCGTTGCTGCTGTCGCGGGCCGGTTCGCTGATGGTCGCGGCGAGCAGCAGCGGCCAGGTCCGGCTGTTCCGTCTCGCCGACGACGGGATCGCCGGGCAGATCGGCGAGTTCCGCGCGGCCGACGGCACCGAGGAGCACCTGGGCGGGGTCGCGCTGACCCCCGACGGTCAGACGCTGCTGCTCGGCGGCCACAGCCTGATCCAGGTGTGGGATGTCGCCGATCCCGCGCATCCGCGCAGGACCGGCGCGGTGCCGGACGTGCACGGCGACGCGAATGCGCTCACCACCAGCCCGAACGGGGAGTACCTGGCGGCCGCCGAGCTCGGCGCCGGATTGCAGGTGTGGCGCCGCGGCGGCGCCTCGGCCGGGAACGCCGACTGGCGGCCGGTCGCGGTCCCGGGCGATCCGGGCACCGTGTCAGGCGCGGTCGAGTTCACCCCGGACGGTCGCGGGCTCGCGTCGAGCACCGTCAACCAGCGGGTCGACCTGTGGGCCGTCGACGGCGACAGCCTGCGGCCGACCGGGCGGATCGATCTCGGCTGGCGTGACAATCAGCTGGCCCAGGGACTGGCCTACAGCCCGGACGGCAAGACGCTGTACGCGGCGCTGCGCAGCCGCACCATCGGCGTCTGGGACGTCGCCGATCCGGCCGCGCCGAAGCGGCTGCCCGACCTGGAAGGCCACACCAGCTACGTCTCGGCCCTCGACATGGGTGCCGACGGCGACACCCTGGTCAGCGCGGGTGCGGACAACACCGTTCAGGTGTATCGCCTCGACCGGCCCGGTGGTGCGCCGCGGATCCTGCCGGTCGCCGCGAACTCGTCGTCGGCGTTGCTGGTCGGCGACCACGTGGTCTCCGCGAGCGATGACGGCCGCATCCAGGACTGGCCGCCCGTGACGAACCGGACCGTCGTCGGTCCCAAGACCGTGTTTCAGATCCCGTACAGCGCGCGGAGCCGCCGGCTGCTGGCCGCCGACACCGAGATCGACGGCCGTCTGACGCAGTGGCGGGTGGACGACGGCGCGTTGCACAGTGGCGGCCCGGTGCTGTTGCCGCCCGCCGGGGCGGTGTTCTCCGGCGCGGTGGTCGTGACTCCGGACGGGGACACGGCGACCCTCGGCTCGGTGTCCGGCACCGTCTACTTCGCCGACTACAGCGATCCCGCGCGGCCGCATCTGCTCGGTAGCGTCCTGGCGGGCACGGGACTGAACGAGACGGTGGACTACAGCGCGGCCTCGCATCTGGCGGTGACCGGCGGTACCGATCAGCGTGCCCTCACCGTGGTGGACGCCGCCGATCTGACGGCGCCGCGCGTGGCCGGGACCTTCGATTCGGGTAGCGGGGTCTGGTGGGTGTCGCTCAGTCCGGACGGGCGACGCGCCGCCGTCGCCACCAACTCCGGGCAGGTACGACTGCTCGATCTGAGCGATCCCGCGCACCCGCGCGCGTACCCGAATCCGCTGGACTTCAACGGTTCCGCGCTGGCCGTGCGGTTCTCCGCCGACGGAAAGCGGATCGTCGCGACGTCCGAGGACAAGTCGGTGGCCGTCGCCGACGTGTCCGATCCGGATCATCCGCGGACCGTCGCGGTGATGACCGGTCCGGCCGGGCAGCTCTACAGCGCGGCCTTCTCCCCGGACGGCAAGCGGATCGTTGCCGGGGGCGGCAACTCGGAGATCTGGGTCTGGTCGCTCACCGGCCACGGCGCGCGCGAGGACGTGGTGCTGCATTCGTACCCGGGCACCGTGTTCGACGTGCGGTTCCTGACCGGCGGCGAGATCGTCGCCGCGGGCCAGGGCGGGCTGATCATGTCGTGGCAGATCGACTCCGGTGACCTGGTCGGCGCGGCCTGCGCCCGTCCGGGCGACCGCATCAGCCGGGCCGAATGGGGCACCTACCTGCCGGGTGTGCCGTACCAGCAGCCCTGCTGACGGGCGCGGCCGAGCGGTCTCGTCGGTCACCCCCGAATGTCGGGCTACGGCGGGAATCGTCCCTCGTGACCCGGTATTCGGGGATGGCCGACGCGGCCCGACGTGTGGAAGGGCTCACCGGCGATGTCCATGTGGTGCCTGTGCGGCCCGCTCTCGATGGCGGTATCGCAGCAGTTTCACGGCGAACACAGACTTCGACGGTGTCGGGTGGCCGGCTCAGAAGAGCGTGAGGGCGGGCTCCCGGGGCGTGACCTCGGTGTCGTTCGGGTCCGGGGCGGGCGCGGGTTCGGGCCGGGCCAGACCGTGGCGGGCGACGAGCGGCGCCATCTTCTCACGCAGGCGGGCCGAATACTCCGGGCGGACGTAGCCGCCGCGGGCGTACAGGGAGCGGTAGCGGCGGACCAGTGCGGGATGGTGCTCGGCGAGCCACTCCAGGAAGACGCCCTGCGTCGCGCCGCGCAGGTGCAGCGGAAACGCGGTGATGCGGGCGGCGCCGGCGTCGGCCAGCGCGGCGAGGAGTGCGTCGAGCTGCGAGGAGTCGTCGGTGAGGTAGGGGACCACCGGGGCCACCATGACGTGCGGCGCCAGGCCGGCGTCGGCGAGCGCGGCGATCAGGTCGAGCCGGGCGCGCGGGGAGGGCGCGCCCGGATCGAGTTGCTTGCGCAGGTCGTCGTCGAGCATGGCCAGCGAGACGCCGACGCTGACATCGACCGAGCCGCGTGCCGCGCGGAGCAGCGGGAGGTCGCGGCGCAGCAGGGTGCCTTTGGTGAGGATCGACATGCCGGTGCCCGACTCGGCCAGTGCGCGGATCACGCCGGGCATCAGCCGGTAGCGGCCCTCGGCGCGCTGGTAGGGGTCGGTGTTGGTGCCGAGGGCGACGGTCTCCCGCTTCCACGACTTGCGGCGTAATTCCTTGCGGAGCACCGCGGCGACGTTGAGTTTCACGACGATCTGCGAATCGAAGTCGTGCCCGGGGTTCAGGTCGAGGTATTCGTGGGTCGGGCGGGCAAAGCAGTATCGGCAGGCGTGGGTGCAGCCGCGCATGGTGTTGACCGTGTAGGTGAACGGCAGCTGCACGCCCTCGGGGATCTTGTTCAGCGCGCTCTTCGCGAGCACCTCGTGGAAGGTGATGCCCTCGAACTCGGGGGTCTGCACGGTGCGGACCAGCCCGGCCCGGTCCAGGCCGGGCAGTCCGCCGTCGTCGGCATCCGCCGCCTGACTCGACCACCGCATGATTCAATACGAACATGCGTTCGAGTCTTCGTCAAGGCGGCGTGGTCAGTGCCGGAGAAAGACGACGTAGATCACGGCGGCCACGGCGACGATGGCGATGTTCACGGCCAGGCGGGCCAGAGGTCGGCCCGACCGCGGAGAAACAGCACGTCGACGCCCACGACCAGCACGATCATCCCGATCACATAGAGGATGGCGATCGGCTTGGCGCTCATCTTCTGACCCTACCGTGACGTAGGGCGGGCCGGGAGGCCGCCGGAAGTGTCGAGAATCTTGAACAGATGCGGACCGCCGATACGCGTAATTTCCGGGGAATGAAACTACGTGTAACGGCCGTCGCGGTGGTTCTGATGGCATCGGCACTGCCGGAACGGCACGCTACGGGTCCTGCCGAATGCACAGGCGGGCACCACTGCTCTCGGCCCGATGCCGGAGTCGGCGACGCTCTCGCCCAGCGGTAAGGCGCTCCGGACGCTCGGCCAGGGCGCGGCGACGGGGACGCTGCGTCACGACAAATCGGTCTACGTCGACACCGGGCCCCTGGTGTCCGACGGCAACATCATCACCAGGGTGTCCGGCTGCCGACCCCGCGTTTCGGGTCAGGTCTCGTCGGCCTGATCATCGAGCCGTCGTGCACGGCGACGCTGTTCCTCCGCTCGTTCGCGGGCCTTGCGGCGGAACTCGGCGTCGTCGTGCGCGCGCACGGCCGCTTGATACTCGGGCCGCTCATACTCGGGGAAGCCGGTCGTCCGGGGCGGGGGCGTGGCCGCGGCACCCTCCGGGCGCCCGACCAGCAGCCACATGATGGAGCCGACCAGCGGCAGCAGGATCACGATCACCAGCCAGATCACCTTCGGCAGGTGCCGGACCCGGTATTCGTCGGCGACGATCACATCGACCAGGGCGATCACCCAGATCGCCAGCACGATCAGGCCGAGATACGGCACGACGACCTCCCGAGACGGACATTCCGGATAGTTCGTCTTACTCTAGCGCGGAGACCATCGGGTCGTGGCCGGCCCCGTCGGTGACCGGACGCGAGTGGAGAAGGAATGTCGTCTGCGATCGCCCGGACAGACGACAAAGGCCGTGACATCAGAGGATGTCACGGCCTTCGTCGTGGAGCCGCCTGGGGGAATCGAACCCCCGACCTATTCATTACGAGTGAATCGCTCTGCCGACTGAGCTAAGGCGGCGTGCCGCGCGAGACGACAGCGCTCACGATCGTACCGAGCGGGTCGGGCGTGAGGCAAAACGGGGTCAGGCGGTGACGCCTTCGGCTCGGGCGGCGTCGGCGACGGCGGCGGCCACCGCGGGCGCCACCCGCGGGTCCAGGGCGCTCGGGACGATGTAGTCCGCCGTGAGGTCGTCGCCCACGACACCCAGGATCGCCTCGGCGGCGGCCAGCTTCATGCCCTCGGTGATCCGCCGGGCGCCGGCGTCGAGCGCCCCGGCGAAGACGCCGGGGAAGGCGAGGACGTTGTTGATCTGGTTCGGGAAGTCGCTGCGCCCGGTGGCGACGATCGCGGCGTGCTGGGCGGCGACGTCGGGGTGGATCTCCGGGTCGGGATTGGACATGGCGAAGACGATCGCCTCGTCGGCCATGGCGGCGACGGCGGCTTCGGGGACGGTGCCCGCCGAGACACCGATGAAGACGTCGGCGCCGGTCAGCGCCTCGGTGATGCCGCCGCGGAGACCGCGCGGATTGCTCCAGCTCGCCAGGTCGGTCTTGAACTCGTTCAGGTCGGTCCGGTCGGTGCCGATGATCCCCTTGGAGTCCAGGACGACGATGTCGCCGATCCCGGCCGCGCGCAGGATCTTGGCGCAGGCGACCCCCGCGGCGCCGGCGCCGGAGATCACCACACGCAGGCCGTCGAGGTCGCGTCCGAGATGCCGGGCCGCGGCCTTGAGGGCGGCCAGCACGACGATCGCGGTGCCGTGCTGGTCGTCGTGCATCACCGGGCAGTCGAGCGCTTCGATCAGCCGCCGCTCGATCTCGAAGCAGCGGGGTGCGGAGATGTCTTCCAGATTCACCGCGCCGAAACTCGGCCGCAGGCGGACGATCGTCTCGACGATCTCGTCCGGATCGGTGGTGTCCAGCACGATCGGGATCGAGTTGAGGCCCGCGAACGTGCGGAACAGGGCCGACTTGCCCTCCATGACGGGGAGGGAGGCGCGCGGGCCGATGTCGCCGAGTCCGAGGACGGCGGTGCCGTCGGAGACCACGGCCACCAGGCGATCGGTCCAGGTGTACTCGTCGACCAGCCGCGGCCCGGTGGCGATGGCGCGCGAGACCTGCGCGACCCCCGGGGTGTAGGCGATCGAGAGGTCGCGCTGGGTGTCGATCGGAGCGCGCAGTTCGACGGAGAGCTTGCCGCCGACGTGGGCGGCGAAGATCTCGTCGTCGGTGATGGGGGTGGCGATGCTGGTGTCTGGCGTGGTGGTCACGGTCGCTCCTTCGCGTGGGCGGCGTATCGGCGGCCTGCGTCGCACCGTCGCGCCGGTGTGGGGTGGTTCGATTCTGCACCCCTATGGTGACGGCGCTCACCGTGGCCGGGTATTCGGTGGACCCCGGACGCACCCGGAGAGTAGAAATACATCTTGTGTCTATGACGTATTCGGCGGCCGATCGGGTGTACGGCGAGGTCAAGGAGCTCATCCTGACCTGCTCGTTGCCCGGCGGCGAATTGATCAGCGAGGGCGAGATCGCCGAACGCTTTCAGGTCAGTCGCACCCCGGTGCGGGAGGCGTTCCTGCGCCTGGCCGCGGAGGGCTGGATGCGGCTGTACCCCAAGCGCGGCGCGCTGGTGGTGCCGGTCGGCGAGCGCGAGTCGCGGGAGGTCCTGGAAGCGCGGCTGCTGATCGAGGGCCACGCGGTGCGCGGTGTCGTCGAGCGGCCCGAGGCGATCGCGGCGCTCGTCGAACAGTTGCGCGCCAATCTCGCCGAGCATCGCGGGGCGCGGGGCGACGAGTTCGCCCGCATCGACACTGAGTTCCACCAGTTGATCGTCGCCGCCGGCCGCAACAGCCTGCTGCGCGACTTCTACGACTCCCTCGGCGAACGACGGCGCCGGATGACCGCGGCCAGCCTGCACCGTGATGAGGGCGTCACCGCCCGGATCCACGACGACCACGCCGCCCTCGCCGCCGCGATCGCGGCAGGCGACGCCGCGCGGTTCGACGATCTGCTGGCCACGCATCTGACCGAGGTCCACGAGGTTCCGGGGGTCGCCCGATGAGCGCCGCGACGCGGTACGGCTGGCCCGGCGTCAGCCTCGCCGTCTTCACCGCCGCCTGGGGAGGCAACGAGTTCACGCCGCTGGTGGTGATGTACCGCGCCCACTCGCACCTGTCCGCGGTGGTGGTCGACGCGCTGCTGTTCACCTACGTGCTGGGCATCGTGCCGGCACTGCTGATCGGCGGGCCGCTCTCCGACCGGCTCGGCCGGCGCCCGCTGATGCTGCCGTCGCCGATCCTCGCCGCGATCGGATCGGCGCTGCTCGCCGCCGGGGCGCATTCGGTGGCGCTGCTGGCGGCCGGCCGGGTATTCAGCGGGATCGCGCTCGGTCTGGCGATGGCGGTCGGCGGCAGCTGGATCAAGGAACTCTCCGACGCCGCCGGCGCCTCGGTGACCGCCGGGGCACGACGCGCCGCGCTCAGCCTCACCGCCGGTTTCGGGCTGGGTGCCGGCGTGGCGGCGCTGCTCGCGCAGTGGGGGCCGTGGCCCGACCAGCTCGCCTACCTGGTGAACATCGCGCTCGCCGTGGTCTCCTTCGGGCTGCTCCTGCGGACCCCGGAGACCCGTCCCGGCACGCACGACGGCCGCCTGCTCGACGATCTCAAGATCCCGTCGGCCCGCCGGCTCCGCTTCTGGCTGCGCGTGGCGCCGACGGCGCCCTGGGTGTTCGGCACGTGTGCCGTCGCCTACGCGGTGATCCCCGCGCTCCTCACCCCGAAGACCGGTGGCTGGGAGATCGTCTTCGCGGGTGTCTGCTGCGTGGTCGGTCTCACCGCGGGCTTCGGTGTCCAGACGTTCGGCCGGCGGATCGACCGTCCGGGATCATCGCGCGCCCTGGTGACGGCGATGGGCCTGGTCGTGGCCGGGATGCTGCTGGCGGCGTACACCGCGCACGTGCTGACCGTGCCGGTCGCGATCCTGGCCGCGGCGGTCCTCGGCGCCGGCTACGGCATGGCGCTCATCTCCGGGCTGCTGGAGGTCCAGCGGATCGCCGGGCCCGACGACCTCGCCGGTCTCACCGCGGTCTTCTACGGGCTCACCTATCTGGGCTTCGCCAGCCCGGCGATCCTCGCCTGGATACACGAGCACTTCGGCATCGGGTATCCGGCGATGCTGATCTTCGGGGCGGCGGTGGCCGTCGTCGGGATGGCGGTCGTGGCGGGGTACCGGCCGTCCGGCGGGGTCGCCGACCGGCACCGCGAGGAGGACGTCGTCCTCGCGCGGGAGGGCGTCGCGAAATAGGGGCCCGGCGGGGCGACTCGCTGCGGGATCGGCATGGCTCTTCGGCCGTCGGCTGAGGTGCGACGAGCCCCCGGGCGAGGAGCCTCGAAGCCGAGCTAAGGGCGGCGCGGCTCACCTGCGGCCGTGGCTCAGCCGTCGGGTGGCCCCCGGATCGGCGTGTCGCGGGCCCTGTTGCGTGTCGAGTGTCATGCGGAACCCGCGACACGAAGAACGACCCGAGACAGCCCCGGCACGGGGAGCACACGCCGCCCGGCTCTGCCCAGCAGGCCGCTCAGTCGGGGTAGCCGTTCGGATTCGACGACTGCCAGCGCCACGAGTCGGCGCACATGTCGTCGACCGTCCGGGTGGTGCGCCAGCCGAGTTCGGCATTGGCCTTCGACGGGTCCGCCCAGTTCGCGGCCTGGTCGCCGGGACGGCGCGGCGCGATCTGGTACGGGATCTCCCGGCCGCTGGCGCGGGCGAAGGCGTCGACCAGTTGCAGCACCGAAACGCCTTGTCCGGTACCGAGATTCCACACCGACCACGGGTCGTCGATCACGCCGAGCCGGTCGAGCGCGGCGATGTGCCCGGCGGCGAGGTCTTCGACGTGGATGTAGTCGCGGACCCCGGTGCCGTCGACCGTGTCGTAGTCGTCGCCGAACACCGACAGCTTCTCGCGCCGACCGACCGCCACCTGCGTGATGAACGGCATCAGATTGTTCGGGAAGCCGCTCGGGTCCTCCCCGATCCGGCCGCTGGCGTGCGCGCCGACCGGGTTGAAGTAGCGCAGCACCGCGATCCGCCAGCTCGGGTCCGAGGCGGCGAGATCACTCAGGATCTGCTCGATCATCACCTTGGTCCAGCCGTACGGGTTGGTGGCCGAGGTCGGCATGTCCTCGGTGCGTTCCAGCACCGGATTCTCGCCGTACACCGTCGCCGAGGACGAGAACACGAACTTCCGCACCCCGTGCGCACCCATCGCGCGCAGGACCGACAGGGTGCTGTCCAGGTTGTTCTCGTAGTAGTCGAGGGGTTGCGCCACCGACTCGCCGACGGCCTTGAACCCGGCGAAGTGGATCACCGCGTCGACCGGCTCCGCGTCCAGCAGCGCCGCGGTCGCGGCGCGGTCGGTCAGATCCACGCGGTGCACCGGGATCGACTGCCCGGCAAGCGATTCCAGCCGCGGTACCACCGAAGGCTTGGCGTTGCTGAAGTCGTCGGCGATCACCACCTCGTGGCCGGCGCCGAGCAGTTGCAGCACCGTGTGCGAGCCGATGTAGCCCGCGCCGCCGGTCACCAGTACACGCATGTGTTCTCCCGTCGAATGAGTCAGTTCAGGACGCGCTGCGTCGTCGCGTACGACGCTTCGACGCCGGCCTTCACCGGCTCCCACCAGTCGCGATGGTTCCGGTACCAGTCGATGGTCGCCGCCAGACCCGCGTCGAAGTCGGTGTAGCGCGGCGACCAGCCGAGTTCGGTCCGCAGCCGGGTCGAGTCGATGGCGTAGCGGCGGTCGTGCCCGGGGCGGTCGGTGACGAAGTCGAACGCGTCCGCCGGCTGCCCGAGCTGCCGCAGGATCGTCTCGACCACCGTCCGGTTGTCCACCTCGCCGTCGGCGCCGATCAGATAGGTCTCGCCGAGTTCGCCCCGCTCGATGATGGTCCAGACGGCGTCGTTGTGATCGTCGACGTGGATCCAGTCGCGCACGTTGCGGCCGTCGCCGTAGACCTTCGGCCGGATCCCGGTCAGCACGTTGGTGATCTGCCGCGGAATCAGCTTCTCCACGTGCTGATACGGCCCGTAGTTGTTGGAGCAGTTGGAGATCGTCGCGTGTACCCCGAAGCTCCGCACCCAGGCCCGCACCAGCAGGTCGCTGCCGGCCTTGGTGGAGCTGTACGGGCTCGACGGGTTGTACGCCGTCTCCTCGGTGAAGCGCGCGGGATCGTCGAGCGCCAGGTCGCCGTACACCTCGTCGGTGCTGATGTGGTGCAGCCGGGTGTCGTGCCGTCGTACCGATTCCAGCAGCGTGTAGGTGCCGACGAGGTTGGTGGTCACGAACGACGACGGATCGCGCAGCGAATTGTCGTTGTGCGACTCGGCGGCGAAGTTCACCACCAGATCCGACTCGGCGACCAGCGGATCGACGACGGCCGCGTCGCCGATGTCACCGCGCACCACCGTGACCCGGCCGGCGACCGGTTCCAGGGTGTGCGGGTTGGCGGCGTAGGTGAACTTGTCGAGCACGGTGATCTGCACGTCGGGCCGGGTCTCGAGGGTGCGCAGCACGAAATTCGCGCCGATGAAGCCGGCGCCGCCGGTCACGAGCACCCGCATGTAAGGCTCCCCTTGGTTGACGATTCGCTCCTGCCGACTCTACCGATAGGGTGAACGCATGCGCGGAATCATCCTGGCCGGCGGCACCGGAACGCGCCTGCATCCGATCACGCAGGGCGTCAGCAAGCAGCTGGTCCCCGTGTACGACAAGCCGATGATTTACTACCCGCTCTCCACGCTGATGCTGGCCGGGATCCGCGACATCCTGGTGATCACCACTCCGCGCGACCGCGCCGCCTTCGAATACCTCCTGGGTGACGGTTCCCGCTTCGGGATCACGCTGAGCTACGCCGTGCAGTCGGAGCCGAACGGCCTCGCGCAGGCGTTCGTCATCGGCGCCGAGCACATCGGCGACGACTCGGTCGCGCTCATCCTGGGCGACAACATCTTCTACGGCCCAGGACTCGGCAGTCAGCTGACGGGCTTCGGTGACGTCGACGGCGGCGCGATCTTCGCCTACCGGGTGGCCGATCCGGGGGCGTACGGCGTCGTTGAGTTCGATGACGCCGGCCGGGCGATCTCGCTCGAGGAGAAGCCCGCCTCGCCGAAGTCGGGATACGCGGTCCCGGGTCTCTACTTCTATTCCAGCGACGTGGTCGACATCGCCCGCGAGCTCGCGCCGTCGGCGCGCGGCGAGTACGAGATCACCGACATCAACGCTGAATACCTGCGTCAGGACCGGCTCGCCGTCACGGTGCTGCGCCGCGGCACCGCCTGGCTCGACACCGGCACCTTCGACTCGCTCCTCGACGCCGGGAACTTCGTGCGGACCGTCGAACAGCGGCAGGGCCTCAAGATCGCGGTGCCCGAGGAGATCGCGTGGCGGCTCGGCTACCTGTCCGACGACGAGCTGCGCGCCCGGGCGGGGGAACTCACCAAGTCGGGCTACGGGCGGTACCTGCTCGACGTGATCGACCGCGGTCCGGAACTGTAGCTGTAGGGTCCCCTGACGTGGCCGTGTCGCGCATGTGGCGGTCGGGCGAGGCATGTGGCCGTCGAGCGAAGGCCTATGACGGTCGAGCGAAGTCGAGACCAACGAAGGGAACACGGTGCAGGTACGAGAGCTGAGTATCGAGGGCGCGTGGGAGTTCACCCCGACCGTCTACGAGGACGACCGCGGCCTCTTCCTGGAGAGCTTCAAGGCGGAGGTCGTCGCCGAGACGATCGGCCACGACCTCACCCTCGCGCAGGTCAACACCTCGGTCTCCGCCGCCGGGGTGATCCGCGGGATCCACTTCGCGGACGTCCCGCCCGGCCAGGCCAAGTACGTGACCTGCACGGCCGGCGCGGTGCTCGACGTGATCGTCGACCTGCGCGCCGGGTCGCCCACCTTCGGCCTGCACGACGCGGTACTGCTCGACGACGCCGACCGCAAGGCCGTGTACCTGTCCGAGGGGCTCGGCCACGCGTTCTGCTCGATGCAGGACGGCTCGGTGGTCACCTACCTCTGCTCCACCGGCTACAACCCCGGTGGCGAGCACGGGATCCATCCGCTCGACGCCGAACTCGGTATCGGCTGGCCGACGGTCGGCCGCGACGGCACCCCGCTGGCCTTCGTGCTGTCGGAGAAGGACGCCGCCGCACCCTCGCTGTCCGGCGCGCTCGCCTCCGGGCTGCTCCCGGAATTCGGTGCTGTCGTGGAGTACCGCGGGTCGTTGGCCCGCTGATTCGACCGGGCCGCAGCGCTGATGAGGGCGCCGAGCGACGCCTGACCCGGACGGGCCGCGACAGATCGCCGCGTCCTCGTCGGCCATCCCCGAATATCGGGTCACGAGGGGAATGGTCCCTCGTGACCCGTCATCTGGGTGTGGCCGACGAGGCTACTTCCCGAGGACCTTCGACAGCAGGCCACGCAGGCCGGAGGAGGAGCGGAAACGGGGGCACGAACCGTCCGAGCAGAGCGAGCAGTCGGTGCCGTCTCGGTAATGTGCGTGGGCTGCGCGGTCGTGACCGCAGACGCACAGAGCACTGGCCATGCCACGAGACTACTCGGCGGTAGCGCCGCCGGGGCCTTCTCTCCGGTCAACCGGAGAGAGCGGGTGATATGCCCGTTCGCGGGGCGCCGGCCGGTCGCCCAGACCGATGAATCTCGGCTTCCCAGCAGTGGTTTCAGGGGATGACGTCAGTAGCGTTTGCGTTCTGGAACGCCGTGCCCGACACGGTGGGAACGACGGAGGAGGCGCACGTGAGATCGATTGTGACGAGGACTCTGGGGGCGGCGGCGCTGGCGGCAGCGGCGATCGGCTTGGCCGCGTGCGGGTCGTCTGGCTCCGGAGACGGTAGCGGGCACGGTGGCGGAGAACACCAGAGTCAGCCGATGCGGTCGAAGGATGGTTGTCTGTTGCCCGATCCGCACTTGTCTTATCGTGAAGTGAATGCAGCGCTTCGTGGCGAGCAGGGGATGACCTCCCGCCCGGCTCCGTCCGGCAGCAGCGGTGACCCAGAAATGGACGAGCTCGATGCGGGGACCGCGAGGCTGTGGAGTGAGATTCCGGAGGGCGGAACGGTGAAGGCCGTCGAGTACATGTGCCCGATGATTGTCGAGGCTTCGCGGGCGGACGCCGAATCTGGTGAATTGGTCAACGAGCCCTACCTGTGGTTGCTTTCCTACTCCTTTCCTGCCTGTGTGGCCACCGATGCCGAGATCGGGCACTTCGTGAGTTCGGATCCGTCGGTCGCCGCGAACTATCGGAGCACCTACCAGGCGGGTAAGAACAAGACGGCGGAGCAGGTTGGAGCCACGAGTTCGGCGACCGTGGCAGCGGGCAAGTATCTCTGTCCGCAGAACTTCGGATGATAGGTGTGTCCGCGGCCTTCGCCTACTGGTGACTGGTCCCGGTCGGCCGGACCGCGTACACCACACGGTGCGCCACGTCGCCGGGCGGGCCGTCCATCGCGAGGCCGTACCGGTCGGCGAGGGCACCGAAGAACGTGTCGTCCGGGTCGGGGTCGATGCGCTCGAGGACGCCGTGCACTTCGAGGTAGCGGTAGGGCTGGTCGGGGTCGTTCACGGAGAACGCGACCTCGGGGTGGGCGGTCACGTTCTTGTACTTCTGCCGGACGGTGGTGTTGGTGAAGTAGACGAGCTCGCCGTCCCAGGAGAACCACATGGGGTTCACCTGTGGCGTGCCGTCGGGCCGGATGGTCGCGAGGTGGGCGTAGAGGGGGCGTTCCAGCAGATCGCGGTGGGAATCGGGGATCACGGACACGGGCTTCGATTTCCGAGGGTGGGGAGTCATTCGCGGCCTGCGGAGATCCACGCCGGGTCGGCGACGATGTTGCGCCCGCCGACGACCAGTCCGGCGACCTCGTCGAGCGCGGTGACCGCTTCGTCGTCGAGCACCAGGTCGACGGCGGCCGCGTTCTCGGCGACGCGGGACACCGAGCGGGTGCCGGGGATGGGGACCACCGGCACCACGGCGCGACGCCCGGCGGCGTACAGCCAGGCCAGGGCCACTTGCGCGTTGGTGGCGCCGACGCGGCGCGCGACTCCGGACACCACCTCGACCACGCGCTGATTGGCGTCCCAGTTGTCGCCGGTGCGGGCGGTGGCGCCGCGGAAGTCGGACGCGATCTGCTCGCGAGTCAGGGTTCCGGTGAGAAAGCCCCGGCCCAGCGGGGAGTAGGGGACGAAGCCGACGCCGAGTTCGGCGCACGCCGGCACGACCCGCCGCTCCACGTCGCGCGACCACAGACTCCACTCGCTCTGCACCGCGGCGATCGGGGCGACGGCGCACGCGGCGCGCAGTTCGTCCGCGGTCACCTCGGACAGTCCCAGATGGCGGACCTTGCCCGCGGCCACCATCTCGGCCATCGCGCCGACGGTCTCCTCGATCGGGACGTCGGGATCCCGGCGATGCATGTACCAGAGGTCGATGACCTCGGTGTTCAGTCGTCGCAGCGACGCATCGCAGGCGGCCCGGACGTACTCGGCGTCGCCGCGCGTCCGCTTCCCGGCACCGAGGCCCCGGCCGGCCGTCGGCGGCGCTGCGTCCGGTGATCCCGAACTTGGTGGCGAGCACCACCTCGTCGCGGCGGTCCGCGAGAAGCCGGGCGACCAGCCGCTCGTTGGTGCCCGCCGGACCATCGGTGCCGGGGAGAGGTTCGCCGTAGACGTCGGCGGTGTCGATCAGCGTGATCCCGGCGTCGACCGCGGCGTTCAGGACGGCGAGTGCGGTGTCGCCGTCGGTCCCGCCGTAGACGTGCGTGACGGCCATCGCGCCGAAGCCCAGCGCGGAGGTGACCAGGCCGTCGCCCAGTTCGGTGGTGTGCATATCGGTTGCTCCTGTCGGTATCGGTCAGTCGTCGGTGCGACGCTGCTCGGTGAGTTCGTCGGGGTCGGTGATCGGTCGCTCGGCGCAGTCCAGGCCGGCGTCGATCAGCCGCGAGTAGTGGGCGATCTTGGCGTCGACGGCCTCGAGATCCCCGATCAGCTCGCGGATCCGGGACTCGATCTCCTCCCGGTGGTCGGCGAGCAGCCGCATCCGGCGGCCGTGGGTGCGGGATCCCTGACCGACCATCGTCACGAAGTCGCGCATCTGGGCGACCGGCATTCCGGTGCGGCGCAGCCGGACCAGAAGGTCGATCATCGCGACGGTGGCGTCGTCGTAGCGCCGCACTCCGGCGGAGGTGCGCGGGACGGCGGGGATCAGGCCTTCGGACTCGTACCAGCGCAGGGTGTCGCGGGAGAGGCCGGTGCGCGCGGAGACGTCGGAGATGGTGAGGCCGGTGTCGTCGTGGGGCATGCTGCCACGCTAGGACCTGGAGTGCACTCCAGCGCAAGGCGGGATCGTACTGACCCGTATAGGGGCCGCCGACCGCAATAGGAGGTCGGCCGCTCCTATACGGGTCAGTACGCTCGGGCGGAGAGTGTGGTCTCGACTTCGCTCGACCATCATGGCTTCGCTCGACCGGCTTGCGTTCCGCTCGGTAGGTCAGGGTTCGGGGAAGGGCGGGAGTTCGGGGACGAACAGCCAGTCGCGCCAGAAGTCGTTGAGCGACTCCCCGATGTAGGTGCCGGCCAGGGCGATGAAGTCCTCGGTGATCACCGCGCGGTAGCGGTACTTGTCGGTCCAGCGGCGCAGCAGCTGGAAGAACGCGCTGTCGCCGAGCCGCAGCCGGAGGGCGTGCAGGGTGATGGCGCCGCGCTTGTACACCCAGTCGTCGAACATCAGCTTGGGGCCGGGATCGGCGAGCGGCACTTTGACCGGGTTCGCGGCGAGCTTGGCGTAGTAGTAGCGCGCCCATTCGTCGGCCGACTTGCCGCCGCTGCGCTGGCTCCACAGCCACTCGGCGTAGCAGGCGAAGCCCTCGTTGAGCCAGATGTCGCGCCAGCGTCCGAGGGTCACCGAATTGCCGAACCACTGGTGCGCCAGCTCGTGCGCGATCAGCCGCTCATGCGTCAACGATCCGTCGCAATGATTGGCCCCGAACGTCGAAAAGCTCTGCGCCTCGAGCGGAATGTCCAGATCCTCGTCGACCACGACCGCCGTGTACAGCGGAAACGGGTACGGCCCGAACAACTCGCTGAACACGTCCATCATGGCGACCTGGTTGCGGAAGCTCGCGTCGAACTGCCGGGTCAGCCGCCGCGGTGCGAGCGCGTAGACCGGCACCGGGGCGCCGGCCAGCTGCCGGTGCTCGTACTCGCCGATCTGGAGGGTGGCGAGGTAGGTCGCCATCGGCTCCACCTGCTCGTACACCCAGGTGGTCTGCGCCGCCGCCCGCTTCTTGGAGATCAGGACACCGTTGGCGAGCGCGTAGTACGGACTGTCGGTGGTCAGTGTGATCTGGAAGGGTGCCTTGGCCTCGGGATGGTCGTCGCACGGGAACCACGTCGGCGCGCCGTTGGGCTGGTTGGCGGTCAGCGCGCCGTTCTCCAGTTCCTCCCAGCCGACCTCGCCCCACGGCGAGCGCAGCGGACGCGGGGTGCCGGCGTAGCGCACGACCACGGTCAGCGCACCGCCCGGCGGAATCGCCGCGGCGGGGGTGATCGCCAGTTTCCCGCCGCGATGGCTGTACCGCGACTGCTTGCCGTTCACCGTCACCCGCTCGACGCGCATGCCGCCGGCCAGATCGAGGGTGAACCGGCTGAGCTGCTGGTACGACGTCGCCGTGACCGTCGCGGTGCCGCGCAGCCGGTTGGGAGCGACGCGATAGTCGAGCGTGAGGTCGTACCGGGAGACGCGGTACCCCAGGTTCCCGTTGTTCGGCAGATACGGATCGAGCTCGTGAGAGGTGCCGCTGAGGGTGGGGGTGTGCGAGAAGCCCTTGAGCCTCTTGTTCGGCACCTGTCCTCATCTCTGTTCGCCGGGAAGTAAGTCGGTGCTCACCCTACCGGGGGTCGTGACGGGCCGCTTGCCGATGGCGCTGACCGCAGGCGTGGCGTAGCAATCCGGCATTCGCGGTGAACGTCGCTGGACTCGCCAGTCGGTCGCCGAACGGCCGCGGCGGACCGGCGCAGCGACGTCACGCCTGCGGTCAGCCGGGCGATTGCTCGCCGGGCCGGCGTTGCGGGGAGGGGTGCTCGGTCGGACTCCGCGGTCCACGGGTGCCGGACGGCCGGAACGACCTGTGCCGGGATCGGCGTGGAGGTCAGTCGTGCGGCCAGGGGGCGATCGGGTTGCCCTGCCAGCGGGTGTGCGCGGGCACGTGGTCGCCGCGCATCACCAGTGAGCCGGGGCCGACGGTGGACGCCGCGCCGAGCTGCGAGGCGGGCAGCGCCACGCAGTGCGGGCCGAGCGTGGACCCGGCTTCCAGGCGCACCGAGTCGATGGCCATCACCCGGTCGTGGAACAGATGCGTCTGCACCACGCAGCCGCGCTGCACGTTGGCGCCGTCGCCGACCTCCACCAGATCGGCCTCGGGCAGCCAGTACGACTCGCACCACACGCCGCGGCCGATCTTCGCGCCGAGTGCGCGCAGCCACAGGTTGATCACCGGCGTGCCCGCGGCGGCGTTGGCGAACCACGGCGCGGCCACGGTCTCGACGAACGCGTCCGACAGCTCGTTGCGCCAGATGAACGAACTCCACAGCGGGTGCTCACCGGCCCGGACGCGGCCGATCACCAGCCACTTCGCGCAGGCCGCGACGACGCCGGCCACCCCGCCCGCGACCAGCAGGATCAGCCCGCTCACCACGGTGGCCACCGCCGCGTTCGACGACGACGCCGCCGCCTGCAGCGCGGCCAGCACCCCGACCCCGATCAGGAACGACACCCACACCGCGATCAGGCGCAGCGTCTCCACCACCGAGCGCGCCACCTTCAGCCGCAGCGGCGGTGCGAAGGTGCGCGAGGTGTCGGCCTCCCCGGCCGTGCGGCGCAGCCGCTGCGGCGGGCTGCCCAGCCAGCTCGACCCGGACTTCGCCTTCTCCGGCGCGGCCGACAGCACCGCGACCAGACCGCCCTTGGGCACCTTGCGGTCGGGGGCGACCATCCCGGAATTACCGAGGAACGCCCGCTTGCCGACCCGTGCCTCGCCGATCCGCATCCAGCCGCCGCCGAGTTCGTACGACGCCATCAGGGTGTCGTCGGCGAGGAACGAGTCGTCGCCGACCACGGTGAACTTGGGGACCACCAGCGCGGTGGAGATCTCGGTGCCCTTGCCGATCCGTGCCCCCAGCGCCCGGAACCACACCGGGGTCAGCAGACTGGCGTACAGCGGGAACAGATAGGTGCGCGCTGAATCCATCACCCGTTCGGTGAGCCACACCTGCCAGCCCACGCGGCTGCGCACCGGATACGACCCCGGCTTCAGCCCGAGCGATGCCAGGCGCACGACGATCAGCGTGAGCAGTGCGAACACCGCCAGTGCCGCGAGCACCCCGAGCGGGCTCAGCGCGAGGGCCCGCAACAGTGCCGCGCCGAGCGAGTCGGCCGACAGCGCCCAGCAGAAGGTGACGACCAGCCCGGCGGCCAGCGAGACCAGCGGGATCCCGGCGATCAGCAGCGCACTGCCCGCGTAGATCGGGACCCAGTGCCGCCGCGACGCCGGGCGCTGCGCCGGCCACGACTTGCGCGCCTTGCCGAGTTTGCCCGCGGGCGAGCCGCCCCAGCGCTGCCGGGCCTTGACCTTGCCGATCACCGTGGATCCGGGGTCGACGATCGCATCCCGCCCGACGACGCTGCCGGGCAGCAGCGTGGACCGGGAGCCGACGGTCGCGCCCGGCTTGACCTCGACGGTGCCCAGGTGGAGGACGTCGCCGTCGAGCCACCAGCCGGACAGGTCCACTTCCGGTTCGATCGCCGCGCCGTCGCCGACGCGGAGCAGTCCGGTGACCGGTGGCAGCGAATGCAGGTCGACGCCGCGGCCGATCCGGGCACCCAGGGCACGCGCGAGCGTCGGGATCCACGGCGCGCCGGACATGTTGTGCGCGCCGCTGGCCACCATCAGTCGCTCGGCGGTCCACAGCCGGACGTGGACGCTGCCGCCCCGCGGGTGGTCGCCCGGAGTCACGCCGCGCAGCAGCAGCCGGGCCCCGCCCGCGGCGATCAGCAGCCGGCCGAACGGCGTGACGAAGATCAGGAACGCGACCAGCAGCACCCACCAGTCGACGTGCACCAGCCAGCTCGCGCGATAGCCGAGCGCATCGGCGACGGCGCGGCCGGCGTTGTTGGCGACGCCGAGCCAGGTCATCCAGGCGAAGCCGGTGAGGGTGGCCAGCGGGATCGCGGCGAGGGCCTGCGCCAGTCCGGTCGACGCAGGCATCGGCACGACGTCCCGTTCGGCGACCGCCTCCGACGGTGCCAGCGAGTCGAGGAGTTCGGCGAGGGAACCGAGCCGCGGGTGGTCGTACAGGTCGGCGACGGTCACCTCGGGGTGGCGGCTGCGCAGCGCGCTGACCAGCTGGGCCGCGGACAGCGAGCCGCCGCCCTCGGTGAAGAAGTCGGCGTCGGCGCTGGTCACTTCGGTGCCGAGGATCGCGGTCCACTGTTCGGCGAGCCAGGCCTGCGTGGGGGTGAGGTCTTCGGCCGCGGCCGAGTCGGCGCCGCCCGCACCGGGCACCGGCCACGGCAGCGCGTCGCGGTCCACCTTGCCGGAGGTGCGGGTGGGGAGTTCGTCGAGCAGGACCAGCCGCGGAACCATGGCGGCGGGGAGTTCCTCGCGCAGCCGCATCTGGGCGGCGGTGAGGTCGAATGCGGAGTCGGTCGACGCCAGGTAGCCGACCAGCAACGACGTGCCCGCGGCGTTCTTGCGCACCGCGCACGCGCCGCCGCTCACGCCGGGCAGGTTCTGCAGCGCGTTGTCGATCTCGCCGAGCTCGATGCGGCGCCCGCCGATCTTCACCTGGTCGTCGGCGCGGCCCACGAACAGCAGCCCGGCCGGATCGAGCCGGACCACGTCACCGGACCGGTAGGCGCGCTCCCAGCCGAGCGACGGCAGCGGCGCGTACTTCTCGGCATCCTTGGCCGGGTCCAGATAGCGGGCCAGGCCGACGCCGCCGATCACCAGCTCGCCGGTCTCGCCGACCTCGACGGGCTCGCCCTGGGCGTCGACCACCACCAGGTCCCAGCCGATCAGCGGCAGGCCGATCCGCACCGGTTCGCCGGCGCGGAGTTGCGCGGCGGAGGCGACGACGGTCGCCTCCGTGGGGCCGTAGGTGTTCCAGACCTCGCGGTCGCCGGTGGCCAGCCGGTCGGCCAGTTCCGGCGGGCAGGCCTCGCCGCCGAAGATCAGCAGCCGCACCGCTTCGAGCGCTTCGGCCGGCCACAACGCCGCCAGCGTCGGGACGGTGGAGACGACGTTGACGTCGCGCATCACCAGCCACGGTCCCAGGTCCATGCCGCTGCGCACCAGGGCGCGCGGCGCGGGCACCAGGCAGGCGCCGTTGCGCCAGGCCAGCCACATCTCCTCGCACGACGCATCGAAGGCGACGGACAGTCCGGCGAGTACCCGGTCGCCCGGACCGAGCGGCGCATCCTGCAGGAACAGCGCGGCTTCGGCGTCGACGAAGGCCGCGGCGTTGCGATGGGTCACCGCGACGCCCTTCGGGGTGCCGGTGGACCCGGAGGTGAAGATGATCCAGGCGTCGTCGTCGACGGTGACCGGCGACGACGCGAGTTCGGCGGCGTCACCGGACGCGCGATGCCGGCCGCCGCGCGCATGCAGGCCGTCGGCGTCGAGCAGAGCGTCGATCTCGGCCTCGCCGAAGACCAGATCGGCGCGCTCATCGGGGTCGTCGGCGTCGACCGGGACGTACGCGGCGCCCGCCCAGAGGGTGGCCAGGATGGCGATGTACAGATCGCGGTGCCCGGACGGCATCCGGATCCCGACACGGTCGCCGCGGCCGACGCCGGACTCGCCGAGGCGGCCGGCGACGCGGCGGATCACCGCGATCAGCTCGGAGTAGGTGAGGATCTGCTCTCCGTCGTCGATCGCGGGCGCATCCGGATGCGCGAGGGCGGTCGCGAGCAGGACGTCGACGAGCGTGCGCGGCGGCGTCGCCTGCCCGGCGCGCAGAAACTCCACGGGTATCGGCACAGCGTTGATTGTGCACGAGCATGTCGGGTTTCGTGCGGTCCCCCGGGTGCGCGTCGATGGTTGATGACGCCTGGGTTGCGCAGGGCTGAACGGTGCGCATCTCCGGTGGTGTGCGGCGGTGCGAAGTCCGGACCTTCGGCCCCGTCGAGGGGGCACGATCCGGGCGTACATTGCAGGGATGACGACGGAGTCGGCGGCGGTTCATCCGCTGCGCGCGGGTCTGATGATCGGCGCATTGGGCGTGGTGTTCGGCGATCTGGGAACCAGTCCCATCTACACGCTCCAGACGCTGTTCGACCCGCGCGATCCCCACCCGATCGCCCCGTCCCGGGAGAACGTCGAGGGCGTGGTCTCGCTGATCTTCTGGTCGGTGATGGTCATCGTCACGGTCACCTACGTGCTGCTGGCGATGCGGGCCGACAACGACGGCGAGGGCGGCATCCTGGCGCTGATGACGCTGCTGCGCCGCTGGTCGAGCGGTATCCGGCCGCGTGTGATGGCCGTGCTGGTGGCGCTCGGCGTCCTCGGGGCGGCGCTGTTCCTCGGCGACAGCATGATCACCCCGGCGATCTCGGTGCTGTCGGCGGTCGAGGGCGTCAAGGTGGTGGATCCCGGGCTGCGGGAACTGGTGGTGCCGCTGACCGCGCTGATCGTGTTCGTGCTGTTCCTGGTGCAGCGATTCGGCAGCGGCCGGGTGGGGGCGGTGTTCGGTCCGGTGATGGCGGTCTGGTTCGCCGCGATCGCGGTGCTCGGTGTCCGCGGGATCCTGGTGGAACCGGGGATCGTCGCCGCGCTGTCGCCGTCGTACGCGATCGGCTTCGCCGCCGGTCATCCGGGAGTGGCGTTCTTCGCGCTCGCCGCGGTGGTGCTGGCGGTGACCGGCGCGGAAGCGCTCTACGCCGACATGGGGCACTTCGGCCGGCCGTCGATCTCGATGTCGTGGGCGGTGTTCGTCGCCCCGGCGCTGACGCTGTGCTACCTCGGCCAGGGCGCGCTGATCCTGCACGACCCGCGCGATGCCTCGGCGCCCTTCTTCCTGCTCAGCCCCGACTGGGCGCGTATCCCGCTGGTGGTGCTGACCACCTTCGCCACCGTGATCGCCGCGCAGGCGGTGATCTCCGGGGCCTTCTCGGTCGCCGCGCAGGCCGCGCAACTCGGCTACATGCCGCGGCTGCGGGTGGTGCACACCTCCGACCGCACCTACGGCCAGATCTACGTGCCGTGGCTCAACTGGCTGCTGATGGTCTCGGTGATCACCCTGATCTTCGCGTTCCGGCGGTCGGCGGCGCTGGCCTACGCCTACGGAATGGCGGTCACCGGCACCATCGCGATCACCACGCTGCTGTTCTTCGTCGTCGCCCGGCACCGGTGGAGACTGTCGTGGTGGCTGTTGCTGCCCGCCGCGATCCCGCTGCTCACCGTCGACGTGCTGTTCTTCGCGGCCAACTGCACCAAGGTGCTGCACGGCGCGTGGCTGCCGGTGGTGATCGCCGTGACGGTGTTCGTCATCATGACCACCTGGGACCGCGGCCGCCGGCTGGTCGCCGACCGCCGCAGCGAGATGGAGGGGTCGCTCACCGGCTTCCTCGACAAGCTGTGCCGCGGTAAGGAGATCGCCGTCGTCGACGGCACCGCCGTCTTCCTCAACCGCGACCTCGACTCGGCGCCGCTGGCGTTCCGGGCGAACGTCGCCCACAACCGGGTCCGGCACTCCCGCGTGCTGATCGCCACCGTCGAGGTGGCCACCGTGCCGCGGATCGCCGAGGCCGACCGCATCCGGATGCGGGAACTGGGCACCGAGGCCCGGGGGATCCGGGGTGCGCAGATCCGCTTCGGCTACGCCGAGCCGCCGGACGTGCCCGCCGCCCTCGCACTCCTCGGGCCGGAGCAGACGGGACCGATCGACACCGACGACGTCACCTACTTCCTGTCCACCGCGGAACTGGAATACAGCACCGAGCCGGGCATGGCGGGCTGGCGCAAGCGGCTGTTCATCGCCACCTCGCACGTGAAATCGGATGTGAGCGACCACTTCCGGCTGCCCCGTGAACGGGTGGTCGTGCTGGGTTCCCGGATTCCGGTCTAGCCGCCGGGCGAGTCGTATGGTGGTGCCATGAGTGAGCTCAAGACCACCGAACAACTCTTCGGCATCGACCGACTGCTCGACGACGACGAGCGCGCCATCGCCAAGACGGTCGCCGATTTCGGCGCCAAGCGGCTGCGCCCGCACGTGGCGCAGTGGTTCGAGGACGGTGCCCTCCCGGTGCGCGAGCTGGCCGTCGAACTCGGTGAACTCGGCCTGTTCGGCATGCACCTGGAGGGCTACGGCTGCGCCGGGACGTCGGCCACCGCGTACGGCCTGGCCTGTCTGGAAGCCGAGGCCGTCGACAGTGGTTTGCGCAGCTTCGTCTCCGTGCAGGGGTCGCTGTCGATGTTCGCGATCCACCGCTGGGGCAGCGAGGAGCAGAAGCAGGAGTGGCTGCCGCGGATGGCCGCGGGCGAGGCGCTCGGCTGCTTCGGGCTCACCGAGCCGGACTTCGGCTCCAACCCGGCGGGCATGCGCACGCACGCCCGGCGCGACGGCGACGACTGGATTCTGAACGGCTCCAAGATGTGGATCACCAACGCGCCGGTCGCCGACGTCGCGGTGGTCTGGGCGCGCACCGAGGAGGAGGCCGGTTCACGCGGGATCCGCGGTTTCGTCATCCCCACCGACACCCCCGGATTCAGCGCCCCGGAGATCAAGCACAAGATGTCGTTGCGGGCCTCGGTGACCGGGGAGATCGCGCTCGACGACGTCCGGCTCCCCGCCTCGGCGCTGCTGCCCGAGGCCCGCGGCCTGCGCGGTCCGCTCAGCTGCCTGAACGAGGCGCGCTTCGGCATCGTCTTCGGCGCGGTCGGCGCCGCCCGCGACTGCCTGGAGACGGCGATCGACTACGCCGCCACCCGCGAGGTCTTCGAGAAACCGCTGTCCGGGTACCAGCTGACGCAGGCGAAGATCGCCGACATGTCGGTGGAACTCGGCAAGGCGTACCTGCTGGCGATCCAGCTCGGCCGGATCAAGGACGCCGGGCACGACGGCGGTACCCCGATCGCGCCGGAACAGGTCAGTCTCGGCAAGCTCAACAACGTGCGTGAGGCCATCGCGATCGCCCGGAAGTGCCGGACCATCCTGGGCGCCAACGGGATCACCCTCGAATACCCGGTGATCCGGCACGCCAACAACCTGGAATCGGTGCTCACCTACGAGGGCACCAGCGAGATGCATCAGCTGATGATCGCCAAGGCCCTCACCGGCCAGGACGCCTTCCGCTGACGAGCTGTTCGACGATCCTCGAGCCACCCGATTCCGTGTCGCCGATCCCCGAGCCGCCGACGACGCAGGAGCGTCACGACGATCCCTGATCCGCCTAGACGCAGGCGCGTCACGACGATCCCTGAGCCGCCGACGAAGGAGGCGTGTCGAAGGGACGACCCCCATACCGAAGGAGCACACCCGATGACAGCGCAACTCAAACTCGGACTCAAGGCCTCGGCGGAGCAGTTCGCTCCGCGCGAGCTGGTGGAGGTCGGCGTGGCCGCCGAGGAATTCGGCCTCGACTCGGTGACCGTGAGCGACCACTTCCAGCCCTGGCGGCACGACGGCGGCCACGCCCCGTTCTCCCTCGCCTGGCTCACCGCGGTCGGTGAGCGCACCGAGCGCGTCCAGCTCGGCACCTCGGTGCTCACGCCGACCTTCCGCTACAACCCGGCGGTGATCGCGCAGGCCTTCGCGACCCTCGGCTGCCTGTACCCCGGACGCGTGATGCTGGGCGTCGGCACCGGCGAGGCGCTCAACGAGTACGCCACCGGCTTCACCGGCGACTGGCCCGAATTCAAGGAGCGGTTCGCCCGCCTGCGCGAAGCCGTGCGGCTGATGCGGGAACTGTGGACCACCGGCGCCGGGAGCGAAGCGAGCGGGCCGAATGGCCGCAGCGCTGTTGATTTCGACGGCGAGTACTACCGCACGCAGGGCGCCTACATGTACGACGTGCCCACCGAACCGATCCCGGTGTACATCGCCGCCGGTGGCCCGGTGGTGGCGCGCTACGCCGGTCGCGCCGGGGACGGATTCATCTGCACCTCGGGCAAGGGGATGGATCTCTACACCGAGAAGCTGATCCCGGCGGTGCGGGAGGGCGCGGCGAAGGCCGAGCGGAACTTCGCCGACATCGACCGGATGATCGAGATCAAGATCTCCTACGACCCCGATCCGGAGCGGGCGCTGGAGAACACCCGATTCTGGGCGCCGCTTTCACTGACCCCGGAACAGAAGCACTCGGTCAACTCCTCGGTGGAGATGGAACGCCTCGCCGACCAGCTGCCGATCGAGCAGGTCGCCAAGCGCTGGATCGTCGCCTCCACGCCCGACGACGCCATCGCGCAGATCAAGCCGTACATCGACGCCGGTCTCAACCACCTGGTGTTCCACAATCCGGGGGCCGATCAGCGCCGCTTCCTGGAGGCGTTCACCGCCGAGGTGGTGCCCGGCCTGCGAGAACTGGCCGTCGTCACGGACTGACCGACGCGCGCACCGGTCCACGCCCCAGCCAGCGGCTGAGCCCGCTACCAGCCGGCTGAGCCCGTCGAGCCCGCTACCAGCCGGCTGAGCCCGTCGAGCCCGCCACCAGCCGGCTGAGCCGGTCGAGCCCCGCAGGGGCGAGATCGTGTCGAAGCCAAGTACCTGGCTGGGTGGTTGCTTCGACAAGCGCCTCGCCCCTGTGGGGCTCGGCGCTGCTCAGCCGGCTAACAGTGGGCCGGTTGGTGGTGTTCGGTCGGTTGCGTCTGCCGCTAGCTGTACTTCCCCGTGAGGTTGTGAACGCGGGCTGAGGGGACGAGGCCACCGATCCCGGTGTGGGGTCGGTGGTGATTGTAGTAGTGCAGCCAGAGCTGGTAGGCCGCTGCGCGGTCGGCTTCGCTGGTGTACGGGGCGGCGTAGGCCCATTCGGCGGCCAGGGTCCGGTTGAATCGTTCGACCTTGCCGTTGGTCTGGGGCCGGTAGGGGCGGGTCCACTTGTGTTTGACGTGCGCGCCCAACGCGGCGTTGAAGGCTTTGGAGCGGTAGCAGGAACCGTTGTCGGTCATCACCGCAGTCACCGTGACCCCGGTCCCGGCGAAGAACGCGTTGGCGCGTTGCCAGAACCCGGCGGCGGTCTCCTTACGTTCATCGTCGAGGATCTCCGAGTAGGCGATCCTGGAGTAGTCGTCGACGGCGTGGTGCAGGTACCGGTAGCCGCGTGACCCGGGTGCCCCACCGCGGGTGGCCTGATCGCGGGCCCGGCCGGCGTTCTTGTCCTGGGCCGAGCCGCGGCCGTGGGCTCTCCACCCACCACCATCAGGGATTCTTCCCTGTTTCTTGATGTCGACATGGACCAGCCGCCCGGGTCTGTCGACCTCGTATCGCACCGGTGCTGACCGCCGGACCCGGAGCCCGGTGGCCTGATCGAGATGGGTCAGCAGCGGCATGTTGTAGCGGGCCAGGACACGACCGACAGTCGAGCGCGGCACCTTCAGGTGGCAGGCGATGCGGTGTGGCCCCCACCGGCGGGTGCAGCGCAGTGAGACAATCCGTCGTTCGGTGCGGCGATCGAGTCGGCGGGGACTGGTCCGGGGCCGGGAACTGCGGTCGATGAGGTCGTGTCCGGCCCGGTACCTATCAGCCCAGCGTTTGGCCGTGGCCGGTGAACACTGGAACCGTTCGGCCGCCCGCCGCAGTGACCAGCCGTCCTCGACGACCAGCACCGCCAAGCGTCGGCGTCCCTCCGGAGTCAATGGTGCGTTAGCGTGGATCACGAAGACCTCCGTGGCTTGGAGTGAGTGTGGTAGCCCACATCCTGCCCGGAGGTCTTCGCTTCACCTCAGATGTTCACAACGTGTCGGGGAAGTACAGCTAGCCGGCTGAGCCGGTCGAGCCCCGCGGGGGCGAGATCGTGTCGACCCTTCGACCGCGTGTCGTCGCAGGCTCCGCCACGCGAGCTCAGGACCCGCCAAGCACCAGTCCGGGGCGGTGGCTTGGACGAGCGCCTCGCCCTGCTCAGCCGTCGTGGGGCAGACGCCCCGGGTGGGGCGTCTGCCGCTGCTCAGCCGACGGGGCTACTGACAGACGGGGCTGCCGCCGTCGGTGACGGTGCAGGTCACCGTGGGGCCGGGGACCTGCACCTGACTGGTCACCGTGACCCGCCTCGTGACCGTCTCGGTCTCGGTGCGGACCTGCGTCTCCCGCTCGGTGTGGGTCGCGGTGGCGGTCTCGCGCTCGGTCTGTGTCGCGGTCTTGGTATCGGTGCGGGTCACCGGGACGCCCTCGGTCTCCGAGGTCTCGGTGACGGTGGTGGTCACCGGGGCGGCCTTGGCGCCGCGCCCCTGCTGGCCGAACAGGAAGAAGCCGAGGACCACCAGGACGGCGGCGGCGACGGCGAGCGCCGCGATGAGCTGCCAGCGCCGGGTGGCGGCGTCGGCGCGCCGGGTCAGTGCGACGACGGCGGTGGCCTGGTCGTCCGGATACCCGGCGGGCGGCGCGGACGCATAGCCGACGGTCTGGTCGGTGTAGGGCGGGTACGCGGGAGGCTGGGTGGACGGCGCAGCCGGTGGCTGACCCTCGGTGGGCTGACCTTCGATCGGCTGATCGGGCGGCTGCGGCGTGCTCAACTGATTTGCTCCTCACGCGACCGGCCGGGAACGCCGGGATCGCTGTCGGGAATTCAGGTTACCGGGGCGGCCGTCGAGGTCAATCCGCTCATCGTGGCGCCGGAGCCCGGTGGACGATCCGGCCGAACGCGCATTTTGTGCCAGACGACGTCGTATATGTGCCAAGGTTTCGGCGTGACGGTACCGCCCGGTGGCGCGTTCCGCCCGGCGAAATCCACAAAACCACTGCTCGAGGGCATGAATGACGGACCGGTCGGCGGTGGTGGGTCGAATCGGTAGGAGTCGCCTGCGACCGATAACGTCTGATTCATGGAACGATCCGGGCCCGCGACGCGACATCTCCGTCGGCGCGGGGACGGCTCGCTGCAATCGTGACGATGTTCTAACCCCAATCAATTCCATGCGTAGCTGGAATGGGAGACAATCGCCACGAGGTGCCGATCGGAGGTGCCCAGGAGAAAGCCGAGGTGACGACGTCTGATGTCGATCGATCCCACCGGGAAGTTCGGTCCCGCCGGTGAGCCGGAGTCGCCGACCGAGGTACTCGCCGTCGAGGCGGACTACCACGCCGGAACCGCTCCCCACGGAATGCCCCGTGACGTGATTCTGGTCGCGGACGGGATCGGCGTCGATGCGTCGTGGGGGCACGTCTACGGCCCCGTCGACCTGACGGTGCGGCGCGGCGGAGTCACCGTGCTGGTCGGCTCCGGCGGCCGCGGTCGCACCGCGTTGCTGCTCACCCTCGCCGGCCGGATGAAACCGACATCCGGCTCGCTCACCGCGTTCGGCCGAACCAACAGGGCGCAGAAGCTGTTCGACGATGCCGCGCTCGGCTTCATCGACGAGGTCGACGGCATCGGTCAGACCATCCGGGTCCGGGACGTCGTCACCGAGCAACTGCGCTGGGGTGCGCCCTGGTACAAGTTCGTGGGCGTCGCCAAGGAAGACGACCTGGAACGGTTGTGCCGTCCGGTCTTCGGGCCGCTCACGCTGCCGTCGCTCGATGCCTACGTCGAGGAACTGCCCGAGCTGACCGCCGCGCTGTTCCGGGTGGCGATGGCCAACACCGAGAAGCCGCCGCTGCTGGTGGTCGGCGGCATCGACAACCTCAACCGGGTCGCCAGTTCCGGGCTCTTCCTGGAACGACTCGCCGATCTGGGCCGTGAGCAGACCGTCATCACCGCCGATGTGAACGGCGTGCAGCCGATTCCCGGGGTCACCGACGTGATCCGGGTGCACAACCTGACCGACAACGAATTCGTGCGTCTTGAACAAGGGGACCGAGTCCAGTGAAGATGCTTGCCGCCTTCTCCCCGGGCAGCGATTTCAAACGCTACTACCGCGGCCGCATGCCGCGGCTCGCGTTGCTGGTCATCATGGTGATGCCGCTGATGTACGGCGCGCTGTACCTGTGGGCGTTCTGGAACCCGTTCAACGAGGTCAACCGGATGCCGGTGGCCGTCGTGAATCTGGACAAGGGTGCCGAGGTGAACGGTCAGCGGCTGGACGCCGGAAAGCAGGTGATCGACGGCCTCGTCGCCTCCAAACAGCTCGACCTGCACATCGTCTCCGAGGACGAGGCCACCAACGGCCTCTACGAGGGCAAGTACTACTTCAGCATCACCCTGCCCGCGAACTTCAGCGAGTCGCTGGCCTCGCCGATGAGTGGCAACGCCAAATCGGCCGACCTGATCTTCACCTACAACGACGCCAACAACTACCTGTCCACGGTGATCGGTCAGGATGCGGCGGCGCAGGTGGTGAATCAAGTGGGTGCGCAGGTCGGCGCGCAGACCTTCGGCATCGTCTTCCAGCAGGCCGGGCCGATGCTGGGCAAGATCACCGAGGCCGCCGACGGCGCCGGTGAGCTCGCGACCGGCCTGAAGCAGGCCAAGGGCGGCGCCGACGAGCTGAACGCGGGCGTGCAGGAACTGGCCGGTGGCGTCATGTCCGCCACCGACCCGCTGCTGGCCGCGGCGCAGGAACAGCAGAGCACGGGGCCGAGCGCCGCCGAACTGAAGGCCAAGGCCGACCGCCTCGGCCGCACCGCCGACACCATCGACAAGCGGCTCGGCCAGGCGTCCACCGCGCAGTCGCAGGCGTACGACGCCGTGGTCGCGCTCAGCGGCCAGCTGAAGAACAGCTCGGATCCGAATGTGCGCGCCCTCGCGCCCGCGCTGGAACCGGTCAAGAACGTCCTCTATTCGGAGGGACTGGGCCCGAACGCGCAGAACGACCTCACCGAACTCAAATCGGATTCGGCGCTGCTGGCCGCGCAGCTGAATAATCCGTCGAGTCCGCTGCGGAAACTGCTGGCGCTGATCGAGTCGGGCAATCTGGTGAACGACATCGAGCAGGTGCGTTCGGCGGTGACGCAGCTCAGTGACGGCACCGATCAACTGGCCTCCGGTCTCGGGCAGCTCAGCACGGGCGCCGACCAATTGGCCGCCGGGCTGAAACAGGGCGCGGATGCGATTCCGCACTGGTCCAAGAAGCAGCAGGAACAGCTCGCGCAGGTGCTGGGGAATCCGGTGCAGCTCAAGGAGCGCTACGAGAACCGGGCGGCCACCTTCGGCACCGGCTTCGCGCCGTTCTTCTTCGGGCTGGCGCTCTTCGTCGGCAGCATCATCGCGTGGATGCTGTTCACCCCGCTGCAGGCGCGGCCGATCGCGCACGGGCTGAACTCGTTCCGGGTCGTGCTCGCATCGTTCGCGCCGACCCTGGCGGTCGGTGCGGTACAGGCGGCGATCCTGTACGTGGTCACCGTGTTCGCGGTCGGGCTGCGTCCGCTGTCGCCGTGGGCCACGTTCTTCTTCATGGTGCTGATGGTGGCGGTGTTCATGGCCCTGATCCAGATGCTCAACGCGGTCTTCGGATCCTCGGTCGGCCGCGTCGTCACCCTGGCATTGTTGATGCTCATGCTGACCTCGGCGGGCGGAATCTATCCGGTGCAGACGACGGCGAAACCATTCCAATGGATGCATCCGTTCGATCCGATGACGTACACGGTGAACGGTCTGCGCATTCTGATCTCCGGCGGAAACTCGACGCACCTGTGGATCTCCGTCGGGGTGCTACTCGGTCTCACGCTGGTCTTCCTGGCGATCTCGACCTGGGCCGCACATCGTAATCGCCAATACAACATGGAACGTCTCTATCCGCCGGTGGAAGTGTGATCTCCCGGCTCCTCCATCCGTCCGCCCCGCGCCGATCAGGCGCCCGACTCCAGGCAATACCCATCACCCGAAAATGGAGAAGTAATGACTGATCTGGACAACGATCGCATCGACGTCCCGGTGTTCGCACAGGGCGGACTGGCGACGACTCTGCCGCGCAACGAGATCGCCGACGGGATGCTGCCCGCCGAGGCCGCGTACCAGCTGGTGCACGACCAGGCGATGCTCGACGGCAACGCCCGCCTGAACCTGGCGACCTTCGTCACGACCTACATGGACAAGGAAGCCAAGCTCCTGTACATGCAGACCGTCGACAAGAACATGATCGACAAGGACGAGTACCCGGCGACGGCGGCCATCGAGGATCGCTGCTGGCGGATGCTCGCCAACCTGTGGCACGTCCCGGATCCGACCGACACCATCGGCACCTCGACCATCGGTTCGTCGGAGGCCTGCATGCTCGGCGGCCTCGCGCTGAAGCGCCACTGGCAGGAGGCCCGCAAGGCCGCGGGCAAGTCGATCGAGAAGCCGAACATCGTGCTCTCGACCGCGGTCCAGGTGTGCTGGGAGAAGTTCTGCAACTACTTCGAGGTGGAGCCGCACTGGGTGCCGGTCACCGAGGATCACCTGTACCTCGATGGGCACGACCTGGAGAAGTACGTCGACGAGAACACCATCGGCGTGGTCGCCATCATGGGTCAGACCTACACCGGTGCGTACGAGCCGGTGAAGGAGATCGCCGCCAAGCTCGACCAGATTCAGAAGGACACCGGCTTCGACGTGAAGATCCACGTCGACGGTGCGTCGGGCGCGATGATCGCCCCGTTCTGCCAGCCGGAGATCGAGTGGGACTTCCGCGTCGACCGCGTGGTCTCGATCAGCACCTCGGGCCATAAGTTCGGCCTGGTGTACCCGGGTGTTGGCTGGATCGCCTGGCGGAACAATGAGCGCCTGCCCGACAGCATGGTGTTCCACTGCGCCTACCTCGGTGGCGACATGCCCACGCTGGCGCTCAACTTCTCGCGCCCGGGCGCGCAGGTGCTGCTGCAGTACTACCAGTTCCTGCGTCTGGGCAAGGAAGGCTACCGCGCCGTCCAGCAGAACTCGCTCGACGTCGCGCAGTACCTGTCGTCCGCGATCGAGGCCATGGGCCCGTTCGAGCTGGTGACCCGCGGTGACACCATCCCGGTGTTCGCCTGGCGCCTGAAGAAGGACGCCAGCCCGAACTGGACCCTGTACGACCTGCAGGATCGTCTCCGGATGAAGGGCTGGCAGGTGCCGGCCTACCCGCTCGCCGACGACCTGGCCGACGTGACGCTGCAGCGCATCGTCGTCCGCAACGGCCTGAGCCGTGATCTGGCGACCAAGCTGCTGGCGGACATCGAGACCGAGGTGAAGTTCCTGGAGCAGCTCGACGGCCCGATGCCGCACGAGGAGCACCAGGGCGGCTTCCACCACTGACCCATCGGTCGAGGGGGAGGGTGACGCGTTCGCGTCGCCCTCCCTTTCGGTGGTCGGTGTGTGACGCCCGCGGGCGCGGAGAGACGGAAGACCGGGGTGGCGGTGCCTCGGGGGTGACGGGAAGGACCTTCTGACATGTCGGATGTTCAGCAGCACGAATCGCGGGTGGGTAACCGGATTCTGACACCGACGCTGGCCAAGCAGTGCTGGCTGTTCATGATCGGCGCCGCGCTGTTCGCGCTCGGCGCGGCACCCGGGTTCCAGTCGGCCTTCGGGAGCAACGGCGCGAACGCGGCCAACCTCAGCTACTTCATCGGTGCGTGGTTCTTCACCGCCGGTGCGCTGATCCAGCTGGTGCTCAGCGGTCCGATGATGGTCAAGGTGTCCTATGAGCCGGGCCAGATGTTCCGGTCCGAGTGGCTCGCGGCCTCGACGCAGTTCTTCGGCACCCTGTTGTTCAACGTCAGTACGACGTCCGCGCTGATGGCGCACACCGTGAAGGGCGAGCAGCACCTGGTCTGGAACCCGGACGCCGGCGGGTCGGTCGCCTTCCTCCTGAGCGGCGGCTTCGTGCTGCTCGCCCTCTGGCGCGCCGGGCATCCGTTCTGGTCGCCGCGCCTGCCGGACTTCTGGTCCGGGCACGTGAATCTGTGGGGCTGCATCGCCTTCGGTGTCGCGGCGGCCGGAGCCTTCGTTGACAACACCGGCGGCACGCTCGACGCGGCGCTCGCCAATTGGGGTACGTTCATCGGCGGCCTCTGCTTCCTGGTCTCGTCCGCGATCTCTCTGCCGGGCTGGCGCTGGAACCGGAGGTGAGTGCGCAGTCGCCGGGCAGACAGCGGCGTTCAGGAGCCGCCGATGAGGCCCGCGCCGATGGCGGCCGGGTGATTCCCGAACGTGTCATGACGTCGTGGATGCGGCGGTTGAGCGTGATCGCGGGCTCCGCGGTGGGTGATCCGGACATCCATCTGTTCGGGAGGGAAGCGATCGCGCTGCTGGATATCGACCTCAGCGATCGGGCGCCGTCGGTGTCCTCGGAATTCGAAGTGGCCGTATACACGCGGGAATTGAGGATACTGACGTCGGCGTTCGCCTCGCTGCGCAGCGCGGACACGCTCACCAGAAGGAAGAACGCCGGGGTTCAGCGATCCGACGACCTGGTAGTCGCGACACTCATGGAGCCCGGCAGTCTCCAGTTGGAGAGGAACGGCCGGCTGGTGCACTATCGGCGCGGCGAACTTCTCATCGGCAGTGACACGGACGAGTACCTGAGGCTGGCCGACAGCGCAGTGGCGGCGGTCGGTGTACTGATTCCGCGCCGCCTGCTCGGAAAGCGCCCGCGGGTCCTCAAACGGGCGGCGCAGCCCTATATCTCCAGCAGTCTGCTCGCCCGGTCGACGGCCGCGTTCCTCACCGAATTCGCCGTACCGCTCGCGACAGGGGTCATCGCGGAGCCGTCGGTGGAGACCGAGCAGGCCGTGCTCGACCTAGTGGTCTCGGCGCTCTGTGAGATGCCGGGCCGGGGTGTGAAGCTCACCGACAATCCGGTGTTCGTCCGCGAGGCCGTCGCCGATCTGATCGAGCGCTACTACGCCGAGCCGGATTTCGGGGTCGAGGTGCTCGCCGACGCGCTGCATCTGTCCCGTCGGCAGGTGTATCGCTATTTCGAGGACACCGGCCAGTCGCTGGCCGCCCGTATCGCCGATCGCCGGTTGCAGGCCGCGGTCGATCTCCTCGAAACGCAACCGCAGATGTCGGTCAGCGCGCTCGCCCGGCAGAGCGGGTTCGCCTCGGAGGCCACCTTCCGCAGCCGGTTCCGGGCCGGGCTGGGCTACGGTCCGACGGAGGCGCGGGCGCGGGTGCTCAACGGGGAGTCGCTGCCCACAATCGGCCCAGCGGACTGACCGGTCCGTGCCCGGCGCCGAGCGGATAGGCGGCGCGCAGGCATTGCGTCACCCAGTCCTTCCCGAACGCGACGGCCTCGGGGACGTTCCGTCCATGGGCGAGCGCCGCCGCGGTCGCCGCGGCGAGGGTGTCGCCGGCGCCGTGGTCGTGGGCGGTCGGCACGCGCGGGGCGTCGAGGCGTGAGAACCGCGCGCCGTCGAAGAGCAGGTCCGGGCTGCGGTCGCTGCCCCGCAGATGACCGCCCTTGACCAGCGCCCAGCGTGCGCCGAGCCGGTGCAGTTCCCGGGCCGCCGCCTGCTGGGAGGCGTCGTCGACCACGTCGATGCCGGTCAGAATCCGCACCTCGTCGAGGTTCGGGGTGACCAGCGTGGCGCGCGGAAAGAGCAGTTCGACGAGGGTGGCGCGGGCGTCGTCGGCGAGCAGCGGGTCGCCGTGCATCGAGGCGCAGACCGGGTCCACGACCAGCGGGATCGGTCCGGCCCCGCCGATGCCCGCGGTGTCGAAGGCCTCGGCGACCGCCGCGATGATCGGCGACGACGCCAGCATCCCGGTCTTGACCGCACCGACCCCGATGTCGGCGGTGACCGACGCGATCTGCGCGGCGACGATCTCCGGCACGACCTCCTGCACCCCGGTGACCCCGAGCGAATTCTGCACGGTGACCGCGGTGAGCGCGACGCAGCCGTGCACACCGGCGAGCGCGAAGGTGCGCAGGTCGGCTTCGATTCCGGCGCCGCCGCCGGAGTCCGAACCGGCGACGGTCAGCACGCGCACCGGCGTCGTGCCCGGCGGCGGCAGCGGGAGCGGCGCCGGTGTCACACCGCCTCCACCGGCAGATAGATCTCGCTGCCGGAACGGCGGAACTCGTCCGACTTGGCGGCCATGTCCGCGGCGATCCGGCGGTCGATGTCCTCCTGCGTGACCAGACCGTTCTCCTCCGCGTATGTGCGCACATCGGCGGAGATCCGCATGGAGCAGAACTTGGGGCCGCACATCGAGCAGAAGTGCGCCGTCTTCGCGGGCTCGGCGGGCAGCGTCTCGTCGTGATACTCGCGGGCGGTGTCCGGGTCGAGCGCGAGGTTGAACTGGTCGGTCCAGCGGAACTCGAAGCGTGCCTTGGACAGGGCGTCGTCGCGCTCCTGCGCCCGGGGGTGGCCCTTGGCCAGGTCGGCGGAGTGCGCGGCGATCTTGTAGGTGATCACGCCGACCTTGACGTCGTCCCGGTCGGGTAGCCCGAGGTGCTCCTTCGGGGTGACGTAGCAGAGCATGGCGGTGCCGGCCTGCGCGATCATCGCGGCGCCGATCGCCGAGGTGATGTGGTCGTAGGCGGGCGCGATGTCGGTGGCGAGCGGGCCGAGCGTGTAGAAGGGCGCCTCCTCGCAGAGCTCCTCCTCGAGCCGGACGTTCTCGACGATCTTGTGCATCGGGACGTGGCCGGGGCCCTCGATCATCACCTGCACGCCGTGGCTCTTGGCGATCTTCGTTAGCTCGCCCAGGGTCCGGAGTTCGGCGAACTGCGCCTCGTCGTTCGCGTCGGCGATCGATCCGGGGCGCAGGCCGTCGCCCAGGGAGAAGGTGATGTCGTAGCGGGCGAAGATCTCGCAGAGCTCGTCGAAGTGCGTGTACAGGAAGCTCTCGGTGTGGTGGGCGAGGCACCACGCGGCCATGATCGAGCCGCCGCGGGAGACGATCCCGGTGACCCGGCGCGCGGTGAGCGGCACGTAACGCAGCAGCACCCCGGCGTGCACGGTCATGTAGTCGACGCCCTGCTCGGCCTGCTCGATGACGGTGTCGCGGTAGATCTCCCAGGTCAGCGCGGCGGGATCGCCCTTGACCTTCTCCAGCGCCTGGTACATCGGCACGGTGCCGACCGGAACCGGGGAGTTCCGCATGATCCACTCGCGGGTGACGTGGATGTCCTTGCCGGTGCTCAGATCCATGATGGTGTCGGCGCCCCAGCGAGTGGCCCAGACCATCTTCTCCACCTCCTCGGCGATGGAGGAGGTGACGGCCGAGTTGCCGATGTTCGCGTTGACCTTCACCGCGAAGGCCTTGCCGATGATCATCGGCTCGGACTCCGGGTGCCGGTGGTTGGCCGGGATCACCGCGCGGCCCTCCGCGACCTCGCGGCGGACCAGCTCGGGGTCGCAGCCCTCGCGGGCGGCGATGAAGGCCATCTCGTCGGTGACGATGCCCGCGCGCGCCCAGGCCAGCTGGGTCGACGCGGTGTGGCCGCGCTCGGTGGGGACGGGCCCGGGCCGGTGCCACTGCGCGCGGGCCGGCTCCAGACCCGCCTCGAGATCGATCTCGGCGGCGTCGTCGGTGTACGGGCCCGAGGTGTCGTACAGGTCGAGGTGGTCGCCGTTGGTGAGGTGCACCCGGCGCGACGGAACGCGCAGGTGGCCGACGGTCTGGTACTGCTTGGTGCTGCCCTCGATGGGGCCGCGGGTGACGGTGGATGCAGAGACAGCGGTGCTCAAGGCAGACTCCCTACGCCGGCATTACCCGGACAGGTTCGTGCGGTCGGCGACCGCCCGTCGCCCTCTCAGCCCTCGGTTCGCGAGAGCCCCCGTGTGTGATGTGTGCGCGCGTATCGGCGCACTGCCGAGACTACGCGAACGACTTCCCGGCTTTCCAGTACGCCATGGACTTCACGCCCTTGCGGCCGAGCTGGAAGTCGTTGCGGAGGATTCCGGTGACCGCCCGGGTGCTCTTGCTGTCCAGCGCCACCCAGCCGCGGTGGCCGGATGCGTCGAACGCCGCCGCGCGGACGGCGTCGACCAGCGCGGCGCCGTCGTTCTCCCGGCGGATCCAGGTGAGCGTGTCGTGTTCGCTCACGTGGACGTCGAGGTCGCGGTCGTCGTCGTGCTGGTATTCGAACCAGATGGTCGCCGGGGCGCTCGACCCGGCGGCGTCGCGGGCGTCGAGCAGCGAGTTGATCGCCGGGAGCGACGCGGTGTCGCCGGCGATCAGCCAGCCGGCGGGTTCCGGGTCGAGGGAGAAGTCGCTGCCCATCACCGTCACCTGGAGGGTGTCGCCGGGCTGGGCGCCGCGCGCCCAGCGCGCGGCGGTGCCGTCGTGGATGGCGAATTCGATGTCGAAGGTGTCGGTGTCCGGGTCGGGATCGATCAGGGTGTAGCCGCGCTGGTGCAGCGCGCCGTGATCCTCGAACCAGAGACGGATCCACATGGTCGGGTGCTTGGGCATCTTGGCCAGCAGTCCGCCGCCGGTGAAGCCCAGTCGAGCCTGTCAAGTTTTCTGTGTATGTCGTTCGGGTGTTCGGGTTAGAGGTGATGGTTGATTCGTTCGGGGTAGATCAGGGAGAGTTGTTCCAATGCTCGTTTCCAGTTCGTGGTGACTTGGCCTTCGACGAGTCGGCCGGGGGCTCGGCGTTGATCGGCGGGTAGTCCTTTCTCCTTCTCGCGTTCACGGGCGCGTTTGTCCTCGATGTTGCCGATCGCCATCCACAGCAGCTTCACGGCGGCTGCGTCGTTCGGGAAGTGCCCGCGGTTCTTGATGACCTTGCGCAACTGGTAGTTCAACGATTCGATGCTGTTGGTCGTGTAGATCACCCGGCGCAGCTCCGGCGGGAACGCCAGGAACGGGGTGAACCGTTCCCAGGCGTCGCGGAAACTGCGCACCGTCGACTGGTAGCGGCGCCCGAGTTCGGAGGCGTCGAACTCCTCCAGGGCCTGGAGAGCAGCGTCGGCGCTGGAGGCCTGGTAGACCGGTTTGAGGGCGGCGGCGACGGCTTTGCGGTCACCGTAGGACACGAACCGCATCGACGCCCGGATCAGGTGGACCACGCACGTCTGCACGGTAGCCTGCGGCCAGGTCGCCTCGACCGCGTCGGCGAACCCGGTCAGCCCGTCACAGCACACGATCAGCACGTCCTGCACGCCGCGATTACGGAGTTCAGCGCACACCGACGCCCAGAATTTGGCGCCCTCGGTCTGCGCGATCCAGATCCCCAGGACGTGCTTGATACCGTCCACGTCGACACCGACGGCCAGGTGCGCGGACTTGTTGATCACGTGCCCGCCGTCACGGACCTTGACCACGATCGCGTCGAGGTACATCACCGGGTACAGCGGTTCGAGGTCACGTTGCTGCCACTTGATCACCTCGTCGGCGACCTCTTCGGTGATTTTCGAGATCGTCTCGTGCGACAGGTCCGTGCCGATCGTGGAGGCCAGATGGTGCTGGATATCGCGGATCGTCATCCCGCCGGCGTAGAGCGAGACGATCATCGCGTCCAGACCGTCCAGACGGCGCTGGCCCTTGCGGACCAGCATCGGGATGAACGAGCCGTCGCGGTCACGCGGGATACGTAACTCCACGTCCCCGACCTCGGTGGCGACAGTCTTGGTGCCGTAACCGTTACGGGAGTTGGGAAACGACGACGCCTCCGGGTCGCCGGCCTCGTACCCGAGGTGATCGCTCAACTCGGCGTTCAAACCACGCTCCAGGGCCGCCTTCATCAGCGACCCGAGCAGACCGCCCTCGCCGGTCAACGGCTCGCCGCCATCGATCTTGGCAAGGACATCATCGAGCGCACCCGAGGCGATGAGCGCATCGGTGGCCTCGTTCTGGCGGCGACGCCGCTCTTCTCGTGACTGATCCACAGTCACATCATCGATGGTCACAGTGAGAGTTCCTTTCAGGACTCACCCTCCCGACTTACACAGACCATCTGACACGCCCGCCCAGTCGGAGGTAGTGGTCGGTGACGGTCTCGGTGCGCGTGACGATGATCTCGAAGTCGTCCGCGCCCATCAGCTTCATCACCGCGCCCTGCCAGCCGCGGCCGGGTGTCTTGGTCTGCGTCGCCATGTCGGCTCCCTCCGTGTCTCTAATAGATCGTGGCCGGCGAGTGAGTCGGTTGAGGGATGCTGGTACCGGCCTGGCCGGGTGTGGCTACTCCGTGTCTTGCCGTCTGGCTTTGGTGCTGGGCTGGCTGGGTTTCGACTTGTCCACCCGGCGGGGCCGGTGCCGGTCGCCCTCTGCGGCGATGACTGAATAGAAGCCCGTCCAGCGTGACTCCTTAGAGACCTGTCTCGCCGCAGCCGTTTGCGGTTGACCGGCACCGACCGATAGCGGACGACCCGTCCCTGTCGAAAGTGCTGGACATGAGTCAAGGGAGGTCCGCTGTGACCAGTAGGGACTGCTGCACGGATAGGTGACATCTGATCTGGCTTGCCTGGGAGGGTGGGCCTGGAAGGATGGCCATCGTGCCCAAGCCCTACCCGTCCGAGTTTCGTGACGACGTGGTTCGCGTCGCTCAGAACCGTGAACCTGGAGTGACGATCGAGCAGATCGCGAAAGACTTCGGGGTCCATCCGATGACGTTGCAGAAGTGGTTGCGTCGAGCCGAGATCGATGAGGGCGCCAGGCCGGGTCAGTCTCGGACCGAGTCCGCGGAGATCCGTGAGCTGCGCAGACGGAACCGGCTCCTCGAGCAGGAGAACGAGGTGCTGCGCCGTGCGGCGGCGTATCTGTCGCAGGCGAATCTGCCGGGAAAAGGCTCTACCCGCTCGTGACCGAGCTCGCCGCCGCAGGGGTTCCTGTGACGGTGACGTGTCGGGTATTGAAGCTCTCCCGCCAGCCCTACTACCGGTGGCTGGCCAACCCCATCACCCCGAGCGAGGTGGTGCAGGCCTATCGCGCGAACGCTCTGTTCGACGCCCACCGGGACGACCCTGAGTTCGGGCACCGGCTCCTGGCCGACGAGGCCCGCGGCAACGGCGAGGCGATGGCGGACCGGACTGCGTGGCGTATCGCCTCGACGAACGGCTGGTTCAGCGCGTTCGGCAAACCCAAGCGCAGCAAGGCTCGCAAGCCCGGCCCGCCCGTGCACGACGACCTCTGCGCCGTCGTCGACGAGCACGGCCGGACACGGCACGTGTTCGCCGCGGACGCACCGAACCAGCTGTGGCTGACCGACATCACCGAGCACCCGACCGCGGAGGGCAAGCTGTACCTCTGCGCGATCAAGGACGCGTTCAGTGGCCGGATCGTCGGGTACTCGATCGACTCTCGGATGAGGTCCCGATTGGCCGTCCGAGCGCTCGAGAACGCCGTCGCGATGCGCGGCGATGTCGCCGGCTGTGTGGTGCATTCGGACAGGGGGTCTCAATTCCGAAGCCGCAAATTCCGGCGCGCTTTGACCCGTCATCGCATGGTCGGAAGCATGGGAAGAGTCGGCTCCAGCGGAGACAACGCCGCTATGGAAAGCTTCTTCGCGCTGCTGCAGAAGAACGTCCTCGACCGCCGCTCCTGGACCACCCGAGAACAGCTGCGCACCGCGATCGTCACCTGGATCGAGCGGACCTACCACCGCCGCCGCCGGCAAGCCCGCCTCGGCCGTTTGACGCCCATCGAATTCGAGACCATCATGACCAACAGCGTCGCTCTCGCAGCGTGACTACAACCTGTCACCTAAACGTGCAGCAGTCCCCGCGATCGTGCGGACCCTGGGCCTGGTGGCAGACACCGGCAAGAAGCTGACAATGACCCAGATCCGAGCCATCGCCGACGGCGGCCTCACCGGCTCCGGGCACTCAGCGATCGCCGTGGCAGCGGCCACCGATCTGGCCGACGAGATCATCGAATGCCACAAGGCCCTGGCGGCCAACGAGCGGCGTCTGCGCGCTGTCGTGGCCTCCTGGCGGCCCGAGCTGCTCGCCGTCGTCGGCGTCGGGCCAGTAACGGCCGCCCGCATCCTGACGGTCTGGTCGCACCCGGGCCGGTTCGCCAGCCAGGCCCACTTCGCCTCGATCGCCGGAGCCAGTCCCGTACCGATCGGCAGCGGCCAATCACTGGCGTGGCGACTGAACTACGGCGGCGACCGACAACTCAATTCCGCCCTGCACACCATCGCCCTGACCCGCAAACGTCACGATCAACGCACCAAGGACTACATCACCAAACGCACCACCGACGGCAAGACCCCACGCGCGATCGATCGACTCCTCAAACGCTACATCGCCCGCGAGATCTTCAAACTCCTCGAACACGGCCCCACACACGCAATCAGCGGCACCCACGACCACCAGCTCCCCGCTGCCGCTTGACAACGAACATAGAAGCGTCGAAACGACCCCCGGCCTACGACGACTCCCTCCGCGATCCGACGACGAAGCTGCCCACGATGCACTCGGCGAGCTCGTCGCGACCGGTGGCGTCGGCGAAGGCGGCGGTGTCGCCGTAGCCCTGGGCGACGCCACCGAGACCCATCGCGGTCGCGGCCAGGTACAGCGTCTGGGTCAGGACGCCGACGTGTTTGAGGATCACCGCGTAGGGCATCGACTCATAGGTCCACATCAGGCGGCCGGTGCGGGCGGCGAGTGCGAGCAGCACCTGCGGCTGCTTCTGGTCGGCGAGGGTGTACGCCGCGGGCGCGAGCAGCCGCTGGACGGCGTCGTCGTCGAACCCGGCGACCGGTTCCAGGGCGTGCGCGAACGAGTCGTAGTGGTACATGCCCGGCGCGATGCCGTCGACGTTGCGGATCACCGGATACACCTCGAGCTCGTACAGCGACCCGCCGGACGGATACGGCCGCGACGGGAGCTCCTCGGGCACCGGCCGGTCGGGGCCGACGGTACGGACCGACCGGGTGCGCGCGCAGCGGTACAACAGTTCGCCGAGCTGCGCGGCGGTGAGCGGGTGGTCGTCGTCGAAGCTGCGGGTGGAGACACGGTCGTCGATCACCGCGGCCAGCGGCGGGTCGTTCCGGTAGCGGTCGTGCAGGTCCGGTGCGGGCAGCGGCAGCGGGGCACCCGGGTACGGTTCCGGCCGCGCGGGGAGCGGTTCGAAGCGTCCGTCGGCCCATTTGGTGGGCCCGAAGTCGCCCCACGCGGTGCCGCGGTCTCCGACGGTGCTGCGGCGGTGAAACCACAGCTCGTGAGGCCGCCAGCCCGCCGTGGACAGGGCCACGTCTTCCTCGGCCGGCTCGCCGACGGCGTGACCGGTCCAGCGCAGATCGGTCCACAGGCGCGCGGTGAGGGCGTCGTCACCGGAGGCGAGACCCGTCACGATCGCGATGGCGCGCGGTCCGGTCAGCACCACGTCGCACCAGGCGCGCGGGTTCTCCGCGACCAGCCGGTCGCCGTCGCGGCGCAACACGGTGAACTTCGACAGCGCGGAACTCCCCGGGGCGGTGGGCGCCGGGCGCGGTCCGGGGGCGGCGCGGAACGGCCGGATCGAGTACTCGCCGGGGACGTCGACGGTGAGCACGCCGCTGCTCAGCAGCCGGTCGAGGAGTTCGGCTACGTCGCCGGGCGGCTCGGTGTCGAAGCGGACCGGTCCGCGCCCGAGCGCCTTGAGCGCCGCGCCCTGCTTCCCGGTCAGGCCGGTGAGGCGTTCTCCCGACGGCAGGAGGGTGGCGGTCCCGGGTGAGCCGAGCACCGCGCTCGCGGGTGGCTGCCACGCGTAGACGACGCACTCCGCGTCGGTGAGGCTGGACGTCATACGACTAGATTAGTCGAGCCTTACCTAAGGCCCCGAGTGCGCGGGGTCTGGGTTGCGGCGGACGGCTCGGCGCGCGACCTCGCCCGCCACTGAGCCGGTGGTCTCCGCGCGCCGGCTGAGCCGGTCGAGCCCGCCAGGGGCGAGAGCCTGAGCGGCCTGGGACTGTCACTTCTGTTGGTCGGCGACCAACAGATACGACGGTCTGAGAACCGTGCAGCCGAGCGTGGGCCGACCCTGCGATGCCTCAGTCGCCGAAGCCCGGCGACGAAACGTCCAGGACCAGCGGGGCGTGGTCGCTCGCACCGGCGGCGGCGCGCGCATCCGTGTCGATGAAGGCGTCGAAGATCCGGTCGTCGAGCGCGGGGGAGCAGAGGGCGAAGTCGATGCGCATGCCCTCGTTCTTGGCGAAGCGGCCCGCCGTGTAGTCCCAGAAGGTGTACACGCCGGGACCGGGGGCGAACGGCGCGGCGCTGTCGACGAATCCGGCGGCACCGAACCGGGCGAACGCGGCCCGCTCGGTGGGGGTCACGTGGGTGCGTCCGGCGAAGTACTCGGGATCCCACACGTCGTCGTCGGTGGGTGCGACGTTCCAGTCGCCGGCCAGCACCACCTGGGCGGCCGGGTCGTGCCCGAGTTCCAGGCCGGTCACCCCGGAGAGGGCGTCGAGCCAGGAGAGCTTGTAGGGGAAGTGCGGGTCGTCGAGTGCGCGGCCGTTCGGCACGTACAGGCTCCACACCCGGATCCCGCCGCAGGTCGCCGAGATCGCGCGGGCCTCCGGTGCCGCGCCGGGCCGTGGCACGGGCTGGCCGTCGAAACCGCGGTGGACGTCGCTCAGGCCGACCCGGGACGCGATCGCCACGCCGTTGTAGCCGCCCTCACCGTGCAGGGCGACGTCGTAGCCCTCGGCGAGGAAGCTCATCACCGGGAACTGGTCGTCGTGGCACTTGGTCTCCTGCAGCGCGAGCACGTCGATCGCGTGCCGCGTCATCCACGCGACCACCTGCTCGCTGCGGGCGCGGATGGAATTCACGTTCCAGGTGGCGATGCGCATCAGCGATCCCCCGGGGCGTCCGGCTCGGCGGGATGGGTGAGAAGCACCGTCGGCGTCCCGGCCGCGGTCCACCGCCGGCGCACGGCGCCGAGCCGGTCCGGCGTGGTCCGCAGCACCAGCGCGTACTCGAGTGCTGCGGGACGGTCCGCGTTGTCGGCGTACGGCGTGCGGTAGCTGTCACGGTACTGCGGCTGCGACTGCGCGAACCAGGTGAAGACCCGGTCCGGCGCGTCGGCCAGCAGTTGCTCCGCGTGCTCGACGACGGTCAGGAAACCGCCCGGCACCGAACCGGTGGCGGTGACCAGCGGCGCCGGGTGCCCGTCCAGGTCGGTCATGCAGTCGTTGAAGGCGTCCATGCCCCAGCCGAAATACCCGGGGAAGTCCCACGCTTCGGCGAACTCGCCGAACAGGCCGTCGGTGGTGCGCATCAGGGCGCCGTCGAGCCGTCGCACCACCAGCCGATGCTGGACGTCGATCGACGGGGTGACCGGCGCCGTGGTCACCGCGACGGCCGGGCCGCCGGTGCGGGTGGCGTGCAGGAAGCGGTTCAGCGTGGTGCTCATGCCGACGGTCCCCGGATCTTGATGAAGGTGCGGTAATGGTCGAGCGTGTACCAGGCCGAGCCGTCGTCGGCGGTGATGATCCGCTCGGCGTCGCGGCCGCGTCCGGGCTGCTTGGCGTTGACGTCCCACTCGGTGAAGCGCAGGCGCTGCCCATGAGCGCCGGTCGCGGGCAGCCGGCCCTCGAAGTTGCCGAAGTTGGTCCCGCCCTTGGTGCCCGGGGTCGCCTCGTCGGGCCAGCGGCCGGCGTCGATCAGGGCGAGAGTGCGGGTCACGCGCGCCGGGACCTGCGCCGACGGGGTGGCGGTCCGGCTCGTCGGCTTCGGCGTCTTGCCGGGCGTGCTCTTCTTCGGCGCCGTCGTGTTCGGCGCCTTGCTCGACGCCCCGGTGCCCGCGACGGAACTGGTCGACGTCGCGACGGCCTGCTTGGCCGCGCCGTCCCCGCCCGATTCGCTCAGCCACACCGCCGCCACGACGATGGCGATCAGCACGACGAGACCCGCGACGGACGTCAGCAGGCGTCGTCGCCGGTCGGGCGGGTTCGGGGTGCGCACGGGATCAGTCATGTTCGGGTCCACCGTAGGCGACCGGCCGGACCGGGCTACAGCTCGAGTACCTGAAAAGTGTGGTGCAGGCCGTATCCGCGGGCTCGCCACGACCGCCGCGCGTCCCGGTCGTCGCCCGGCACCTCGACGGCGGCACCGGCGTCGTCGACCAGCACCTCGTATTCGGTGCCGGGCCGCGGGGCGATCTCGGCGGTCCGCAGCAGTCGCTCGGGCACCACGACGCGCGCGCTCAGGCCGCGCCGGGTGTACCAGTTGCGTACCCGGCCGACGTCGGCGGCGCGGGCCTCGCGGCCCAGGGGCACCGCGGTGTTCGCGCGCAGTGCCGTCGACCCCGGATCGGCCGAGACCGTCCAGCCGTCGAACTCGTCACGTTCGGCGGCCGGTGCCGCCTCGGTGAGGACGCGTTCGACGTCCCGGATCGCCGAATTGCGCACGACCCGCCGGGACAACTGCCGGATCGACGTGATCGCCGCGCGGGGCAGCCGCTCGACCGTTCCGTCGCGCTCGACCAGCAGCGCATCCGCCGTCTCGTCGACCAGGATCCCGGTCAGATCCGACAACGACGGCGACCGCTCGAGTGCCGGGTTCGGTGCCGGCCGCCAGTCTCCCGGGCCGCCCTCGCCCAGGCGATAGCGGACGACGATGCGGTCACCGGCGAGCGGATCCATCGCTCAGTCGTCGTGCCCGAACGGGTCGGCGACCGTTCCGGGCAGCCACGTGAGACCGGGAACACCCCAGCCGTTGCGCTTGATGGCCTTCTTCGCGGCGCGCGCGTTGCGGCCGATCAGCACGTCGACGTACAGGAAGCCGTCGAGGTGGCCGGTCTCGTGCTGGAGCATCCGGGCGAAGAATCCGTTGCCCTCGATCTCGACGGGATCGCCGTTGCGGTCGACGCCGGTGACCTTGGCCCAGTCGGCGCGGCCGGTGGGGAAACCCTCGCCCGGGACCGACAGGCAGCCCTCGTCGTTGCTGTCCGGATCGGGCATGGTCTCCGGGATCTCCGACGTCGTCAGCACCGGGTTGATCACCTCGCCGCGGCGGCGGACCGGCCCGTCGGGGCAGTCGTAGACGAACATGCGCAGGTCGCGGCCGACCTGGTTCGCGGCCAGGCCGACGCCGTTGGCCGCGTCCATCGTCTCGTACATGTCGTCGAGCAGGGCCACGATCTCGGCGGACGGCTTGCCGTCGGCGTCGAGCTCCACCGGCGTGGTCGGGTGGTGCAGGACGGGCTCGCCGTAGATGCAGATGGGGAGAATCGCCATGAATATGGACTGTACTGGGCGCCGCACCGGTGCGTCCCCGCGCCGGGGCCGGGCGGGCGTGATTAGATACTCAGCGAACCACACCGCCGTCATTCGCCCGTCCGGGCGTCCGGCCCGCGCGGCGTGGAAACACACTCACCAGGGCAGAAAGGGGAGGCGAACCGGTGTCGAACGGCGCAGCCGCAGAGCAGCAGTCGTCGCAGCCCGATCCGCATGAGGTCGGCGCCGACGGGCTCACCCGCCGCGAGCACGACATCCTCGGCTTCGAACGCCAGTGGTGGAAGTACTCCGGCTCCAAAGAAGACGCCATCAAGGAGCTCTTCGGGCTGTCGGCCACCCGCTACTACCAGGTGCTCAACGCCCTGGTCGACCGGCCCGAGGCGCTCGCCGCGGATCCGATGCTGGTCAAGCGGCTCCGTCGGCTGCGGGCCTCCCGGCAGAAGGCACGGGCCGCCCGGCGCCTCGGTTTCGAGATCACCTGAGGTCTTTCGGCCTCACCCGAGCGTGTTTCCCTTGTCCGCCCGAGCCTCTTGAAACGATGGCCGGGTCCCGTGGGTTAAGGTTGCCGTGATGAAAGCTGACCGCGAAACCAATCGTCTGCCGCTGCGCGCCGGCGCCATGCTGCTGCTGGCCGTCGCCGTGGTGTTCATCGCCCTGGGCTGGCATTCCGCGGCATCGAGCGGCAAGGAATCCGGCAAGGACAAGCTCGAGCAGGCCGGCCAGAGCGTCGCGAGCACCGAGCAGGCCTCCGGTACGACGACCGCGCCGGCCAGCACGAAGCCGTCCGACACGACGTCGACCCAGGCGGCCGACGTGCCGAAGGTCTGCGTCTTGAACGCCGGCACCATCAAGGGCCGTGCGAAGGAAGTGTCCGACAAGCTCGAGGCCGCCGGTTTCACCATCGGCACCGCGCCGGACAACCTCAGCACCAGTAGCGTCAACGAGAACACCGTCTTCTATGGCGACGGCGAGGAATCCGCCGCCAAGAAGGTCGCCGACGCGGTCCCGGGCGGTGCCTCCACCGACGCGCGCCCCGTCAACTTCACCCGCTGCGAAGGCGAACTCGTCGTCATCGTCGTTGATCCGCAGTAGCCGTACCCAGCCCCTCCCACTCAGCCTCAGCCCGAAGGAGCCGACATGACCGCCCGCCAGACTCACGGTGTCACGACCCCGCGTGCCCTCGCCGCGCTCGCCGCGACCGGCCTGGCCGCGGTCGCGCTGACGGCCTGCACGCCGGACGAGCACGCGACCGATGCCAAGGGCACCACGCCCGCCGTGGTCACCGGCAACCAGGTGATCCCGGGCGATCTGATCAACGCCGACGACATCCCGGCGTCGCCGGGCTCGGCCGTCGGCACCGTCTCGCTGTCGGACTCCTCGGGCAACAGCGTCGGCGCCGCCAGCTTCGTGCCGGCCGGTTCGCAGGCCAAGGTCAACCTCCGGGTGACCGGCATGAAGAAGGGCCAGCACAAGGTGGAGGTCCGCTCCGGCGGCACCTGCGACGCCAAGGACTCCTACTCGGGCACCGGCAACGCGATCGCGGGCGGCTCGCTGCCGGGTCTCTCCGTCGGCGACGACGGCACCGGCTCGGTGACCCAGACCGTGAGCGTGACGGTCGCGGACCTGAACGACAAGACCATGGTCGTGGTGGACGGCGGCACGCCGATCGCCTGCGGCGTGATCACGGCGAACTGACGCGGCGCGGCGTCGTCGAGCAGAACGGGCCGTCCCGTGAGTGCCGCTTCGCCCATCGAACCGATCGAGTTCCGGCCGTCGCCGGAGCCGACCCTCGGTGTCGAATGGGAACTCGCGCTGGTCGACCGCGAGACGCGTGACCTGGTCAACGCCGCGGATCCGCTGTTCGAGCTGATCGCCCGGCGCGGTCTGGAGCGCAGTCCGCGGATCCACCGGGAACTGCTGCGCAACACCGTGGAGCTGGTCACCGGCATCTGCCACACCGTCGGTGAGGCGATGGACGACCTCGGCGCGACTCTCGAGGAGGTTCGCGCGCTGACCGGCGAACTCGGGATCGACCTGTACGGCGCGGGTACGCACCCGTTCGCGGAATGGTCCACGCAGCAGCTCACCGAGGGGCACCGCTACGCGGAACTGATCGAGCGCACCCAGTGGTGGGGCCGCCAGATGCTGATCTGGGGCGTCCACGTCCACGTCGGGATCGACCGCCGCGACAAGGTCTTCCCGATCCTGACCAGCCTGCTGCAGTACTACCCGCACCTGCTGGCGCTGTCCTGCTCGTCGCCCATGTGGGCCGGGCAGGAGACCGGTTACGCCAGCAACCGCGCCATGATGTTCCAGCAGCTGCCGACCGCGGGCCTGCCGTTCCAGTTCCAGGAGTGGTCCGAGTTCGAGTCCTTCGTGCACGACCAGAAGACCACCGGGATCATCGATCACCTCAACGAGATCCGCTGGGACATCCGGCCGTCGCCGCACCTGGGCACCATCGAGGTGCGGGTCTGCGACGGGGTGTCCAATCGCCGTGAACTCGCCGGTCTGGTGGCGCTGACCCACTGCCTGGTGGTGGACCTTTCGCGCCGGATCGACGCGGGCGAGTCGTTGCCGCAGATGGCGCCCTGGCTGGTCCAGGAGAACAAGTGGCGGGCCGCCCGTTACGGCCTGGACGCGATCATCATTCAGAACGCGGCGTGCGACGAGCGCCTGGTCACCGACGACCTGCGCGACCTGCTCGAACGCCTCGCCCCGGTCGCCGACTCCCTCGGCTGTGCCGCCGAACTGGCCTCGGTGTCCGACATCGTCGAACGCGGTGCCAGCTACCAGCGGCAGCACGTGGTGCACGAGGCGACGGGGTCGCTGCGCGACGTGGTGGCCTCGGTCGTCGCCGAACTCGATTAGGGCCTGTCGCCCGAACCGACTAAATCCATGCTCGATCGTCGATTCGAGGTACAGGATCGGGGTCGGCAAGCAGTAGAGTTCCCCGAATGAGTGAGCGTCAGGTGAGCAGGATCCGTCGTGCGACACGCATCGTGGTCGGGACCCCGCTACTGATTGCGGTGACCGCGATGGCGGTGGGCTGCAGCAGCGGATCCGGCTCCGACGGCACCGGATCTCCGGCGAACCAGCATCCCGCGGTGACGCAGAACGGCCCGGTCGTGTTGCTCGACGGGCAGACCCAGACGGTCTACCAGAAGAAGTACGAGCATTCGACAACCGGCTGTGACGTGAAGGACGGTGAGCGGCAGATCGATTGGCTCGGGTACAACGGGGCAGGCGCCACCGACGGCGCGAGCGTCTCGGTCACGTTGTCGAACAGCGATGACACGGTCGTGTACGTGGGCGTGAAAGCCGATTCGGGCGGCACGTACATCGCCGGTTCCAGGCTTTCGTCCACCGATCCGCTGCCGAAGGATCTGACCGTCACCCGGGCCGGTGACCGCTTCGTGATCGAAGGAACGGTGCAGAGTGCCGTCGATCCGGGGAGCCGCCGCCATGCGCGCGTCGAGATCGCCTGCGACGACCACTGAAGACGAGCGTGAAGGTCCGTCGGCGGTGACCTCGTAGAGGTCGCGGATCCCAGGTCTTCGGGAGGGGATCAGGTCAGGGGCTCGGACGGGGTTTTCGGGTCGCGGCGCTGGACGCAGAGCTGCGATTCGTCGAGCAACTGCTCGCCGCCGCGCTGCTCGCGGTACACCAGCCGGCCGACGCGCTGGGCGATCACCGGCGCGGTGATCAGCGCGAACAGTCCGGTCAGGATCAGCATGCCGCTGTCGGCGTGGCCGGACATCTCGATCAGGGTGCCGATGAGCACCAGGATCATGCCGAAGGTCTGCGGTTTGGTGGCCGCGTGCATCCGCGAGAGGGTGTCCGGGAAGCGCGCCATGCCGAGCGCCGCGGTGAGGGCGAGGAGGCTGCCGGTCAGGATGAAGGCGGCAGCGACGATGTCACGGATCATTCGTCGTCCCTCACTCGGAAACGGGCCACCGAGATCGACCCGATGAAGCTGACGAGCGACAACGCCACGATGGCCGGGACGATGGTGGTGTCGCCGGTCGCGGCCACCCACACCGCCAGGCTGCAGATCACCATGGCGACCAGGGTGTCGATGCCGACCAGGCGGTCGAGGGTGGTGGGGCCGCGCAGCGACCGGAACAGGGTGAGCACGATCGCGACCGACAGCATGGCGCCGCTGATCGCCCAGACGACGTTCACTCCGGATCACCGTCCTTCCGGTGCTTGCGGTCGGCCTCCCCGGCGGCGACGCGCTGGCGGTCGGCGAACGGGACGTGGTGGTAGTCGTCGTCGATGCCGTGGTACGGGCTCGGATGCCATTCGCTGTCGCGCTCGAAGGTCTTGATGAACTGCCGCTCCACGTAGGCCATCTGCTTGCGGAAGTTGTCGACCTGACTCTGCTTGCGGACGTCGAAGACGTGCACATACAGCATGCGGTGAATGTGGTCGATCTCCACCACCATGGTGCCCGGGACCAGGTTGAGGTAGTCGACGGCCAGGGTGAGCACCAGGTCGGACTTGATCGCGATGTGTACGCGCACCACGCAGCCGAGCGGCGGCGGACCCGGCCGGATCGCGGCCCAGGCCACCTGCGCGGACGACACGAAGAAGTTCCAGACCAGGCTCGCCAGCAGGTGCAGCGCGGCGATCGGGTGGATGCGGCCCTCGACCGGCACCCGCGGGAGCGGCAGCACGATCATGATGATCGCGCCGATCACCGCGCCCGTCACGATGTTTCCCCAGGTCGGGTCGCCCCACAGCAGCACCCAGACGAAGGTCAGCCACGCCAGGCCCCACAACCGGACACCGAATTCGCGGAGGTCGGCGCCGGCCCACTTCGGCATGTGCAGGTGATTCGACAGCCACACGATCGCGGTGGTCAGCGGCCACGCGAAATAGACGACGGCCGACCGCCACAGCATGCCGAAGAACGCCGGGATCGGGCGTTTGCCGACCGGCTTCGGGTGCGGGCGGTCCGGGTACGGAGTGTTCACGACGGCCTAATCCCCTCCCAGCACGGCGCCGATGTACACCTGGCGGTCGAGCACGTTCTCCGCGGCGCGATCGGTGAAGCCGAAGATCGGCCCGGCCCACAGGGTGAGACAGAGTCCGACGGCCACCAGCGCCGCGGTCGGCAGCACCATGGTGGCGGGCATCCGGCCGACGTCCTCGCGCTCGGCGAGAGTGACGTCGGTGCTCTCCAGGACCAGCGCGGACGGGGTGCTGTCGGCGCGGTCGCCGTCGGGGGCGTCGGCCCGCGGCCGCCAGAACGCCTTGGTCCAGACGCGCGCGACCACGTACAGGGTCAGCAGGCTGGTGATCACGCTGCCGGCCACCAGCATCCAGGCCAGCACCGAACCGTCGGCCACACCGCCCTCCAGCAGCGCGACCTTCCCGATGAACCCGGAGAACGGCGGGATCCCGCCGAGGTTCAGCGCCGGGATCAGGAACAGCGCGGCGAGCACCGGGCTGGCGATCAGGCCGCCCAGCCGCCGCAACGACGACGATCCGGCCTGCCGCTCGATCAGGCCCACCACCAGGAACAGGGTGGTCTGCACCAGAATGTGGTGCGCGACGTAGTAGATGGCCGCCGACATCGAGATCTCCGACCCGACCGCGATACCGAAGATCATGTAGCCGATATGGCTGACCAGCGTGAACGACAGCAACCGTTTGATGTCCGACTGCGCGATCGCACCCAGGATGCCGACCAGCATGGTCGCCAGACCGGCCACCATCAGCAGATTGTTCATGCTCCCGCCCGGGAACAGCAGGGTGTCGGCGCGGATGATGGCGTACACGCCGACCTTGGTCAGCAGGCCGGCGAACACGGCGGTGACCGGTGCCGGGGCGGTCGGATACGAGTCGGGCAGCCACGTCGACAGCGGGAACACCGCGGCCTTGATCCCGAAGGCCACCAGCAGGACCGCGAACAGCGCGTTGCGCACACCGGACGGGACGGGATCGGCGGCGTCGTTCAGCCGGACCGACATCTCGGCCAGGTTCAGCGTCCCGGTGGTCGCGTAGGCGAACGCGATGCCGGCCAGGAAGATGAGCGACGACACCATCGAGACCATGATGTACGACGCCCCCGCGCGCACCCGGTCGGCGCTCGCCCCCAGCGTGAGCAGCACGAAGCTGGCGGCGAGGAGCACCTCGAACGACACGTACAGGTTGAACAGGTCGCCGGCCAGGAAGGCGTTGCACACGCCCGCGGTCAGGATCAGGTACGACGGCAGGAAGATCGACACCGGCTGCTGGGTGGTGCCGTCACGGATACCCTGGCCGATCGCGTAGAAGACGACGCACAGCAGCACCGTCGTCGAGATGACCAGCATCAGGGCGGCGAGCCGGTCGACCACGAGCGTGATGCCGAGCGGGCCGTTCGGGTAGCCCTTGCCGCCCCAGCCGCCGATCCGCACGGCGAAGGTGCCGTGCACGTTGGTCAGGTACAGCATCATCGCCGACGCGATCAGCGATGCGCTGATGGCGCCGACGGTCACCGCGCGCTGGAAGCGGGGATGTCGTCCGCGCAGCAGAGTCAGCGCCGCGCCGAGCAGCGGCACCAGCGTCGGCATGGCGATCAGGACGGGGATCCAGGACGGCTGGGGGATCATCGGGGCTCCCCCTCGGTGGTCTCGTCGTCCCCGGTCTCGTCGTCGGAGGGCATCTCGTCGGGACTGGATTCGGGCAGGTGATCGATGACGGCGGCGTCCTCGGGCATCAGGTCGGTTTCGATGACGCCCTGGTGGAGCGCGGCGAACTCCTCCGGGGTGAGCGGGTTGCCGCGGTCGTCGAAGAGGTCGCCGGCCACGGTGTCCGCGCCGGTCGTGGGGTCGTCGCTGCGGTCGCGGTCGCCCATGTCCTTGAGGGTGCCCTTCAGCAGCTTCACGTCCTCGGTGTCGTCTTCCACGTCGTCGTCGCGGCGGTTGATCAGGAACAGCCGGTAGGTGAGCGCGAGCACGAAAGCGGCCACACCCATGGTGATGACGATCGCGGTGAGCACCATGCCCTGCGCGAGCGGATCGGCCTGGGTGTCGGCGCCCTTGGAGGAGGCACCGCGGATCGGCGGGACCCCCGGCGGGCCCGCGAGGGTGATGATCAGGATGTTGATGCCGTTGCCGACCAGCATCAGGCCCAGCAGCATCCGGACCAGGCTGCGTTCCATCAGCAGGTACACGCCCGCCGCGCCGAGTACGCCGGCGACGATCAGCAGTCCGAGGTTCATCGCGCCGCCTCCTCGGTCGCCGGGGCCGCGGCCACCGGGGTGCCGGCGTCCGGGGCGTCGGGCAGATCCAGGCGGGCGCCGAGGCTGCGGAGCACGTCGAGCACCAGGCCGACGACGATCAGGTACACGCCGACGTCGAAGAACATCGCGGTCACCAGGTGCACGTCGCCGAAGATCGGCAGGTGCAGGTCGATCACCGCGGAGCTGAGGGCCGGGGCGCCGAGCGCCAGCGAGGTGACGGCGGTGGTCGCCGAGACCAGCAGGCCCGCGCCGAGGATGGTGCCGGCTTCGACGGGCAGCGCCTCACCGAGCTCGTAGCGGCCGCCCGCCAGGTAGCGGAGCACCAGCGCCAGGCCCATCACCAGGCCGCCGGCGAAACCGCCGCCGGGGGCGTTGTGCCCGGCGAAGAAGAAGTACATCGACAGCACCACGAGGGTCGGGAAGACCAGCCGCGTGGTGGCTTCCAGGACCATCGAGCGGTGCGCGGGATTGCCGAGCTCGCTGCCGCGGAGCCAGGTGGTCCGGTCCGGGATCACATCGTCGTCGTCGAGCCCGGCCTCGCTGCGCAGCACATCGGTGATGCGCGGCGCGGCGCCGAACCGGCGGCTCCGGAAGACCATGGAGGCCACTCCGGTGGCCGCGACGATCAGCACCGAGACCTCACCGAGCGTGTCCCAGGCGCGGATGTCGACCAGCAGCACGTTCACCGTGTTGCCGCCGTGGCCGAACTTGTAGGCGGCCTCGGCGAGGTCGACGGCGAGCGGCGTGGTGGACCGGGCGGCCGCGGCGAAGACGCCGATCAGCACCAGGGCGGCGCCGAAGGCCACCGCGATCAGGGCGCGCAGGGCGCGGAAGCCGGTCTTGTGACGCGGTTGCGGCTCGGATGCCAGCTTGCGCAACACCAGCACGAAGATCACCAGGGTCAGGCTCTCCACCAGGAACTGGGTGAGCGCTAGGTCGGGGGCGCCATACATCGCGAACAGCGCGCCGCACGCGTACCCGGTGATGCCGACGGTCAGCGCACCGGCCAGGCGGTTGCGCAGCAGGGTGGCCGCGGCCGCGGCGGTCACGATGACGACGGCCACCACGATCTGCTCGGGATTGTCGAACCCGGTCAGGTGCAGCGACGGCCGCGCGCCGAGGAACAGCACCACGACCGGCAGCAGCACCGCGGTCGAGAGGATCACGCCCTGGGTGATCGGCAGGCTGCCGCGCTGGGTGTTCCGGGTGACCCACAGCGACAACCGGTCGGCGGCCCGCAGGATCGCGTCGTAGGCGTGGTCGGCGTTGAGCTTCGGCGGATGGTCGAACAGCTGGTCGCGGATCCGCCGCAGCACCAGGAACAGCACCGGCCCGGCCGCGTAGACCACCAGCGTCAGGATCACCGGCAGCCCGAAACCGTGCCACATCGCGAGATGTTCGATCGGGTGGCCGTGGGCGGGCAGCTCGTGCGCGTACGGCTCCAGGTGGTGGCCGATCCACGGCGCGATGAACGCGGCGACCACGCCGAAGCAGGCCAGCAGGATCGGCGGGACCAGGAACATCACGGTCGGCGGGTGCAACTGGGCGACGGCGCGCGTCGGCAGGCTGCGCACCTTGCGGCCGAAGGCGCCCCACAGGAACCGTGCGGTGTAGGCGAAGGTGATGATCGCGCCCACGACCACCGCGAGGTCGACGACGTGTGCCAGCCACGGCCGGTAGGCGCCGGTGTCCCAGAGCGCGGCGAATGCACCCTCCTTGCCGACGAAACCCAGGGTGAACGGCAGGCCGGCCATGCTGGCGCCGGCCACGGCGGCGGTCACCGCGAGCACCGGGAGGCGATGTCCGAGGCGGGCCAGCCGCCGGATGTCGCGGGTGCCGGTGGAGTGGTCGATCACGCCGACGACCATGAACAGGCTCGCCTTGAACAGCGCGTGCGCGATCACCATCGCGAGCCCGGCCATCGCGACGTTCGCGTCGCCCACGCCCACCAGCACCATCATCAGGCCGAGCTGGGAGACGGTGCCGAAGGCGAGGATCAGTTTCAGGTCGAGTTCGCGGAGGCTGCGCCAACCGCCCAGGATCATGGTCAGCAGACCGAGTCCGACGACGATCACCTGCCAGCTGACCTGCGTGTGGAATGCCGGGGCGAGTCGTGCGACGAGGTAGATGCCGGCCTTCACCATCGCCGCGGCGTGCAGGTAGGCGCTGACCGGGGTGGGCGCGGCCATGGCGCCGGGCAACCAGAAGTGGAACGGGACGATGGCCGATTTGGTCAGTGCGCCGACCAGGATCAGCGCTACCGCGATCGCCGAGTAGGCGCCGCCCGGCGGGTGCGCGAGGACTTCCGACAGCAGGTAGCCGCTGCGCTCGCCGAGCATGATGATGCCGACCAGCATGGCCAGGCCGCCGAAGGTCGTGACCAGCAACGCCTGGGTGGCGGCGCGGCGGGACGTCGCGCGGACGGCGTTGAAGCCGACCAGCATGAACGACAGCACCGTCGTCGCTTCCCAGAAGACGTACAGCACCAGCATGTTGTCGCTGCACACCAGGCCGAACATGGCCGCGGCGAAGGCCACCAGCTCGCCGCCGAAGACCTCGACGCGGCGCCGCATCTTCTCGAAGTAGTTGGCGCAGTACACCAGCACCAGCGCGCCGACGCCGAGGATCAGCGTGGAGAGCACCGCGGCGAGGGTGTCGAACCGCAGCACGATGTTCATGTGCAGGCTGGGCACCCAGTTGATGGTCTGGGTCTCCGGATGACCGCCCTCGGGCCAGTTCAGCAGGACCCAGATCAGGCCGCCGAGCGGCATCAGGGCCAGGACGTAGAAGCCGCGGGCCCCCAGGGCTCGCATGATGGGCGGCGCGGCCAGCGCACCGATGCCCAGCGCGAGCAGGACCTGGATCAAGAGCCACTCCGTCTCATCGGGGTTCGGGCGGGGTGTCAGAGGGCGGTGTTGCGGTGATTACTTTACCGTTCAGGGCATGGCGTCTTTGCGGAGAGTCCTGATGGCGGTCGTGCTGGTCCTGGTGGCACTGGCCGGGATCACCGCGTGCGGGCACGACGACAAGCCCGCTCACCAGGGCGTACCGCTCCCGAAGGACTTCCCGTCGAAGCAGGTTCCGCTGGTCGACGGGGTGGTGCAGAGCGCCACCAAGATCGACGATGTGTGGGAGGTGAAGGTCCAGGCGCCGGCCACCGAGGGCAACGCCTTCGACAAGGCGTCGAGCCTGCTGACCGACGACGGCTACGTCGAGTCGAGTCGTACCCAGACGTCCAGCGAGGTCTCGGTGCTCTACTCGAAGGAGGCCGACGGCAAGACGTACTGGGTGACGGTCGGCATCTCCGCCGCCGCCCAGGGCAAGGCGAGTCTGATCATGTACTCGGTGACCCGGCTCTAGGGGAGCCGGGCCGAATGCAGCCGGCTGAGCCGATCGAGAATGCGGCCGGCTGAGCCGAAATGCAGCTGGCTGAGCCGATCGAGCTCGCAAGGGCGAGATCGTGTCGAAGTCAAACCCAGAACAAGCGGACGTTCTTGCAGTGAGACGGAACGTCGTTCACAGCGACCTGACAGGAACGCGGGGCACAGTGGTTTCCGACGTGCCGGACGATCGGTGCATACCCGAATACGAGAAGGACCAGCCGAATGACGACTCCCGAGAACCCCGGGCCCACCGACTCCGAGTCGACGGCGGCCCAGTCCGCCGACGCCCAGCCCACCGAGGCGTTGCCGACCGAGCCCGAGTCCGCGGTGACCGAGCCGGTGGCCGCGTCCACCACGCCCGTCGCCACCACGCCTGTCGCCGCCGCGCCGGCGCCTGCCGCGGCGGAGAAGCCGGACAACACCAAGCGGAACTGGATCATCGGCGGCGCGGTCGCCGCGGGCGTCGCTCTGTTCCTCATCGGGTTCGGCGCGGGCTACATCACCGGCGACCAGGTCGGTGATCACGGCGGCGACAAGCACGGCCGGCACATGATGATCGAGCGCGGTGAGCGCGGGGAGTTCGGCGGTCAGGGCCGGTGGCGGAACCCCGGCGACATGCCGCGCGGGCAGTTCCCGGGCGGCCCCTACGGCCGCGGCGGCGGACAGTACCCGGGACAGACGGAGACCCCGGGCCAGACCGAGACCCCCGGCCAGACCCCCGCGCCCGGACAGACCCAGGCCCCGAGCCAGTCCAGCTGACGGCCCGGCGGGACGGCTCCGACGCGGCGCGGCTTGCGGCCGGCGGAGCCTGTCTGGCGCGTCGGCGGCCGCCGGTTCTCGAGATCGATCGTCGTAGCAGCGGCTCGTCGCACTGGCAGCGCTCGCGAGTGCTGCCGATGCGCGCGGCCGCTGCTACGACGTGTGCTCGTCCCGGCGCGGCGCCGCGACCGGGCGGCGCAGGCCGAGCCGCGCCGATGACTTGCGGACCGGAATCACCCGGCGGCGGGTTCCCGCGGCGACCTCGGCGCGGCGGTCGTCGCGCCGTTGCAGGCGGCGATCGCGGGCCGCGACATCCCAGTACTCCGGCCGGGACGACACCCAGCGCTGCATCCGCCAGGCGAACGGGATGTGGAGCAGATAGGCGCCGACCAGCACGATCATCAGCACGTACGGGAAGGTGAACAGCAGCGCGGCGGCCGCGGCCACCAGGATCAGCGCCGGGGCCACCACCCGGGCGCGGAGCTTGGCGGACTTGAAGCTGAGCGTCGGCACGCGGCTGACCGCGAGCAGCCCGACGAAGACCAGCCAGCAGCCGACGGCGACCGGGCCACACCACCAACCGTCGCCGAACTGTTCGCGCAGGCCGACCGGCAGCAGCACCATCAGTGCGGCGGCCGGCGCGGGCACGCCGACGAAGAAGTCCTTGGTGTAGGCGGGGGCATCGTCGTCGTCGAGCAGCGTGTTGAAGCGGGCGAGCCGCAGCACGATCGCCGAGCAGTAGATGAGCACAAGCGCCCACGACACGCTCCGGGCGACGTCGGACGTGCCGTTCAGAAGGATCGCGTACACCATGATCGCGGGTACGACGCCGAAGTTGATGGCGTCGGCGAGCGAGTCGAGTTCGGCGCCGATCTTGCTGCTCGCGTCCATCATGCGGGCCACGCGGCCGTCGAGTCCGTCGAGCACGGCAGCGCTGACCAGCAGAATCAGGGCCAAATCGACTCGATGGGCGTTGGCGAAACGCATCGCGGTGAGGCCCGCGCAGATCGCCAGGATGGTCATGGCGGACGGCACCAGCAGGGCGCCGGAACGGACCGAGCGCTGCCGCGCCGACGACCGGCGGGTCGCGCCGCGGCCGGCGATCCGCCGCCGGCCGCGTCCGGTGCCGTCTGGGAGGGTCATCGCGGCAACTTCGCGAGGACGGTTTCCGCCCCGATGGTGTGCTGACCTACGGCGACCTTCGCGGCGGTACCCGCCGGGAAGTACACGTCGACCCGGGAACCGAACCGGATCAGGCCGTAGGTCTCGCCGAGTGTCACCGTGTCGCCGGGTGCGGCGTCGCACACGATGCGCCGTGCGATCAGGCCGGCGATCTGCACCACCCCCAGCCGCTCGCCCTCCCCGGTGCGCAGCCGCAGGCAGGTCCGCTCGTTGCGATCGCTGGCCTCCGGGAGGTCCGCGGACAGGAACTCGCCGGGCGTGTGCTGCACGGATTCGACGAGGCCGGAGATCGGGATCCGCTGAACGTGCACGTCGAACACCGACAGGAAGGTGCTGATCCGGGGCAGCGGCTCGTCGCCGAGACCGAGTTCGGCGGGCGGAACGGCGGTGTCGACCAGCGCGACGGTGCCGTCGGCGGGTGCCACCACGGCCCCCGGTGTGGTCGGCGGCACCCGCGACGGGTGGCGGAAGAAGAACGCGCTGGCCCCCGCCAGGGCCAGTGCCGGGCGGGCGATCCACGGGCGTTTGCGGCCCAGCAGGGCGACCGCCGATGCGCCGGCCACGAAGGGCAGACCGCCGGGGTGGATCGGCGGCACCGTCTCACCGATCAGGTCGAGCAGGTGCGCCGGCCCGGTGCGGTCACCGGGCTGTGCGGGGCGTCGTGCCACGTCGGGCTCAGTTCTCGACGGCGCGCTTGACCTTGCCGAGGGTCTCGCGCATGCCCGTCTGCAGTTCGGCCTCGAAGCCGTCGTTCCCGCCGAACGCCTTGTCGACCAGGAAGCCCGACAGCGCGGTGGTCTTGCCGTCGGCCGCCTTGCGCGACTCGGTCAGGGTGACGCCGCCTTCGCGCTCGGTGATCGTGTAGCTCCACACCGTGCGGTTCTCGGTGATCTTCCAGCCGATCGCCTTGTTCGGCTCGAAGATGACGACCTTCGCGGAGGTCGGCCAGAACAGCGGGCCGCGGCGGTTCAGGTTGAACGTCCGGGTCCCGGCCTTCACCGGGCCGCCGAGGACGAGCATCTTCTTGCACTGCGGGCTCCACTCGCCCATGCGGGCCAGGTCGGAGACGACGGCCCAGACCTGCTCGGGGGTGCCGTCGATGTCGATGGACTCTTCGATGAGTTCTGCGGGCATTTCCGGTGCTCCTCGTGTCGGTCCCGCAACCGGCGGCGGGATCTCGTGAGAATGACCCTATTCGACGCCGGTCGTGGCGGGGAACAGGCCCGGGTCCGGGGGCAGCGTTAGCGGGATCGATGTGGCCGGGGGGCGGGTGAGCACATTGCGTTCCGGTGCGGTCTTCGCCGGGCACACGACTCGGCCGACTGGACCGTCTCCGCCCCGTACGACTCATCGGTCACCTTCGCCGCGGCCGGCCCGGCGACCTTCCCGGGCCCGGGCCGCATGACCTGACGCGGTTCGGCGCGGGGTGCCGCACGACGACGGCACCCTGACGGTCCACGATCCAGATATGCACGCGTGATCCGTCACAGCGCCGTCGTCATGCAGCGCGATCCCGCCGGCTGACCCGCCTGGGCCCTGGGGGCGATGGGCGGGTCGAAACCACGCCCGCCGTACCGCCACCCGACCTCGGCCTTGACGGTATTGCGCGCGATTCCGGGGGGTGACTTCGACACGGTCTCGCCCTGGCGGGCTCGACCGGCTCAGCCGGCTGTGTGTGGGCGGCTCAGCCGATGGTGGGGGGTCAGCCGACCATCACCATCGGCCAGTCGCGCAGCCGCGACGACAGGATCGACAGGTGCGAGTCGGCGTCACCCAGGGTGTGGCCGATCGCGGTGAGGCGGCTGACGTAGTGGGCCACCGGGTATTCGGCGGTCATGCCGATACCGCCGTGCATCTGGATGGCCTCCTGGCCGACCAGCCGGCCCGACCGGCAGATCTGCAGCTTGGTGCGGGAGGCGGTGATCTCGTCGGCGCTGTCCTCGGCGAGTGCCGCGGTCAGGTACGCGCTCATGCTCGACGCCAGTTCCAGCGCCACGTACATGTCGGCGGCGCGGTGCGTGAGCGCCTGGAACGCGGCCAGCGGGACGCCGAACTGCTTGCGCTGCTTCAGGTATTCGGTGGTCAGGTTCAGCGACTTGGTCATCGCCCCGACCGCCTCGGCGCACAGCGCGTTCTGCTGCGCGACCTGCACCCCGGAGATCAGGGCGGAAGCGTCACCGGACGGCAGCGGGGTGGCGGCCGCACCGGTGAAGGTCACCTGCGCGCCGCGGCGGTCGTCGTGCGTCCGGTAGCCGATGCGCGCCACGCCCGCCTGATCGGCCTCCACCAGGTACAGGCCGACCGTGCCGTCGGCGTCGCGCGCGGACACCACGAACACGTCCGCGCAGTCCCCGGCGGCGACCAGCGTCTTGGTCCCGTCGATCACTCCGCCTGCAAATGCGGTACCGACCGCGTACGACGGCCAGCGGTCACCCTGCTCGTGATGCGCGAAGGCGGCGAGTCGTTCGCCGCTCGCCAGCGCGCCCAGCACGGCGCTCTTGGTCTCGCCGTCGGCGTCGGAGCGCTCGACCAGCAGCCCGGGCACGACGACGCCGTCGAGGAAGGGCTCCGGCGCCAGCGCGGCACCGAACTCGCCCATCACCACGGCCAGTTCCTCGGGGCCGGCGCCCATGCCGTCGTACTGCTCGTCGAAGACCAGCCCCAGGATGCCGATCTCGGCGAGTGAGCTCCACACGTCGCGGCTCCAGCCCAGCGGGGTGTCGGTGACGGCGCGCAGCGTCTCGATGTCGTAGGTGCGGGTCAGCAGCTCGCGCACGGTGTCGCGGAGCATGACCTGCTCGTCGGAGAGCGTGAATTCCATGATGTTTCCCTGCCTACAGACCGAGGACGGCCTTGTCGATGATCTGCCGCTGCACCTCGGACGACCCGCCGTAGATGGTGACCTTGCGGTAGTTGAGGTACGTGGGCGCGGTGTGGGCCGCCCAGTCGGGGCTCAGCAGACCCGCCAGCGCCTCCTGCCCGCTGAGTTCGTCTCGCCCGCTGGGCTCGTCCCGCCCGTTGAGCTCCGTCGAAACGTGATCGTCGATCGGCGCGACGGGCAGCGAGTCGGCCCCGGCCAGGTCGTTGAGCAGTTCGAGTGCTTCCTGCTGCAACTGCGAGCCGCGGAGCTTCAGCACCGACGACGCCGGGTTCGGCTTGCCGTCCGACGACGCCGCGACGACGCGCAGCTGCACCATCTCCAGCGCCAGCAGGTCGTTCTCCAGGCCGGCGAGGCGGGCCGCGAACAGCGGATCGTCGAGCATCACGCCGCCGCCGGCCGCGGGGATCTCGGCGGCCAGCCGCTTGGCGCGGGCCAGCTTGGTCTTGGTCCAGCCGACCCGGGCGATTCCGGAGCGCTCGTTCCCGAGCAGGAACTTCGCGATGGTCCAGCCCTGGTTCTCCTCGCCGATCAGGTTCTCGGCGGGCACGCGGACGTCGTTGAAGAAGACCTCGTTGACCTCGTAGCTGCCGTCGATCAGCTTGATCGGGCGCAGTTCGACGCCGGGGGTGTCCATCGGGAAGACGATGAAGCTGATGCCGGCCTGCTTCTTCACGTCCGGATCGGTGCGGACCAGGCAGAAGATCCAGTCGGCGAACTGGCCGAGCGTGGTCCAGGTCTTCTGGCCGTTGATCACGTATTCGTCGCCGTCGCGGACCGCGCGGGTCTTGAGCGAGGCCAGGTCGCTGCCGGCCTCGGGCTCGGAGAAGCCCTGGCACCACCAGATGTCCAGGTTCGCGGTCTTCGGCAGGAACTTCTCCTTCTGTTCCTGGCTGCCGAAGTGCGCGATCACCGGGCCGACCATGCCGGCGTTGAACGGCAGCAGGTCGGGCACGAAGTTGAGTGCCATCTCCTCGCGCCAGATGTGGTGCTGCACCGGCGTCCAGTCCTGGCCGCCCCACTCGGCGGGCCAGTGCGGCACGGCGTAGCCGGCCTTGTTCAGCGCCCGGGTGGTGGTGACCACGTCGTCGGGGTAGTTCGGCTCGCCGGCCTCGTTGCGGCGGCGGACGTCCTCGGGGATCGCGGTGGTGAAGTAGTCCCGGAGTTCGGCGCGGAACGCCTCCTCCTCTGGTGTGTAGTGCAGCTGCATGCCTTTCTGTCTACAGCATGGCGCCGGACCGATGTCCGGGATGCCCCTGGCGCGGCACCCGAGGGGGGGAAAGCATCCAGAGATCTGGAAACGAGATATTGTCAGATCACATGAAACGTGTTCACGCCTTCACCGACGACGTCCTGGGCGACCTGGACGCGGTCGGCGTCGCCCGCGCCGTCGAGGCCGGCGAGTTCAGCGCGCGCGAGGCGACGGACGCCGCGGTCGACCGGATCGACCGGGTGAACCCGCAGCTGGCGGCGGTCGCCTACGACGATCGGGAACGTGCGCGGGTGCGTGCGGCCGAGAACGGATTCTCCGGTGCGTTCGCCGGGGTGCCGACGTTGATCAAGAACAACACCGACTACGCCGGCCTGCCGACGCGGCAGGGCAGCGCCGCCGTCGCCGACCGTCCGGCGGCGGCCAATGAGCCGTTCACCGAGGAGTTCCTCGGCGCCGGGGTGAACGTCGTGGGCGCGTCGACGATGCCGGCCTTCGGGCTCACCGCCACCACCGAGTTCGCCGACCGCGAGCCCACCCGCAACCCGTGGGACACCGACTACTCGTGCGGCGCGAGTTCGGGCGGTGCGGCCGCGCTGGTCGCGGCCGGCGCGGTACCGATCGCCCACGCCAACGACGGCGGCGGCTCGATCCGCATTCCCGCGGCCGCGTGCGGTCTGGTCGGCCTCAAGCCGACGCGCGGCCGGACCGCGGGCTCGCCGGCTTCGGCGAAGGCCCCCATCGACCTGGTCTGCAACGGCATCGTGTCGCGCTCGGTGCGCGACACCGCGTACTTCCTGGCCGATCTGGAACGACAGCGCCGACTCGACACCCTCGATCCGGTCGGCCTGGTCGAAGGGCCGAGCACCGCGCGGCTGCGCGTCGCGCTGATGGCCGAGCCGATCACCGGTGTCCCGCTCGACGCGGACACCCGCCGGGCGGTCGACGACGTCGTCGCCCTGCTCACCGGCCTCGGCCACCACGTCGAGGAGGCGCCGCTGCCGGTGGACCCGTCGTTCGTCGGGCAGTTCACCGACTACTGGGGGACGCTGGCGCTCTCCTTCGACCGCTTCGGCGGCCAGGTGGTCGGACCCGGATTCGACCGGAACCGGCTCGATCCGTTCACCAAGGGGCTCGCCCGGATGGCGCTGCGACGCTTCTACCGGATCCCGGCGTCGATCGTCGGTCTGCGGCGGGCCGTCGCGAAGTTCCGGAACGCGTTCGGGTCGTACGACGTGATCCTGACCCCGACCCTCGGACACACCACCCCGGAGATCGGCTACCTGGATCCGGCCGGCCGGTTCGACGAGGTCTTCGAGCGGCTCATCCAGTACGTGGCCTTCACCCCCGCCGACAACGCGTGCGGCACCCCGGCGATCTCGCTGCCGCTCGGGCAGGCGTCGAACGGTCTGCCGATCGGTATCCACTTCTCCGCCGATCGCGGCGCCGAGCGGACGCTGCTGTCGCTGGCCTTCGAGTTGGAGGCCGCCGCGCCGTTCGCGCGGATCCAGGACGCCTGACTCGGGCGCGTTTCGACGCGGCCTCGCCTGGCGACTCGTCCGGCTCAACGGGCGGTGGGCGCGACGCACTGAGCGGGCGCCCCATATGGCTGCGTGTCGCGGGTCCTCTTCCGTGTCGAGGGCTGTGGAGGACACGCGACACGAAAATGGACCCGCGACACGGACGGCGGCGGCTACACGGGCGACGGCGAGACGGACGACGGCGAGACGGACGACGGCCCGGCGATTCTGGTGAACCGCCGGGCCGTCGTTCCGCCGTCGGGCCGGGTCAGTGCGCGTGCGCCTTCTCGGCGCCGACACCGGTGAGCGAGCGGACCTCCATCTCCGCACGCCGGGCCACGTCGGGCTTCTCCCGCGAGGTCAGCGTGCCGATGATGCCGAGCAGGAACGCCGCCGGGATCGACACCAGGCCGGGGTTGGCCAGCGGGAACCAGGCGAAGTCCATATCGGGGAGCATCGACGTCGGCTTGCCGGAGACGGCCGGGCTGAACACGATCAGCACCAGCGTGATCGCCAGGCCGCCGTACATGCTGAACAGCGCGCCGCGGGTGTTGAAGCGGCGCCAGAACAGCGAGTAGAGGATGGTCGGCAGGTTGGCCGAGGCGGCGACCGCGAAGGCCAGCGCCACCAGGAACGCGATGTTCTGGTCCTTGGCGAGGATGCCCAGCACGATGCCGATCACGCCGAGCACGACGACGGTGATCCGCGAGACCCGGACCTGCTCCTCCTCGGAGGCGCCGTTCTTCTTGATCACGCTGGCGTAGATGTCGTGCGCGAACGACGCCGACGCGGTGATCGCCAGGCCCGCCACCACGGCCAGGATGGTCGCGAACGCCACGCCCGCGATCAGGCCGAGCAGGATCTCGCCGCCCAGTTCCAGGGCCAGAAGCGGGGCCGCCGAGTTCACGCCGCCGGGTGCGGCGAGGATCTTCTCCGGGCCGACCAGCGCCGCGGCGCCGTAGCCGAGGACCAGGGTGAACAGGTAGAAGGCGCCGATCAGGCCGATCGCCCAGACCACCGACTTGCGGGCTTCCTTGGCGGTGGGGACCGTGTAGAAGCGCATCAGCACGTGCGGCAGGCCGGCGGTGCCGAGCACCAGCGCCATACCGAGCGAGATCATGTTGACCTTCGAGGTCAGCGTGCCGCCGTACTGGGCGCCCGGAGCCAGCACGTTGTGCGGCTCGCCGTTGGCCGAGGTCAGCATGGACTGGCCCTTCGCGGTCAGCCCGCCGCCGTGGACGGCGTTGTTCACCGCGTCCTGCGCCATGCCCAGCAGATGGGAGAAGTTGAACATGACGTCCTTCTGCAGCAGCACCCACAGCGTCATCACGATGACGCCGGTGATCAGCAGGACGGCCTTGATGATCTGCACCCAGGTGGTGCCCTTCATGCCGCCGATCAGCACGTAGGTGATCATCAGGATGCCGACCACGGTGATCACCACGGCCTGGCCGAGGTCGCTCTTGACGTTGAGCAGCAGCGCGACCAGGGCGCCGGCGCCGGCCATCTGGGCCAGCAGGTAGAAGATCGACACGGTCAGCGTGTTGATCGATGCCGCCAGCCGGACCGGACGCTGCTTGAGCCGGAAGCTGAGGACGTCGGCCATGGTGAACTTGCCGGTGTTGCGCAGCAACTCGGCGACCAGCAGCAGCGCCACCAGCCAGGCCACCAGGAAGCCGATCGAGTACAGGAAGCCGTCGTACCCGTAGATCGCGATGGCCCCGGCGATGCCGAGGAAGCTCGCGGCCGAGAGGTAGTCGCCGGCGATGGCGATGCCGTTCTGGGTCCCGGAGAAGCCGCCGTTGCCGGTGAAGAACTCCGATGCGCTGGACGTGCCGGCGTTGCTGACCTTGATCACCACGAGCAGCGTGATCACCACGAAGCCCACGAAGATCATGATGTTGAGGGTCGAGTTGCCGGTGTCGACGTCGGCGGCGCTGGTGAGGATGGTGTTCACGACTGTGCTCCCTGTACCGCGGTGTCCTTGGTGCCGGCCTCGATCGCCGCGGCCTCCCGGGCGTAGGTGCCGTCGGCGAAGCCGTCACGCACCACCTGCGCCTGGGGGTCGAGGCGGTGATTGGCGAAGTAGATGTACGCGCCGGTGATCCCGAAGGTGGTGACGAACTGCAGCAGGCCGAAGATCAGGCCGACGTTGATGTTGCCCCACACCCGGGTGCCCATGAAGCCCGTCGCGAACACGCCCATCACCAGGTACAGCGCGTACCAGGACAGGAAGAACACGGTCATCGGGAAAACGAAGCGCCGCAGGGTGCGGCGCAACCGCTGGAACTCCGGACTCTGCTGGGCGGCGATGAACTCCTCCGCCGGTGGTGCCGACGACTGCGGCGGGTGCTCTTGCGCGGTAGACACTGCGACCTCCTTGCTGAAATGCCGCATCTGCGGCCTTGACGGCAAGACTTGCCGAGAGCTGGCTCACGTCCAAGGTGAATTGTGACCGGAGCGACGAGCACGGTGGACCCTGCGATGAGCGGTCACCGGGCTCCGGTGAACGGTGACGCCGGTCACCGGAGCGAAACGGCGCCGGGCGGGGTCCGCGCGTGCCCCGAGGCCGGTGGCTGACCCGCAATCCGTCCGCCACCCGCAGTCCGCTGGGCCACCTGGAGCCCGTTCGTCCACCGGGAATAGAGCGTGTGGCTCGGCGGAGATCGAGTGGTGGAACCCGGGATCAGGCCCGGCGCAGGAGCAGTTCGAGGTCGGTGGCGCAACGGGCGAGAAAGGCGTCGATCTCCTCGCTACGGTAGCCGGTCCGGCCGAACGACGACGGGGCGAACCGGGCCTCGGTGACCGCCGCGGGGGTCAGCCAGGCCACCGCCGGATCGGCGGGATCGCGGAATCTGGCGGCGACCGCGTCCAGAAAGGTGTCGACCTGGGCCCGGTCGTACCCGCGGCCACCGAATCGCGCTGTGGAGAAGGTGGCGCCGACGATCTCCTCCGAGGTGAGCCGGGAGCCCGGCCGTGCGACGGGCGACCCCGCGGTGACCGCACCGCCCGTGAGCCGGGCGAGCTGAACGGCGCACAGTTCGAGTAACGCGTCCACCTCACCCTCGTGATAGCCGCGCATGCCGATCGGCGGACGGGCGAAGGTGCGCGCCCGCACCGCCGCGGGTGTCAGCCAGCCCAGCGCGGGGTCCGCCGGATTCGCGAATTTCGCTTCGAGCGCGTCCAGGAACTCGTCGACGTCATCCTCCCCGTAGCCGCGGCGCCCCATCGGCGGCTTCGAGAAGGCGGCGGTGCGGATGTGGTCGGCGGTGAACTGGGCGTCGTGGGGCACGGGTCGATTGTGGCCGATCGGGAACGGTCGTCCACGCGGCCCGGCCGATCGTTAGGTCGTGTTGCGAAGATCCCTTTGCGGGCCTCGCAGAAGACGTTCGCACCACGACCTAGGTGTTTCCGCAGGTCGGCATCGAAGAAAATTCTGGACCAGAATCTTCTTTGAGTCTCTGAGCTGCGACGATGCGAATTCTGCGGGCAGACGGTGCCGGTTCCGCTCATACCGTGATCGGCGGGCGCCGGGAAGGGCCCGAACACGATTCACCGGATACGGGAGTAGGGACGAGAAGTGCGGGAACTGACCGAAACGAGACGAGTGGTGCCGGTCGTCGCGGTGCTGGGGACGATCCTGGCCGTCGTGCTCCTCGCGATCGTGGTGACCTCCCCGGCCGGGGCGGAGACGCCGGCCGAACGCTGCAAGCGCGAAACGGCGGCCTACAACAGCGCCTGGAAGAACGCCTGGTTGCAGGCCAACCCGGGCAAGAGTCCCGGCGACGCACCGCCGCCGCCGGTGCCCTACACGTGCCACGGCGACGACGGGCCGCCGCCCACCCTGGACACCACCCCGCCGGAGACCTCGCCGCCGGTCACGTCGAGTGCCTCCCCGGAACCGTCGGCGCCGAGCACCGCCGAAAGTCCCGCGACGACCACGCCGGCGCCGACCTCGAGCCGTCTGCTCGAGCACCCCGGACCCGGCCAGCCGACCATCGACGCGGGCGGGAAGAGGACGGCCGCGCTGCGCGACGGGTTCAAGGTCGACGCGGCGGACGACGGCAACGACGGCAACGGCGGGATCACCTCGGACTCGAGTTCGTACCCCGACAAGCTGTCCGGGATCACGATCTACGCGAACGCGTGGGCGTGCGCCCTGTACTGGAAGCACTGCAGCTTCGCCACGTCCGCCAAGACCTACCGCGACGGCCAGCGCTTCGCGGTCAACATGATCAGGAACATCGCGACCGCGAAGACCCACGGGATCAGCGCATCGGTGGAGATCAGCGGGGGCAAGGGCAACGGCGGCACCGTCGGGCTCACGGCACAGGGGTCTGACAAGAATGTCAAGACGCTGACCTGGGAGAACACCAAGAGCTACATCTCGGACGTGGCGGGAACCGCCGACTGCGGCATGTTCTCCACCTACTTCAGCGTCACCTCCGAGGGCTGGTTCGAACACGACGGCGCGAAAGGTTACGTGAGTGCCGGTGTCCGGAACTAGAACGCGCGGACCGCTCGCGGCGCTGGCAGCCGTCGTCCTCGCCGGTGCCCTCGTGCTCTCCGCCTGCGGGGACTCCGGCTCCGCGCGGCGCGCCGACCCGTGGGACGGGCTCGCCGCCGCGTACCCGAGTCTGGCCGGGGGAGACGGCCTCGTCGTCCCGTCGATGGAATCCGACACGTCGCCCGAGGCGACGCTGTATCAGACCGCGTACGGGCGGGCCGCGCTCCGGAACGCGGGGCGCGACCTGCCGCCGGTCGCCCCGGCGAAGCTGATGTGGACGCTTGACCGGGAGGCGGCGACGGACCCGATCTGGTCGGGTTTCCAGGTCTGCCTGGCGTCGCCGGACACCGGCACCGCGGCGCTGCTCAGCGAGGCCGGGAAGAAGCTGCACGTCGACCTGCCGGCGCTGGCCGCCGCCTCGGTCGGCGCGCGCGACTCGGACGCGGGATACAGCGCCCAGGTGCTGGCGTGCCTGGGGCCGGACGTGCTCGCACCGCACCGCGCGGCGGTGGAGTGGCTCGCCGCCGATCCCGCCGTCACGAGTTACCAGCGGTACCTCGCCGTCCAGGCGCTCGCCGGAACGGGGACCGCGGTGCCGGTCGACGGCCGGTCGTTGCCGGAACTGCCCGCGCGGGTCGACTGCGGCGATCCGGCGTCGGCCTCGAATTGGATGGCGGTGCACCAGCTGCATCGCCTCGCCGACCCCGGCTTCTCTCACCCCGGCCCGCTCGTCGACTGCGCCGCCGGGCTCGCCGGCCGCCTCAACGCGCAGTCGGCGCTCGCGGCCGCGGTGGTCGCCGATCGCCGGCCGGCCGAGCTCCAGAAACTCTCCGCCCCGGTGATCGATCCGCTCGCCCAGCAGATGACCGCCGACGGCCTGCTGGTGGCGCCGCCGCCGGGCGGCTTGCGGTGGACCTTCTCGTACGCCGCGGCCCTGAAGCGGGGCGGCGCCCGGATCCCGGCCGCGCTGACCGCGGTGGTGGCGGACCAGATCTCCGCCGCGAACACGGCGCACCCGGACGGGGCCCGGAACGCGCTGCTCGCCGGGCTGTGCGCGGTGGACGACGGCCTGGCGTGTCCTGCGTCCGTCGTCGACTCGGGCCGTGCCTGGGTCGCCGACATCGACTTCGCGGACCTCGACGTCAACGTGTACACGTGGATCGAGACGCTCGACCTCGCACGAGTGCTGGGCATCACCCCGAAGTCACGGCCGTCGGCGGAGGCCGCCGGCGCCTTCGCCGGGCGGTATTCGACGGAGCTGAAGCAGGCGCCGGGGCTGATCGAGGCGCTCATCACCGCCGCCGCCGGGGCGGGCATGACCGACGTCGTCCGGAGTCTGGCACCGCTGACCGATCCCCGGCGAACCTTCACCGACGGGCTGGCCGGCCGGTCGCTGACCGCGGCCGGCAGTGCCTACACCGCGGCGAAAGCGCTCGGCATCGATACCGCGGGCTGGCTCGACGGCCTGCCCGCCGCGCTGAAGGGGTTCGCCGTCAACGACGTCACCGGCTATCCCTACAGCGACACGTCCGGGTCGCCGGTGGCGAACTCGAGCGCGAGTATCGCGGCGGCCACGCTGAGCGCCGCGGCGAACGGCTGAGGCAGGGCGGTCAGTCGCCGACGGGCGTGCGTTCCAGACCCAGGCCGAAGCGCTCCGGGACGTGCATGCGGGCGAAGACCGTCGCGACATCGCCGCGCAGGGTGCGGCGGGTGGCGAGGGAGACGACGATCATCGTGCCGAACGAGAGGGGCACGGTGACGGCGGCGGGGAAGGTGACCACGGCCGCCGCCCAGCCGTCGCCGGATACCCGGAACGCGCCGGCCAGCACCGCGGCGACCGAGGTCGCCGAGCCGACGGCGAGGCCGGTGACGGCCCCGGCCGCGGTGAGGCCGCGCCACCAGATGCCGAGCACCAGCAGCGGGCACAGGGTGGCGGCCGAGACGGCGAACACCAGGCCCACCGAGCGGGACAGCTCGAGGGTGCCTGCGGCGAGCGCCAGCCCGATCGGCACCAGGCCGCCGAGCAGCGCGCAGATCCGGAAGCTGCGGACCCCGGGCCGCAGCAGATCGGTCGACACCACGCCCGCGATGCTGATCAGCAGGCCCGACGACGTCGCGAGGAACGCGGCGATCGCGCCCGCGGCGACCAGGGCGACCAGCAGTTGCCCCGCCAGACCTCTGACGATCGCCGACGGCACCAGCAGGACCACGGCGTCGGCGGTGCCGGTGGCGAGCACCTGCGGGACGTAGACGCGGGCCAGCACGCCGAGCACCGTCGGGAACAGGTAGAACCCGGCCAGCAGGGCGATCACGGTCAGCGCCGTCCGGCGCGCGGCGGTGCCCGACCGGTTGGTGTAGAAGCGGACCAGCACGTGCGGAAGGCCCAGGGCGCCGAGGAAGGTCGCCAGCATCAGCGACAGCACCTGGTACAGCGGGTGGCCGCCGCCGAGGCCGCCGCCGGACCGCCGCCACTGCGCGCCGGTCTGCGGCGCGTCGGACACCACCGGGGTCGCCGCGCCGGCCGCCAGCCGCAGGGTGGAGTCGTGGCCGACGACGACGGTTCCGGCGGGCAGCGGAGCGTCGCGGACCCGGCGGCCGTCGACGGTCCCGGTCGCGGTGACCCCGGCCGGATCGGTGACGGTCACCGAGACCTGCGTCGGGATCCGCACTGTGGTCTCGGCGACGACCCGGGCCGGCAGCGGGTCGCCGAGATCGGCCGGCTCCTGCGCGAAGTGGATGATCGCGACCAGGGCGGGGACGGCGATCGCGGTCAGTTTGAGCCAGTACTGCAGACCCTGCGCGAAAGTCACCGAGCGCATACCGCCGCTCACCACGTTGGCCACCAGGGCCGCCCCGACCAGGACCACGCCCACCCAGCCGGGCAGGCCCAGCAGAATGTTCAGGGTGAGCCCGGCGCCCTGCAGCTGCGGGATCAGGTAGAGGACGCAGACCGCGGCCACCACCAGCATCGAGGCGCGTCGTGCGCGGCGCGAGCCGAGCCGGAACTCGGCGAAGTCGGGCACCGTGTACGCGCCGGAACGACGCAGCGGCGCGGCCACGAACAGCAGCAGCGCCAGGTAGCCGGCGGTGAAGCCGATCGGATACCAGAGTGCGTCGGCGCCGTACTTGGCGACCAGTCCGGCCACGCCCAGAAACGACGCGGCCGACAGGTACTCGCCGGCGATCGCGGCGGCGTTCCAGCGTGCGCCGATACTGCGCGAGGCCACCAGGAAGTCCGATGTGGAGCGGGCGCCGCGGCCGCCGTACGCGCCGAGCGCCACCGTGCCGAAGGCCGCCAGGGCGACCGCCGCGACGATCAGGAGCGAGCCGGTGCCGACGGTCACGGGCCGCGTTCCTCGTCGTCCATGAGTGCGATGAAGTCCCGTTCGGCCTGTTCGGCCAGCCGGATGTAGAGACGGCCCGCGAGATACAGGATCGGGTACGGCGCGAGCGCGAGGACGATCCAGTTGACGCCGATGCCGAAGACGGTGGCCGAGGCGAAGTCGTCGACGGTGAAGCCGATCAGCGGAATCGCCAGGAACAGGGCCGCGACACCCAGCCCGATCCGCAGTGCCAGCCCGAGTTGCGCGCGGACCAGTCCACGTACCAGATGTTCGCCCACCTCGGTCTGTTCGGCGACCTCGGCGCGGGTGCGCACCGGCCGGGCGCCACGCCGTTGCGAGAGCACCACGCGTTCGCGCCGCGGCGCATCGGGAGTCACGACTACGACCGGCCGGAACGGAAGGACCGCAACGGATCTCGCACCAGGCGGTCCTTGAGTTCCCGGACCTGCCTGCGGCTCACCGGCAGTTCCACCTCCGGCGCCGCGCCGTGTGCGCGGACCATCACCCGGGTGCCCGAACCCGCCGAGCGCAGGCCGCTCACCCGCGGCAGCGCCACCAGATACGACCGATGGACCCGTGCGAAACCGGCGCCGGCCCACTGCGTCTCGAGGGTGGAGAGGGTGACGCGCACCAGGTATTCGCCGGTGTCGGTGTGCAGCCGGGCGTAGTCGCCGACCGCCTCCACCCAGGAGACCGAGTCCCGGGAGATCAGGGAGGTGACGCCGCCGCGTTCCACCGGGATCACCTCACCGGCCATCGGTGCGGGTTCCTCGGTGGGGGCGGCCTCCGCGCCGGATTCGGGAGCCTCGACCGGCGCCGGGCGGACCGCGAGCACCCGCTCGATTGCCTGCGAGAGGCGTTCGGCGCGAAGGGGTTTCAGCAGATAGTCGACGGCCCCGATGTCGAAGGCCTGCACCGCGCGGTCGTCGTGCGCGGTGACGAACACCAGGGCGGGCGGGGAGGCGTACCGGGCCAGCACCGCCGCCAGCTCCATGCCGCTCAGTCCGGGCATCGAGATGTCGAGGAACGCGGCGTCGACCGGCCGCTCGGCGAGCAGGCGCAGCGCCTGGGTGGCATCGGAGGCGGTCACCACCTCGGAGACGGCGTCGTGCGACTCCAGGAGAAAGGTGAGCTCGTCGAGGGCCGGGGCCTCGTCGTCGACGGCCAGGACCGAGAGACCGGTCATCGTGGGCGTCCTTCCCCGGGAGTGTCGGCACGGATACCGGCCGCGAACTTCGGCACTCGCATGCTGACCTTGGTGCCCGCGCCGATGCCGGTATCGACGATCAAACCGTAGTCGTTGCCGAAGGCCGAGCGCAGTCGTTGATCCACATTCGTCAGCCCCACGTGCGCGCCGTCGCTCTCGTCGCCGATCCGGTCCGACGGCGCCAGCGCGTCGATCGCACCGCTGCGCAGCAGCTCCGGATCCATGCCGACGCCGTCGTCCTCGACGCTGATCTCGCAGTCGGTGCCCAGCCCGCGCGCGGCGAGGGTGATGGTGCCGTCGCGGCGCCCGGCCAGCCCGTGCCGGACGGCGTTCTCCACCAGCGGTTGCAGCGCCAGGAACGGCACCACCACCGACAGCACCTCGGGATCGACGTGCAGGCGCACGTTGAGGCCGTCGCCGAAGCGGGCGCGTTCGAGGGTGAGGTAGCGGTCGATGTTGCGCAGTTCGTCGGCGAGCGTCGTGTACTGGCCGGCGGCGCGGAACGAGTAGCGGGTGAAATCGGCGAAGTCGAGGATCAGTTCGCGGGCCCGGACCGGATCGGTGCGCACGAACGACGCGATGGTGCCGAGGGCGTTGTAGATGAAGTGCGGGTCGATCTGCGCGCGCAGGGCCAGGACCTCCGCGCGATCCAGTCGTGCCCGGGAGGCATCGAGCTCGGCGAGTTGCAGCTGGGTGGCCGCGTAGTTGGCGACCTCCGTGAGCGCGCCGATCTGTCCCGGCCCCGGCGGATGCGTCGTCGCGACCACCAGGACCCCGGCGCTGATGTCGTCGGTGAGCAGCGGCGCGGCGATCAGCTGGCGCACCGGTCCGCCCGGTCCGCCCGGGTCGTCGGACAGCGCGCGGCGCCGATCGGCCAGGGCCTGCGCGGCCAGCGCGGTAGCGGCCTGCACCACCCGCGGCGGCCAGATGTCGGGTTCGCCGTCACGGCCGAGGAGGACGCCGTCGTCGCCGAAGAGTGCGACGCCCGCGGCGCCGGTGAGCGCGCGGAGCGGCCCCGCCGCGCGGGTCGCCGATTCGGCGGTGAGCCCGTCCCGCAGCGGGTGGGCGGCGAGCGCCGCGGCGGCCAGCGTGTCGTGCACGGCGCGCTCGTGCGGGGTGGCCACCACGCGGCGGGTGCGCAGCGCGTAGACGAACAGCACCGCGGCCAGCGCGCCGCCGAGCACCACGATCGCGATCAATTCTCCGGACATGTCGTCTGCCGAATCTACTGGTTCACCGGGGCGTGCGGGCGTGTTCACCGCCGGGTTCGCCGCCCGTCAGCCGTCGCTGGTGCCATGGACGCATGGACTACTTGCTGACTCTGGGCGTCATGGTGGTGCCGGTGATCTTCTCGCTGTTCGACGGTGACGGCCAGCGTGTCGCGGATGCGTGAATAGTGACCGCTTCCGCGACGGTCTGCCGATCCGTCGTCTGTTCGTACGACACGACCGGCCGGCCTCTACCATGCCGCGCATGACGAGGCCATGTCTCCTAAGTCTCTTTCCGGGCCTCGGCGGCCCGCTGAACGCCTGGCGGCGTTGTCGTCGGTCGGCATAGCGCCGCTATGCCTCCCTCCTCCGCCTTGCCAGCCGCCCAGCGGATCCACCGATGCCTACGGAGAAGACTTAGGAGACACGGCCTAGAACTCTCTCCATGCTCGCCGGCACCGCCGTTCTCGGCGGGCTCCTGTCGCTCGCTCCGGTGTCGCCGGCCGCCGCCGCGCCGGTCGCGTACAAGAACTGCACCGCCCTCCACAAGAGCTTCCCGCACGGCGTGGCCCGGCCGGGCGCGCGGGACAAGGTGAGCGGCCGATCGAAGCCGGTGACCACCTTCCGCGTGAACAAGGCCGTGTACGACCTCTGGTGCCCGGCTCGACCGTGACAAGGACGGGATCGCCTGCGAGAAGAAGTGAACGACGACCGATGACGAAGGGGACCGCCAGGCCGGCGGTCCCCTTTCTTCGTCTGACTGCACGGTGGTGGCCCCGCCTTCGCGGGTCCGGAGCGCGCGTTGGCTGAACTCGCGGCGGCACGCCGTCGAGGGGCGACCGGAAGAGGGCGGGTCAAACCCGCCGTGGGCCGAATTGCCGATTCCGGAATAGGGTTTTGACCTGCGGTGATAGGGCGATTTGCGCGGTCTGGGCGCAACTGTGGGACGGATGTCCGCGTCTCCCTATCGTTCTGTGGACATCCCGTCGCAGAGCCGTGAGGAACCCCGGAGACATGAACGCACCGCGCCCCGACAAGCCGTTGCATTTCGCAGCTTTCGTCATGAACACGACCAGCCACATCGTGCAGGGGACCTGGCGCCGGCCCTCGGCACGACAGGCCGATTTCAACAGCCTCGATCACTGGGTGAATCTCGCCAGGACCCTGGAGCGGGGCAAGTTCGACGCGATCTTCTTCGCCGACGTCGTGGGCCTGTACGCGCCCTACCGCGGCGACGAGCGCAAGTACTTCGAGGCCGGGCTGCAGGTTCCCAGCAACGACCCGAGCGTGCTGGCCAGCGCTCTCGCGTACGCCACCGAGCACCTGGGCATCGCGTTCACCGCCAGCATCCTGCAGGAGCACCCGTTCAACTTCGCGCGGCGGATCTCCACGCTCGATCACGCGACGCAGGGACGGATCGCCTGGAACATCGTGACCAACTATCTGCCCAATGCGAGCCGCAACTTCGGGCTGGACGGCCTCACCGCGCACGACGAGCGCTACGCGTGGGCCGACGAGTACGTCGACGTCACCTACAAGCTCTGGGAGGGCAGCTGGGACGAGGATGCCCTGGTCCAGGACCGGGAGCGGGGGATCCACGCCGACTACGACAAGGTGCACCGCATCGATCACGTCGGCCCGCGGTACCGCGTCGAGGGACCGCACCTGGTGAGCCCGAGTCCGCAGCGCACCCCGCTGCTCTTCCAGGCCGGGGCCTCCGAGGCCGGCCGCACGTTCGCCGCGAAGAACGCCGAGGCGGTCTTCGTGCAGTCGCCGAATCCGGCCGCCGCACTGCGGGACACCACCGACATCCGGGAGCGGGCCGTGGCGGTGGGCCGTCGCGCCGACGACCTGAAGTTCTTCCAGGGCCTGTACGTGGTGCCGGCGTCGACCGAGGCCGAGGCCGAGCGCAAGGCCGCCGAACTCGACGAATGGATCGACTACGACGCCCAGCTGTCGCATCTGTCCGGGGCGCTCGGCATCGACTTCGGGCACGAGGACCTCGACACCCCGGTCGGCGAGATCCAGACCGAAGGCGTGCAGTCGATCGTCGGGTGGATCCGGGGCGTGGTCACCGATCGTCCCGCCACGTTGCGCGACGTCGCCCACTACACGGCGACCAGCCTGCGGATCGTCGGCACGCCGGAGCAGATCGCGGACGGCCTGGCGAACTGGCGGGCGCACGGCGTCGACGGCATCAACCTGGTGAACTACGAGATCCCGACGTCGTACGAGGAGTTCGTCGACCACGTGATCCCGGTCTTGCAGGACCGCGGCCTGGCGCAGCGCGAGTACCGTGAGGGGTCGTTGCGGCAGAAGCTGTTCGGCGCGGGTGACCGCCTTCCCGAGCGTCATCAGGCGGCCCGGTACCGCGGCGCGTTCGGCGCGGCACCGGAGACGGCCGCCGAGCTCGCCGAGGCGGGCGTCTGATGGGTGCGCCCGAGACTCCCCGGCCGCCCAAGCGGCTCATCCTCAACCTGTTCGAGATGAACTGCGTCAGCCACATCACGCACGGTCTGTGGCGGCTGCCCGGGAACCGGCGCGAGAACGTCAACGACATCGAGTACTGGACGGGGCTGGCCCGACTGCTCGAAGACGGCGGTTTCGACGCGGTGTTCCTAGCCGACGTGCTGGGCACCTACGACGTGTTCCGCGGTTCGGCGGAGACCGCGATCGTGCGGGGCCTGCAGATCCCGAACAACGACCCGGCGTCGGTGGTGCCCGCGATGGCCGCGGTGACGCGGCACCTCGGCTTCGGCATCACCTTCTCCACCACCTACGAGCCCCCGTTCTCGTGGGCGCGGCGCGCGTCGACCCTCGACCACCTCACCAAGGGCCGCGTCGGCTGGAACATCGTGACGTCGTACCTGCCGAACGCGGCCCGCAATCACGGCCGCGACGACGAGATCGACCACGACACCCGGTTCGAGATCGCCGACGAATACCTCGACGTCCTCTACAAGCTGTGGGAGGGCAGCTGGGACGACGACGCGATCGTCGCCGACCGCGAGAACAACGTGTTCGCCGATCCCGCGAAGATCCGGCCGATCGACCATGTCGGCCGGTACTTCCGGGTCGAGGGGCCGCAGCTGCCCAGCCCGAGCCGCCAGCGCACACCGGTCCTGTTCACCGCGACCGCCTCGCCCGCCGGCACCGGGTTCGCCGGGAAGCACGCCGAGGTGGTGTTCACCGGCGGGTCGTCCCCGGCGCAGCTCAAGGCCCTGATCGCCGCGCTGAAGGACGCCGCCGAGGCGGCCGGCCGCGACCGCGACGACCTGAAGGTCATCACCACCGCGGGCATCGTGGTGGCACCGACGCAGGCGCGGGCCCGCGCCAAACTCGCCGAATACCAGCGCTGGTCCGACCCGGAAGGCTACCTGGCGCACGCCGGGCTGACCTGGGATCCGACCGCGCTGCCGCCGGAACAGCGGCTCGACACCCTGCCGCTCGGCCGCCACCGCGGGCGCACCGAAGCGGGACCGGACACCACGGTCGGCGAGTTCCTTGCCGGTTTCGGCGACCTCGCCCGCCACCCGCTGTTCGCGGTGGGCGACCCCGAACAGGTCGCCGATGCCATCGAAGGCTGGCTCGACGATCTCGATCTGGACGGCATCAACCTGCTGCAGTACCACTCCTACGACACGGCGCGCGACTTCATCGAGCTGGTGGTGCCGGTGCTCCGGCGACGCGGTCGTCTCCGCGAGTCGTACGACCCGTCCGAGACACTGCGCGACCGGATCTTCGGCCGCGGCCCCAGGCTGCCCGACGACCACCCGGCCGCCCGCTACCGCGGCGGCAAGCACCTGCCGCGCCGGGCCGGGATCGCCGATCCCCAGCCCGCCGCCTCCTGACCGCACCCGCGGTCGCCCTCAACCCACCCCGCTCGGCGTATCGAGCTCACCGACGAAAGCACGGTAATGAAGAAGTACCTCCGACCGACCCTCGCCCTCACCGCCGCCGGTGCCCTCCTGGCCGGAGTCACCGCCTGCGGTTCCGGCGAGTCCGGCAGCGGTGAGCGCATCCAGGGCGGCACCATCGAGTACGCGCACGTCCAGGAGCCGCCATGCATCTTCGGCGGCTGGATCCAGCAGGCGTACATCTCCCGGCAGGTACTCGACGGCCTGGTCACCCTCGCAGACGACGGCACCGTCAAGCCGTGGCTCGCGCAGTCGTGGGAGGTGTCGCCGGACGGGCGCACCTACACCTTCGCGCTCAAGCCGGGCGTCAAGTTCACCGACGGCACCCCGCTCGACGCCGCCGCCGTCGCCTACAACTTCGGCCAGTTCGCTCACGGTGACCTCAACAGCACCGCCAAGGTCTCCATCTCGCCGTACTTCACGTCTGCGGAGGCCGTCGATCCGCAGCACGTCGCGATCCACCTGAGCGACCCGTACCCGGAGTTCCTGCGGCTGATCACCCAGGGCTACTTCGGCATCCAGTCGCCGACCGCCCTGAAGACGCGCAGTGCCGAGGAGAACTGCGAGAAACCCATCGGGTCGGGTGCCTTCACCGTCGCGGAATGGAAGAAGGGGCAGCAGGTCACCTTCAAGCGGAACCCGGACTACACGTCCTGGCCGGCCACCGCCAAGCACCAGGGACCGGCGCTCGTCGACGCGATCAACTGGAAGTTCGTCCCCGACGCCACCTCCCGGTACGCCTCGCTGACCACCGGCCAGTCGGACGCGATCTACGAGGTGCCGACCGTGCGCTGGAAGGACGCGCAGCAGCGGTTCAAGAACACGATCCGGTACATCACCCCGGGCAAGCCGGTCTCCTTCTCGGTCAACACGCAGCAGGGGCCGTTCACCGACAAGCGCGTCCGGCAGGCCTTCGGGTACGCGGCCGACCGGAAGTCCGCCGTGCAGGCCGGCTTCCATGGCGTCATCCCGTATGAGCCGAACGCGGCGGTCTCGCAGTCCACGCCCGCCTACCTCGGCGGCGACCCGTACCCGTACAACCCGGCCAAGGCGGCCGACCTGCTCCGGCAGGCCGGCTGGACCAAGGGTGACGGCGGCATCTACCGCAAGGACGGCAAGTCGCTGACCATCCGGGTGGTCTACGGTGCGGGCTCGTTCATCACCCCCGAGGGCGCGACGATCCTGCAGGCGCTCCAGGAGCAGTGGAAGCAGAACGGTTTCGACGTCGAACTGATCCCGGCGACGATGGCCGAGCTCTGGGGTGGCAAGTACAGCGATCCGGCCACGTACGACGCGCTGCCGTCGTACTGGACCAGCCCGAGCCCGGCGATCCTGTGGATCGTCTGGCGCGCCGGCACGCCCACCGATCCGAACGGCAACAACCGGTCGTTCTTCAACGACCCGCAGCTCACGTCGCTGATCAACGCCGCCAACACCAACCCCGACACCACGGCCGGCTTCGCCCAGTACCGGCAGGCCCAGCAGACCATCGCCGACGACGCCGCGGGCATCGGCCTGTACACGCAGAGTTCGCTGATCGCGTCGTCGAACCGGTTGCACGACTTCTGGGTCGAGAAGAGCCAGGGCGAGCCGGTGTTCTCCGACGCCTACCTCACGAAGTGACCGCACGGGAGACGCATCGAGATGACCACCTTCCTTCCCACCGGGGCCGCCGGGCGCCCGGTCTGGGTCACCGCACGGGCCGCACGACGGCTCATCGTCAAGATCGTGTCGGGCATCGCGGTCCTGATCGCCGCGGCGACGGTCGCCTGGGCCGCGCAGCTCGCGGTGCCCGGTGACCGGGCCACCGCGATCCTCAACATCCGCAGCGGCCGCGACGAGTCGTACACGGCAGGCCAGCTCGCGCCGGTCAACCGGCAGTTCGGCTTCGACCAGTCGCTGGTGCAGCAGTGGCTCCACTACATCGGCGGCTTCTTCACCGGCGACCTGGGGACGTCGTATTCGCAGTACAAGCCGGTCACCGAGATCATCGGCGCCCAGCTCGGCCCGAGCCTGGTGCTCACCCTGCTGGCGCTGGTGGTCGCGTGGCTCATCGCGGTGACGGGCAGTCTGCTCACCGTGAAGCGCGGCCGGTTCCTCGGCGGCCTGGGCTCGTCGATCGAGGCCTTCACGGCGAGCCTGCCGCAGTACTGGGTCGGCATGATCCTGCTGGTGCTGTTCGCCGTGCAGATTCCGCTGTTCCCGGTGATCGGCGGCAACGGGATCGCCGGCACGGTGCTGCCGGTCCTCACCCTCGCGATACCGCTGAGCGGCTTCCTCGGCCAGGTGATCCGCGACGAGTTCGACAAGGTGCTCGACCAGCCCTTCATCACCACCGCCCGTACCCGCGGACTCGGTGACACCGCGGTCCGGCTCGGGCACGGGCTCCGGCACGCGGTGATCCCGGCCATCAGCCTCTCCGGCTGGGCGCTCGGCGCGCTGATCTCCGGCGCGGTGATCGTGGAGAACATCTACGGCCGGCCGGGAATCGGGCAGGTGCTGGTCACCGCCGTCAACACCCGCGATGTCCCCACGGTGGCCGGTGTCGTCGTGGTGGTCGCCGCCATCTACATCGTCGCGAATCTGCTCGTCGATCTCGCGTACTCGCTCATCGACCCCAGGCTGCGTGCATCATGACCTCCCTCGCCCCGTCCGCCGGATCATCGCCGGTCCGCGATGCCCTCGACGCCTTCGCCGCCCGCCTGTCCGGACTCCGCCCGGGCCTGATCCTCGCCGGCCTGTTCGTCGCCCTCATCGCGGTGGCGGCCGTCTTCCCGGGCCTCCTCGCGCCGCACTCGGCGACGGCGATCGACCTGAACAACCCCCTCGCGTCGCCGTCGTGGCAGCACCTGTTCGGCACCGACGAGGCGGGTCGTGACGTGTTCTCCCGGGCGGTCTACGGCACCCGGCTGTCGCTCGGCATCGGGCTCGGTGCCACCGGCATCGCCATGGGCCTGGCGATCGTGTTCGGCTTCACCGCGGCCCTGGCCGGCGGTGTGGTCGACGCGATCATCACCCGGATCCTCGAGGTGTTCTTCGCCTTCCCGGCGCTACTGGCCGCGCTGCTGGTGGTCTCGATCTACGGGCCGTCGGCCACCACGTCGATCGTGGCGGTGGGCGTGAGCTCGATGCCCGGCTACGCGCGGATGGTGCGCGGGCAGGTCCTCAGCGTGCGCGGTGCGGGCTACATCGAGGCGGCGACCGCGCTCGGGCACTCGCGGGCGACCGTGATCCGGAGACACCTGTTCCCCAACGCGATGCGGCCGATGGTCGCCGTCGTCACCCTCGGCATCGGGCAGTCGATCGTCTGGGCGTCGTCGCTGGCCTTCCTCGGGCTCGGGGTGCGTCCGCCCAGCCCCGAATGGGGAGCGCTGCTCGACGCCGGCCGCAACTACATCACCACCAACTGGTGGCTGGAGATCCTGCCGGGCCTGGTCATCGTCCTCTTCGCGATCTCGGTCACCACCCTCGGCCGGGCCGCGCAACAACGACTGGAAGGAGCGGGCCGATGACCGCCATCGCCCTCGATTCACCCCGCACCACCGCGGCCCCCGCCCCCGGCGGGAACCCGCGACCACTGCTGACCGTCGAGAATCTGCGGATCGGCTTCGGCGCCACCGAGGTGGTGAAGGGCATCTCGTTCCAGGTGGCGCCCGGCCGGTGCCTCGCGATCGTCGGCGAATCCGGGTCCGGCAAGTCGGTGACGGCCCGCACCCTGGTCGGCCTGACCGGTGCGGGCGCGCGGGTCCGGGCCGACCGGCTCGAACTCGACGCCGGGGCCGCGGCCACCGTCGGGAGCGGTCCGATCGATCTCACCGCGCTGGCGGAGCGGTCGTGGCGGCGCATCCGCGGACGCGACATCGGCTTCGTCCTGCAGGACGCGCTGGTCTCACTCGACCAGTTGCGGCGCGTCGGCGACGAGGTGGCCGAGCCGCTCAAGGTGCACCGCTGGGGAAACCGCGCCGCGCGTCGTGCCAAGGCCGTCGAACTGCTCGCCTCGGTCGGAGTGCCCGAGCCCGAGGTCAAGGCGCGGCAACGGCCCTACGAGCTGTCCGGCGGTCTGCGGCAGCGGGCGCTCATCGCCTCCGCGATCGCCCTCGACCCGCCGCTGCTGATCGCCGACGAGCCGACCACCGCGCTCGACGTGACCGTGCAGGCCCAGATCCTCGACCTGCTCGCCGAATCCAAACGTGGTGGACAGGCGATCATCCTGATCAGCCACGACCTGTCCGTGGTCGACCGCATCGCCGACGACGTGGCGGTGATGAAGGACGGCGAGATCGTCGAGCAGGGGACCGTCGCCGACGTGCTGTACGCGCCGGCGCATCCCTACACGCGGGCGCTGCTCGACGCGGTGCCGTCGACGCATACCCGCGGCACCCGGCTGGTCAAACCGGCCACGGGCGAACCGGCGGGAGCACTGCGCACCCGCGCGCCGATCGACCCCGAGGACGTGGTGCTCGAGGCCAGACACCTGTCCAAGGTCTATCGCGGACCGGACCGGGTGGACCGCACCGTCGTCGACGACGTGTCGTTCGCGCTGCGGCGCGGGGAGACGCTCGGCATCGTCGGCGAATCCGGCTCCGGTAAGACGACCACCGCGCGGATGGCCCTGGCGCTGGAGCGCGCCACCTCCGGCGAGGTGCTGCTCGACGGCGAGGCGTGGACCAGCTTGTCGGTGGGGGCGCGGCGTCCCCGGCGGCACCGGATCGGGGTCGTCTATCAGGACCCGCTCAGCTCGTTCGACCCGCGCTGGCCGGTCGGCCGCATCCTTCTCGACGCACTCGCGACCGGGCCCCGGCCGCCGTCGGCCAAGGCGGAGGCGCGGCAGCGGGCGGTCCGGCTGCTCGAACAGGTGGGCCTGCGCGCCGAACACCTCGAGGCGGCGCCGCTGCGACTGTCCGGCGGTCAGCGGCAGCGCGTCGCGATCGCCCGGGCGCTCGCCCCCGAACCCGAGGTGATCGTGTGCGACGAACCGGTGTCCGCGCTCGACGTCTCGATTCAGGCGCAGGTGCTCGATCTGCTCACCGACCTGCAGGACGAGCTCGGCGTCAGCTACCTCTTCATCTCCCACGATCTGGGCGTCATCCACCACATGAGCGATCGGATCCTGGTGATGAAGGGCGGCCGGGTCGTCGAATCGGGGACGGCCGACGACGTCTTCGAGCACCCGCGGCATCCCTACACGCGGTCGTTGCTGACCGCGCTTCCGCGGCTGGAAGGCCGCGGCGCCATCCCTTCCACACCATCCCGAGAGGACCGGGTCCGATGACCACCGATGCACGACTGACCGAGCGCTTCGCTCCCGTCTTCGCCGAGATCGCCGCGGGCGCGCTCGACCGAGAAGCCGACCGGGTACTCCCCGCCGAGGCCGTGGAACTCCTGCGCGAATCGGGATTCACCCGGATCCGCGTCCCCGAACAGTACGGCGGGCTGGGCGCGACCGTGCCGCAGTTCGTCCGGCAGCTCATCGCACTCGCCGAGGCCGACTCCAATCTGCCGCAACTGCTGCGCGGTCACTTCGCGTTCGTCGAATCCCGCCTCTCGCATCCGGAGGCGGCGGTTCGTGAACGATGGCTGCGGGCCGTCGCGGCCGGCGAGATCATCGGCAACGCCCAGTCCGAGAACGGGAGTTCGTCGTTCTGGACCAACACCACCGCGGTGACCCCGGACGGCGACGGCTGGTCGCTCTCCGGCCGCAAGTTCTACTCCACCGGCAGCCTGTTCGCGGACTGGATCCACACCAGCGCCGCCGTGGATGCGGACCGTACCGCGAACGTCCTGGTCCCCTCCGGTGCGCCGGGCGTGGAACGGATCGACGACTGGGACGGCTTCGGGCAGCGCCTCACCGGCAGCGGCACCACGGTGTTCGACGGCGTTCCGGTGCCCGATGAGGACGTGGAGATCCACCCCAACGGGGAGTTCTCCGGCACCTATCTGCTGGCGGTGCTCCAGCTCAATCACCTCGCCACCCTCGCCGGAATCGGGCAGGCGGCGGTCCGCGATGCGGTGGCCTTCGTCCGGCAGCGGAGCCGCAACCTGATCAATCCGCGCTACCCGCGGCCCGCCGCAGATCCGCAGATCCAGCAGGTCGTCGGCCGGATCGCGAGCGCGTCGTTCGCGGCGACCGCCACCACCCTGGCCGCGGCGGACGCGGTCGGCGAGATCGCCGATGCCGTCGTCGCCGGGACCGCCACGGCGGAACTCTTCGACGCGGCCGATGTCGCGGTGTTCTCGGCGCAGACGGCGGTCGCCGACCTCGTGCTCGGGGCGGCCACCGAGCTCTTCGAGGTGGGTGGCGCGTCCGCGGTCACCGACCGGTTCGGGCTCGACCGGCACTGGCGCAACGCGCGCACCCTGGCCTCGCACAACCCGGCGATCTACCGGCAGACGCTCGTCGGCGACTACCTGCTCAACGGGCGGCCGCCGAGTTCCTGGGCGGCCGATTCGTGGGCGGCGGTGCGGGAGAGCGAGGCCGTCGGCGCCGGTGTGCCGGCCACCGCGAAGGAGGGCGACCGATGACGCGGCGTCTGCTCTTCAACGCCTTCGTCATGAACACCACCAGCCATATTCATCACGGGCAGTGGCGTCGGCCGGATGCGCACCAGCACGACTTCAACGATGTCCGGCTGTGGATCGATCTGGCGAAGACCCTGGAGGATGCGAAGTTCGATTCGCTGTTCTTCGCCGATGTGTCGGGGCTGTACGGCGACTCCGATGCGGACTATTCGGTGTACGTGCGGGAGGGACTGCAGATCCCCAGCAACGACCCCACGGTGCTGGTCGCGGCGCTGGCCACGCACACCTCCGACATCGGGCTGGCGGTGACGTCCAACGTCTTTCAGCAGCACCCGGCCAACTTCGCCCGGCAGATCGCCACGCTCGATCACATCTCCGGCGGTCGCATCGCCTGGAACATCGTGACCGGCACGCAGGACAACGGTTATCGGAACTTCGGGTTCCGTGCGCTGGAGGACCACGACGAGCGCTATCGCTGGGCCGATGAATACGTCGACGTCACCTACAAGCTGTGGGAGGGGTCGTGGGACGACGGGGCGCTCCGCCGCGACAAGGACGCCGGAATCCACGCCGATCCGGACAAGATTCACAAGATCTTCCATCGCGGCGAGCGCTACGAGGTCGAAGGTCCGTTTCTGCCGTCGCCGTCACCGCAGCGGACGCCGCTGCTGTTCCAGGCCGGCTCGTCCGGCCCGGGGCGCGCGTTCGCCGCGCGCAACGCCGAGGCCGTGTTCCTGATCGCGCCGTCCCCGGAGATCGCGAAGCAGCAGATCGACGAGACCCGGGCGCTGGCGGTGGCGGCGGGACGCCGCGCCGACGACATCACCTTCCATCAGGGGCTGAGCTTCGTCATCGGCGACACCGAGCAGGAGGCGCGGGAGAAATTCGAGGAGTATCAGCGGTTCGCCAGCAGCGACGGCTACGCCGCGCACATGGCGGTGGTCGGCCCGGACGGACGGGTCTACCCGGCGGACACCCCGATCGCCGAGACCGCGACGAACACCGCGCACGGATTCCTGGACCACCTGCGGGCGCACATCACCGATCGGGAACCGACCGTGGGCGACCTCTCGCTGCAACGCCTCCGCGACACGGTGGTCGTCGGTACCCCCGAGCAGATCGCCGACCGGCTGGAGCAGTGGCAGCGGGCGGGGGTCGACGGCATCAACGTCATCAACTGGGTGATCCCCGGCTCGTTCGAGGAGTTCGCGGCGAAGGTGATCCCGGTGCTGCGGGAACGTGGACTGGCCCAGACCGAATACGCGCCGGGCACGCTCCGGCGAAAGCTGTTCGGCGACGACCGGCTCAGTGCCCGGCACCCGGCGTCGGCGTACCGCGGGGCGTTCGGAGCGCGAGACGCCGGCGAGTTTCCGGTGGCGAACTGACCTGAGCGGTGCGGGCGCCCGGTGTGGACCCCCGCCGCTCGTGGACGGCGCCGCCCAGACCGTCGCGGATGCGTGAATGGTGACCGCTTCCGCGACGGTCTGCGCGACCGCGACCCGGGCTGCGGCGGTCAGCGCAGCGCGCGGCGCAGGATCTTGCCGGTCGCGGTGCGCGGCAGGGACGCGACCAGTTCCACCTCGCGCGGATACTTGTAGGCGGCGAGTCGTTCCCGGCAGTAGCCGATCACCTCGCCGGCGGTGAGTTCGGCGCCGGCGCGCGGCACCACGAAGGCCTTCACCGTCTCGCCGCGGTATTCGTCCGGGATACCGGTGACCGCGGCTTCGGCGATGTCCGGGTGCCCGGCCAGCACCCGTTCCACCTCCGACGGCCACACTTTGTAGCCGGCCGCGTTGATCTGGTCCTTCTTGCGATCGACCACGTAGAACCAGCCTGCCGAATCCATGAAGCCGACGTCGCCGGTGTGCAGGGCGCCGCCGGAGAAGGCGTCCGCGGTGGCGGCCGGGTCGTGCCAGTAGCCGGGGATCACCTGCGGACCCATCGTGACCAGCTCACCGATCTCCCCGACGGGGAGATCGCGGCCGTCGTCGTCGACCACCCGGACCACGGTGTCGAACACCGGGACGCCCACCGACAGGACGCCCGACTCGGGGTCGACCGGTGCGGCGATCCCGGGCGGCACGGCGTGCGACGGCGAGGTGGTCTCGGTCTGGCCGTACACGTTGTGGATGTAGCCGCCGAGCCGCTGCGCGAGCCGATCGGCCAGCTCGGGGTCGACCGGCGCGCCGCCGGAGTACCGCAGACGGAGGGACGCCAGATCGGCCGGGTCCACTCCCGGATCGTCGGCCAGCGCGATGTACGCGGTGATCACCGCCGCGCAGAACGCGGGCCGGTGGCGGCGACAGGCCTCGGCGATCACGCGCGGATGGAAACGATGCGTCAGCACCAGCGGTGCGGCGTTGATCATGGCCAGCGTCACGGCGCCGACGAGTCCGGTGACGTGGAAGACCGGCGCCAGTGCGAGGATCGGTTCACCCTCGGTCAGGCCGGTCCAGTCCCGGTAGACCTGGGCGTTGAACGCCAGATTCGCGTGGGTCACCTGCGCGCCCTTGGGCGGCCCGGTGGTCCCCGAGGTGGTGGTGAGCACCGCGATGTCCGACGGCCCGACGCGCCGCTCCGCGAGGGCCTGCCGCGCGCGGGCGTCGGGCTCGTGCTCGGCGATCAGGCGCACCAGGTCGACGGTGTCGGCGGGCCGCTGCTCGGTGACGCCGTCGAACAGCCGCGGGTCGTGCTCGGTCTGGAAGTCGAGGGCGGAGGCGGTCACCACCATGCGCACGCCGGTGGTGCCGGGGGCCAGCACCGGACGGACCAGGTCCCGGTAGAGGTCGTCGAGGACGACGAGCGCGGACGGGGTGAACGCGGACAGGCTCCGGCGCAGTTCGTCGGGGGTGGACATCGGGCTGAGCGGTGCGGCGATGCCGCCGGCCTTCCACGCGGCGACCAGACCGATCAGGAACGCGGGGTCGTTCTGCAGGCAGAGCGCGAGCCGATCGCCGGGCTCGAAACCTCGAGCCACGAGCAGCGCGGCGAGCGCCTCGGCGGCGTGATCGACCTGCGCCCAGGTGAGGCCGCCGTCGAAGTAGTGGAGCGCCGGCTCCCCGGGCTTGCGGGCGACGGTGTCGTCGAAGATCTCGAGCGCGGTCGCGAACGCCCGCCGGAGATGCGGCGGGCGGCCCGGGGGATAGACCTCGAGCCAGGGGCGTTCGTCGTACCCGCTCACGCGGCCAGTCTAAGCATCCGCATCCGTCCCGTAGGCTGTTCAGTGTGACTGAACAGGCCGACGTCGGTGTCGGGGCGACCGTCCGCGGGCTCCGCCGGGAGCACGGCGTCACCCTGCGTGCGCTGGCGGCCCGGGTGGGGATCAGTCCGGGCACCCTGAGCGCGATCGAGAACGGCAAGGTCGCCGTCACGCTGGACCGGCTCGGGCAGCTCGCGGACGCGCTCGACGTGGTCCCGGCCGCCCTGATCGAGCCGCCGGCCGTCGCCGCACCCGTACCGTCCGAACCCCTCGACGGCGACTGGACGGAGTTCGCCGCGCTCGACCTGGACCCGGTCCTGGCGGCGGCCGTCGAGGTCTTCGCCGAGACCGGCTATCACGGCGCCACCATGCGGGTCGTGGCGGCGGCCGCCGATCTCAGTGTGGCCGGAATCTACCGTCATTACCGCGGTAAACAGCATCTTCTGGTCGCACTCGCCGATGCTCAGCTCACCGACCTGGGCTGGCGCATCGAGGCCGCGGAGGCATCCGCCGAGTCGCCCGCGGCGGCGTTCGCGGCGATGGTCCGTGCGCTCGTGCTGTGTCAGGTGCGGCGGCGAGATCTGGCCTTCATCGTCGAGACCGAGCTGCGCAGCCTGCAGGAGCCGGACCGTTCGAGGATCGACGCCGCCCGCCGGGCCGTCGATCGGCGCTTCGCCGAGGTGGCACGTGCGGCGGTGCGGACCGGGCGGTTCGCGGTGGCCGATCCGGGGTCCGGAGCGCAGGCCGTGGTCTCCCTCTGCCGGGCGATTCCGTTCCGGTTCGCCGGGGGTCCGCTGCCCGACGGCTGCGCCCTCGCGGTGGAGTACGCCGGGCTCGCACTGTCCATGATGTCCGGCTCAGTTCAGCTTGACTGAACATCGCGGGCTCGCCTACCGCGACGTAAACACGCTGTTCACAGGAATTTCCGCGAGGCCTTGACCCATGCGCCGATGTGTGTGATTCTCATCTCAGTCACCGAGTGAACGATCGTTCGCGTCGGCGACGTGAAACCCGAATCCGCACCGGAAGGCCCCGTGATGACCGAATCTCCTGCTCTCTCCGACCTGCTCGCCGACTCCCCGTCCAACTGGGGTAAGTGGGGTCCGGACGACGAGGTCGGCAGCCTCAACTACCTGACGCCCGAGCAGGTGCTGCGCGGCGTGTCGCTGATCAAGCGCGGCGCTCTGTTCACCCTGCAGCGCCTCATCGGCGACCCGAACGGTGACCCGGTGTGGCCCGGGCGTGAGCCGGCCACCCGCGAGATGGTCTGGGACGAGTCGGACTGGGACGAGGGTGGCGAGGGCCCGCAGTTCCCCGGCGGTCTGCACTACGCCGACGACAAGCTGGAGGCCTTCCTGCAGGGCTCCACGCAGTACGACGCGCTCGGTCACGTCTGGTACGACGGGCAGATCTGGAACGGCTACGACGCCCGCACCACCATCGGCGGTCTGGACAAGGCCAGCGTGGAGCCGATCGCCCAGCGCGGTGTCGCCGGGCGCGCCGTCCTGCTCGACCTCGCCCGCTGGCGCGGGGTGGACGCGATCGGCGCGCGTGAGCCCTTCAGCCACGAGGACCTGCTCGCCTGTGCCGCCGCGCAGGGCGTCGAACTGCGTCCCCGGGACATCCTGATCATCCGCACCAACCACCTGGCGCTGTTCTTCAAGGACGCGGACGCGTTCTACGCCGACTTCTGCGAGCCGGGCCTGGTGTACTCGCCGGAACTGGTGCAGTGGTTCGCCGACATGGAGATCCCGAACCTGGTCACCGACACCATCGCCAACGAGGTCACCACTGATCCGGACAACGGCGTCGCGCTGGTGTTGCACAACGCCCTGATGCGCAACCTCGGCATCGCCTTCACCGAGATCTGCGACCTGGAGAAGCTGGCCGCCGATTGCGCCGAGGACGGCGTGTACGACTTCTTCTACGTCGCCGCTCCGCTGAAGATCCACAACGCCAGCGGCTCGCCGGTGAACCCGGTGGTGATCAAGTGACCTACGCGGATCGGCCCTGGCTGGCCCGCTATCGGCCGGGCATGCCCGCCGACATCGAGACCGAGTACCCGTCGGCGCTGGCGGTGTTCGACGCCGCCGTCGCCCAGTCTCCCGACGCCGACTTCCTGCAGTACTTCGGGATGTCGCAGACCTTCGCCGATGTGGACCGGGCGTCGCGGGCACTGGCCGCCGCGCTCGCCGGGCGGGGCTTCGGCCGTGGCGACCGGCTCGCCCTCTTCGTGCAGAACAATCCCGCGTTCGTCATCGGCATGATCGCCGCATGGCGGCTGGGCGGTACCGCGGTCGCCATCAACCCGATGAACAAGGAACGCGAGCTCACCTACCTGCTGACGGACTCGGGCGCGACCGCCCTGCTCGCCCTGGACGACCTGTACGCCACGGTCGGCAAGCCGGTGATCGAGGGCGGCGGCACCGCCGTGACCACGGTGATCACCTGCTCGCCGCTCGACATGCAGGACCGCGACGACGAGCGGCTGTTCGGCGACTACCGGCGCGTGCGCACCGAGGGCGCCCTCGATCTCGCCGAGATCATCGCCGCCGGTGGCGGTGACGATCTGCCCGACCCGGATCTGGGGAGCGATGACGTGGCCGTGCTGGCCTACACCTCCGGCACCACCGGCGACCCGAAGGGGGCGATGAACACCCACGGGAACTTCGCCTTCAACGCGCAGACCTACCGCGACTGGACGGGTCTGGAGCCCGGCGAGGGGATCCTCGGGATCGCGCCGCTGTTCCACATCACCGGGCTGGTCGGGCACATCATGGCGGCCATGCTGATCCGTGCGCCGCTCGTGCTGGCGCACCGCTTCGATCCGGCCGTCATGCTCGACGCGATCCGCGAATACCGGCCGGTGTTCACCATCGGTGCGATCACCGCGTTCGGTGCCCTCGCCGCGGCGCCCGGGGCCGGCCCGGACGACTTCGCCAGTCTCCGGGTCCTCTATTCCGGTGGTGCGCCGATCGCGCCGGCGGTGGGCGACCGGCTGGAGCAGGTCTTCGGCACCTACATCCACAACATCTACGGCCTCACCGAGACCAATTCGCCGTCCCACGCCGTTCCCCTCGGGGTGCGGGCACCGGTGGACCCGGTGTCGGGTGCGCTGTCGGTCGGCGTGCCGGTGTTCAACACGGTGGTGCGGGTGGTCGGTGCGGACGGCACGGACGTCCCGGACGGCGAGATCGGCGAGTTCGTCACCTCCGGGCCGCAGGTGGTGCCGGGGTACTGGAACAAGCCCGAGGCCACCGCGTCGTCGATTCCCGGCGGTGCGCTGCACACCGGCGACGTCGGGTTCATGGACTCCGACGGCTGGTACTACGTGGTCGACCGCAAGAAGGACATGATCAACGCGTCCGGCTACAAGGTGTGGCCCCGGGAGGTGGAGGACGTCCTCTACACGCATCCGGCGGTGCGCGAGGCCGCGGTGGTCGGCGTTCCCGACGAGTACCGCGGCGAGACCGTGAAGGCCTTCGTGTCACTGCAACCGGGAGCCACGGTGGATCCGGCGGAGATCATCGAGTTCTGCAAGGCGCAGATGGCGGCGTACAAGTACCCGCGGTCGGTCGAGATCGTCGAGGAACTGCCGAAGACGGTGACCGGCAAGATCCTGCGCAGGCAGCTGCGCGACGAGGCGGCCGGCTGACGCTCGGGCGTCGCTGATGAAACGGCGGACTTGTGGGTCGTGGCGACCCACAAGTCCGCCGTTCGCTGATGCGGCGGCGGGCGGGCGGCGCGCCGGTGTTCGCCGCCGACGAACCGGGGCGGGGAGGGCCGGGCCGACCTTGCACTCTCCCGGGGCGAGTGCTAAAAACGAGGTTGGCACTCACGGCATGTGACTGCCAGGTCGGGACGGTGAGGCCGGTCCAACAGACACCCCGGTCGTCCGTCGCGGGCACCGAGTCCGGCCCAGAGAACCTAGTGTCACCCCCTACCGGAGGATCACTTACCAATGGCAAAGCAGATTGCTTTCGACGAAGAGGCCCGTCGCGGACTCGAGCGGGGCCTGAACGTCCTCGCCGACACCGTCAAGGTCACCCTCGGCCCCAAGGGCCGCAATGTCGTCCTGGAGAAGAAGTGGGGCGCCCCCACCATCACCAACGACGGCGTCTCGATCGCCAAGGAGATCGAGCTCGAGGATCCCTACGAGAAGATCGGCGCCGAGCTCGTCAAGGAGGTCGCCAAGAAGACCGACGACGTCGCGGGCGACGGCACCACCACCGCCACCGTGCTGGCCCAGGCGCTGGTCCGCGAGGGCCTGCGCAACGTGGCCGCCGGCTCCAACCCGATGGGCCTGAAGCGCGGCATCGAGAAGGCCGTCGAGGCCGTCTCCACCTCGCTGCTCGACTCCGCCACGGAGATCGAGACCAAGGAGCAGATCGCCGCCACCGCCGGTATCTCGGCCGGTGACCAGTCGATCGGCGACCTGATCGCCGAGGCCATGGACAAGGTCGGCAACGAGGGTGTCATCACCGTCGAGGAGTCGAACACCTTCGGCCTGCAGCTGGAGCTCACCGAGGGCATGCGCTTCGACAAGGGCTACATCTCGGGCTACTTCGTCACCGACGTCGACCGCCAGGAGACCGTCCTGGAGGATCCGTACATCCTCACCTACTCGGGCAAGATCTCGACCGTGAAGGACCTGCTCCCGCTGCTGGAGAAGGTCATCCAGGCCGGCAAGTCGCTGCTCATCATCGCCGAGGACGTCGAGGGCGAGGCCCTGTCGACCCTGGTCGTGAACAAGCTGCGCGGCACCTTCAAGTCCGTCGCCGTCAAGGCCCCGGGCTTCGGTGACCGCCGCAAGGCCATGCTCGCCGACATCGCCATCCTCACCGGTGGCGAGGTGATCAGCGAAGAGGTCGGCCTCTCGCTGGAGACCGCCGAGCTGACCTCGCTGGGCACCGCCCGCAAGGTCGTCGTCACCAAGGACGAGACCACCATCGTCGACGGTGCCGGTGACGCCGAGCAGATCGCCGGCCGCGTGGCCCAGATCCGCAACGAGATCGAGAACAGCGACAGCGACTACGACCGCGAGAAGCTGCAGGAGCGCCTGGCCAAGCTGGCCGGCGGTGTCGCGGTGATCAAGGCCGGCGCCGCCACCGAGGTGGAGCTCAAGGAGCGCAAGCACCGCATCGAGGATGCCGTGCGCAACGCCAAGGCCGCCGTCGAAGAGGGCATCGTCGCCGGTGGCGGCGCTGCTCTGCTGCAGTCCGAGTCGGCCATCGACGGCCTGTCGCTCTCCGGCGACGAGGCCACCGGCGCGCAGATCGTCAAGGTCGCGCTCTCGGCCCCGGCCCGCCAGATCGCCGTCAACGCGGGCCTGGAGCCCGGCGTGGTCGCCGACAAGATCCGCAACTCGCCGAAGGGCACCGGCCTCAACGCCGCCACCGACGAGTACGAGGACCTGCTGGCCGCCGGCATCAACGACCCGGTGAAGGTCACCCGCTCGGCGCTGCAGAACGCGGCCTCGATCGCGGCTCTGTTCCTCACCACCGAGGCCGTCGTCGCCGACAAGCCGGAGAAGAACCCCGCCCCGGCCATGCCGGGCGGCGACGAGATGGGCGGCATGGGCTTCTGATCTGATCAGAACCCGCGCTCGCCGGTCGAGCGTAGTCGAGACCCACCGCACCGAAGGCCGGTCACCCGCACGGGTGACCGGCTTTCGCGTTGCCGTCGGTCGAGAGTGGGCCACCACGAAGCGGCTGGCATCGCACCTCGGATCGCCGAATCAGTCCAGACGAGGGAGGCGGCGGGGGCCGGGGCCGTCATGCCCGAGGACGTCGCCCGGATTGGTGTACGGGCACGCCGTCAACGACAGGCAGCCGCAACCGATGCAGCCGGCCAGGTTGTCGCGCAGGGCCACCAGCGCGTCGATCCGCCGGTCCAGGTCGGCGCGCCAGGTGCCGGCCAGGTGCGCCCAGTCGCGGCGGGTCGGCGGCCGGTCGTGCGGCAGGTCGTCGAGCGCCGCTTTGATCCGGGCCAGCGGGATGCCGAGCGTCTGCGAGGCGCGGATGAACGCGACGAGTCGCAGCGTGTCGCGCCGGTACTCCCGGCGGTTGCCCGCGGTCCGGCGGCTGGTGATCAGGCCGAACTGTTCGTAGTAGTGCAGGGTCGAGACGGCGACGCCCGCGCGGGCGGCCACCTGGCCGGGTTTCAGCCAGAGTTCACCGGCCGGGATCTCGCCGCTCACGGCCCTCCTTGACATCAAGTGCACTTGATGAAGTCCACTGTAGGCATGAACGGAAAGCGGGTGGCGCGATGAGCATGGAATCGGTGGCGTGGGACGTCATGTACAAGTCGATGACGTCGACGCAGGCGCCCTCGCGGGCCGATCGCCGGGCGACGGTACGCCGGATCCTGACCTTCGCGCGGCCGCACCGGCGCCGCATCGCGGTGTTCCTGGCGCTGTCGGTGGTGACCGCGGTGCTCACCGTGGTGACCCCGCTGCTGGCCGGGCGCGTGGTGAATCTGATCGCCGCCGCCGCCCCGGCGGCCACGGCGACGATCGTCTGGCTGGCGGTGGCGATCGCGGTGATCGCCGTCGCCGAGGCCGGGGCCGGCATCGGCACCCGCTGGCTGTCGGCGAACCTCGGGGAAGGGCTCATCCTGGATCTGCGCCGGGCGGTGTTCGACCACGTCCAGCGCATGCCGGTCGCGTTCTTCACCCGGACCCGGACGGGTGCGCTGGTCAGTCGGCTGAACAACGACGTGATCGGCGCCCAGCGCGCCTTCAGCGACACCCTCTCCGGGGTGGTCTCGAACTTCGTCTCGCTGATCCTGACGCTCGGGGTGATGTTCGCGATCAGCTGGCAGATCACCCTGCTGGCGCTGGTGCTGCTCCCGGTCTTCGTGGCGCCGGCCCGCCGGATGGGCAAGCGGATGGCGGGGCTGGCCCGGGAGGCCGCCGAGTACGACGCGCGGATGTCGACGCAGATGACCGAGCGGTTCTCCGCCCCGGGCGCCACCCTGGTGAAGCTCTTCGGCCGCCCCGAAGCGGAGTCCGCCGAGTTCGCCGGGCGGGCCGACGCGGTCCGCGACATCGGCGTCCGCCAGGCGATGCTGCAGGCCTACTTCTACACCGCGCTGATGCTGGTCTCGGCGCTGGCGCTCGCCCTGATCTACGGGCTCGGCGGCGCCCTCGCGGTGCACCAGCATCTCTCGGCCGGTGCCGTCGTCTCGCTGGCGCTGCTGCTCACCCGGATGTACGCCCCGCTGACCGCCCTGGCGAACGCCCGGGTGGAGGTCATGAGCGCGCTCGTCAGTTTCGAGCGGGTCTTCGAGGTGCTCGACCTGACGCCGCTGATCGCCGACCGCCCCGGGGCCGTCGACGTGCCGGACCCCGAGCACGGCGTCAGCGTCCGCTTCGACGGCGTGTCGTTCGGCTACCCCGCGGCCGACAAGGTCTCCCTCGCGTCGCTGGAGGAGGTCGCGCAGCTCGACAGCCGCGGCGGCGAGCAGATCCTGCACGACATCGACCTCGACGTCCCGGCCGGGACCATGGTCGCGCTGGTCGGCAGCTCCGGCGCGGGCAAGTCGACCATCGCCTCGCTCGCCACCCGACTGTACGACGTCGACGCAGGCCGCGTGACCCTCAACGGTGTCGACGTGCGCGACCTGACCTCCGCCTCGGTGCACGCCGCGGTCGGGCTGGTGACCCAGGACGGGCACCTCTTCCACGACACCGTGCGGGCGAACCTGGCGCTCGCCGCGCCCGGCAGCACCGACGACGAACTCTGGTCCGCCCTCGCGCGGTCCCGGCTCGACGACCTGGTCCGGTCGTTGCCGAACGGGCTCGACACCGTCGTCGGCGAGCGCGGCTACCGGCTGTCCGGCGGCGAGCGGCAGCGCCTCACCATCGCGCGGCTGCTGCTGGCGCGGCCGTCGGTGGTGATCCTCGACGAGGCCACCGCGCACCTCGACTCGACGTCGGAGGCCGCGGTCTCGGCGGCCCTCGGCGAGGTGCTGGCCGGGCGTACCTCGCTGGTGATCGCGCATCGGCTGTCGACGGTGCGGGCCGCGGATGAGATCGTCGTGCTGGAAGCGGGCCGGATCGCCGAACGCGGCGACCACGCGACGCTGCTGGCCCTCGGCGGCCGGTACGCCGAGCTGTACCGGACCCAGTTCGCAACCGCGTAGGGAAATGCCGCACCGGGCCGCAGGCGCGGGTCACGTGTCCGTTCCCGCTGCGGGCCCGGACGATCGGCGCGCCGGGCGGTGATCTCCGCAATACCGAGTGTGGAACCGGCGGACGGCGGGATAGCGTGAACGGCGTGACCGCGACTCCTGGTGCCCCCAGTCCCTTTCCGAGCCTCCCGAACTTCCGCGATCTGGGCCACTGGCCGGCTGCCGACGGGAAGACCGTCAAGCCCGGACTGGTATTCCGCAGTACCGAGTTCCTGAACACCAGTGACGCCGACCGGGCGGGGGTCGAAGCGCTCGGGCTGCAGACGATCGTCGACCTGCGCACCGATCCGGAGAGCGCGCACTGCCCGGACCCGTCGCTCCCGGGCGTGCGCGGACTGCACCTGAACGTCCTGGAGGACGCCACCGGTTCGGCCCTCGGCGCGAACCTGGGCAAGGTGATGGACGACCCGGCGTCGCTGCACGCCGTCGTGAGCGAGTTCACCGTCGACAAGGCGAAGGCCGCGATGATCGAGACCTACGACGAGCTGATCAACTCCGCGAGCGCGCAGAAGTACTACCGCGAGTTCTATTCGACGATGCTCGCCGGTGAACTCACCCCGACGCTCTTCCACTGCACCACGGGGAAGGATCGCACCGGGTGGGCCGCGGCGTCGTTCCTGACGCTGCTGGGTGTGCCCACCGAGGACGTCTACACCGACTATCTGCTCACCAACGACCGGCTGCTGCCCGCGCTGTCCCCGATCATCGCCAAATTCGAGGGAATGGGTGGGCAGACCGACGCGATCAATGCGGTTCTCGGTGTCGAGAAGGACTACCTGGACGCCGCGTTCTCGCTGGTCGAGAAGGGATGGGGCTCGTTCGACGGGTACGCCGAGAAGGTGCTCGGCCTCGACGCGTCCGCGATCGGCACGCTACGCGAACGGTACCTGGCCGGTGCCTGACACGAGCCCGGCTCGCGGGGTGCGCCGGGTCACCTCGCGCTCGGCCCGGCCCGCATGACAACGGCCGGCCTGCCCGCGCTCAGCCCCATCTCGGTTCTTCCGAATCTGCGCGACCTCGGCGGCTGGACCGGGGCCGGTGGGCGGCCCGTCCGCGCTGGAAAGCTGTTCCGCTCCACCGATTTCCGGTCGGTGCCGGCCGGCGCTCGCGATGTCCTGGCGCCCCTGTGCCTGCGTACCGTCTACGACCTCCGGTCGGCGGCGGAGCGGCGGGCGCTGCCCGACCCGGCGATCGACGGTGTGACCGGTGTTCCGCTCGACGTGCTTGCCGACCGGGCGCAGGCGGTGCCCGGTGACCTCGGCCGGATCCTCGACGATCCGGAGGTGGTCCACCGGCTCACCGCGCAGATGGACGGTGCGGTCGCCGAGTTGATGGCCGATACCTACCGCGGCTTCGTCACCATGGGGAGCGCGAAGGCGTCGTACCGGCGCTTCTATCTCGGGCTGCTGGGTGAGGACCACGGTCCGGCGCTGTTCCACTGCACGACGGGCAAGGATCGCACCGGGTGGGCCGCGGCGAGCTTCCTCTCCGTGATGGGCGTCGATCGCGACGCCGTGTACGCGGACTATCTGGAGACCAACAACCGGCTGCTGCCCGCGCTGGCGCCGCTGTTCGACAGGTTCGCGTCCCTCGGCGGTGACCCGGAACTTCTGAAGCCGCTACTCGGCGTCGACCGCAGCTACCTCGACGCCGCGTTCGGCGAACTGGAGAAGAACTTCGGCGACGTGGCCACCTATTTCGCCGAGGGACTGGGTATCGACGCCGACGCGCAAGCGCGTTTGCGTGACACCTTCCTCTCAGACTGAGACACCCGCCGAAAACCCGGTCCGGGAAAGGTAGGTTTACTCCATGGCTGTCTCGATATCCAACGAATTCGACATCAACGCCCCCGCTTCCGTGGTGATGGAGGTCCTGCAGGACATTCCAGCGCTCCCGGACTGGTCCAGCGCGCACAGCGCGGCGGAGGTCCTCACCACGCACGACGACGGCACTCCCGACAAGGTGAAGATCACCGTCGGCATGGTCGGCATCAACGACACCCAGGAGCTGGCGTACACCTGGACCGAGAACGTCTGCTCGTGGACGCTGCTGGAGAGCTCTCAGCTGTCCGAGCAGCAGGGCTCGTACACGCTGACGTCCACCGGGGAGAATTCGACGCACGTCGTCTTCGCCCTGGAGATCGACCTGAAGATCAAGCTGCCCGGGTTCCTGGTCAAGAAGGGCCAGAAGGCGGCCGCCGAGACCGCTCAGAAGGGTCTCACCGCCGAGTCGGAGCGCCGCGCCGCGGAATAGCGCCTTTCTGGCGTCACTCATCGAGTGATCTGCGACGCCGTCCCGCCCTCACCCGTCGCGCGGGCGCATCTGCCGATAGGGTGAGGGTGTGGACGACTACATCTCCCTCGACAACATCGAGATCGGCGCGGACCTGAGCAAGGTGTCCGGCCGCAAAGCCCTGCAGAACGTCGTTGACCTGACCGACACCAGCGGCTTCGTCGTCGTCGATGACGATGATGACGACCCGATCCTGCTCACTCTTCCCCAGCGCAATGTGGTCGACACCTGGCGCGAGGACTACCCGTACGACGAGCGGATGAACCGCGGCGAGTACGAGAGTCAGAAGCGTCTGTTGCAGGTCGAACTCCTCAAGCTGCAGAAGTGGACCAAGCAGAACGGCATCCGCCACCTGCTGGTTTTCGAGGGGCGCGACGCCGCGGGCAAGGGTGGCACCATCAAGCGCTTCAACGAACACCTCAATCCCCGCGGTGCGCGCACCGTCGCGCTGGAGAAGCCGTCCGAGCGCGAGTCCACCGAGTGGTACTTCCAGCGCTACGTGCAGCATCTGCCGGCGGCCGGCGAAATGGTCTTCTTCGACCGCTCCTGGTACAACCGCGCGGGTGTGGAGCGAGTGATGAGCTTCTGCACCCCCGAGCAATACCGGCAGTTCCTCGAGCAGGCCCCGGCCTTCGAGAAGATGCTGGTCGACGACGGCATCAGCCTGGTGAAGTTCTGGTTCTCGGTGAGCCCGCTGGAGCAGCGCACCCGGTTCGCGATCCGGCAGATTGACCCGGTGCGCCAGTGGAAGCTGTCGCCGATGGACCTGGCCTCCCTGGACCGATGGAACTCGTACTCCGATGCCAAGGAGAACATGTTCGCCGAGACGGACACCGACTGGGCGCCATGGACCGTGGTGAAGAGCAACGACAAGAAGCGCGCTCGCCTCAACGCGATGCGCTACGTGCTGAGCCTGCACGAGTACGACGGCAAGGATCACGAGCTGGTCGGCGAACCCGATCCACTGATCGTGGCCCGCGCGCGCGACACCATCGGCGAGTGATCGGCTGACGTGCGTTCCTTCCTGACCGGAATCCTCGTCGCCGTCGCAGGTATCGCCATGATCATCGCGGTGCCCACCATGTGGAGCACCGTGACGGTGGTGTCGGCGAGCGGGTTCGCCGACGCCGCCGCACACGCCGCGGAGAAACCGCAGGTGCAGGAGTACTTCGCCGGCAAGATCGCCGACGAGGTCTCGGCGGCCACGGACATCCCGCTCGCCGCGAGCGTGGTGAAACCGCTGGCGACCCAGTACACGCAGAGCCCGCAGTTCGTCACGGACTTCACCGAGATCGCCCGGCAGCAGCACGCCTGGCTGTTCACCGCGCCGGGACCGCGCACCAGCCTGCACGAGATGGACCTGGACATCACCCCGATGGTGAACTCGGCGCTGCTCGACGCACCGATCCAGCTGCACCTCGACCGGCAGATCATCATCCCGGTGGATCAGAACCGGCTCACCGCGGGCTCGATGGAGCAGACGGGCAAGCAGCTGACCGTGGCCGCCTGGGCGTCGGTGATCGTCGCGGCGATCGCCGGGATCCTGGCGCTGGTGCTCGGCCGCAACCGTGCGGCGGTGATCGCCTGGCTGGGTATCGACGCCTTCGCGGCCGGAGTGATCGGTGCGCTGATCGCCACCTACCTGCAACGCCGTGCGGCCGACAGTGTCTCGGCGAGCGACCTGAGCACCCAGCAGACCGTCAAGGTGGTGGCCGGTGACATCCTGCACCAGCTGACCGTGACCTCGCTGATCACCGGCGGTGTGGGTCTCCTGGTGGCGCTTCTCGGCGTCATCGCGACGGTCGCCCTCCGGCGCCGGGCGTAGGAGCAGTCCGACTCGTGAGACTTGGCTTCGACTCGGGCTCGGCTATCGCCTCGCCCGGCTCAGCCGGCGTGCGGTTGAGGCGGTCGTTATCAGCCCGTTGAGCCGGACGGGCCCCTCAGGGCCCGGCCGTGTCGAAACGCCTCCCTCGGCTGGTGGTTCGTTTCGACGCTTCTATGTTGATTGTCAAGCTGCGGCCTGAACGTCGGTGTTGCCGCTGGTGGCGGTCTGATCGGGAGCGCCGTGTTCGAGGAGTTTGAAGATCTCTCGGATGATGTAGCGTTTGAGGAGCCGGTTGATCGCGCGGGGTGTCTTCCCGTCAGTGGTGCGCTTGGCGATGTAGGCCTTCGTCCGTGGATCGCACCGTTTACGGGTGAGCATGACAGTGTGGATTGCACTGTTGAGCTGGCGGTCCCCGCCGTAATTGAGCCGGTAGACCAGTGAGTTCCCACTCCCGATCGGTACCGGGCTGACCCCGGCCAGCGACGCGAAGTGCGCGTCGTCGGCGAACCGTCCGGCATGAGACCACGCGCACAGGACCTGCGCGGCCACGATCGGGCCCACGCCCACGACGGCGAGCAGGTCCGGCCGCCAGCGGGCCACGGCAGCCCGGATCTGCTTCTGGCCGGCGTTCAACCGCTGCTGGCACAGGAGAACCTCACCAGCCAGTTCAGCGGCCTGCGCGGCGATGATCGGCGAGCTGCCACCGCCGGTGAGGGCGCCGCCGGCGATCCGCCGGATCTGGGTCATCGTGAGCTTCTTACGCGTATCAGGCAGCAGACCGGTCAGTCGGACGATCGCGTTCAGGGCGTTGATCTTGGCGGTCTTCTCCTTCGTCTTCTGCTGCCGCATGATCAGCAGAACCTGAAGGTCAGCACGCTGGTCGCCCTGGCGGGGACTGATCAACTCCGGGAGGGTCAGGGCCAGGGCCGAGCGCGCGGCGCCGATCGCGTCGAGGCCGTCGGTCTTACCCGCACCGCGGCGGGCCTTCTTCGGGCCGGGCCGGGCCTCGGTCACCGCGATCGCCGTGCCGGCCAGCGCGGCGGTCAGGCCGGCGCCGTAGGAGCCGGTGCCCTCGACAGCAGCCAGGACACGGCCACCGGCGGTGTGGCGGCCGATCCAGGCCACGGCCTTGTCGTACCCGCGGCCGGTGACGGGGAACTGCTCGGGACCAGCGACGACGCCACCGGTCCGGGCATCACAGATGGCATAAACATGCTTGGCGGTGTGTGTGTCGACGCCGACGACGTAGTCGTAGGCCTCTGCGATACTGGACATAGCGGGACATGTGCTCCTGACTCATCGGCTCGAACCGATACCAGGGGGCCCTGCTATCGGCGCGGTGCCGGTCGACCAACGACAAAGTCGCGCGGCGAGACAGGTCTCTAAGGAGTCAATGGACGGGCTTCTATCCAGTCATCGCCACACAGGGAGACCGGCACCGGCTCCAACCGGTGGACAAGTCGAAACCAAGCCAGAACCAGAACGGCAAGACTCGCCGTAGTCACACCCACGGAACCAGTAACCAGTCTCCCCCGACAGTAGTGCCCCATAAGGTGGTGTAACTCGGTGGCCGAGATCGTCTCCGACTTCGTGTCGGGACGGACGTAGAGCGGCCACCGTGTGATCCTTCGAGTCAACCGTCTAAAGAATCCTCGAACGGAGTCATCACGATGACCGCACCTCATATTGTCGACCCTGCAGGCCTGCTTGGCCAAGCCCTCGCCGACGCGTCACCGGATCTGATGCGCGAGCTGCTGCAAACCATCATCAACGCCCTGCTTTCCGCCGATGCCGACGCTGTCTGCGGCGCCGAGTGGAACGCCCGCTCGGCTGAGCGCACCAACTACCGAAACGGCTACCGCCACCGGCCCCTGGATACCCGCGTCGGAACCGTCGATGTCGCCGTCCCGAAACTGCGCTCGGGTTCGTACTTCCCCGAGTGGCTGCTCGAGCGCCGCAAGCGGGCCGAATCCGCCCTGATCACCGTCGTGGCGGACTGCTACCTTGCCGGAGTATCGACCCGCCGGATGGACAAACTGGTCAAGACGCTGGGCATCGACTCACTGTCCAAATCCCAGGTCTCCCGCATGGCCACCGAACTGGACGAGCAGGTCGCCGCCTTCCGACACCGCCGCCTGGACGAGGCCGGCCCGTTCACCTTCGTCACCGCCGATGCGTTGACGATCAAGGTCCGCGAGAACAAGCAGGTCGTCAAGGCTTCAGTGCTGCTGGCCACCGGCGTCAACGGCGACGGCCACCGCGAAGTCCTCGGGATGCAGGTGGCCACCAGTGAGACCAAGGCCTCATGGAACACCTTCTTCGCCGACCTGGTGGCCCGCGGCCTGGACGGAGTCCGGTTGGTGACCTCCGATGCCCACGCCGGACTGGTCGAGGCGATCGCGGCGAACCTGCCCGGCGCCGCCTGGCAGCGCTGCCGCACCCACTACGCCGCCAACCTCATGGCCACCTGCCCCAAGAGCATGTGGCCGGCCGTGAAAGCCATGCTGCACAGCGTCTACGACCAGCCCACCGCCACCGCGGTGCATGAGCAGTTCGACCGGCTCCTGGAGTACACCGAAGACAGGCTGCCCGAGGTCGCCGACCACCTCGACGATGCCCGCGAGGACCTGCTGGCCTTCACCGCGTTCCCCGACGACGTATGGCGTCAGATCTGGTCCAACAACCCCACCGAACGCCTCAACCGTGAGATACGACGCCGCACCGACGTCGTGGGGATCTTCCCCAACCGAGACGCGATCATCAGGCTCATCGGCGCCGTCCTGGCCGAGCAGACCGACGAATGGGCCGAAGGCCGCCGATACCTCGGCCTCGAAGTCCTGAGCCGCTGCAGGCTGACCCTGACCACCGACACAAACACCGACTCGACGACGGAGGTGACCACCGATGACCTGATGCAAATACCAGCCTGACCACCACCGAAGGATCAACAACGAGTTACACCACTACTTGGGGCTTGACCCCCCCGACCGACTCACTCGCCGATCACCACCTATTAGAGACTCGCCCCGGGTCCTGAGCTGGCGCGGCGGAGCATGCGACGACGCGGCGTCGAAGGGCGCACTTGCGGGCTCGGGTCGGCTCAACGGGCTGGTGAGGCTGGGCCTGTTCGACGGGCTGGTGGGGCCGGGTCTGTTCAGCGGGCTGGTGGGGCCGGGGCGGATCAGCGGCCGGCGGGCGGAGTGAGCGCGCAATCCCCGCAGTATCCGCCCGTCGACGACCGGTAGTAGAGGCAGCAGCTCCGGCGGCGCCGGGTCACCGGATCGAGCGCGTCCGCGAGCCGGGGATCGGACAGTGTCCCGGCCACCAGCCCGGCGCTGGCCGGGCCGAGCAGCGCACCCGTGCTGACCACGCACGACGCGGCGTTCCCCCAGAGCAGTCCCGCCGAGACCTCTGCGCTCCACGCCGCGACCAGCGGCTCCAACTGCCGGTCGAGCACTTCCCCGGCCGGGGTGCCGCCCGGCCGGGAAAGGCCGGTGTGGAGAGTCGTCGTCGTGCCGTCCCGGCGAAACCGCAGGGTATCGGGATCCAGATCGGCGCTGCGCCCGGTCAGCAGGGCCGTGCCGAGGGCGACCGACCACAGATGGGCGGCGTAGTCGAGGAACAGCATCGAGACGGCGACGCGCCTCTCGCTGGTGCCGAGCGCGGCGGCGAGACCGTCGAACAGCGGGCCCGCGACATCCGGATCGCGGAGTCGTCGCGTCGGAAGACCCACCCGCTCCTCGCCGGGGCCGTGGTGCAGCTCGAAGTAGGGGGTGACCGCCCGGATCCGGGTCAGCGCGTCGGCCAGGCCGGATTCCCCGGAGGTCATCCGGTCACCGCCGCGCCCGGATCACCGCCGATCGTGCGCCACAGGAACTCGTAGGCGAGCGCCGACTTGAACGCGGCCTGCGCGTTGTCGGCGGCCCCGCCGTGCCCGCCCTCGATGTTCTCGAAGTACGCCGGGCGGTAGCCCATCTCCTCCATCCGCGCCACGAACTTGCGGGCGTGCCCGGGGTGGACCCGGTCGTCGCGGGTGGAAGTGGTCATCAGCAGCGGCGGGTACTCGGCGTCGGCGGTCAGCCGCTGGTACGGCGAGTATTCGCCGAGGAAGGCCCACTCGTCGGGGTCGTCGGGGTCGCCGTACTCGGCCATCCACGACGCGCCGGCCAGCAGCAGGTGGTAGCGCTTCATGTCCAGCAGCGGCACCTGGCAGACCAGTGCGCCGAACAACTCGGGATAGCGGGTCAGCATGACGCCCATCAGGAGGCCGCCGTTCGACCCGCCCTGGGCGCCGAGCTGCGCCGGCGTCGTGAAGCCCCGGGCGACCAGGTCGCGCGCGACCGCCGCGAAATCCTCGTACACCAGGTGACGTCCGGCCTTCTGCGCCTGCGTGTGCCAGGCCGGGCCGTACTCGCCGCCGCCGCGGATGTTGGCGACCACGTAGCTGCCGCCGCGGGCGATCCAGCTGCGGCCGGCGATCGCCGAATAGCCGGGGGTCAGCGAGTTCTCGAAACCGCCGTAGCCGTACAGCAGGGTGGGGCGCGGCCCGTCGTCGTCGTCGCGCTGGACCACGAAGTAGGGGATGGCGGTGCCGTCGTCGGACGTGGCGAAGAACTGCCGGGCGCTCACGCCGGTGGCATCGAAGAACTCCGGCGCGGACTTGAGCACGTCGACCCCGGTGGTCGCGTCGCCGTACAGCAGGCTCGGTGCCTGCGTGAACGAGCTCGCGCTGAGCCAGATCTCGTCGCTGTGGTCGGGATCGGTGTCGATGACCGACACCGTCGCGAACTCGGGGAGGCCGGTGATCGGCGCCGGTTCCCAGTCGTCGAGCGTCAGCACCTGGATGCGGGTGGCGACGTCGTGCAGCGTGGTCAGCACCAGCCGGGTACGGGTGAAGGCGTACGACTCCAGGCTGGTGTGCGCGTCCGGGACGAAGAGCGCGCGATGCGTGCGGTCGCCGGCCAGGAACGCCGGGTAGTCGAAGACCAGCAGCGATCCGGTCGGGCGCACCACGCTCCCTGAGCCCGTCGAGGGGTCGCCGATGGTCCAGTCCTGCCGGGGCATCACCAAGAGGTGATCGTGGTGCACCGCGAAGTGCGCGTCGGTCGGCACGTCGATGAGTACCGGCTCGCCCGAGGTCAGATCGTACGAGAGGGAGTTGAAGAAGTCGGTCGACCGGGACGCGAAGTGGCGCTCGAAACCGGGCGTGTGGTCGTAGGAGACGCCGGCCGCGACGTCGCTCACCTCGCCCGCGTAGACCGTCGGGGCATCGTCGAGGGCGGTGCCGCGGACCCAGCGTCGCGCGGTGCGCGGGTAGCCGGACGTGGTCATCGCGGGCAGCCCGTCGGGCGTCGACGCGAAGTCGGTGCCGACGTACACGGTGTCCCGGTCGATCCAGGAGACCGAACTCTTGGCCTCGGGCAGGGCGAATCCGCCGTCTTCCGGGGCGACCCACGCGCGCTGCGTCACGTCGAATTCCCGCACGACGGTGGCGTCCGCGCCGCCGCGCGAGAGTGCGACCAGTGCGCGGTCGTAGTCGGGGAAGCAGAGGCTGACGCGCGCCCACACCCAGTTCTCGCCTTCGGCGTCGGCGAGTGCGTCGACGTCGATCAGGACGTCCCAATGCGTGCTGTCGGTGCGATACGAGTCGAGCGTGGTGCGCCGCCACAGTCCCTTCGGGTTCTTCGCGTCGCGCCAGAAGTTGTACAGGTGCTCCCCGCGGCGGCGGACGTACGGGATCTTGTCGTCGGTGTCGAGCACTTCCAGCGCCCCGGCTTCCAGTTCGGCGAAGCGCGGCGGGCCGGTCAGCTCGGCGACCGTCGGTTCGTTGTGCGCCCGCACCCAGTCCAGGGCCCGCCCGCCGGTGACGTCTTCCAGCCAGAGATAGGGATCGTTGTCCACCCGGCCAGGCTAGCGCTCGGACCCTCCGCGATCCGTCGCGGATCGTGTCGCGATCGACGGACGCCGCCGATCTTGCCGGATCCAGGGTCATCCCCGCGACGGATTTCGGACACGACAGAATCCGCGACAGATTCCTCCGGATGTGCTCGTCAGGCGACGGGGTCGGGGAGTTCGCCCGTACGGATGGGGCAGCGGGTGTGAGAGTAGATGGTCGGCATGCACTCGTTGCAGTGCACGCACTTCGACGCCGTCGCCGGGTCGGCGGCGATCCGGCGCGGCAGGTCCGGCTCGCGCAGGAGGGCGCGGCCCATCGCCACGAAGTCGAAGCCCTCGGCCAGGGCCAGGTCCATGCTCGCGCGGTCGGTCACCCCGCCCAGCAGGATGACCGGCAGCGCGGTGGCCGCGCGCAGTTCGCGGGCCAGCGGCAGCAGGTAGGCGTCGCGGTACGGGTAGGCCTTCAGGAAGAAGGGGCCGCCGATCTTCAGGCCGGCCCGCATCGGCCCGTGGAAGGCCCGCGCGAACGACGCGCGCGGCGCGGCACCGTGAAACAAGTACATCGGGTTCAGCAGCGAACTGCCCGCGGTCGGTTCGATCGCGTCGAGATGGCCGTCGGCCTCGAAGAGCCGGGCCACCTCGCAGGCCTCGTCGACGTTGAAGCCGCGCCACGGCTTCGGACCGCGGCCGGGACCGGGGCGGCCCACGCCGTCGTACATGTTGAGCTTGGCCCAGACCGCGACGCCGGATCCGACCGCCTCCCGGACGGATTCGAGGACCTCGCGGGCGAGTCGTGCGCGGTTCGCCAACGACCCGCCGTACGCGTCACGACGGTGATTGAGCAGCGGCGAGAGGAACGAGCTGAGCAGATAGTTGTGGCCGCAGTGCACCTCGATCGCGTCGAACCCGGAGTCGACGGCGAGGCGGGCCGCCTCGGCGAACCGCGTCCGCAGCGCGGGGATCTCGTCGAGGCCGATCTTGTGCGTCAGCGACATGCCCATCGGCGCGGGGATGGCGCCCGGGCCCAGCGCCTTGGCGCCGTTCGAGGCCGAGTTCGCCACCGCGCCGGCGTGCCCGAGCTGCGCCGCGGCCAGCGCACCCTCGTCGTGGATCGCGCCGGTCAGGCGCCGCAGCCCCGGCACCGCCGCCTCGCGCAGCCAGATCTGATGGCGGTCGGTGCGGCCCTCCGGCGAGATCGCGCAGTACGCCACGGTGCTGATCGCGACGCCGCCCGCCGCGTGCTCCCGGTGGAACTCGATCAGGTCGTCGGTGACCAGTGCCTCGGGGGTCATCCCCTCGAAGGTCGCGCACTTGATCAGCCGGTTGCGCAACCGCAGCGGGCCGAGCCGGGCGGGTGCGAACGGGTCGACGGGCGGCGTGCCGGAAACGGGAGGCATACCAATATGAGAACACGTTCTATTCATGCTCATCAATCCGCGGGCTGCCGAACGGCTCCGGGGGAGTGCTCACCGAGTGGCGGCGCCGGCCAGTTCGGGGGCCTCGTCGTCGGCGCGCTCCGGCCTCTCGCCCGGAATCGACGTGCCGCGGATCGAGCAGCCCGCGGTCTCGCGCAGGAACAGCAGCGCCACCATGCCGATGACGCACGCGCCCATCAGATAGACGGCGGGGAAGAGGTTCCAGCCCGTGGAACTCACGACCGCCTCATTGACCAGCGGCGCGGTACCGCCGAACAGCGCCGTCGACAGGTTGTACGAGACGGCGAAGCCCGCATAGCGCACGTGCGTGGGGAACATCGCCGGGAAGGTGGCCGAGATGGTCGCCAGCTGCGGGATGTAGAGGATGCCGAGCACCACGAAACCGGCGATCGCCCAGCCGAAGCCCTGACCCATCAGCCAGTACATCGGCAATGACAGCACGAACAGGCCGGCCAGCGACGCCCACCACATCGGTTTGCGGCCGGTCCGGTCCGACCAGCGGCCGAAGAACGGGATCAGGCACATCATCGCCACCTGGCCGATCAGCACCACCGCCGAGCCGGCATCCTCGGACAGACCGATGGTGCTCTTCAGGTACTCCGGCTGAAAGGCGAGCAGCGTGTAGTTGGCGACGTTGAGCGCCACCACCATGCCGAACATGATCGCGATCGGCCGCCAGTAGTCGACGACGGTCTGCTTCAGCTTGGCCCAGGTGGAGACCTCCACCTCCTCGGTCATGTGCTCCTCGATCTCGGTGAAGACCGGGGAGTCCTCCAGCTGCGATCGCAGGTAGAGGCCGACCAGACCCAGCGGGAGCGCGAGCAGGAACGGCAGGCGCCAGCCCCACGTGTACATCTGGTCGTCGGTGAGCGCGAGGCTCAGCAGCAGCACCAGCGCGGTGCCCGAGGCGAATCCGGCGAGCGTGCCGAATTCGAGGAAGCTGCCGTAGCGGCCGCGCTTGCGGTCCGGTGAGTATTCGGCCATGAAGGTCGCCGCACCGCCATACTCGCCGCCGGTGGAGAAGCCCTGGACCACCCGCAGCCCGATCAGCAGAATCGGCGCCCAGACCCCGGCGACCGCGTGTGTCGGCAGGACGCCGATCAGCGCGGTGGACAGGGAGATCAGCAGAATGGTGATCGCCAGGACGTGTTTGCGGCCGAGGCGGTCGCCGATCGGGCCCCAGATGAAGCCGCCCAGCGGCCGCAGGACGAACGAGACGGCGAAGCCCAGCATGGTGCCGATGGCGCCGAGCGATCCCGGGAAGAAGGCGTGGGTGAGGTAGGTGGCCGTCGCCGCGTAGACGCCGTAGTCGTACCACTCGGTGGCATTGCCGATGGCGGAGGCGGAGATCGCCTTCCGGATCACCGAAGGACCGGGGTCGGGCGCCTTCTCCGGGAGGGCGGGCAGATCTCGGGTATTTGCGGGGCTCATGTTCGGGTCCGGTTCTGGTGTCGATGTGTGTGCGTTGTGTATGTCGCGACCTCTGCTGCATCGACCTCTACTCGGGTCCGTCGGCGATGTCGCCCACCCCGCGCCCACGACCGCCACGACCGCACCGGACTTCTCCCGGGTGACCTGCGCGGGAGCGGAAAGTCGGCAAATCCCCCAACAGTTCATCGAACATATGTTCGACACGCGGGTTCGGCGGGGTCCGTGAGCGACGCATCGCACCCGGTTCACAGCGGGGATGGAGAGTGGCGCGCGGCACGTCCAGGGGCCTGCGCGCACGCGCGCCGAGGTCTAGTCTGGACGCCGTGACTGAACACTTTGACACAGTTGTCCTTGGGGCTGGTCCGGGTGGGTATGTGGCCGCGATCCGGTCCGCTCAGCTCGGCATGAAAACCGCGGTGATCGAGGAGAAGTGGTGGGGAGGTGTCTGTCTGAACGTCGGCTGTATCCCGTCGAAGGCGCTGCTGCGCAACGCGGAGCTGGCGCACGTGTTCAACCACGAGGCGAAGGTCTTCGGCATGTCCGGCGACGTCTCGTTCGACTTCGGCGCCGCCTTCGACCGCAGCCGCAAAGTGTCCGACGGCATCGTCAAGGGCGTTCACTTCCTGATGAAGAAGAACGGCATCACCGAGATCGACGGCTACGGCATCTTCGAGGGGCCCAAGACGCTCCGGGTCGGTGACCGCGTCATCACCTTCGACAACGTCATCATCGACACCGGTTCGACGGTCCGCCTGCTCCCGGGCGTGGAGCTGTCCGAGAACGTCGTCACCTACGAACAGCAGATCCTCACCCGCGACCTGCCCGGCTCCATCGCCATCGTCGGTGCCGGCGCGATCGGCATGGAGTTCGGCTACGTCCTCGCCAACTACGGCGTCGACGTCACCATCATCGAGTTCCTGCCGCGCGTCCTGCCGAACGAGGACGAGGAGATCTCCAAGGAGATCGCCAAGCAGTACAAGAAGCTCGGCGTCAAGATCCTCACCGGCACCGCCGTGCAGACCGTCGACGACCAGGGCTCACAGGTCGTCGTGACCTACAAGGACCCGAAGGGCGCCGAGGCCGGCATCACCGTCGACAAGGTCCTGATGTCGGTCGGCTTCGCCCCGCGCACCGAGGGCTTCGGCCTGGAGAGCACCGGGGTGGAGCTCACCGATCGCGGCGCCATTGCGATCGACGACCACATGCGCACCAACGTGCCCGGCATCTACGCCATCGGCGACGTCACCGCGAAGCTGATGCTCGCGCACGTGGCCGAGGCGCAGGGCGTGGTCGCCGCCGAGACGATGGCCGGCGCCGAGACCATGCCGCTCGGTGACTACCGGATGATGCCGCGCGCCACGTTCTGCCAGCCGCAGGTCGCCTCTTTCGGGCTCACCGAGGCGCAGGCGAAGGACGAGGGCTACAACGTGAAGGTCACCAAGTTCCCGTTCTCCGCCAACGGCAAGGCGCAGGGCCTGAACGCGACCGCCGGTTTCGTCAAGCTGGTCACCAACGCCGACACCGACGAACTGCTCGGCGGCCACCTGGTCGGCGACAACGTCTCCGAGATGCTGCCCGAGCTGACCCTCGCGCAGAAGTGGGACCTCACCGCACGCGAGCTGGCCCGCAACGTGCACACCCACCCGACCATGAGCGAGGCGCTGCAGGAGACCTTCCACGGCGCCATCGGCCACATGATCAACCTGTAGGTTCAGCCGGCACGGTTCCACCTGCCGGATCCCGTTGCTCCACCCGGAACAGACCGGGTGGAGCAACGGGATTCAGGTGCACGAACGGAGAGCGGGTGGTCGAGGATCACCGCGCGTCGGCGGGCTTCTTCCGGTAGAGCGAGCGGGTGACGGCCGGGGCGAGCACCGACGCGATCATCATGCAGATCGCCATGCTCAGCAGGGACAGGGCGGCGTTGCCGCCGAGGCCGCCCAGTTCGCGGTCTTGGGTGATGTCACCGCTGAGTGCCACGAAGCCCATCGACCCGGGCACCATGAGCCAGAAGGTCGGGAGGAAGACCACCAGGACCCCCGGATTGTTCCGGACGTGGGCGTTCAGCGCCCAGCAGACCAGCAGGGCGGCACCCAGGGCGAGGCCGCCGGCGAACGCCGGGTTGATGGCCTGCTGCAATAGCTGCGTGAGCCAGAACGTGCCGAAGCCGACCAGTACGGTCGCGGCCCACGCCGCCCTCGGGGTGCAGAAATACAGAATGGCGCCCACGGCGAAGATCGGCGCGGCCACCCAGAGCACCCACGACGGCGCCTGCGTGATCGTCAGATCCCGGAGTTCCTGCTGGGTGACGCCGACGATGTCGATGGCGAGCGCCAGACCGAAGGCCATCGACAGCAGCACCACGAGCGCCGAGATCAGCCGGGTGGAGCCGGCGATCATGTCGCCCGTGGTGAGTTCGATGAGGGCGGTGGTCAGCGCGGCGCCCGGGATCAGCGTCAGCACCGGGATCACCGCGAGCCGCACCGGATCGGCATCGGTGACGTGGATGGCCCACAGCGTGATCACCAGCGCGGACAGGAAGGTCAGCAGCACCGGCATCAGAGCGGCCAGGGTTCCTTTGATGCTGCTCCACAGGGAGATCGCGGCGATCGGAACGGAGACGATGACGGCGATGAGGGTGGCGTTGAAACTCATCCGGAAGCAGAGCGAGAAACCGAGCGCCATCAGCGCGTAGCCGAGGATCCGGATGATCGGGTTGACCGGGGGCCGGGACGTGGAGATCGCGTGCAGCCGGGCGCGCGCCTCGTCGATCGGCAGCGCGGCCTCTTTGAGTTGATGCACCAGATGCTCGGTGGCGGCGATCTGGTCGAACCGGAACGACCCCCGGGTGTTCGAGACCGCGACCTTTCCGGTGCTCCGGTTCAGCGAGATGATGTAGCTCGCGAAGACCTCGCTGGTGATGTCGGCGCCGTACGCCCTGCAGATCTGGTCGAGCACCATGCTGGTCTCCGGGACCGGATACGACGACCTGGTGAGCGCGTCGCCGATGTCGGCGACGAGGATCGCCATTTCGTCGTCGCTGGTGCCGCCCTGCTGCGGCGTGCCGTCTGCCATGTGCCCGGACCTCGGTCTCTGCGGTGGTCGTGGAGAGTATATCGGTCCGCCGCCCATGCCGAACGACCTCGTCGGAGTCCGCGCCCGACGGCTGACACGTAACGCTCGCGAGGGGTCCGCCGAGCCTGGTCGACCGGTCGATTTGGGCGGAATCCATGCAATCTGTGCCATCTTTCGCAACTCGCCGTCGTACCGCCGGGAGAAGCCGAGTGGGGAGTGAGATCGCGGTGTAAGTAGTTAGGTATGACGACGACTGTTCTGCACAACGCCCGCTTGATCGACGGCAACGGCGGCGATCCGATCGATGACGCCGTGCTGGTGATCGACGGGGACAAGATCGCCTATGCCGGACCGGCGTCGGGTGCGCCGGCCGCCGACGATTCGGCCACCAAGGTCGATCTGGGTGGCAACACCATCTGCCCCGGATTCTTCGACGTCCACGTCCACCTGTCGCTGCCCGGCACCAAGGGGTCGCCGATCATGGCGGCGATGGTGCCGCCGTCCTACCGCTACTTCCAGCTGATCGCGCGGCTGAAGGTCACCCTGGAGGCCGGCGTGACCACGGTCCGCGACCTGATGGGCGTCGACGTGGGCGTGCGCGACGCCGTCGCGCACGGCCTGATCGAGGGCCCGCGCGTGCTGGTCGCCGACAAGATGCTGAGCCAGACCGGCGGTCATGCCGACTTCCACATCCCGTCGGGCCTGTCCGGCACCGATCTGATCGGCGGCGTGCTGGTCGATACCGTCGACGAGGCGCGAGTCGAGGCGCGCAAGCTGTGCCGCGAGGGTGTCGACGTCATCAAGGTGGCCTCCTCCGGCGGTGTCTCCTCGCCGAACGACCAGCCCGATTACCTCGGCGCCCGAGAGGAACTGGTCGCCGCGGTGGTCGAGGAGGGGCACAACTACGGTGGCCGACCGGTCGCCGCGCACGCGATCGGCCTGCCCGGGATCGAGTCGGCGGTCAACGGGGGCGTCCGCAGCATCGAGCACGGCTACGCGCTGACCGATGAGCTTCGCAAGAAGATGGTGGAGAACGGCCAGTTCCTGGTGCCGACACTGCTGGAGACGCTCAAGCCCGACACCGCGACCCCGCAGGCCGTGGCCAAGAGCGAGAAGTGGCACAAGATCGCGCAGGACTCGGTGCGCGCCTCGGTGGAGGCCGGCATCAAGATCTGCACCGGCACCGACGCCGGCCTGGTCCCCGATCACGGTGAGAACCTCGGCGAGGTCGGCCTGCTGGTGAAGTTCGGCGGCATGACCCCGCTGCAGGCGATCACCGCGGCCACCAAGAACTCGGCCGAGCTGTGCGGTCTGCTCGACACCCTGGGCACCCTGGAGGACGGCAAGATCGCCGACGTCGTGGTGGTCAAGGGCGACCCGAGCCAGGACGCCGACCTGGTCGGTGACAACGCCAACATCCTGCTCGTGGTCAAGGAGGGCAAGGTCAAGAGCAACCGCGGGTCGTTCGCGGTCTGATACGTCGTTCCCGGCAGCGCCACCGATCCCGCGGATCGGTGGCGCTGCCGTCTGCGCGGCTCGGCTCCGGGATCAGTCGCGGCGGGCCGGCCGGTGCAGGTCGGGATCGGCGAGGAGGCCGAGGACGGTGCGCAGGGCGCTGACCGGCTCGCCGAGGTCGATGCCGGCCACCGTCTCGATCCGCGCCAGGCGTGCCCGCAGCGAGTTCGGGTGGACCCCGAGCCGGCGGGCGGCCTCGGCGACGTTCGACGCGGTGGTCGCCACGGTCAGGACCGTGGGGAGCAGTTCGGTGCGATGAGCGCGGTCGTGGTCGGCGAGCAGCCGCAGGCGCGCGGACAACTCCCCGCCGTGCGGGCGCAGCAGCATTGACGCCCGAACCACCTGCAGCGCATCCTCGACGTCCTGCGGCTCGGCGATGCGCAGGCCGGTGACGGACGGCGGCTTCCCGAGCGGAAGGCGCAGCGCGCGCAGCACGTCGCGGGCCGCGCGCCCCGATTCGGGTAGCCGGGCGAGATCGGCGACGACCGGTCCCACGCCCACCGCGGCGGTGGGGGAGGTGTCGAGCGCCGCGCCCAGTCGTGCACGCAGCCGGACGGTGACGCTCCGGTCGTCGTCGTCCGCGCCGGCGCTGTCCGGATCGGTACCGTCCGGATCGACCGGGAGGACGGCGAGCAGCAGGCCGCCGGTGGTCACCTGGCGCTGATGCGGGAATTCGGCGGACAGGGCCAGTCGTACGCGGGCGTGGTCGTCACCGGTGACCGCGGCGGCGACGACGGCGTGGCCGCGATCGGGCCGCAACCCGGCGAGGGCCGCCGCGGTCGCGGCGTCCCCGACGCCGCCGAGCACGGTGAGCAGGGCCGCGGTACGGCACCGCTCGGCGAACGCGGCCTCGCGGGCGGCGCCGGGCCCGCCCGCCGGCTCCCCGGCGGCCTCGGACCGGTGGGTCAGCGCGGCGAGCGCCCGCAGTAGCGCGTCCCCGCCGATCCATCGGGCCCGGCGCAGCCGGAACGGGGCGAGCGGGCCGCTCAGCCCGGCGGGTGTCGTGGACGGCAGGATCAGTGCCGCGGTACCGGTACAGCTCTCGCTGAGCTCGATGAGCGAGGGCCGGTCGTGCACCGGATGCCCGACGACGAGGTGCCCGGAATAGTCGGTCGGCGCACCCGGCTGGTAGACCTCGATGCCGCGCACCGCGATGTCCGGCACGGCCCGCGGTCCGCCGGGATCGAGCGGGGTCAACACCGCGCCCGCGGCGTCGACGATGGACCTCAGGCTGGGGGCCGTGGTCGCGGCGCGGCGGCGCCGGACATGAGCCGTCATATGGATTCTCCTGGTCGGGACGGTGAGTGCGCGAGGGCGAGCGGGATCGGAGGAACCGCAGGACGTTCGGGTTGAGCAGTCGCGCCGGGTCGAGCGCGTTCCGGACCGCATGCATGACCTGCCGGTCCGGCAGGTCGCGGCCGAGGCCGATCCACGGTCCTTTCGCCCGGCCGATGCCGTGCTCGGCGCTGATACTGCCGCTGTGTTCGGCGACGAGGGTCAGCACCCGCTCGGTCACCGCCTCGCGGCACGGCGCGGGGACGTCGAGCAGGTTGACGTGGACGTTCCCGTCGGCGATGTGCCCGAAGCAGACGGCGCGGACCGCCGGGAAGCGCGCGGACAGGTCGGCGGGCAGAACCGCCAGGAAGTCGGGCAGTGCGCGCGACGGCAGCGCGACGTCGAGCTTGACCGGCGGGGTGGACGAGGCGGTGTTCAGCACCTCGGGGTGGCTCTCGCGGTACTCCCACAGCCGCCGCACGGGCCCGGCCTCGACCACCGCGTCGTCGAGCAGGCCGGAGGAACCCGCCAGGAGTGCGGTCACGGCCTCCGGCAGATCGGCCGGTCCGGACAACTCCAGCAGTAGGTAGAAGGGGCTCGGCGCGGCCAGCGGCGCCCTGAGGCCGCGGTGCGTGCGAACCAGGCCGATGCCCTCGGCCGTCATCAGCTCGGCCGCCTCGATACACAGTCCCGATCGGCGTGCCGCGTCGACCAGCGCGAGACAGCCGGCGATGGAATCGACGCCGGCCAGCACCGTCTGCGTCTCCGTCGTGGGTGTCACCAGGCGGAGCAGGACTCGGGTGAGTACCGCGAGCGTGCCCTCGGCGCCGGCGAGCAGTCCGGGCAGGTCGTAGCCGATGTTGTCCCTGGTGAGACCGCTCCACCGGGTCAGGACCCGGCCGTCGGCCAGCGCCGCTTCGACGCCGAGAAGCCGCGAGCGGGTGCTGCCGTGCTTGATCATGCGCGGCCCGCCGGCGTTGGTCGAGACGATGCCGCCGAGGGTGGCCGAATCTCGCGAAGCCAGGTCGATCCCGAGATCCAGCCCGGCCTCGCGGGCCGCCCGCTGCGCCTGCGCGACGGTCGCGCCGGCGCCGGCCGCGAGAGTCCGTTCGATCCGGTCCACGTCGCCGACGACGTCGAGCCGGCGGGTACTGAGCAGGATCTCGCCGTCCATCGGCACCGAGTCGCCGACCAGCCCGGTGTTACCGCCCTGGGGCACCACCGGCATACCGGCGCGGTGACATGCGGCGAGGACCGCCGCCACCTCCGCGGTGCTGCCGGGACGCACGACGGCGGGCGTGGCGCCGCACCACCGGCCGGTCCAGTCGGTCGCGTGGCCCGCGGTGGTCGCCGGATCGGTGAGCACGTGGCGAGCGCCGACGATCGCCCGGAGTTCGTCGAGCAGAACGGGTGTGGTCGTGGGCATCGGGATGGGCCTCCGAGAGGTAGGTGTGCGGAGCGGTGCGGTGCTTCCAGGGTGTGGCGGACCCCGGGGCCGGTCCAACACCGAATCGCTCTGAGGCCATCGGATGCGCTTATAATCGCAGCGTGCAACTGCAACGAGCGCGGTATCTCGTCGCCGTCGCCGAGCATCTGAGCTTCACCCGGGCGGCGGCCGAGCTGTTCGTGGCGCAGTCCGCGCTGAGTCAGCAGATCAAGGTGCTCGAGCGTGAGGTCGGCGCCGAGCTCATCGATCGCCGGGGTCCGCGCATCGGTCTCACCCCGGCGGGCGAGGTGGCGGTGTCGGAGGCCCGCTATCTGCTGACCGTCGCCGATCGGGGTCTCGCCCGGATCCGGGCCGCGGCGCTGGGCTCGGGTGGTGCGCTCGACATCGCGCTCACCCGCTCGTGGACGGGCGGTGTGATTGGGGCCGCGCTCGCCGAATTCCGGCGGCATTTTCCGGAGGTCACCGTCACCGAGCGGCGCGGCTACTCGTCGTACAACGCCGAACTGGTCGCCGCGGGGGAGATCGACCTGGCGGTGGTGCGCGGCCCGGTGGCCGACGAGCGGATCCGGGTGCGCGGCTGCGGCGCCGAACGGCTCGTCGTCGCGCTGCCCGCGGGGCATCCGCTGGCGGACGGCGGCGACGGTCCGGCGCTCGGCGCGGGGCCGCCGGTCGGGCGGGACCGGCTGCGCGGCGAGCCGGTGGTGTTCTGGGAACGGGACAACGCGCCCGGCATGTACGACACGATCGTGTCGGCGCTGTGGCCCGACGGCACGCCACGCGTGGTGCGCGGGAGGCCGACGACGAGATGGTCCTGCGCGCGGTGGCGGACGGTGTCGGGGTGGCGCCGATGCCGGTCGGTCGTGCGACGGCGTTCCGGGTGCCGGGTGTGGTGCTGCGTGAACTCGATCCGCCGGCGGTCGAACTGACCGTCGGCGTCGCGACCGTCGACGACAACCCGAATCCGGCGCTGCGCGCGTTCCTGGACATCCTGGAGCGCGATCCGGCGCTCGGGGCGGTGCGCTGACGGTGGCGAGTGAGGCCGAACAGCGCCGCATCTGGCGGCCGCCCGGTCCGCTCGACGTCCGCGTGATCCTCGGGATCCACCGGCGCAGCGCCCACGACCCCGCGCTGCGCGTGGCACCGGACGGCTCGGTGTGGCGCGCGGTGCATACGCCGGACGGACCGGGCACGCTGACCGTGCGGGCGGAGGCGGGCGAGATCGTCGGTCGCGCGTGGGGTCCCGGGGCATCGTGGCTGCTCGACGGTCTGCCTGCCGCGCTGGGCGCGCACGACGACCCGGCGTCGTTGCCGATCGGCTCGCCGGTGGTGGCGCGGCTCGCCGCCCGGTCGGCGGGCCTGCGGATCGGGCGCAGCGGCCGCGTCTGGGAGGCCCTGGTCGCCGCGGTCATGGAGCAGAAGGTGGTCGGCGCCGAGGCGTACCGGGCCTGGCGCTATCTGCTGCGCCGGTACGGCGAACCGGCGCCGGGGCCGGTCGTGATGCGGGTGCCGCCGCCCCGGCCGGTGTGGCGGGAGATCACCGAGGCCGACTGGCACCGCAGCGGCCTGGAGCCGGTGCGCATGCGGACGATCCGGGCCGCCGCCCGCGTCGACGTGGAAGACAAGGGCGACGTCCTCACCGCGCTGCGCGGGATCGGTCCGTGGACCGCGGCGCACACCCGTATCCGGGCATTGGGCGACGCCGACGCCGTGCCCTTCGGGGACTATCACCTGCCGAAGATCGTCGGTCAGACGCTGATCGGCCGGCCGGTCGACGATGCGGGCATGGCCGAACTGCTCGAACCCTACGGCGGGCACCGGTATCGGGTGATCCGGATGTGCGAGTTGCACGGCACCTGGCCGGATCGGCGCGGCTCTCGGATGCCGGTCCGCGACTATCGATCGATATGAATTCTCACTTTCGCACCGGCCATGTGAATCGGCATCGTCCGATGTCAGATTGTTCGGCAACTCTCAATAGTGCGATGTCCGCGCTCGCCTGAGCGCTCGTGTCGCGGGTCCATTTTCATGTCGCAGGGCCTGCACGGCACGCGACCCGCAGAAAGACCCGCGACACGCGGTACGGGGGAGGAGGTACGACGGCCGCTCCGGCTATCCGCGACGGCGGCGCAGGCCGACGGCGAGGGTGCCGACGACGAACAGCGCGGTCGACACCGCGGCGAAATAGACCAGCGCGCCGTCGGTGCCCCACGGCGGGCTGATCGCCAGGTCCTGGCCGGTGCCCCAGGTCCCGTTGAGGAACGGCATGTACGCCTGGATCTTGGCGCCGTCGGGCACGAAGATGATGGCGTCCTCCATGACGAAGACCCAGAACAGCAGGGCGGCGAGGGTGCCGGCCGGATGGCCGATCAGGGCCGCCAGGCCGGCGCCGAGACCGCACGCGAAGAACGCGTAGACCGGCACCGTGACGACGAAGCGCACGCCGGCCGACGAGAACAGCGCCACCTCGCTGTACACGCTCGGAAAGGCCGCGGGCAGCACCGACATCACCACGGCGACCAGGATCGCGGACGCGGCGGCGGTCAGCAGGCCGTAGAAGATCCACCGGCTCGCCGCCGACGTCCACGCACGCGGGTACAGGTGGCGGTCGACGTCGCGGGCCACCGCTCGCATGCTCGTGGCCTGCGCATACGCCGCCGTCAAGGCGCCGACCACCACCGTGAAGGTGATGATCCAGTAGACCGAGTTCGACGACGAGACCGCGTTCACCGATATCTCGTCGCTGTTCAGGTGCGCGATGCGCTCGGCGACCGCGGCGATCCCGAAGGTGATCACCAGTGGCAGGACGACGCCCGCGGGCAGTGCCCCGTACACCAGGAAGCTGCGCCGCCCGCCGGTGCGGATCGCTTCGGCGCGGACACCGCGGCCGGTCTGCCCGGCCGCATCGCGCAGCGCGCGGCCGTTCACGCCGCCGCCGTCGCGCGGACCGCGGCCAGATAGGCCGCTTCCAGATCATGGTGGCCGCCGCGGAACTCGTCGACGGTCTGCGCCGCGCCCGCGGTCTGCCGGTCGATCAGCACCACCCGGTCGGCGCTGCGCGCCACCTCGCCGAGCAGATGCGAGGCGACCAGCACCGCGCAACCGTCGGCGGCCAGCCCGACGAGCAGTTCCCGCAGCCAGACGATGCCCTCGACGTCGAGTCCGTTGAGCGGCTCGTCGAAGACGAGGGCGGCGTCGCCGGAGCCGCTGCCGGCCACCGGCAGCAACGCGGCGGCGATCCCGAGGCGCTGCCGCATGCCGAGGGAGTAGTCCCCGATCCGGCGGGCTCCGTACCGGTCGACGCCGGTGCGGGCCAGCACGTCGTCGACGGCATGGCGGTCGAGCCCGGCACCGGCGGCCAGCCAGCGCAGGTGCCGGCGCGCGGTGTGGCCGGGATGAAGCGGCTCGGTGCCCAGGTGCATACCGAGCCGTCGTCCCGGGGACGGTAGCCCGCGCACCGCGGTGCCGTCGATCAGTACCTCTCCCGACACCGGTGTCACGATCCCGCACACGCTGCGCAGCAGGGTCGACTTGCCCGCGCCGTTGCGGCCGAGGAGATAGACCAGCTCACCGCCGGGCACGGTCAGGTCGACGTCGTGCAGCACGGTGCGGCCGCCCAGGTCGACGCGGAGCCGGCGAACCTCGATCCGGCTCACCGCGGATCAGGCGTTGCAGTAGATGTTGAGGCCGACGGTCTTGACGCCGCGGCAGATCGAGTTGTTGGCCAGCCGCCAGTTGCCGTCGATCTTCTTGAACTCGATCGTGGTGTTGACGCTCGGCCGGCCCGCCGCGGAGGCCTTCAGGGTGGCGCTGATGGTGTCGCCCGATCGCCCGGTGATCTCGGTGATCTCGTGCGAACCACGGGGTGCGCGGAACAGACCGAGGTTGTAGACGGTCTTGGGCACCACCACCGCGTCCATGCCGCCCTCCAGGTTGCGGGCCTTGGCCTCGTCGGAGGCCGGGGTCGCGACCAAGAACTCGATGATGTCGCCCAGTTCCGAGGTGCTCGGATCGTCGGTGGTGACGGTGAAATCGGCGGGCAGTGCCCGGGCGGCCGGCGCGGTGAGCGCCAGACCGACAGCCGTCGCGACGACGGTGAGCAGGGTGATGGCCAGCAGCCGGAAACGGTGGGTCATGGGATTCTCCTCCAGACGAGGGGTGGTCCGAGTCAGTCGGCGAGGGCGTCGGCACCGGCGGTGCGGGCCAGGGTGAGCCGGAGTTCGCAGGCTCCGGCCGCCGCATCGGGACGGACGAGGACGGCGTAGCTCGATTGCAGGGCCGCCGAGCCCTCCGCGAGCGCTTCTTCGAGGATGCCGCGGACCACGCCGCGGGCCACCTCGGGCAGCTCATGTTCCAGTTCCTGCAGCGGGCAGCCGCAGAGGGTGATCTCGTGGTCGCCGAACGCGCTGACGACCCCAGTGATGCGGAAACCGAGCCGGGTCAGGATGGTCTCGGCGATCACCACCGGATCGGGCAGGGTCGGCCCGGACAGTTCGGCGGGCAGGTGCTTGGCGGCCCATCCGCGGCCGACCTCGACGGCGAGCCGTTCGCGTGCCTCCGGGGTGTCGCCCAGCCGGGTGATCAGCATGATGAGCAGGTCGTCGATCGGCGGAGCCACCACGATGCGATAGCCCATCCGGGGCCGCCCCACCCCGTCGGGCGGGAGCGCGACGGCGACCGCGGCGCCCTCGTCGACCAGGTTGTTCAGGTGAAAGCGCGCCGTCGTGACGTGGATGTCGAGCGCACTCGCGATGGACTGCGCATCGATCGGCGTCTGGGCCTCGGCGACGAGCGAGCGCACCCGGTCGCGCTGGCGGGCGCCGCTCATCGGCCGTGCACCACGATCAGCGTGGCCGTCGCGGCCGTGCGGGCGAACAGCGAATGCGGAACCCGGGTGTCCACCCGGATCGCGGTGCCGCCGGTCAGGTCGTAGGTGGCGCCGCCGACGCTGAAGTCGATCGAGCCGACCTGCCCGAGCACCACGATCGGGTGCGCCGCGGTGTGCTCGGTCATGGTCTGGCCGGCGCCGAACGCCAGCCGGATGAGCGTCTCGCTCTCGCCCCGGTGCAGCACGGTGATCTTCGGGCGGTCACCGGACGGATCGGGGCTCGCGTCGGCGAGGCCGGTCAGGTACGACCAACTGGCGGTATCACTCATGATTTGTCAGGCTTCCGGGCGACGATCTCGATGGCCGCGAGTTCTCGGCGGTACTGGCGGAAGACGCGGCGCATCCCCACAATACGCCGTCGTGCATCGCCGTTACGCAGCACGTTTCCCACGATCTTGAGTGAACGCAGCGGGCCCTCGTCGGCGACGACGCGCCGCGGTTGCAGCAGGGCCATCGGCGCGAAGCGCACCTTCTCGATCTCGAAGCCGGCGGCGACCAGGTGCTCCCGCCACTCGGCCTCGGTGAGTGGCCGGGCGTTGACCTTGATCGAGCGGGCGAGTGCCTGGCGGATCTGAGTCTTCTGCGCGTCGCTGAGGCTGTCCGGTTCCAGCGCCAGCTCGTGGATCGCGTACCGCCCGCCCGGGCGCAGCACCCGGAACGCCTCGCCGATGATCGCGTCCTTGCCGCGGTCGGACTGCATGGTGAGCATGGCCTCGCCGACCACGACGTCGCCGCTGTCGTCGTCGAGCCCGGTCGACGACGCGTCCGCCGTCACCACGCGGCCCCGTCGGCCGATCGCCTTCTCGGTCAGCGCGACGGCCTCCGGATCGGCCTCGATGCCGACGTAGCTCTTGGGGCCGGCGTCGAGGATGTCGGCGGCCGTCTTTCCGAGACCGGGTGCCAATTCGATGACGTCCGCGCCGGTCAGGCCGGCGTCGCGCAGCATCTTGCGGGTCAGCTCGAGTCCGCCGGGGCGCAGCACGCGCTTGCCCATACGGGCGAGCAGCCAGTGTCCCGGCAGGTCTTCGTCGCTGCGGCCGGGTAGGGGCAGGTCGGCGGGCGTGGTGGATTCGGTCATGGTGGACTCCCCGGGAATCGAAGGAAACTGTCCCTCTTATTAGTCTACCCTTACCGGTTGACGGCGTCCGGGGCCGAAGGTCCCGTGGGCGACTATCCCTTCCGGGGCTTGCGTGCGTGCACGTACTGGCCGACGCCGGTGATGGTCTGTTCCACCTGCTCCATGTCCTGTGCGATCAGCCGGTCGAGGAGTTCGGTGCGATCGAAGATCCGCAGCCCGGTCAGTCCGGCCGCGGCGCGCGCGCCGGGCACCGCGGCGATCGAGGCGCGGACCGAGGTGAACACGATCAGCTCGCCGCCGGGAGCCAGCACCCGCGTCATCTCGTCCAGTGCCGCGAGCGGATCGGGGATCAGGTAGAGCGCGGCGAGGCAGGTCACCGTGTCGAACGACTGCGACGCGAAGGGCAGCGCGTGCGCGTCGCCGCGGACGAAGGTGATCCGGTCACCGGTGTTGTCGCGGGCCGCGCGGGTGAGCATGGCGGCCGAGAAGTCGAGACCGACGTAGGCGCCGTCCCCGGTGAGACCCCGGGCGGCGTCGTTCGCGTAGTTGCCCGGCCCGCACGCGATGTCGAGCACCCGCCGGTCACCGGGGCGGGAGAGATAGGCGCGCAGCGCGCGGTCGTAGTCCTGCGTCTGCGTGCCGCCGAGGCTGAAGCCGCGAGTGAAGATCGGGCGCCAGGCGTGCTCGTAGACCTGGGAGAAGAGCGGGTTGTGCATCAGCCGTTCGGCGAGGGAGCTCACTGCCGGGTCTCCCGTCAGAACTCGTCGCGCTGTACGCGCAGCGTGGAGATGGTGGTGGCGAGCATGTCGTACTGGCCGACGAGCAGGACGAAGGCGATCGCCCGCCGCTCGGACAGGTGGCGCCGCAGCGCCGACCAGGTGCCGTCGGAGATGTCGCGGTCCCGCACGAGTTCGTCGGTGGCGCGCAGCAGGGCGGCCTGCCGGTCGCCCCAGCCGGCGTCCGGGCCCTCGAGAACGCGGGCGAAGTCGTCGTCGTCGATCCCGGCCTTGGCGCCGAGCCGCCGGTGATGATCGAGCTCGTAGTCGCATCCGCGCAGGTGGGCGACCCGAATGATGATCATTTCGGTCTCCCGGCGGGAGAGTTCGCCGAAGGGCATCATCCGGCTGGAGTAGTGCAGCCAACCGCGGAACAATCCCTTGCTGCGGCCGAGGGTGGCGAAGATGTGCGCGTTGTCGGTGCCGGTGGCGAGGGACATGGCGCGGACGATGACCCAGTTGATCGGGCCGAGTTCGCGCAGGTGCCCGGGTGAGACGCGAGGTGTGCTCATGTGTCAAACGGTAGTCGATACGTGGTCCGCGTCACGGAGTCGCCGCGTGGCGGTCGTAGGGATTCGTGTTCCGTGTCGCGGGTCGTCCTGCGCGTCGAGGGTCGTGCCGGACGGGCGACACGCAACTGGACCCGCGACACGGCCCATGCGACGAGCGTCCTGGGCCGGTCGAGCCCCATCGAGGCCACAGCCCCCACTGGTCGGCTATTTTCTGACGACTTCCTCCATCAACTTGTCGAAGCCGTCGACCCGCTTGTAGATCACCTCGCCGTGGTTGTTCTTGGTGAGCTCGTCGAAGAACTTGGTGGCGCACTCGATCTTGGCGCGCTCGATACCCTTGATCCCCAGGGTCGACATGGTGCCCTTCGTCTCCGCGACGAAGTAGATGTGCTTGACCGACCCCTCGTGGAAGGCGATGGCCCAGTCGGGGTTGTAGTCGCCGACCGGGGTCGGGATGAAGAATCCGCGCGGTAGTTTCGCGTATACCGACACCTCCTTGCTCGTATCGAGCTTGGTGACGAAGTCACGTTCCACCTGAGAGTCGGTGACGACGTAGTCGTACACGTGCTTGGTGAGCTTCTCACCGGCCTTGCGGAAGTCCTGCGACGACTGATTCTCGGTGAAGATCGCCGAGTCGAAGCGGTCGTCGAGGGCGTCGTACGTGAGATGCTCGACGATGACCGTCGCCTTCTCCTCATTGATAATGCGGGCGGTCTCGGTGATGAACTGCTCCGGATTGAGCCGGAACTTCGCGAAGGTGCCAGGGTGAACGCCGCGGAGGATCGCCGATACGGTGCGCCGGGTGAGCTGGGTCTTCTCGGTGATCTCGCCGAGCAGGTCGTACTTGACCGACGAACTCGCCGTGATCTGCTCGGTCTCCCGGCGGTGACCGTCCACCTTGAACGACGTCCCCTGCGCGACCTGATCGGCGTCTAGATCCTCTAGCTGGTGCCCCTGCTCGATCACGTACTGCAGGCCGGTGACGGTCAGGTCCTTGTCGAGAGCCTTGACGGCCTTGCCGATCAGCTCGTTCGAGTCGAACTCGACCTGGTACACGGCCCTGTGGTTGATCCGGTTCCACAGTTCCTTGAACTCGGCCTTGGCGAAGTTCTTCTCGTTGAGCGGGATCTTCTTCTTGGTGCGAGCGTCGTCGGGAAGCGGAACATTCAGGTAGAGCGCATCGACCAACGGCCACATGTAGTCGATCACCGGGATCAGCAGCTCCGACGCCGGCTTCGCCAGGGTGCCGTTCTCCTTAGCCTCCTTGTAGGCGTCTGCGACGGTGTCGTCGTCGTTGAGGTAGTCGTTCTTGATGAGGTACTTGTACAGCGCGGCGGCCACCGCTTCCTCCACCTTCGACTCTCCGTCAGGGGTCTTGATGGTCTTGCCGGTGAAGAATCCGACCGACGCCTTGCGTGGCCGCTCGGATAGCGTCGCGGCGATCTCCTTCTGCAGGCCGGTGACGAAGTCGGTGTAGGACTCGTCGGTCACGACGGTGAGTTCGTTGATCTCGTGGACGGTGATCGGGTTGTCCATCCGTTCGCCGTACTGGTCGACGGCCAGTCGCAGACCTCGGCCGATCTCCTGACGGCGCGACACGGTGTTGTCGGACTTCTTCAGCATGCCCATCACGAAAACGTTCGGGTTGTCCCAGCCCTCGCGGAGAGCCGAGTGGGAGAAGATGAACCGGACGGGTTCAGCGAAGGAGAGCAGGCGTTCCTTGTCTTTGAGGATGAGGTCGTAGGCGTCGGTGTCCGTGGACTGGCCCTTGTCGTCGCCGCTGCGGGAGATCTTGCCGTCGACCTGCCGCTTCGACTTCTTGTCGATGGAGAAGTAGCCCTCATGGATCGCGCTGACCTCGTCACGACGCAGGTAGGCCATGTACGCGGCGGTGTCGTCGTCGAGTTCCAGCTCGCCGAGGATCGCGTCGCGCGCCAGCACGTACTCCTCCTCGAAGACCCGGGCGTACTCACCGAGCGTGTCTTCGCGGTCGTAGTCGCGGTACTTGGCCACCTCGTCGATGAAGAACAGCGACAGGACCTTGATACCCTGCGTGAACAGTTCGCGTTCCTTCTCCAGATGCGCGTTGATCACCTCGCGGATCTGGATGCGGCGCTTGGAGTCCTCGGTGACATCGCGGTCGCCTGAAAGCTGGCCGGCCGCGACGATGTCACCGTTCGACAGCTCGACGATGTCGCGGGTGGCATCGATGTTCGTGACGAACAACGGCTGGCCGTCGGGCTTGTATGCCTCGACCCCGTTGCTCAGGTCGTGGAAGTTGGTGCCCTTCCCGACGATGCGAGTGTGCCGCTTGATCTGCCCGGTCTTGGATGCGATCTCGAGTTCGACGCGGGCGGTGGGCGCCGCGCCCTTCTTCAGCAGGATGGCGTCGAGATACAGGTAGGCGGCGCTGCCGGCCAGCCCCTTGACGGTGATGCCGCGAACCGAGATCTTCTTGACCAGCTTCGCGTTGTAGGCAGCGACGGCGTCGAGCCGGTGCACCTTGGTGTGCTCCACCTTGTGGGTGGCGGAGTAGCGCAGCACCATGAGCGCGTTGAACTCGGCGAGCGCCTTGAGTGACTTGTCGCCGCTGATCTTCTGCGGCTCGTCGATGATGACGATGGGGCGGTTCGCCTTGATGACGTCGATCGGGCGTCGTGACTGGAAATCGTCGAGCTCCCGGAAGATCTTTCGCGCTTCGGCCGAGGCTCGTTTGCCCTCCTTGGCTTTCTGCTCAGCGCTCGCGGCGGCGTTGAACGCCTGGATGTTGATGATCATCACCTGGACTCCGGCGTCGGAGCTGAAGCGTTCCAGCTCGTGAAGCTGAGACGAGTTGTAGATGAACGTGCGCGGCTTGGTGCCGTAGATCGACTGGAAGTGGTCGGCGGTCACGTCGAAGGTCTTCTTGACGCCCTCGCGGATCGCGACCGACGGTACGACGACGATGAACTTGCTCCACCCGTAACGCTTGTGCAGTTCCATGATCGTTTTGATGTAGACGTAGGTCTTGCCGGTGCCGGTCTCCATCTCGACGTCGAGGTTCGGGGCGCCGGGCGCGGCCTTCGAGTCGAAGAGGGCCTTCGACTTGTCGAGGTTGCGCGAGTCTTGGACCCGGTGGACGTTCTCCAGAAGCTGGGGCCTGCTGAGCCGGATCTCGGCGTTCGCCAGACCCGACGCCGTGTAGAGCTGTTCCTGGCCGCCGCCGCTGGCCACGCCCGGGTCGATCCGGTACAAGAGGCCGTCGTGGCGGGGCTGACCGGCGAACACGTCGACGACTGCGTCGACGGCCTTGGTCTGGTACTCCTGCGTCTTGAACTGCAGCTTCACGAGAGGTCGTCCTGTTCGGGGTCCGTTTGGGTTGTTTGAGTTGAATTCTGGCTCATCTGGATCCGAGCGATCCAGGATAGTGCCAGGTCATCGGAGTGTGGACGGAACGCGTCGGTGCTCAAGTTTCAGTTTTTTGAGTTGAATCGAGTTGCCATTTCGCGGCTCTCGTCGATCCGACGCTGCGGATCACGCCACGCTTGCGGAGCTTCACGAGAAGGTTGTGGATCTTGCTGTCCTTACGACCGTCACTGAACGTATCGGGCAGCTTGTCCCAGAGCAGTGCGTCGATCTCACGGCGTGACGCGCTCTGGAATTTGTCGAGGTAGTCGATGATCAACTGGGCATAGTGTTCGTCGTCGAGGGCACGTGCTCGGCTGTACTCGGCACGCCTCCCCGTGAGGTCGGCAATTCTGGCGCTGACCGTGAGGTAGGGCTTGCGGCCTTCCACGAGGTTTGCTTTCCTTAGCCGTTTCACGGCATCGACGGATATCGGGAGCGACTTCTGAACCCGGTCGAGTGCAAGCACGTCCTCGAGCGGGAGGTCGTCCCGGACCATGAGGAGGTCGGTATAGGCCTTGTCGATGACTGCGCCGTAGACCGTCAGCGTTACTTCGCCCGGCTCATCGAGGTGGTAGTCGGGAAGTGGGAGAAACCGTTGGCGTTGCTGGCTCACCATGCGATGGATTCCGTTGCCCATGTGATCGATGAGGTTGAGTTCGGTCATCGCGGCCACGAGCAGGGGATTGCGGTACTCGCGGGGGACCTTGTCAGCCAGCATGTAGTCGTCGGGAGTGCGGTCGACGAAGTCTCCGACGCTGAGGAACTCGATCCGGTCCGGGCGTTCGGTGACGACGATCCGGGCGTTCCGGCGGTAGTCCTGGTGGGCAATGCAGTTGTAGAGGGCCTCGTGGAGGCCGTCGTCGTCGTACTTCGAGATCTCCCGGTAGACGGCATGGTTAGGGTCGTTGAAGCGAATCTGGACGTTGCGAATCCGGCTGATGAGCTTGTCGGCGTTGACGAGGAACGGCAGGCTGAAGTGTTCGAACGCCTCCTGCTCGCCGGTCAGCTTCCACGTCATCTCGGCCATGTGCGGGCTGATCAGGTGGGCAGAGGTGAACTTTCCGAGGAGGACCACGGCCGCCCGCGTGACCCCGCCGTCCTGTGTCAGCCGAACCTTCTCGAGAAAGGTGGCGTCGTCCCAGCGAACGGCCTCATCGGCGAGTCGTGGGTACCGCTCGATGAAGCCGCGGCGCGCCTGGGCGATGGCTCCGGGATCGAGATGATCGAGGGTGGCGTGGGGGATGACTGCGGCCGTCCAATCGGTGCTGATCATCTGGTTGCGGAGTTCATCGAGCTTCTCAAGGCCGAGTGGCACGAGGCTCTCGCCGGCACGAGCCCAGTGGTGGCCCTTCCACGAGATCGGCAGACCACGAGGCGCAGGTGGGATCTCGAAGAGCAGTGCACTGCCGGCATCGCTCTCGAGTACGTGGACATCGCGGAACGAGACGCGCGGGTCGGTGTTCTGGTTGATTTCGAGCTTGAGAGCGTTGAGCCGGCTCGCGGACTCGCCGTAGGTGGTGCCGGCGACGCTGCGAGTCTTGTCGTCGACCCCGAACACCAGCCATCCCGCATCCGCGGCGCGCAGGTTCGCCTCGTTGGCGAGCGCCGAGAAGTATCTGCCGATCTCGTTTGCGCTGAACCCGTCGCGGCCGCGTTTGAACTCGACCACCTCGCTCTCCCCATCGGCGATGAGCCGATCGAGGAGCGCGGTGAGGTCGTCGGCATTCATGGACGGATCATCTCAGATGGCTCCGACAATCGTGATCTGCGACTCCGTTTGGCCGACGGCGCTTCGGTCGCGCGGCAGGCAGCTCCGCCGCCGAGGAGGTTCCACGTTCGTGATTCCCCGCAGTGACGACCTCTGTCGTAATGAGCAGGCGGTGCTGACCTGAATGTTCTCCGCCGCGACCGCGGGGGCGTGAACACATAGTGCAAGTAATTTTGACTCCTTACACAATCGGGAGCACGAACTGACGTGGGCTGAACCGCCTTCCGCCCGACTCGGGCACTATGGGGTGGTGTGTTCATATCGGGCGATCTCAGATGGTCCGGACATCGGTGCTCGGCGACATCTCGCGGAAGACCTGCTCGGCGTTGATGCGCGCGGCATCCGACTCGAACGCGTCGTCTCGGAAGACGGCGCGGAGCGGCCGGCGGGTGGCGATCGCACGAACCACCTCGGACGTGATGGTCTCCGCGAAGCAGGCGATGAGTGCATCGTGATCGACGGAGAAGACCTCGCGGCTGTCGATCTCCTCGCGGGCGATGGGAAGAGACAGCTCAAGACCCCAGTTGAGCAGGACCTGAAAGAGGAGATCCTCACTGGATCGGCCGGCTCGAATGCTGAATTCAAGCAGCTTGAGATCGAGTTGGTCGGTGGACTCCGGATCCCGTGAGACGTTCGTTAGGTTTGTCGTGTCGACCTCCAGTAGTCGGAATCCTACGTCGACTCCGGGATTGTTTGCGATGATCTTCTGTCCCGCCCGGCGAATTCGGTCAGTTGCCAAATCGGCGACCGAATTGATATTTGTGTAGTTGGCGGAAGACTCGAGGTCGAGTGGAAGATCCAGCTGGATGAGGATAAATCTGCGTTCTCCGCTGTCGGCTGCATTCAGCCGCATTGCCGCATGTCCGGTCGATCCGGAGCCTGCAAAGAAGTCGAGGATAAGAATGTCCTGCCTGTTGTCTGCCCATTTGACAAGATTCTCGATGAGACGCAGTGGCTTCTTTCCGTTCTCGAACCGGGTATCGCCCTCCAGGGAGACGTGTGCCATATCGGAGTAGAATGACCTCCAGAGGTCGCCACGAATCACTGTTCTTCCGTAAGTCCTCGCGTAGTCGTCGGCGATCCGAAAGTTGTTTGACAACTGGAGGAATTGTCGGACGGTCCCCTTGCTGCTTTTCATCACGATGTAATTCTTGCCGGCGATCTCGTAGCGGTATGCCTGTCCTTCTCGCCAGTTTGGCTCGGGGATATTTGCTGGCCAAGTCCCCTTGTCGGAGGCTGCAATGTTCTCTAGATGTTTGTGTATGAACTCGCGGAATACCGTTGATGTGGCATAGAGGGTTGTCAGGTCATCAATTTTCACCCGATCCTCGCCGAGGATTCTGTCAGCTTCGCAAGTCAGCTCTGGTTGGTGAGATAGGTAGTCGGCTAGTGGTTCGAATGTGAGATCTGAGTGGAGCCAGGTTGTGAAATTCCCGGGCCACCCTTGAATGGGATCGAACAGTGGCGTCTTGGGAACCGATGCGTGCGCGGAAGACCTTGCGTAGATCAAGAGGAACTCGCAGTTCTTTACGATCGCCCCATTTTGTGCTGCTCTGACCTTCATTCCCTGGGTGGTGGACATTTCAACGGTAATCTGGGCGATCCTGTTCTCTTCTCCGAATAGCTCGTCGCAGACCGCGCGCAACTGTGCAACCTCGTCATCGCCGATTGATATCGCAATTATCCCCGAATCGGCGAGTAGGTTGCGCGCGAGTTTGAGTCGTGGCAGCATCATCGAAAGCCAGTCGGAATGAAATCGTCCGTTGGCAATTGTGTTCGAGACTAGCCGTTGCCCTGATGAGTCGGTTTGGCCAGATCGGGAAAGATATTGGGAATTTGACTCGAAATAGTTGTCCGGATAGAGAAAGCTGTCGCTACCGGTATTGTACGGCGGATCAATATATATTACGTCGACGGACCCGAGGTAAGCCTCCTGGAGGAGCTTAAGAGCCTCGAGGTTGTCGCCCCTGATAAAGATGTTCTTGGTCGTGTCGAAATCGACCGATCCCTCGCGTACCGGGCGGAGGGTCTTCGCGATCGGGGCGTTCGCGGCGAAGGCGGCCGCGCGCTTTCCGGGCCAATCGAGCTGGTAGCGCTCCTGTGGCCCCTCAACAATATGATCCGAGAGTTGCTGACGGAGGGCGTCGAAGTCCACTGCTCGATGGATGTTGCCGTCGGCGTCACGGGATTCGGTAATGACATTCGGGAACAGTTCGCCGATCTTATCGACATTTCGCGCGGTCAGGTCGGGGGAGTGAAGATTGAGCTTCTCCATTACGCACCCGCCACGGCGAGTGCAAGGTCGCCGCAATGATCATAGGGTGCGAACCTCAGTGGCCGGGGACAGCTCCCGGAAGATCTGCTCGATATTGATCCGCTCCGCATCGGACGCGAAGTCTGCGTCGAGAAACACGACGCGAAGCGGCGAGATCGACGCGATTTTGCGTGTAAATTGGTGTAAACTTGATCGTTGATCGTTGATCGTTGATCGTTGATCGTTGATCGTTGATCGTTGATCGTTGATCGTTGATCGTTGATCGTTGATCGTTGATCGTTGATCGTTGATCGTTGATCGTTGATCGTTGATCGTTGCGTATTGCCATGACTAGAATTCCGTCCTCAACATTGAAGATGTCGAACCCGTCGCGGTGTTCGATCTGAATGGGCAGGGTGAGGGGTAGGCCGGCGGCCAGGAGGACCTGGAAGAGGAGGTCCTCACTTGTCCGGCCCGGTTTGATGCTCGACTCCAATGCGCCGAGGTCGAGCTGGCCGAGCGCTTCGGCTGGGCGGAGGGTGTCGGCCAGGTTGCTGGTGTCGACCTTCGTCATCCGGTAGCCGAGGTCTCCGCGGCCGTCGGTCTCGCTCTGCTCACCGATCTCGGCGGCGACGTTCCGGAGACGCGTCATGCTCATACCGAGGATCGAGTCGAACTCGGGCTCCGGCGTACGCAGCGGCTCATGCACCTGAACGGCGATGAAGCGGCGGTTCCCGGCGTCGTCGGCGTTCTGCGCGAGCACGGCGTGCGCCGTGCTGCCGCTGCCGGAGAAGAAGTCGAGGACGATGTCCTCGTTGTCCGGCGAGGTGGCGAGGTGCAGGATGCGCCGGATCAACTGGACGGGCTTCACGGAGTTGAGGACGTTCTCGGTGTGCTCGAACGGCACATATCGGAGCAAGGTCTTCTTCGCGTCCTGGGTGTGACCGACCTCGGAGTACGGCCAGAACGTTTGCGGAGTACGTCCCGTCGAGACCTCCGACAGGAAGCGCTTGAGTCGGGGCATGTTGGCACCATCCGCCCCCCACCAGATTCGGTTGTCTGCGTCAAGGGCCTTAAACGACGCTTCCGAGACTCGCCAGTACGAGCCTCGTGGCGGGCCATCGATGAGGCGGCCAGATGGAGTGGTCACAGGGTATGTGCCGGCGGCGTAGAAGTTTCGGGCTGCTAGATCAGAAGACGTCCACGGGCCCCTGGCATCGCTATCGGGGTTCTTGTAGCGAGCGTCCATCTCGGCGGTTCGTGGCAGCGGGTTCGGAGACCAGTGCTGTTTGTCGCGGGCGTAGACGAGGATGTAGTCGTGGTCCTCGGAGAACCACTGGGCTGAGTTCTTCGGCGAGAACACCTTCTGCCAGATGATCGTCGCGACGAAGTTCTGCGCACCGAAGACCTCGTCGCACAGTGCGCGCAGGTTCGCGAACTCGTGGTCATCGATCGAGACGAAGATCGCGCCGTCATCCTTCAGGAGGTTCCGCGCCAGCTTCAGACGCGGGTACATCATGCTGAGCCAATCGGAGTGGTAGCGGCCGTTGGTGTCGCTGTTCATCACGAGGCGGGCGCCAGCGTCGTCCTTCTGGCCGCTACGTTCGAGGTAGACGTCGACCGACTCGGCGAAGTCGTCGTCGTAGATGAAGTCACCACCGGTGTTGTACGGCGGGTCAATGTAGATCAGCTTGACCTTACCCAGGTACGACTCCTGCAGCAGCTTCAGCGCGTCGAGGTTGTCACCCTCGATGACGAGATTCTTGGTGGTGTCGAAGTTCACCGACTGCTCTCGCACCGGACGCAAGGTCTTCGCGATGGGTGCGTTCGCCGCGAAAGCGGCGGCGCGCTTGCCAGGCCAATCGAGATGGAAGCGTTCCTGCGGACCTTCGACCACGTGGTCGCTCAGCTCTTGGCGTAGGAGGTCGAAGTCGATGGCGCGCCGGACGGTGCCGTCGGGGTCTCGCGTCTCGGTGGCGGCATTCGGAAACATCGCGAGCAGCTGCTCGACGTTCGCCCCGGTGAGATCGGGGGAAGTGGTGCACAGTCTGTCCATCGGGCTTACCTCTGCTGCTCTCGAAGTTGCTGTTTCGTCTTCAGGTCGCGCCGGATCTCGACCTTCCGGTTGAGCTGGACCTCGGTTCGGAGTCGGCGTTCCAGCGCCGCGATCTCACGGTCTAGGCGCTTGATGGCGGCAAGTCTGTCCGCGACCGCCGACAGTTCTTCGCCGGGACGGGTCTCCAACGGTGTCAGTGGCTCGATCAGCTCCGCGTACAGCGCCGCGAGGCTGATCGCCGCCGGGAGTTCAGTTCGATCGTGGTCTGCGGGCAGCCATCCGGTCGTGAAATAGTCGCTGAGCTTCGCCGCGCCGAGACCGACCTGCTTGTGCGCTGCCGTCATCCGGATCGTCCCGTGCCCACTGCCGATCTCGGCAACAGGGCGAGTGACCTCGAAGATCAGTGGTCGGGGAATGGCCTTGTCGATCGCGGCGAGGACCCCGTCGGCAAGGTCACCGTTCTTCGTGTCGATACGGAAGACGTCGATCTCCGGGATCTCATCGGTCCCCGGCACGTTGATCGTCGCTGTGCTCAGCTTGTATGCCCAGGTGATCCGCGCGACCTGGGAGACGAAGCGGTCCTTCAGCCCCGCGGAGAGCGTGCCCCGGTCGTAGAAGCGCTCCTTGGGCACGCGGGCACCGACGTGCGAGGACCCGGGCCAGTGGTACAGCAAGTCGGTCAAACTACTCGACCCCCGGCCGCTTCAGGATGGCGATGAACGCGATCAACTCGAAGTCGTCGAGGCCGGCGATCGTGTCGGTGAGAGCGGTCGTCGCGCCGGGAGTGAAGAGACTGTCGATGTCTCGCTCCGTGTTGACCTCGATCATCGACCCGATCGCCGCGGTCAGGAGGTCGGAATACTTGCCCATCTCCGAGCCCTCGGCCGTGTCGGTGTTGAACGCTGTGACCACATCGGTGACGGGCTCGTCGTAGGGGGTGCACGCGGCGCGGAGCAGATCAAGAATCCGCTTGGCTTCGGTGTGGTCGGCGATCACCTGGCCGTTGTCGTCGACGTACACGAGATAGTAGGGGTGCAGTCGATTGTGGTGGTCTCGACTCCGCTCGACCGTCGTGGAACTCCGCTCCGCCGGCGTGGTGCTTCGCTCCGCCCTCAGCGGGTCGAGAGCGACGTTTCGGAGAGCGAAGAGTGCGCCGGGCTTCAGCCCGATCGCCTCATTCGCCGGCACCACGGCGTGCAGGCCCTTGGGAGTCCCGGCGAGATCCCCTGACTGTCGCGTGTAGGCGAGCAGATCCATTCGGAAATCGTTGAGTCCGAGGTCGGTGATCGACACACCGGACCGGACGTCTTCGAGTTCGATGACGTCGTCTTGCAGTCGGCGGAGCTGCTCCCGTCGGTACGTGGCCTCGGCGCTGTCCGGGTCGAGGACGTTGTCGTCGCCGGTTCCAGAGAGGTCGGCGATGACCATGCGCCCCTCGACGCGTTCCTTCAGATTGATGTACTCGTCGAGGCTGATATCCGGCCAGAAGTTGATGAGCTGGATCACCTCGTTGGTCGAGCCGATCCGGTCGATACGGCCGAACCGCTGGATGATCCGCACCGGGTTCCAGTGGATGTCGTAGTTGATCAGGGTGTCGCAGTCCTGCAGGTTCTGGCCCTCACTGATCACATCGGTGCCGATCAGGACGTCGATGTCGCCGGTCGTGCCCTGCATGATCTGCGCACGGTGTTTTGAGATCGGGGAGAACATCGCCATGATCTCGCCGAAATCGAAGCCCTTTCCGACCGTGGTCCGGGCGCCGGTGGGGCCGCCGGTGATGACGCCCGAATTCAGGCCCGCCTCGGTCAGCCCGGGTGCGAGTTCGCGATAGAGGTAGGCGGCGGTGTCGGCGAAGGCGGAGAAAATGAGGATCTTACGATTGCCGTCGTTGATCGGGCGTGACACCTTGTCGACGATGAGCTGCTTGAGTCGCTGCAACTTCACGTCGTGCTCCGGGGCGACGACCCGCATCGCGCTGATCAGCTCGCGCAGGGTCTCCCTGTCGTGCCAGAGGTCGCCGCGGTAGCGGTCCACATCGATGTCCGACGGGTCGATCGCGACGTCGCCGACCATGAGGGCCTCGATACCGGCATCGTCGGTGTCGTCGATATCGAGATCGCCGAGGCCGTCGATGAGGTCTTCGTCGTCGATTTGCGCCTGCAGCTCCAACTGCCGCAGCCGGACGTCGACTGTCCGTTCTACCTTAACGAGGGTGATGCGGAACGCCTCGACGCTCGATTCGAGACGCTTCAGCAGATTGACGGTCATCAGCTGTTTGAGCCCCTGTTCACGGCCGCCCTGACCGAGGTTTCCGCGAGCATTGCCCGCGGTGACCTTCGATGCGTCCTCATACTTCGGCCGGCGAGAAGGAAAGACATAGCTGAGCGGTGCGTAGACGCCCAGGTTCAGCACTTGGAGCTGATCGAAGATGTCGTTGAAGCTGGGAGCGGTATCGATGTCGGTGAGCGGTTCGCGGATCGCGCGCGGTGGCAGTCGTCGCGGGAATGCTCCGATCGCGGAGGTGTCGTAGAACGCCTGGATGTGCTTGCGAGAGCGCGCGATGGTGACGGCGTCGAGCAGTTCGAAGAAGTCGAAATCGAGCATGCGCAGGATTCGCTCTGTGGTGCGCTCCTCGGGAGGAAGCTTGGACCAGGTGTTGAAGACGGACTGCGCATCGCGGAAGACCGTCTCCACACTGCTCGACAGGTCCAGATGGTCGCTGAGGTCGTCCGAGTCGCCCTCGTAGGCGAGCTGCAGCTGATTCTTGAGGTCGTTGAAGCGGTTGTTCACCGGAGTCGCCGACAGCATCAGGACCTTCGTCTTGACGCCTTCCTTGATCACCTGCCGCATGAGTCGCTGGTAGCGGGACTCCTTGCCCTCCCCGTAGTCCGCGTTGCGGAAGTTGTGTGACTCGTCGATCACGACGAGGTCGTAGTTGCCCCAGTTCAGCCGGTCCAACTGCTTGCCGAAGGACTCACCCCTCGTCCGCGACAGATCGGTATGCGCGAGGACGTCGTAGTTCAGGCGATCCTCGTGGAACAAGTTGGTGGTGTAGTTCGAGTTGTAGGTGGTCCAGTTCTCCGCCAGTTTCTTGGGACACAGGACGAGGACTGTCCGGTTGCGCAGCTCGTAGTACTTGATCACCGCGAGTGCCGTGAATGTCTTTCCGAGGCCGACGCTGTCGGCGAGAATGCAACCGTTGAAGGTCTCCAGCTTGTTGATGATTCCCGTGGCGGCGTCGCGCTGGAAGTTGTAGAGGCTGGACCAGATCTTGCTGTCCTCGTAGCCGGTGCGATCGTTCGGGAGTGTGTCCTCGGAGACGTCGTCGAGGAACTCGGCGAACAGGTTGTAGAGGATGAGAAAGTAGATCCGGGCGGGTGAGTTCTCGGCGTAGACCGCGGCGATGTGATCGTGGACGGCCTGCGTGACGTCGGTGAGCTGGCCTGGTGTGTTCCAGATCTGGTCGAACGTATCGAGGAACTGCTTGGTCTCGGCCGGGCCCTCGGCCTTCATGATGAAGTTCGACATCGCGTTGCCGCGTTCGTAGCCGAGGTCGGAGGTCGTGAAGGACTGCGGTGAGAGGTAGGCGGCGCGGTCGTCCACCAGTGTCATCGGCTGGATCTGCTGGCCGGTGGCGTTGGATCGGAACGTGACCTTGCGCCGCACCCATTCGGCGCACTCGCGGGCTACGGCGCGTTGCGTGAGCTTGTTGCGGAGCCGGATCTCGAATTCCGAGCCGTACAGGTCCGATTCGGCGTGCCCGCCGGGGATGAAGAACTCTCGTCGGGACTTGCGGACTCGGTCGGTGGCTCCGGCGGGATCGAACGACGCGGCGGTGAAGACGAACTGGAGGCCGTCGATCTCCTCCAGCTCCTCGCGGAGTGCTTCGAAGGCGAAGATCGAGAACGCGGCCGCCGCGATGCGCAGTCGTGTGCCTCTCCGGACTTCGGACTTGAGGTCGTCGCCAAAACGCTCCGTGGTGTTGTTGATCGTCCGCATCAGCTGCCGCCTCGCGAGGGGATCCTAGTGTGCTGGATCGGCGGTTCGGCGAGTTCAGGGATAGACCGTGCCAAGCCATCGCGAATCCCCACCACGATTCGGAGCATACCGGCGAGCCCGGGGGTGTCCGCGCCGAACCTCGGGTTTGTCCGGGAGTGCGATCGGCGTGGGCATCTCGACTCCGCTCGATCGTCGTGTGGGTGGCGGGGTTCCGTGTCGCGGGTCGTCCTGCGTGTCGCGGGTCGTGCCGGACGGGCGACACGCAACTGGACCCGCGACACGGGCGGGCGGCGTGGTCGCTGTCTCAGTCGGCGACGCTCATGTACGGGGAGACGGTGCTGCGGTGCTCGTCGACGGCGAGGGTGGCGCCCAACTGGGGGAAGGCGCGCTGGGCGCAGCCTGCCCGGTCGCACACACGACAGCCCGCGCCGATCGGGGTCACCCGGGCCTGCGGGCCCAGTTCGAGGCCGTCGGAGTAGATCACCCGGCTCGCGTGCCGCAGTTCGCAGCCCATGCCGAGCGCGAAACTCTTCGGCGACTGTCCGTATCGCGCCGCGCGCCGGTCGACGGTGCGGGAGATCCAGAAGTATTCGCGGCCGTCGGGCATCTCGGTGATCTGGGTGAGGATCTTGCCGGGGGAGCCGAAGGTCTCGTACACGTTCCACAGCGGGCAGGTGCCGCCGCTGGCCGAGAAGTGGAAGCTGGTCGCCGACTGGCGTTTGGACATGTTGCCGGCCCGGTCGATCCGGACGAACGTCCACGGCACCCCGCGCAGGTTCGGCCGCTGCAGGGTGGAGAGCCGGTGGCAGATGGTCTCGTACGACACGGAGTAGAACGCCGACAGCCGCTCGATGTCGTACCGGAAGTCCTCGGCGACGCCGTGGAACTGCGCGTACGGCAGGAGCGCGGCGCCGGCGAAGTAGTTCGCCAGCCCGTGCCGGGCCAGTGCGACGGCGTCGTCGGTGGTGAAGCCGCCCTCGGCGACGAGATCGTCGATCAGGTCGCCGAACTCCAGATAGCCGAGTTCGGCGGCGATCCGGAAGGTGCGCTGGCCGAGGGAGAGCGAGGCGGCGAAGTCGAGCTGTCCGCTGCGGCGATCGAAGCGATGCAGCACGTCGTCGCCCAGGTCGACGCGACGGTTGATCCGGACCCCGTGCACGTCGGAGAGCCGGTCGGCGAGGCCGGTGCGGATGTCCACCGAGTGCATGCGCATCCGGGAGGTCAGCTCCTCGGCGGCCAGGTCGAGGGAGTCGATGTAGTTGCGGCGGGCGGAGAAGAAGTTGCGGACCTCCTCGTGCGGGGCGCTGATCGCGCCGCGCAGACCAGGGTCGTTGCGGCCCGAGGTGACCGCGGCCAGCTGCTCGGTGACCTGCCGGTACCGCCGATGCATGTCGACCATGGCCGCGGCGATCGCGCGGTGGCCGCCGACCATCGCGCTGATCTCGCCGGGATCGGCGGCGGCCGGATCGGAACCGAGGTCGGCGTCGAGCAGGGCCTCGCGAAGCTCGGCGATCAGCCGGACGTCGTCCTGCGGATCGAAGAAGCCGATGTCGATACCGAACACCTCGCCGATCCGGCCCAGCACCGACGCGGTGAGCGGCCGGGAGTCGTGCTCCATCTGATTCAGGTACGACGCCGAGATCCCCAGTGCCGCGGCCAGCGCCTGCTGCGACAGACCGCGCTCGGCACGCAGCTGCCGCAATCGTGAGCCCACGTAGGTCTTGCTCATCATCTCCACCGTTCCAGGTCGCGGATCGGTACCGTGAGCCCGTGTCGAGCTCCCGGTCTGTCTCCATCCCGTCCCCACGCCGCGTCGCCGCATCGGTGCTCGCGCTGACCGTCGGGGCGGCCCTTCTCGCCGGCTGCGACTCGAAAGAGCCGGAGACGCCGCTGACCTCGCTGGTCGTCGGATCGTCGTCGGTGCCCGACGGGTTCACCGTGGTCCCGGCGAATGTCGAGGATCTCATCAGCGCCAATCGTTCGACGCTGGAGCAGGCCGCCTCGGTGGCCTTCACACCGCCCGAATGCGCGCCCACCGCCGATGCGAAGTTCAACCCGGCGCTCACCACCGACAACACCGTGCTGCTGGTCGCGCAGTCCGACAGCGCGACGCTCTCCGAGGTGGTGAGCACCGTGCGGCGCGACATCGACGCCGATCGCCGGGTGAGCACCGGGGTCTGCCGGGTGGTGACCGCCGTACCGTCGACCGGGACGCTGGCCGGGGCCCGGATCGTCACCACCTCGACCGAGCTGTCGTCGCCGACCGGCAAGGCCGTCGAGCAGGCGCTGGTGGTCCGGCAGGACACGGTCACCACGCTGGCCGCCGGCGGCGGGGTGCGCACCCGCAGCTCGCTGCTCTCGAACGTGCTGGTGCGACGGCCCTCCGGCGAGGTCGTGACGGTACAGCTGAACGTCGGCAGCTCCGGTGACCAGGTGACGCAGGCCCAGTCCGGCCCGATCAGCCCGCCGATCCCGGAATCCGAGTACACCCGGCTGGTGCAGCAGGCCGTCGACAGCGCCGCCCGGTGACGGCCGCGCCTGTGAGATCTCCCACAGCGTGCGGGATCGGCCGGGCCGGTCCGCGCACCGCTTCGCGCCCGGGGCGCTCGACGACGCTACTGACGAGTTCGGAGTTTTCCCAGTACGCGCGTACTTTTTAGCGAGCTTGCTAATCCGGCGCACCCCAAAATCTTCGCAGAATTTGCACAACGCGGCAAAAACCTAGCCTCGGTTTGCATCTCGCATGGTCTGGACCTGCACGTTTGTCCTGTGGCACTCTGTGTCGTGGCAACGCCTCGAGGTGTCATCCGATTCGCAAATCGGGAGACCCCGGAATCATCAAGCACTGCCGGACGGCAGTGAAGTAGAAAGCGAAGGCTTATGAGCAACGTCGGACAGCCCCGTACCGCCGCGGAGATCCAGCAGGACTGGGACACCAACCCCCGCTGGAAGGGCATCAAGCGCGACTACACCGCCGAGCAGGTCGCTGAGCTCCAGGGCAACGTCCTCGAGGACCACACCCTCGCTCGCCGCGGCGCCGAGATCCTCTGGGACGGCGTCACCAAGGGCGACGGTTCGTACATCAACGCCCTGGGCGCCCTGACCGGCAACATGGCCGTTCAGCAGGTCCGCGCGGGCCTGAAGGCCATCTACCTGTCGGGCTGGCAGGTCGCCGGTGACGCGAACCTCTCGGGCCACACCTACCCGGACCAGTCGCTGTACCCGGCCAACTCGGTGCCGGCCGTCGTGCGCCGCATCAACAACGCCATGCTGCGCGCCGACGAGATCGCCCGCGTCGAGGGTGACACCTCGGTCGACAACTGGGTCGTGCCGATCGTCGCCGACGGTGAGGCCGGCTTCGGTGGCGCGCTCAACGTCTACGAGCTGCAGAAGGCCATGATCGCCGCGGGTGCCGCCGGTACCCACTGGGAGGATCAGCTGGCCTCGGAGAAGAAGTGCGGCCACCTCGGTGGCAAGGTGCTGATCCCCACCCAGCAGCACATCCGCACCCTGACCTCGGCTCGCCTGGCCGCCGACGTCGCCAACACCCCGACGGTCGTCATCGCCCGCACCGACGCCGAGGCCGCCACGCTGCTGACCTCGGACGTCGACGAGCGTGACCGCCCGTTCCTGGACGGCACCCGCACCAGCGAGGGCTTCTACGGCATCAAGAACGGTGTGGAGCCCTGCATCGCTCGCGCCAAGGCCTACGCGCCGTACGCCGACCTGATCTGGATGGAGACCGGCAAGCCCGACCTGGAGCTCGCGAAGAAGTTCGCCGAGGCCGTCAAGGCCGAGTTCCCGGACCAGCTGCTGGCCTACAACTGCTCGCCGTCGTTCAACTGGAAGCAGCACCTGGACGACGACACCATCGCCAAGTTCCAGAACGAGCTGGGCGCCATGGGCTTCACCTTCCAGTTCATCACCCTGGCCGGCTTCCACGCCCTCAACTACTCGATGTTCGACCTGGCTTACGGCTACGCCCGCAACCAGATGTCGGCCTACGTCGACCTGCAGGAGCGCGAGTTCGCTGCCGAGGAGCGCGGCTACACCGCCACCAAGCACCAGCGCGAGGTCGGCGCCGGCTACTTCGACAAGATCGCCACCACGGTCGATCCGAACACCTCCACCGCGGCCCTGAAGGGCTCGACCGAAGAGGGCCAGTTCCACTAGGAACCCGCTCTCCTCGATAGAGGCGAAGCAATGACGATCCCGGGGCAGGCAGGGAGTGATCCTCGCCCGCCCCGGGATCGTCGTATCTGACGACCCCTTTCCCGCGCTCGCGTCGACCTAGGAGCTCACGACATGGCCAGCCAGCCCAGCGCGCCGATCTCGCGCGTCGGCATCGTCGGTGCCGGACAGATGGGTGCCGGAATCGCCGAGGTCTGCGCCCGCGCGGGCACCGACGTCCTGGTCTACGAGGCGACGCGCGAGCGGGTCGCGGCCGGTCGTGCACGGGTGCGCGAATCGCTCGCCGGCGCGGTCTCCTCCGGACGGCTCACCGAGCGGGAACGCGAACAGGCCGCCTGGCGCCTGCGTTTCACCGACAGCCTGGACGAGTTCGCCGATCGGCAGCTCGTGGTCGAGGCGGTCGTCGAGGACGAGGCGGTCAAGACCGAGCTCTTCGGACGGCTCGACGCGGTGGTCGCCGATCCGGAGGCGGTGCTCGCGTCCAACACGTCCTCCATCCCGATCACCCGGCTGGGCCTGGCTACGCGCCGTGCGGGCCGCGTGGTCGGCATGCACTTCTTCCATCCGGTGGCCGCGTTGCCGCTCGTCGAACTCGTCACCACCGCCGCGACGGACGACGCCGTGTCCGATCGCGCCGAGGCATTCGCGAGCGACGTGCTCGGCAAGCAGGTGGTCCGCTCCGCCGATCGCTCCGGTTTCGTGGTCAACGCCCTGCTGATCCCGTATCTGCTCTCCGGCATCCGGATGGTGGAGAGCGGTTTCGCCAGCGTCGAGGACATCGACAAGGCGATGGTCCTCGGCTGCGCGCACCCGATGGGTCCGCTCAAGCTCGCCGATCTGATCGGCCTCGACACGGTCAAGGCGATCGCCGACCGGATGTACGAGGAATTCGACGAGCCGCTCTATTCGCCGCCGGGACTGCTGCTGACGATGGTCGGCGACGGCCGCGTCGGCAAGAAATCCGGACGCGGTTTCTACACCTACGGCTGAGCGCCTTCCGGCCGTGTGTCGCCCGAAGTGGGGGCTCTGGCAAGCGGAACGACAGTGTGTCACTCTCCCGAACGGGTGAAATGGGCCACAGCTGCTAGCAGATTGCTAGCTTTTGCTAGCACTTGGCGGCATACTAGTGGTGTCGAACAGATCCGAATACGAGTCCTGTGGAACCGCCGCAGGGGGCGAACGGATAGAACGTAAGGAGTTGCCATGAGCACCGCTGAGCGCACCCTCCCGACCCCCGTCTACGCCGTCGTGGGCGCGGGCGACGTCGTCGTCCAGGAGGCCAAGGAAGCGTACGACCGTCTGCGGAACCGCGCGGAGACCGCCCAGACCCGTCTGGTCGAGACCCGTACCCGTCTCGCCGAGCTGCCGACCGAGATCAACGTCGAGGAGATCCGCGCCAAGCTGACCGTCGACGAGTTCAAGACCAAGAGCGAAGAGCTCCGCACCAAGGTCAACAAGGATGAGCTGCTCAAGGTGGCCCAGCCGTACATCGAGACCGCCACCGGCCTCTACAACAACCTCGCCGAGCGCGGCGAGGGCGCCGTGGAGCGTCTGCGCACCCAGCCCGTGGTCCAGGAGAACCTGGAGCGCGTCGGGAAGGTGTACAACGAGGCCGTCGACCTGACCGAGGACGCCCTGGGCGCCGTGTCGCACCAGACCCGCCTCGTCGGTGAGCGTGCCGCCACTCTCGCCGGCCTGGCCGCTGAGAAGGTCGAAGACGCCGCCGTGGAGATCGAAGAGGCCGGCAGCAAGGTCAAGGCCGAGGCCAAGACCGCCGCTCAGAAGATCGACGGCGCCGCCGGCACCGTCGAGGCCAAGGGCCGCACCGCCAAGGCGTCGCCCGCCAAGCGGATCGCCGCCGCCGAGGCTCCGGCCAAGCCGGCCGCCAAGAAGGCTCCGGCCCGCAAGGCTCCGGCCAAGGCCGCGCCGAAGACCGCTCAGTGATCCGGCTCGCCTGACTCGGGCGAGACCTCACCGGCCATCCGGCCCCCGTACCGCGCAGGTACGGGGGCCGGATTCGTCGTGTGGTCTCGACGTCGCGGGTCCGGGGGTCAGGCACGCTCCGGCGGGAACAGACCGGCGCCGCCGAATGCCGCGCGGTGTGAGACCGGGACCGAGCCGTCGTCGTTCACGATGCCGTATTCGGCGCCGAGCTCGGCGGTGACCAGGGTGTGCCCGCTGCGGTCGGCCAGCCGCGGATCGGTGCTCAGGCGGTCGATCACCCGGCCGATGAAGGCGGGGTCCTCCGCCTGCGCGATCGGGAAGCCCGCGAATTCGGTGATCCCCGCCGACAGCAGCAGCTCGGTGCGGACCAGGCCGGGCCAGAGCGACACCGCCCGGACACCGGTGCCGCGCAATTCGTGCGCCATGTCGTAGGCCATCTTGTCGAGGGCGGCCTTGCTCATCCCGTACAGCACGGAGTGCAGGTGCCCGCGGGTGCCGAACGACGAGATCGAGGCGATCAGTCCCGAACCCCGCGGCACCATCAGCCGCGCCGCGTACACCGAGGCGACGTAGTGCGCGCGCAGACCCACCGTGATCAGGGAATCCCAGTCGCTGAGCGGCCGTTCGTAGAACTTCTCGGTGAATCCGGCGAAGCCGCGCGGCGCGGCCCACGCGCTGTTCACCAGCAGGTCGAGGCGGCCCGCGGTCGTGGAGATCCGCTCGAAGACGGCGGCCACCGCGTCGTCGTCGGTGTGATCGCAGACGATGTTGGTCGTGCCGTCCGGGCCGGTGCCGTGCCGGGAGGTGCCGAAGACCCGCCAGCCGGCGTCGCGCAGCGCGGTCGCGACCCCCTTGCCGACCCCGCGGCTGGCACCGGTGACCAGCGCGACGCGGGCGCTCACGCCGGCTCCGCGCCGGGGAGCGGTGGGAGGGCCGGGGGAGCGGCGGTGAACCGGGCGGGCGAGCCGCCGGCTCCGACGATCCCCGCCACGCCGCCCCAGATCAGCATGGTCAGCTCGTCGATCAGCCGGTCCGCGTCGACCGGTGACGTGTCGAGCCAGCGGCCGACCGTGACCTCCACGCCGCCGACCATGGCCAGTGCCCAGGTGCCGGCTCCGGCGGTCTCGGCCTGCCGGACGGTGAGCCGGGTGCGCAGCGTCGACTCGATCGCGTCGGCGAAGATCCGCTGCGCCGAGGCGATCGTCGTGCCGGTGCCCGCGTTGGACGCCGTGCAGTAGCGATACAGGTTCGGTTCGGCGGAGATGATGTGCACGTAGACGGCGATCACCGTGCGGACCAGCTCGTAGTCGCCGAGGTCCTCGGTCAGGGCTTCGCTCAGCCGGGGCAGCATCCGGGACTGGATGAAGGTGTCGGCGACGGCGCCGGACAGGTCGCTCTTGTCGCTGAAATAGCGGTAGAGCACCGTCTTGGAGACCCCGATGTGTCCGGCGATCTCGTCCATGCCCGCCTCCGGGCCCAGGTCCCGGATGGCCGTCATGGTGCCGGCGATCAACTCCGACCGGCGCTCCTCCTTGTGCCGGGCCCAGCGCTGTTTGCGGCCGTCGGAGGCGACGGCGTCGACGGCGGGGCCGAGAAGCCGCTGCTCCAGCTCGCGAGTCAAGGTCGCCGCCGCGGTGACGGCGGCGCGGGCGGCGTGCGCGGGCCGGGGCGGGTTAGACATCGGCGCGGAAGGTCGGGGCGCGGCGGGATCGGCCGCGGTGGGATGGGGTACGCATCACCTGGCAACGGTAGTCGGTCGTGGGCGACACTGGACTGATGTCGACCAGCCTGACCTCTCCGCCGCCTGCCGGTGCGCTCCCGGCGGGGTTCGCCGAACCCGACGCCGAGCGGGTGCGCAGCCTTCGCCGGATGAAGTTGCTCGCGCTCTCGCTGCTGGCGCTGGCCGCGGTGATCTACCTGATCATGCGGTGGCTGGAGCATCGCGACGGACAGGACGTGGCGGCGTGGGTGGGCTACGTGCGGGCCGCCTCCGAGGCCGGCATGGTGGGTGCGCTGGCCGACTGGTTCGCGGTGACCGCGCTGTTCCGCAGGCCGCTCGGCCTGCCGATCCCGCACACCGCGCTGATCCCGCGCAAGAAGGACGACATCGGCGAGCAACTCGGCGGCTTCATCGAAGAGAACTTCATGACCCCGCAGGTGATCGAGCAGCGCGCCCTGAGCCTGGATCTGCCGGGCCGGGTGTCCGGGTGGCTCGCCGATCCGGCGAACAACGGCCGGATCAACGACGAGGCCTCGCGCACCCTCGCACTGGTCTCGGAGATGCTGCGCGACGAGGACATCGAGCAGTTCATCCAGGCGGTCATCACCTGGGCCGCAGAACCGGTCTGGGCGCCGCCGGCGGGCCGTATCCTGGAACAGCTGGTCGACGAGGACCGGCTCGAACCGGTGATCCAGCTGCTGTGCGACCGCGCCCACGACTGGGCGCTGGGCAGCCAGGGCGTGATCGACCGGGTGATCGACAAGGACGGGCCGTCGTGGGCGCCGAAATTCGTGAACAACCTGGTCGGCGACAAGATCTACCGCGAATTGACCGAGTTCACCTACAAGGTGCGGGCCGATCCCGAGCACGAGCTGCGGCGCGCGATCCGGGAGTTCGTCCGGCAGTTCGCCGACGACCTGCAGCACGACGACGCGATGATCGCGCGCTTCGAGCAGCTGAAGGAGGAACTGCTCGGCCGCGATGAGGTGACCGACGCGGCGTCGACCGCGTGGCAGGCCGCCAAGGGAGTGATCGAGCAGATGCTCGACGACCCGAACTCCACGCTGCGCACGTCCCTGTCCGACGCGGTGATCCGGCTGGGGGTCCGGATCCGCGACGACCAGCCGCTGCAAGACAAGATGAACCTGTGGGTGGCGCGCTCGGCACGACACGTCGCGGTCAACTACTCCGCGGAGATCATCTCGGTGATCACCGACACCGTCCGCGGATGGGACGCCGAGGAGACCAGCCGCAAGATCGAACTTCAGGTGGGCCGGGACCTGCAATTCATCCGGATCAACGGCACCGTCGTCGGCTCGCTCGCCGGGCTGGCGATCTACACGGTGTCGGTGCTGCTGTTCCATTGATCTCACTCGCGGGACCCGCCGGGCGCGCGCTTGCACTTGTTAGCACCGGTTCGGGATACTGGAACCCGAGAGGATGGCACCGGTGAGCAGCAGCGAGAACAGCAACGATGCGGGGCGGCAGAACGAGGCGGGACGGCAGACGGACGCGTCCGAGGAGGCGCCGCTCACGGTGGACGCGATGACGGCCGCCGCCCAGGACGCGGTGGCGACCGCCGCGCAGGACATCGGCGCCTTCATCCGCACCCAGCGGATGGCCGCCAAGGTCTCGCTGCGGCAGCTCGCCGATCGCGCCGGGGTCAGCAACCCGTATCTCTCGCAGATCGAGCGCGGGCTGCGCAAGCCGTCGGCCGACGTGCTGGCCCAGATCGCCAAGGGTCTGCGGGTCTCCGCCGAGGTGCTCTACGTTCGCGCCGGCATCCTGGAGGAGCGCCCGGCCAGTCCGGTGCGCGACGCCCTGCTGGTCGACACGTCGATCAACGAGCGGCAGAAGCAGATGCTGCTGGAGATCTACGACTCGTTCCGCAACGAGAACGCCGCGCAGGCCGCCGCCGAGGACGCCGCGATCGCCGAGACGGCCGCCGGGCCGGAGGCGGCCGGGATCGTCGTCGATCAGGCCCGCCGGTCGGGCTGAGAACACGCGCGTACCGCACGCCGCTAGAGTGGAAACCGTGACTGCTGGGAACGTTGTGCTCTGGATCATCAAGGTGATCCTGTACGCCATCTCCGCGCTGACCCTGCTCGGTGGTCTGGCCGCCTTGGTTCATGCGATCGGCACCCGTCCGGACGCGTTCCCGGCCGTCGACACCAAGAGCAAGGGCTTCTGGGTGATCGTGCTCGCGCTGTCGACCCTGGTCTGCACGCTGATCGGTGCGGCCGCGCTGCAGGTGTCCTTCCTCGGCATCTTCTATCTGGCCGGAGTGATCGCGATCTGCGTGTACCTCGCCGATGTCCGTCCGCGGACCGACGAGATCCAGGGCAAGTCGTGGTTCCGGAAGGCCGCATGAGCGGCGGGCGGGGCCGGTGACCGAATACCGCGTCGCCGAGCTCGCCGAGGTCTCGGGGGTCAGTGTCCGCAACATCCGCGTCTACCAGGACCGCGGTCTGTTGCCGCCGCCCGAGGTCCGCGGCCGCACCGGCTGGTACTCCGAAGAACACCTGGTCCGGCTCAATCTGATCTCCCGCCTCTTGGAGCGCGGCTACACCTTCGCGACGATAAGCGAGTTGCTGATCGCGGCCAGTCACGGCATGAAGGTGGAGCATGTGCTGCGCGACAAGCCGCGCTCGGGACGCTTCCGGAGCTTCCGGCGGGCCGCCACCATCACCATCACCGAGGTGCGCCGCACGCTGGGGGGCAGTGACCGTGCCATCGGCCTGAGCCAGAAACTCGGGCTCCTGGTCAAGGACGGCACCAACTTCGCGGTCCGCAACCCCGAACTGCTCGAAGGCGCCGAGGTGCTGGTCAAGGGCGGTATCGACGTCGACGTCCTGTTCGATCGCTGGTTGCGCGTGGAATCGGACCTGGCCGACGTGGCCGCCAGCTTCGTGTCGATCATCACCGACAAGTACTTCGACGAGAATCTGCCGAATCTGAGCGAGAAGTCGGTGTCCGAACTCGCCGAACTGATCCAGACGGTCCGGCCGATGGCGCACGAGATCGTCGAGACGGCCTTCAGCAAGGCGCTCGATGTGGAGATCTCCCGCGCCATCGGTGAGGCGAACAAGTATTTCGACGACGGGAGCAACGGTGGGCAGGGCTGACGGCTGGATTCCTTCGCCGTGGGGAAAGCGGGCGCTGCAGGCCGGTGCGGTGGGTGCCGGGCTGGTGGCCGCCGACATGGGCCTCGCCGTCGGCGGGATCCTCCGCGCGGCCACGACGTTCCCCTTGCCGATCGACGACGGGCCCGACCCCGCGCTGACCGACCCCCGGCATCTGATGCGATCGGGTGTCGTGTCGACGCCCGACGGGACGCTGCTGCACGTGGAGACCTCGCTGGATCTGGAGGATCACCCCGCTGACGAGGTGCTGGTCCTGGTCCACGGCTGGACGTGCAGCACGCGCTTCTGGAACGCACAGGTGAACCACATCGGCACGTCCCGGCCGGTGATCGCCTTCGATCACCGCGGCCACGGGCTCTCCGAGATGGGCAACAAGAAACTGGGCATCGAGACGCTCGGCCAGGATCTGCAGGCGGTGCTGGCCGCGACGCTGCCGCCGGGTAAGCGGGCCGTCCTGGTGGGGCACAGCATGGGCGGCATGACGATCATGTCGTGGGCCGGTCAGTTCGGCGAGACGATGCACGAGCGGGTCGCGGCCGTCGTCCTCGCCTCCACCGCCGCGCGCGGCGTCGTGGAACACCAGCGGCTCACTCCCGACTCGGTGCGCACCCTCACCCGTCCGGTCAACCCGCTCGTCGGACGGACCTTCCTCTCCACTCCCGTGCCGCTGCCGTCGAACCGATTGACCAGCCGCTTCACCCACTACCTGGCGCTGGGGCCCAAGGCGCGCGCCGCGCACGTCGATTTCAGCGACGAGCTGATCTCGCGGACCTCCCCGGTCTCCCGCGCGGCGTGGGGCGCCGCGATGTACGGCCTCAACGTGATCGCCGGCCTGGAGGCGATCAGCGTGCCGACCGCCGTGGTGGTGGGCTCCGAGGACCGCCTCACGCCGCCGCTGCACGCCGACTTCCTCGCCAAGGCGCTGGACCGCAACGGCGTCCTCCTCACCTACGACACCTACCCGGAGGCCGGTCACATGGTGCCGATCGAGCGTTCCCTGGAGTTCAACCAGCTGCTCGACGACGTCCTCGCCGTTCTCTGACCGGCGTTTCGCGCGACGGTCGGACCGCGCCCGCGACACCCCGATCTCCATCTGTCGCGGATCTTGTCGACCGCCGATAGACGTCGCGCATCCCGTCGGATCTGTCGGCGCGTCCGCGACGGATTTCCGCCGCCGGCAGGATCGGCCCTCGATCCAGGCCCGGCTCACCCGGTTTCGGCGACGCTGCTCCGCTCGAACCTGCTCGACGCCTCGCTCCAGGCTTGACAGTGCTGACTCGGGGTCGAGGCAGCACCGTTCAGTCCAGGGAGCAGCCGACGAAGACCGGTTCCGGGTGCAGGGCCACGCCGAAGGCGTCGCGCACGCCGTCGCGGACGGTCCGGGCCAGCGCGATCAGGTCGGCGGTGCGCGCCTCCCCGCGGTTGGTGAGGGCCAGGGTGTGCTTGGTGGAGAGCCGCACGGGGGCGTCGTCGCCGGGGAAGCCGCGGGTGAAGCCCGCGCGCTCGATCAGCCAGCCCGCGGAGAGCTTCACGCCGCCGTCGGCCGGGAACTGCGGGACCCGGACGTCGGCGCCGAGGCGGTCGGCGATACGGCCCAGGACGGCGGGCAGCGCGTCGTCGCCGACGATCGGGTTGGTGAAGAAGCTGCCCGCGCTCCACGTGTCGTGGTCGGCGGCGTCGAGCACCATGCCCTTGCTCGCGCGCAGGGCCAGGACGTGCTCGCGGACCCGCGCGGCCGGTGCGGCCGAACCCTCGTCGACGCCGAGCGCCCCGGCCAGTTCGCGGTAGCGGATCGGCGCGGAGACGGCGCCGTCGTTCAGCCGGAACGAGACGGCCAGCACCACATGGCCGTCGCGGCCCTTGAGCCGGCTGGTGCGGTAGCCGAGTTCCAGCCACGACGGCGCCACCCACGACACGTCGCCGGTCGAGCGGTCGAGTACCGCTGCGCCGCGCAGCATGTCGGCCACCTCGACGCCGTACGCGCCCACGTTCTGCACCGGGGTGGTGCCGGCCGCGCCCGGGATGCCGGACAGGCATTCCAGCCCGCCGAAACCCGCCTCGACGGTGGCGGCGACCAGCGCGTCCCAGTCGGTGCCAGCCGCGGCGGTGACGTGGGCGCCGTCGTCGTCCCGGCCGAACTCGATGTCCGACGACGCCACGAGCACCGCGGTGCCCGCGAACCCGTCGTCGCCGATCACCAGGTTCGATCCGCCGCCGATCAGCAGCACGGGTTCCCCGGCACGGTCGCACTCGGTCACCGCGGCGACCAGCTCGTCGGTGCTCTCCGCGCGGCGCAGCGACCGGGCGGGGCCGCCCAGACGCAGGGTGGTGAACTCGGCGAGACGCGGGCCGGGAGGTTGCGGAGTGCTCACCGCAGTAACGGTAGCCTCTAGGCCATGGCGAGCAACTTCGAGTATTCGGTCAGCTACCCGTTCGGTGTCGCCGAGCTGTGGGCGCTGATCAGCACCGAGCAGTACTGGCACGACCTGATCGAGCGCACCAACTCCGAGCTGGGCAGCGTGCAGTCGTTCCTCCTGGACGAGAACAAGGTGACCGTCACCACCAAGCAGGGTGTGGCCCCCGCCGAACTCCCGTCGGTGGTCACCGCGATCCTGCCGGGCGGCGTCGAGATCCCGCGCACCATCGACTTCGTGCTGGCCGGCGATCAGCTGATCGGCCAGATGGAGGCCTCGGTGTCCGGCCAGCCCGCCAAGATCCACGGCGACGTGATGGTGATGGGCGCCCCGGCGACCGCCACCTACGACGGCTCGTGCGCGGTCTCCATCCCCTTCGTCGGCGGCAAGATCGAGAAGGCCATCATCGACCAGCTACGCCACCTGCTCGACGCCGAGCGCGACGCCACCCTCGAGATCGCGGAGAAGTAGATTTCGCTCCCGATCCGGCGCTCGTTAGGCTGATCTTTCATGGCACGACGTCTCAGTTATTCGGCGCGCTTCGAGTTCCCCGCCGAGAAGCTCCACCAGGCGCAGATGGAACGGCAGTATTGGCAGGATCTGGTCGACGGATTCCGCATGCTGACCCCGGTCTCCGAGATCGACGAGTTCACCGTCGGTGACGACGGTATGCGCGTGGTGCTCAAGCAGGCCATCCCGCGGGAGATGATGCCGCAGCTCGCGCAGACCGTGGTGCGCGGCGACATGATGATCACCCGGGTCGAGACGCTCGGGTCGTACTCGGCGGAGAGCACGCCGGGCACCTACACCGCGTCGATCCCGGCCGGACCCGGTTCGCTCAAGGGCGAGCAGGTCCTGTTCGACACCGCCACCGGCTGCACGCTGCGCAAGACCACCGAGGTGAAGGTGTTCATCCCGTTCATCAACGGGAAGCTGGAGCAGATGATGCTGATAAACCTGGTCGACCTGTTCCGCGCGGAGGCCGAGTACGCGCAGTCGTGGGTGGCGAAGAACCTCGTCTGACCGTCTCGCCCCGTCCGGCCGGATCACCCGCGGCACGACGAACCTGAACCGGCTCCGCCGTGTCGACCGGTGGATCGTCGCCGATCCGCGCATCCGGGCCGTGCTCGACGACGCCGCGGCGCCGCTCGCCGTCGACCTCGGCTACGGCGCCCGCCCGGACACCGCCCTCGAACTCGCCGCGCGCCTGCGCGCGGTGGTCCCCGATCTGCGACTGGTCGGACTCGAGATCGACCCCGAGCGGATCGCGCCGCCCGCGGAGGGGGTGCGGTTCGCCCTCGGCGGCTTCGAACTCGCGGGACTGCGCCCGCACCTGGTCCGCGCGTTCAACGTGCTGCGCCAGTACGACGAGGACGAAGTGCCCGCGGCCTGGGCGCAGATCCTCGCCGGGCTCGCGCCCGGTGGCTTCCTGGTGGAAGGCACCTGCGACGAGATCGGCCGTCGCGCCTGCTGGCTGCTGCTCGACGCCACCGGGCCGCTGGAGCTGACGCTCGCCTGGGATCCCGCGCACACCGCGCGCCCGTCCGATCTGGCACCGCGGCTCCCGAAGGCCCTGATCCACCGCAACGTACCCGGCGAACCCGTGCACGACCTGCTGGTCGCCGCCGACCGCTGCTGGGACCGCGCTGCCGGGCACGAGCCCTTCGGGCCGCGGGCCCGCTGGCGCGCCGCACTGGAACTGCTCCGCGACGAGGGCGTCCCGATCCGCGTACGACGTGGCCGGAGCATCGACAACGTCTTGACCGTGCCCTGGTCGGCCGTTCGTCCGAACGGCTGACGCGCTGGTCAGAGCGCTACTATGCCGCACATGACTGATTCGCCGGGCTCCGCCCGCCGGCCGGAAGACTTCGACACCACCGCGATCGTCGGTGAGGACGAGGCCACCGCCCACGTCGGTATGGAGCAGCACGTACCGACGCAGATCGCTCCGATCGCGCCGACGCCCGCCCTGCCCCTCCCACCGGAGACCCCGGGGGGTACGGCGCCGTACGCCTACGGTGCGGACCCGCGCACCTCCGGCGACTACGCCTACACGCAGGCCGGCTATCCGGTCGGCGGGGGTGCCGGGCCGTACTCCGATCCGGGTTACGGCGGGTATCCGGCGACGCCCGGTCCCGGCTACTACGGTCCGCCCGCGGGCCGGCCGTCGCGGACCCCGCAGGTTCTGCTCGTCGTGCTGATCGTGCTCCTGCTGGTGGCCGGTGGCGTACTGGTCTGGGTGTGGTCGTCGTCGCACGACGACGCCACCCGGGCCGCGGGTCAGACGCGGACCACGCAGACCGCGACCACCACTCTCACCACGACCGCCCCTCCCGCCGCGCCCGGGCAACAGCTGGCCGACCTCGCCGCCGGCGACCGCGGCTCCCTCGGCTCGGGCCGCTGGTCGGCGCAGCTGAGTGCCAAGAAGCCCGGATTGAACGCCGAGAACCGGATCTGGGACGACGCGTCGATCCTCGACGAGCACCAGCGGCTCCGGAATCGCTTCCCCCAGGTCAAGCTGCTGAACAGCAGTGACTGGCCGGTGTTCAGCTACAGCGGCTGGTGGGTCACCGTGATGGACGGCGGGTTCGTCACCCCGGAGGCGGCCAACGCGTGGTGCCGCGGCAACGGCTTCGATCCGGACCACTGTTTCGCCAAGCTGGTGTCCGTGTCCGGAACTCCCGAGGGGACTACGCGATACTGGAACTGACTCACCGGCGACAGGCAAGGAGGCGGCCGTGCGGATCGCGCTCGCGCAATGCAATTCGGGAACCGACCCGGACGCCAACCTCGACCTGCTGGAACGGCTGACCGAACGGGCCGTCGCCGACGGCGCCGAACTGGTGATCTTCCCCGAGGCGATGATGTGCCGGTTCGGGGTGCCGCTCGGCGACGTCGCGCAACCGCTGGACGGGCCCTGGGCCGGCGGAGTCGCCCGGGTGGCCGAGCGCACGGGCGCCGCCGTGATCGCCGGCATGTTCACCCCGTCCGGCGACGGCCGGGTGCGCAACACACTGGTGATCGCGGTGCCCGGCGAGCCGGTGCGCGGCTACCACAAGATCCACCTGTACGACGCCTTCGGATTCGCCGAGTCGCGGACCGTCGCCCCCGGCGACGAACCGGTGGTGGTCGACGTCGCCGGACACCGCGTCGGCGTCGCCACCTGCTACGACATCCGCTTCCCTGCGCTGTTCGTCGAACTGGCCCGGAGGGGCGCCGAACTCATCGCGGTCCCGGCGTCGTGGGGTGCCGGACCGGGGAAGCTCGAGCAGTGGCAGCTGTTGGCGTCGGCGCGGGCCCTCGACTGTGCCACCTACGTGGCGGCCGTCGGGCAGGCACTACCCGACGATCCGGGCCTGCGCGAGTCGGCGGCGCCCACCGGGATAGGTCATAGCCGAATCTCAGATCCGTTCGGTAGCGTGATCGCCGATTACGGTGCGCAACAGCAACTGAGCGTTCACGACCTAGACCTGTCCGTCGTCGAGAAGGCGCGTGCCGCGTCGGCCGTCCTGGCCAACCAGCGCGTCATCCCGACGGACCCGACCGAGTAGAGGCACATGACCGAGCCCACCGACCCCGCCAAGCCGACCGAGCCCGACGCCCAGGATCGTCCGCCGGCCGAGCCGGCGTCCGAGAGCCCGGCCGATCCGGCCGCGACCACCGGCCCGGTCGACGTCACCGCCCTGCCCACCGACCACGTGCCCGTCGCGCCGAAGCACGCCACGCAGGAGCCCGCCGTGTCGGAGCCCGAGGCGCGCCCGGCGACCCGGCCGGTCACCGCCGAGTACCCCGCCCCCGGCGACTCCGGTGTCTTCGCGGCCCCTCCGGCCGATCCGGCGAGCGCCCCGGCGTCGTCCGGTTCGACGACCGGTACCACGCCGGTGGTACGCACCAAGCGCCGCCTGTGGCGTACCGTCACCCTCTCCGTGGTCGCGGTGCTCCTGCTGGTCGTGATCAGCGGGGTCGGCACCGAGCTGTACCTGCGGCACCGCGTGCAGAGCTGCCTGGAGAACGCGTTCAAGGACATGACCGGGACGTCGACCGACGTCTCGATGCCGCGCGGATCGATGCTGCTGGCCTGGATGCGCGGCGAGGTCGCCTGGGTGCAGGTGGACACCAACGACTCCGGCAACGGCTCCGCGATGCGGCTGCACGCCCGCGCGACGGACGTCAGCAGCAACGGTAAGACCGTCCGCACCCTGCGCGGCACCGCGTACGTCCCGTATTCGCGGGTGAAGGCGATGGCCGATGAGGGCGGGAGCGCGGGCGGCGCACCCACCATCGACTCGGTCACCGGCAGCGCCGCCGACCGCTCGATGACCATCGACTCCAACGTCCCGGTGGCCTTCCTCTCGGTACCGGCCACCGTGGTCCTGCTGCCGACCAAGACCACCGACGGCAAGGTCGAGTTCCAGGTCAAGGAGGCCAAGGCGTTCGGGATCGGAGTGCCGAACGACTTCGCGCAGGACCTCGTCGATCAGACCACCCAGGCGATGCTCGGCCCGCTCTTCCAGGAGATCCAGGTCAACGAGCTCACCGTCAGCGACCAGGGCATCGAATTCGGGTTCTCCGGCGACGACGTCAACCTGCAGGCCGCGTCGGCCAGCACCTCCGGCGGCGGAGGCAAGTGCACGTAGCGCTGCCGGCGTAGGTACTCAGCTCGTTGAGCCGTCCGAGTCAGGGGTGCGTTTCGACTCGATCTCGCCTTGCGGCTCGATCGGCTCAACGGGCGGTACGTAGCTCGTTGAGCCGGACGGGCCCCCCGGGGCCCGGCCGAGTCGAAACGACCTTCCGCGGGCAGGGGTGCGTTTCGACTTGATCTCGCCTTGCGGCTCGATCGGCTCAACGGGCTAGTGGGGCCGGGAACGGTTCGACGAGCTTCCACAGTCGGGGCTGTGTTTCGGCACGGTCTGTGCCTTGCGGCTTGACCTGTTCAACCGGCTGAGGGGGCCGCTTCAGCAGCTCGTTGAGCCGGACGGGCCCCCGGGGCCCGGCCGAGTCGAAACGACTTTCGGCGGGCAGGGGTGCGTTTCGACTCGATCTCGCCTTGCGGCTCGATCGGCTCAACCGGCTAGTGGGCCGGAGCGGCTCAACGGGCTAGTGGGGCCGGAGCGGTTCAACAGGCTAGTGGGGCCGGGGCGGTTCAACGGGATGGATGCGGGCCTGGCCAGGTGGTTCGCAACGGTCGACGAGGTGGGCTTCGGGGTCAGGCGAAGACGACGGTCTTGCGGCCGTGGACCAGGACGCGGTCCTCGAGGTGCCAGCGCACGCCGCGGGACAGGACCAGCGTCTCGATGTCGCGGCCCTGCCGGACCATGTCGGCCGGCGTCTGCTCGTGACTGATCCGGCCCACGTCCTGCTCGATGATCGGGCCCGCGTCGAGGTCGGCGGTGACGTAGTGGCAAGTCGCGCCGATCAGCTTCACACCGCGGTCGAAGGCCTGATGATAGGGGCGCGCACCGATGAAGCTGGGCAGGAAGCTGTGGTGGATGTTGATCGCCCGCCCGGCCCACGCCTCGCACAGCCAGGCGGGCAGGATCTGCATGAAGCGAGCGAGCACCACCGCGTCCGGGTCGTGCGCGTCGACCAGTTCACGCACCTGCTCGAAGGCGGCGGTCTTGCCCTCGGGGTCCCCGGCCGGGAACGGCACGTGGTGGAAGGGCACGCCGAAGCGCGTCGTCAGTGACTCCAGGTCGCGGTGGTTGCCGATCACGGCGCGGATGCGCGCGGGCAGTTCACCGCGTTCGGCACGGGAGAGCAGATCGGTGAGGCAGTGGCTGTCGCGGCTCACCAGCAGCACCACCGACTTGGGTTCCCCGGTGTCGGTCACGTTCCACTCGGTCTCCGGGCCCAGTCCGGCGGCGACCGCGGCGAAGCGAGCGCGGATCTCGTCGACCGTGAAACCGACCGACGACGCCCGGATCGCCTGCCGGGTGAAGAACCAGCCCGAGGTCTGGTCGGAATGGTAGGCGGCTTCGGTGATCCAGCCGCCGATCCCGGCGAGGAATCCGGAGATGGTGGCGACGATGCCGGTGCGGTCGGGGCAGCCCAGGGTCAACACGAAGCTGCGGTTGTCATCGGTGGGGGAGGCGGTCACCCGAACCAGTGTGCCAAGCTCGTTGTCGTGATTGAAACCAACCTGCGCCGCAGCCAGGTCGCGGCCCTCGTCGACCACACCCTGCTCAAACCGGAGGCGACCCGCGCCGACGCCGAGGCGGCGGTCGCCGACGCGGCCCGGCTCGGCGTCTACGCGGTGTGCCTGTCGCCGTCGATGCTTCCGATCGACACCGGTGCGCAGCGGACCTGCGTGGTGGCCGGCTTCCCGTCCGGCAAGCATCACTCGCTGGTCAAGGCCGCCGAGGCGCGGCTGGCGGTGGATTCCGGTGCCGACGAGATCGACATGGTGATCGACATCGGCGCGGCCGTCGACGGCCGGTTCGACGAGGTCTTCGCCGACGTGGTGACCGTCCGTGAGGGGGCCGGGGACGCGGTGCTGAAGGTGATCGTCGAGTCGGCGGTGCTGCTCGACCGGATCGGCCCGGACGGGCTGGCGCAGGTATGCCGCCGCGCCGTCGAGGGCGGCGCCGACTTCGTCAAGACCTCCACCGGACTCCATCCGGCCGGTGGGGCGAGTGTGGAGGCGGTGCGGGTGATGCGCGCGGCCGTCGGCGACGGGATCGGTGTCAAGGCCAGCGGCGGCATCCGCGACGCCGCGTTCGCCGCCGAACTGATCGCCGCCGGGGCGAACCGGCTGGGTCTCTCCGGCACCGAAGCGGTCCTCGCCGGTTTCCCGGAATAGCGCTGGGCCCGCGTCGATGCAGTGGGTGACGGGAATCGTCTTCGTGGTGGCGCTGGCCGTCACGGCGCTCGCGGTGACCGACGACCGGGCGCCCACCGCCGACCACCCGCGCGTGGGGCGCCGCGGTCTCGGCTGGATGTACTGGCCGGCCTGGCTCGCGTTCGCGGTGTGCGTCGCGGTGATCGGCGTGCGTGGGGGCAGCACGGTCGGGGGTGTCGTGGCAGCGGTCGCGGTGCTGGCCGGGGCCGTGGTGGTCGGCGCGATCTGGACCGATCTGGTCGTGATCCCCGGTCCGCGAGGCGGCCGCCGGATCGGGCCGTGGGCGGCGACGCGCGGCGGCCGCGAGTGGTGGACGCGAGGTTCGTTCGGCTCCACCGATCTCTACGGTGGCGGCCAGGAGGACGACTGGCGGCGAGTGAATCGCGCGGACCCGCCGGATCGGCACGACGGCTGAGGTGCGTCGACGCGCGGTCGAAGAGGCGCCGGTCGAGCAGCCTCGAAGCCGCCTTCTCCGGGGCGCACCGGCCTGGGCGCCGGTCAGTCGTCCAGCCGGAGGTGGCCGAGGACCAGTGCCAACTTGTGGCGGCCCCGGGCGCACCGGCTCTTGACGGTGCCCGGCGCGACGCCGAGGAGCGCCGCGGTCTCCTCGATGGAACGGCCCTGCAGATCGACCGCGATGATCGCCTCCCGTTGGCCGGCAGGCAGGACGTCGAGCGCGCGGCCGATGGCGAGTTGCAGATCGATGCTCTCGGTGAAGTCCTCCGGGGCGATGTGCGGTGCGGCGCAGTCGAACTCGGGGAGCGGGACGCCGTCGTGGCACTTGCGGCGCCGCAGGCGGTCGAGACACGAGTTGACGACGACGCGGTGCATCCACACCAGCACCGATGAGTCGCACCGGAACGAGCCCGCGGTCCGGACGATGCTGACCAGCGCGTCCTGCAGGGCGTCCTCGGCATCGTCGGGGTCCTGCGCGGTGCGCAGCGCGATCGACCAGAGGTAGCGCTTGTGCCGTTCGTAGAGTTCGCCGAACGCCCCGCCGTCGCCACGCGCCCCCGCATGCAACAGTTCCGCGTCACTGACCTCTTCGATGATCCCCCGAGTCATGCGAGTGACTGTAAGCGTTCACCGACCGGCTATTCCAGGGATTGTCGGACGCTGTGGATAGCCGCTCCGACCTGTGGATATGCGCATTGACAAGGGTGGGGTGACAGCAGTAGTCATCGCGCAGCGCACACCCTGGTGGGGCGGTTCCGGCGAATCACGACACGCCGCCGGGATGCGTCGCAAATCGCCGCCTACTCCGGATTCCGCCCGGATCGGCGAAATCGGGGAAAGCGGCGGAACCGGTCGGCCGCCTATCCGGTGCGGACGTTCCGGCGGGCGTCGACCTGATCGCGCGGCTTGAGCACGATCCGGTCGAGGTTCACATGCGGCGGCCGGGACGCGGCGAAGGCGATCACCTCAGCGATGTCGTCGGCGGTGAGCGGGGTCAGACCGTCGTAGACCTTCGCCGCGCGCTCGGCGTCGCCGTCGAAGCGGACGAGGGAGAACTCGGTCTCGACCATGCCGGGGCAGACCTCGGTGAGGCGTACGGGCTGCCCGACCAGTTCGCCGCGCAGGGTGCTGTGCAGCACGCTCTGCGCGTGCTTGGCGGAGGTGTAGCCGGCGCCGTTGTCGTAGACGTCGAGCGCGGCGATCGAGGTAACGGTCACGATCAGGCCGTCGCCCGACGCGATCAGCGCGGGCAAGAGGGCCTTGGTCATGCGCAGCGTGCCGACCACGTTGGTCTCCCACATCCAGCGCCAGTCGTCCAGGTCCGCTTCGGCGACCGGCGCCAGGCCCTTCGCGCCGCCGGCGTTGTTCACCAGGACGTCGACACGGTCGAGCGTCCCGCAGAAGCGTTCCACCGACGCCGGGTCCGTCACGTCGAGATACTGCGCGCGGCCGCCGATCTCGGTCGCGAGCGCCTCCACGCGGTCCGTGCGCCGGGCGCCGAGGACCACCCGGTATCCGTCGGCGGCCAGGGCGCGGGCGGTCGCCGCGCCGATGCCCGAACTGGCGCCGGTCACCACGGCGACCTTGGCGGCGGGGGCCGGTCCGGAGTCGGTCGAAGAAGCGGGAGCACTGCGCAGCGTCGTCATGAACCCCAGTCTAGGCGGCGAGCCCGACTGCTAGATTCGACGCCATGACCGGCTCCGGAGTGGTCGCGGCCAAGCTGCGCGTGGGTTCGGCTCCGGCCAGCATGGTGCTGAACGCGATCCGCGTCGGGGGTCCGGCGATGCGTGACGAGATCACCGCGCGCACCGGTCTCAGCCCGGCGACGGTCAACCGGCAGATCACGGCGCTGGCCGCCGCGGGCCTGGTCGACGAGCGTCCGGACCTGGTCGACAGCCGGGGTGTCGGGCGGCCGAAGATCCCGATCACCCTGGACCGGGACCGCTACTGCGTGGCCGGTATCCACATCGGGGCCCGGCGCACCGCGCTGGTGATCGCCGACATCGGCGGCCGCACCCTGTACAGCCACGCGATCGCGACCCAGGACGTGTGCGGCGGCAGCGCCGAGGCGGCCGTCGAGCGGCTGGCGGCGGCGCTCGCGGAACTGGTGGGCCGCTTCTCCGGCCGCCGCGTGCTGTGGGCGGGCGCCGCGCTCGGCGGCGGCGTCGACGCGGAGACCGGCGTGGTGGATCACCCGATCCTGCGCTGGCGGTCGCAGCCGCTGGGGCCGCGGCTGCACGACGCGCTGGGCGTCCGGGTATCCGTCGCCGAACACGTCCAGGCGATGGCGGCGGCCGAACTGCTGCTCGGTGGCGAGGTGGTGCCGCACGGCGCGGCACTGTTCTTCTACGCGCGCGAGACCGTCGGCATGGCGATGATCTTCGAGGACGAGGTGCATCAGCCGACCCGCGGTGCCGGCTCCATCGCGTCGCTGCCGGTCGCCCCGGGGCCGCTCGACACCGAGCCGATCGCGGCCTTGCAGACGGTGATCGGGACCGCCGCGCTCAAGGCCGCCGCCGCGCGGCTGGGCACCGGCGACGACGCCCAGGTCCTCGCCGATGCGCGGGCCCGGGTGCTGGGGCAGGCGGTGGCCGTGATGCGCGATGTGGTGAACCCGGATTCGGTGATCGTCGCCGGTGAGGCCTTCGCCGCCCACCCGCGCGGTCTCGCACCGGTGCAGGCCGCGTTCGACGCGGCCACCAGTACCGGCTGGCCGCTGGAGATCGTGCCGACGCGTTTCGGCGTGCATGTCCCGGAGGCGGCGCCGGTGGCGGTCGCACTGTCGGCCGTGTACGCGGATCCGGTCGCGGTGGCGGCCGCGGCCGTTTCATAGCGAAGGCGGCGCCGAGATCCCGCAGTTGTGACTGAAGTGACGTCTGTAGTTTAGTGGGACTACAGTCCGGCGAAACCGGTTCGTCTGGACTCGTCGAGGGGAACTCCGTGACCGAATCTCCGAAGACCCGCGCGGCCCGTGATACCGGTCGCCGCGTCCGTCGCCGGGCGCTGCTCGGCGCGGCGGGCACGGGTGCCGCGCTGCTCCTTGCCGTCTCCGGGGTCGCCGAAGCGGTGCCGGCGGTGCCCGACGGCGTGCTCGGCGCGGTGGGCAACTCGTCGTCGGACCTGAATCTGCCGGACCTGTTGGGCGCGCTGCCCGGGCTGCTGAGCCCGGGGACGCAGCCGGCCGGCACCACCCGCTGCGACACCGTGATCCAGGTGGGTGACTCCACCTCCGTCGCGGCGGACACGGCCGCGATGCTGCCCAGCGCCGGGGACACCGCCGGCGCGCAGTATCGGCGGGTCGGTGCACGGAACGTCACCGTCGACGCGCTGAGCGGCCGGGCGATCGTCGACGGCCCCGGACCGGACGCGAAGAGTGCGGTCGCCACCCGCCTGGGCCGCGGTGAACGTGGCTGCTGGGTGATCGCGATGGGCGTCAACGACGCCGGGGCGATCAGTTCCGGCTCCTCCGTCGACGCCGACGCCCGGATCGACGCGGTGATGCGGCAGTTGGCGGGTCAGCCGGTGCTCTGGCCGACGATCGCATCGTCCAACCCGCAGAACCGGGCCTTCGACAGCGCGGCGATGGCGGTCTTCAACGACGCGCTGCGCCGGGCCACCGCGCGGTACGACGACCTCGCCGTGTACGACTGGTCGGCCGCCGCCCGCCCGGAGATGTTCACCGACGGCATCCACTACACCGCCGCGGCGACCGCGGAACGGAATCGGCGGTTCGCCGACGCCCTGGCTCGGGCGTACCCGGCCGGGTCCGGCTCCACCCCGGCGGTGCGCTGGATCGGCTAGAGCGGGCAGCCGATGGACGTGTCGCGCTCGCCGGAGACGGCCTGTTTGAGGCCCTGCGCCACCGCGTCGGTGTACAGATCGGTGCCGGCCCCGAACGGGTGCACATCGTCGGGGCCGAGCAGATCCGGGTGGGCGGCGGCGGCCGAGCACCACGGCGCCAGGAACACGTTCTTGCGGGTCGGGGCGTACGCGATCACCTGCCGCGCGGCCTGCGGAATGCCCTCGACCGGGCCGTACGGCACCACCAGTACCACCTTGCGGTCGGGGCCGAGCATCCGGAGGATCCGGTCGAGCTGTCCGGGGAACGCCTGGCCGTTGGTGCCGAAACCGAGCACGACGTAGTCGCGGATCTTGTCCGACGACGCCAGATCCTGCAGCACCACCTCGCCGCCGGTGTAGTGCCGTGACACCTCGGCGTCGATGTAGATGCCGGGGAACTTCTTTCGCAGGGACGCCGAGGCGGCCAGCATCACCGAGTCGCCGACCGCCGTGACGTCGGTGCCCGCAGGCAACCCGGTCGCCGGAGGCTGCGGGTGTTTCGCCTGTTCATCGGCCTGGCGCTGTGCCTCTTTCTGTTGCTCGGCGAGGTGGTCGAGCTGTAGTTCCAGCTGCGACTTCGCCGGGCTGGTGCCCAGCGCCGACCCCGCCAGCAGGACGGCGACGGTCGTCACGACCGCCACCACCGCGGGGCGGGCCCGATGGGCGTTGCTGCCGAGCGCGGTCAGTACACCGCGGAAGCCCAGCCGCCGGAACGGCGTCTCGATCCAGCGGTACGAGAGCTCGGACGCCACGAGCGAGATCACGGCGGCGATCGTGCCGGCCACCCAGAGCGGGGTCTCCGAATGCGGGCCCATCAGCCAGTGTTTGACGAAGACCATCACCGGCCAGTGCCACAGGTACAGGCTGAACGAGCGCTCACCGAGCCAGCGCAGCGCGGGCAGCCGCAGGAGCCGCGGCACCGGCCCGGTCTCCCGGACCGCGTTGTAGACGACGGCGGCGGCGAGCACGCAGGCCGCGAACAGTCCGCCGCGGTAGGTGATCGGGGCGGTGTCCGGCAGGACGAACATCAGCGCGATGAGACCGGCGAAGGCGAGCGGTCCGAGCGTCCACCCGATGATCTGCGCGGTGCGGCGCGGCAGTTTGCGCGGCCACGAATCGGTCGCGTTCGACGCCGGGCTGGTCACCAGCAGGGCGAGAACGACGCCGGAGAGCAGCCCGAAGGCATGGGTCTCGCTGCCGAAGTAGACCCGGCTGGGGTCGGCGTCCGGCTGGTAGAGCCACGCCATGAGGGCCACCGAGGCGAACGCCAGCACCGTGGCGGCGACGGCGGCGAACAGCAGACGGCGACGGACCGGCCGGCGACGGCGCAGCCACATGAGTGCGACGAACAGCAGCGGCCAGACGACGTAGAACTGCTCCTCGATCGCCAGCGACCAGTAGTGCATGAAGATGCGCGGCGTGGTGTCGGCGAAGTAACTCTGCGACTGGGCGATCTGCACCCAGTTGTTGACGAAGAACATCGAGCTGGTGAACTGCGGCCACAGCTGGACGGCGACGTCGCCGCCGATCAGGCCGGCGATCGCGGTACTCACCACCAGCACGGTGACCGCCGCCGGGACGATACGGCGCACCCGCCGCAGCCAGAAATGGGACAGCGAGATCTCGCCGCCGGCTCCGAACTCGCGCACGAGGAGCGACGTGATGAGGAACCCGGACAGCACGAAGAAGACGTCGACGCCCAGGTAGCCGCCCCGCAGGACGGTGCCGAACAGGTGGTACACCACGACCGACAGCACGGCGATGCCGCGCAGGCCGTCCAGCGCGGGGGCCCGGCGGATCCGGCCCGGCTTGAGCGTGGTCGCGGCCGGCTCCGGGGCGGCTGTCGCTGCCGGACGGGCCGGCGGGCGGGCGGGAGCGGGCCGGGACGAGTGCGGCGGTGGTGCGGTCGGTCGTGCTCGCTGGGCGGCGGGCGCCGGGCGTTTCGGTGCGGGCCTGGGATCCGGAGCGCGGCCGGGCGCCTGCCGGGTCACCGGGACCGTCGGCGCCGTGCCGCGCGGATCGGGGCGCGGCGGTTTGGGCCGGGACTGTTCGGGCTGCGGCTGTTCCGGCTGCGGCGGTTCGGGCCGGGACTGTTCGGCGGCGGGAGACTCGTCCGGCGCCGAGGGTCCGGCCGGCGGCGATTCCTCCGCGACGGCCTCCGCGTCGGCACTCTCGGTTGTGTCCGGGGCCGCCGGGGCTTCCGGCGCCTCGGCGGACTCGGGTGGGTCCGGCGTCTCCTCGGTGTTCGCGACCGGCCGCTGCTGCGCGGTCTGCGCCGGTTCCTCGACCGGCTCGGGCCGTCCAGTGGGCTCCGGGGCGACGAGCACGCGGAACTGCCGAGTGGGCGCGTCGGAGTGGCCGCCGCCGAGCGGGGCGTCCTCCGCTCCGGGCTGGTCGTCGCCAAGACCATGAGGCTGCTGTTCCGCGGGATCGGCGGCGTCGTCGGGCGAAGGCGGAGCCTGATCGCCGGGACCCCGACCGTCGCGGGGGTTGGTCTCGGCGGAAGTGGTTTCGGCGGTCTCTTCGCGCGGTTCGGCGTCCGGCGGCCCGTCCGTCGCGGACCCTCGTTCGGCGTCATCCGGCGGCTTGCCGCCGGGGAATCGGGCGGCGTCGTCGGTGTAGTCGAGCACGACCATCGCCAGCCCGGTGGGAACGCGCATCTCCTTGGTCGGAGTGTCGTTCTGGGTGGACTGGCTACTGGAGTCGACGTCGAGCGTGGTCAATGGCGAATCGTCTCAAATCGATGCCCCGGCGTACGCGTCTAGCGACGGGGCGAAAACGGGTGGTCCGGTCGAAGAGTTTATCGCTGCTTCGGTACCCGGCCATTACCGAGGACCAAGGAATCTGGCCGTTCTGCCGGGAATGACCGGCTCTTCGGTCAGCTCGGCCGGCCGGCCGCGACGTACTCCAGGACGGTGGCGACGTCGTCGGTGCCCGGCACGCGGAATTCGGCGACCGTGTCGCCCGCCCCGACCTTGATGCCGACGTCGCGACCGGCCGGGCTGCCGTCCCGGCGCCGCAGATGGGCGAAGGCCTTCTCGTCGGTCACGTCGTCGCCGAGATAGAGGACGGCCGCCGCATCGAACGACTTCCGGAGGCGGTCGAGCGCGAGTCCCTTACTGGTCTCGATCACGGCGAGCTCGATCACCGCCTTGCCTCGGGTCACGTGCACGCCGGGCCAGCCGGCCGGTCCGGACTCCGCCAGAGCCATCGCGGCAGCGGCGTCGTCGGCGGAGGCGTTGCGCACGTGCAGGGTGGTGCTGGCCGGCTTCACCTCGACGCTGGTGCCGGCGAACCGCGAAGCGAGGGAATCGAACTCGGCGACGATGCGGGCCAGCAGCCGGCTCTGGTCCTCGGTGAGCGGCGCGTCGAAGCCGCTCTCGAACTCGGCGCCGTGGCTGCCCACCAGCACGAGGGGAGCGGCGGCACCGGACATGGCGGCCAGATCGTCACGGGCGCGTCCGGACACCAGTGCGGCCAGCGTGCCGGGCCGCGACGCGCATGCCCGCAGGGCGTCGATCGACGCCGGGTTGGGCACGGCGAGTTCCGGCCGCGGCTGGATCGGGGCGACGCAGCCGTCGTAGTCGGAGGCCACCAGCACCCGGTCGAGCCGGCAGAAGTCGTCGAGCGCCGCACGCAGTTCCGCAGTGATTCCGTTCGCGGTCACCGTCGTCTCCCTCAGCTGGACTGCTGTTGCAGGGCGGTCAGGAAGCTCTGCGCCCACAGGTCGACGTCGTGTGTCATCACCTGCTCGCGCAGCGCCGTCATGCGGCGGCGGCGCTCCGCGTCGTCGTCGGTCACGGCGGCGACCACCGCGTCGTCCGTCGACACCTCGTCGTACGGATTCATCAGGTACGCCTCTCCGAGTTCCATCGAGGCGCCGGTGAACTCGCTCAGCACCAGTGCGCCGCCGAGGTCGTGGCGGGCCGCGAGGTACTCCTTGGTCACCAGGTTCATGCCGTCGCGCAGCGGGGTCACCAGGGTGACGTCCGCGGCCACGAAGTAGGCGAGCAACTCGTCGCGGGGGACCGGTTGCAGCAGGTAGCGGACCGGCGGTGCGTCGACCGTCCCGTAGGTGCCGTTGATGTGGGCGACGGTGCGTTCCACCTCGTCGCGCAACGCCGCGTAGCTGTCGACGTTCTCCCGGCTCGGGCTGGCGAGCTGCACGAAGACGGTGTCGGCCGGGTCCAGCCGTCCGGTGGCGAAGAGCCGTTCCAGCGAGGCGAGCCGGACGTCGATGCCCTTGGTGTAGTCGAGCCGGTCGACGCCCAGAAGCAGCGTGCGCGGGTTGCCGAGGCTCTCGCGGATCGCGACCGCGCGGCGCTGGACGTCCTCACCGGCGGCCTGTCCGGCCACTCCGGCGGAGTCGATGGAGATGGGGAAGCAGCCGGCCGCCGCGATGCGGTCGCCGACGGGCACGGTGCCGAAATCCTCTCGCACGCCGACGGGTCCGGTCGACGCGTCCACTCCCAGGATGCGGCGGCACAGCGCCAGGAAGTTCTGCGCGCCGCCGGGCAGATGGAAACCCACCAGGTCCGCGCCGAGCAGTCCTTCCAGGATCTCCCGGCGCCAGGGGAGCTGACTGAACAGCTCGTACGGCGGGAACGGGATGTGCAGGAAGAAGCCGATCTTCACATCGGGCCGCAGCTCGCGGAGCATGGCGGGCACCAGCTGAAGCTGGTAGTCCTGCACCCAGACCAGGGCCCCGGGCGCGGCGGCCTCGGCGGCGGCCTCGGCGAACCGCCGGTTCACCGACACGTAGGCGTCCCACCAGTCATGCCGGTAGGCGGGTTTCACCAGAACGTCGTGGTACAGCGGCCACAGGGTGGCGTTGCTGAAGCCCTCGTAGTAGTCCTCGACCTCGGCGGCGCTGAGCGGCACCGCGTGGATGTCGATGCCGTCGACCTGCGGGTCGTCGGCGCAGTCCGGGCTACCGGTCCACCCGACCCACGCGCCCGGCTGCCGGTCGAAGACCGGGGCGAGAGCGGTGACCAGGCCGCCGGGGGCGCGCGTCCAGGAGACGGTGCCGTCCGGGGCTACCTGCTTGTTGACCGGGAGACGATTGGCGACGACGACGAACTGTGAGCCCGCCATCGCGTCAGTCGGTCTCCCCCGGCGCGATGCCCAGCATGTTGAAGAGCATCACGCACTCGTCGGCGTCGGTCGCGTAGGCCGCGACCACGCGGCGTGCGGAGTTGGCGGTCTCGTCGGCTACCGGATCCAGTTCTTCGTCATCGACAAGGTCGGTCGTCTTGGGAGGCATGGCCGCGATTCTACCCGCCCGTCGCCGGATGCTCAGCGCTCGGCCGGTTCGCGAGGCCCGCATTGGCGACGATCGCATCCCGGACGTACCGGGCGAGACCCGGTTCGAGGTCGTCGTAGGTGGCGGCGAATCGGGGGTCGGCGACGTACATCTCGCCGAGGCACGCATGGAACGACGGCGGGCAGTCGTAGAAGCGGTCGTCGATGTGCCGCCGGGCACGTTCGGCGACGGCCGTCGCGACCGCGCCGTCGGCCGGTTCGCCCGCCCGCTTGGCCGCGGCGAAGGCGTCGTTGATCGCGTCCATGTCCGCCTTGATCGCGGCCCAGTCGGCCTTCGTGTACCGCTGGGTGCGGGCGGCCGACTGCTTCCAGGCGTCGGTGTCGCCCCAGCGCTCCCGCGCCTCGGTCTGGTACTCGTCGGCGAAACCGTCGCCGAATATCTCGCGCAGTTCGGTGTCGGTGGCCGGTCGCTGATCCATGGTTCTCTCCAATGCTCGGTCGATGGCGCCGACCAGCTCGGTGAGCTCGTCGCGCCGGGCGATGACGGCGGCCCGTTGCCTGCGGAGGTGTGCCTCGGGCGAGGTGTTCGCATCCAGCAGCTCGGCGATCTCGTCCAGCGGCAGTTCCAGCCGCCGGTAGAGCACCACCTGCTGCAGCCGCGCCAGGTCGGCGGCGTCGTACAGGCGATAGCCCGCCGTGGAGCGGCCGCTCGGCGTGAGCAGGCCGATCGCGTCGTAGTGGTGCAGGGTGCGCACCGTGACGCCGGTCAGCTCGGCGAGCCGGCCGACCGTCCACTGAGCGTCGCCGCGGGAGGAAGCCGTCATGGGAACCATCGTGAGCCCTGACGTCGCGGGAGGGTCAAGTGCCGCGTGCCGCCCGTGCATGACGGCGGCGCCCCGGCGACTCACGATCGCTGTCTGCACGTGTGACCCGCCCCGGTGCCGTTGTCATGCGGGACCGCGTGGCGGGGGCCGGCGTCGGCGGGCCCGATCGCGGATCCGCCGGGGCGTCAGCGGGGGCACGGGAGGACGGACGTGGCGGAGCGCGTCCGGAATGGCCGGTGACAGATGCGGTCTGCGCAGGCGGCGGGCGATGAACTCGCCGAGGGTCACACCGGCGGCGAGGGCGCAGCCGAGTGCGAAGGCGGTCGCCATCTCGGCGCCGCCGCGACCGGGGTCGTTGTTGAGCAGCCCGTACATGCCGCGGTAGATGGCGAGGCCGGGGAGCATCGGGGTGATGCCGGCGATGGCGATGACCAGCGGCGGAGTGAGGGCGCGGCGGGCGGCGACGCCGCCGATGAGGCCGACCACCACCGCGGCGGCCGCGTAGCCGATGAGCGGGCTGGTGCTGTAGACGGCCATGACGCCCTGCACGCCCGAACCGAGTGCGCCGGACACGATCGCCGCGGGCAGGGCGCGTCGTTCGGCGTAACTCGCCGCGGCGAAACCGCCGGAGACGATCGCGCCGCCGATGATCCGGGCCGGCAGATCCGAGGCGCCGAACGGGGCGATGGTGGTCAGCTCCGGCAGCTCGATGCCGAACAGGCCGACGAACCGCACGGCGAGGGCGACACCCACCAGGATGCCGCCGGTCATCACCAGGACCTCGGTGAACCGCGCCGTGCCGGTGATCGGGGCCCCCGTGATCGCATCCTGCACGGCGCCGACCAGCGACAGCCCGGACAGCAGCACCACGATCCCGGCGGCGATGATCTTCGCCGGATTGATGTCGTAGCTGGTGAACTCCAGTATCCGGAACAGCACGGCGGCCGGGAGCACGGCGACGAACCCGCCGGTCATCTGCTGGAAGAACGGTGGCGTGCCGATCCGGTTGAGGTAGCGGTTGATCACCACGATCGAGACCGAGGACAGGAACGCGGTGAGGCCGATCAGCCAGCCCGCGGCGAGGAAGACCGCGACGCCGTAGGCCATCACGCCCCACGCGAGCGTCGAGATCCACCGCGCGTACGGGTGCGGGGCGGCGATGATCACGTCGACGATCCGGTGCGCCGACGCCGGACTGATCGCCAGACCGCGGATGCGGCGCACCAGGCGGTCCGTCTCGGCGAGGCGCGTGAAGTCGAGGGATCGGTAGGCGACGGTGCGCGAGGCGGTGATCGGCGGCAGGGTGCTGCCGCGCCGGGCGCAGATCAGGACGGTGTTGAAGGTGACGTCCACGTCGACGTCGTCGAGCCCGTAGATGCCCGCGACGAAGGCCACCTGGTCGCGGGTGTCGATCGCCCCGGTGCCCGAGTCGAGCAGGACCGCGCCGATGCGGGCGGCGAGGTCGAGGACCTCGGTGATCGCGGCCTCGTCGTGCAGGTCGATCGGCTTCCGCGGGGTGACGACGATGCGGCCCGGCTCGATCGTGTCGATCGTCGCCTGGTCGGAGCCGAGGATACGGTTCAGGCCACGGCGGATATACTCACGCACGCACCTGCCTCCTTAGCTCAGCGGTAGAGCAACGCTCTTGTAAAGCGTAGGTCGTCGGTTCAAACCCGACAGGGGGCTCTCTATCGGCCCTGGTCACGGCGGTATCTCACCGTCTGGCCAGGGCCGGTGTCGTAGCTCGGTGCCTCACGTTGCCTCAACTCGATCGAAACTCTGTCCGGCTGCCTTCAGTGCCTCACCCTGGCTGTGCACGTACGTCGCCATCGTGAACGCCGGTGAGCTGTGCCCGAGCCACTGGGCGATCTCCCTGATCGGCACGCCGCGCAGGTGCATGAGCGTCCCGCAGGTGTGCCGCGCATCGTGCAGGCGCACCCGCTCGATCCCGAGGTCGCGCAACACCCGCTCCCAGCCCGCCGAGATCTGCCATGTGTTCAGCGGGCGCCCGGCCTCATCGCTCGCCAGATACTCGCCGCCGGCGTACGCCTCGCCGAGTGCCAGCCGCTCCCTCCACTGTTGCTTGCGCGCCGCCTTCAACGCCTTCACCACGTCGACCGGCATAGGCAGCGTCCGCGCCGACGTCCTCGACTTCGGGGTATCGACGACGATCCCCTCGACGCCGTCGACCCGGGTCTCGCGGATGGTCACCGTCCCGGCTGTCAGGTCGACGTCGCACCAGCGCAGGCCGGCGATCTCACCGCGGCGCAGCCCGTACAGCGCCAGCGTCCACAGGTGACGGTCCCGGCACTGGTGGTCGAGGACCCGGTACATCTCCGCTTCGGTCAGGGTCCGGTACTCCTTGGCCTCGACGGGGACGTGATCGACGAGCGCGGCGACGTTCCGCGCGAGGTGGCCCTGTGCCTGCTCGGACGCGAGTACCTGGGACAGGGTGCCGATCATCTTGTTGATGGTCCGGGCCGCGTACTTCTTGCGCGCCTTCGTCGTGCCGTCGTCGAGGGCGCGCTCGACCTGCCCCGCCCGCAGCTGCACCACCAGGTCATCGAGATCCCGCTTCGTGAGCTTCTGCACCGCGATCTCGCCGAGCTGGTCCCGCACGGGCTGCAGCGCCGAGATGTACCCGCGCCGGGTCGACGACTTCAGGTTGTGCTTGGAGGTGAGCCAGTCGGCGCACGCCTGCTCGATGGTGCGGTGTGAGCCGCGGACGTAGGCGCCGGCCTCGACGTCGCCGAGGGTCTTGGACCGGAACGAGCGGGCCGCCGCTTCGGTGGTGAACGAGCGCCGGACCTGGTGCCGCTGGTCGCCTTCGCCGATGTTCAGCTGTACCCGCCAGCGTGGTTCGGGCTTGCCGGTGCGCCGGTTCTTCACCGTCACCTTCGTGATCCCGCTGGGAAGCTGCTGCCGGCCCATCACGCACGCTCCGATCGGGCGATGCGGGCACGCTCCGAGTGAACAGCGCGGTCCAGGTCTGCAATGCGGACGCGCAGCTCATCCCGGTTGCGCATGAGCCCATCTAGCCTGCCGTCGTCGACGGGGTGCCCGTCGTCGCCTGTCGGCAGGGTGCGCACCGTCGCCGTGATCGCTTCGTCGAGTCGCGCGAGTTGGGCGAATGCCTCGACAAGCTCGCGGGCCATGTCGTCGAAGTGCGCGAGTCGCTGCTCATCTCTGTCGTCGTTGTTGGTCGCGGTGATGGCCTCGCCGTTGAACCAGCGGGCGGCGTCCCTGCTCGACGAGCGTAGGCCGGGGAGGACGTCTATCTGGTCGTCGGAGAGTCCGGGGTATAGCAGGAAGATCGGCGGAACACCGAGCGCCGCCGCGATCACCAGCAGCTCAGAGACGTCGAGACTCCGTTTCCGGCCCGTCTCCAAGTCCGACAGGACCGACCGCGACACGGGCGCCCCGAGCTCCGCTGTTCGCTCTGACAACTTCGCTGCGCTGGTCTTCGTCCGCTCGCGCGCCGCCTTGATCGACGTCGCTGCCCGCTCCGCGACCGACTCGGACCAGCTCTTCGGGGGCACCTTCCACGTCATGGACACGCAGATTACGCGCCTGCTTGCGCGATAGCTACGAGTCGTCTACTACTTGTAGCGACAACGCACTACAACCAACTACTTGCGTTGCTGCTACGAATTGAGGTGTCCAAGTGTCCTCCCAACTCATCCCGATCGAAGCACCGTCCGGTGAGCGCTCGATGGTCTCCGCGCTCGGTCTCCATCGGACGACCGTGCTCCGAGAGATCAAGACCGGCCGGTTGAAGACGGTGAAGGTGGGCCGCCGCCGGTTCACCACCGACGAGCTCCTCGCCGAGTACGTCGCCAGCCTGCCCGTTCACGGTGGTGACGCGGCGTGAACGCGTCGAAGGTGTACCGCTGCGGCCGGTGCCAGCGGCGGGCGCGCCGCACCCTGACCGGTTGGAACGTCACCATGCGCGGCGGCCGGCCCGTCGGCTACCTGTGCCCGGATTGTCAGACGCCGGACGAGAACGCCGAGGCGGAGATCAACCAGGCCACCCTGACGTATCTCGGTGCTGGTGCGGACGGCCGCCATCGGGCTGTTCCGAAGGTGAGTGCGTCGTGAGTGCCGAGTCGAGCGGGGCGCAGCGCCGCGACGACGGCACCGCTGCGGTCCTGGACGCCGATCTCGCCGGGCACCGCGGCTACGCGGCGATCGTCCGGGAGGCCATCGCCGCCCTGGCCGACACCGGTGAGGTGTTCACTCCGGACGATGTGGCGCGCCGGTGCGCCGAGCTGGCGCCGGATCACCCGGGGCCGCACCGGGCGCAGCTGATCGGCGCGGTGTTCAACGGCGCCGTGCAGTCCGGGCTGGTGGAGGTCGTCGGGCATGAGCGCTCGCGGCGCCGCAACCGAAACCGCGGCCACCAGAACCGCTATCAGGGGACTCTTGATCCGCGGATCGTCGGCGCGCGGCTGATCCTCGCCGGTGATCCGGCCGTGTCCAACGCCGAGACGGCGCGACGTACCGGGCTCAGCGTCCATCGGGTCGCGACGATCCGCAGGTCGCTTGGTCTGCCGCCTGCCCGCCACCGAAAGCAACTCGACGACGCGCCACGTACCGCCAAGCACCAGCGCGCCGCCGAGTCCACCACCAGCACTCACAAGGAGAACTGATTCATGAGCAACCCTATCCGCACCCTGACCGCGGTGCCCTGCCCGTCCAAGGTGGTGTGCCTGACGCACCCCCTCGCGCAGGTGCAGCCCGCCACCATCACCGACCTGTTGGACCTGGCCGTGCTGCTCGACGAGCCGAGCCCGGTCCGTCTGGTGGAGCTGCCGGGCATCGGTCCCGGCATGTCCTCGCCGTGCCCGTTCGCGGCGGACGACACCAGCGCCGCCGCGCTCGCGTTCCGTGCCCGGCTGCCGCTGGCCGCCCGGGTGGAGGCCGTGCGCGCCGCGGTCCCGCCGGTGACCGACGTCCAGGCCGCCGAGTTCGCCGCGCTGATCGGCGGTGCCCGGTGACCGAGGTCCCTACGATCCCTCCGTCTCTGAACGTGGCCGACGTCGTGGACCTCGACGCCCCGGCGCTCACCTACGACCGGACCCGTGAGGCCGACCCCGACGGCACCCCGGTGAACGTCTACATCTGCGACGAGTGCGCCGCGGAGATCCGGGTGCGCCTGGACTCTGATCCGGTGATCGACTGGAAGCTCAGCTTGGGCAAGGTGCATCGGGCGCTCGACGAGCACGCCGACGTCTGCCCCGGCCCGCCGCTGCCCGCCGAGCTGGCCACCTGGCGCGAACTGTGCGACGTCGACGCCGAGGTTCACCACGACGGTGACGCCGAGATCCTGACCGGCTGCAAGCGGCCGTCGTGGGCGGCCCCTGAGCGTGACGTGATCACTCATTCCCCGTGGTTCGGTGGATTCCGCTCGACCCCGGCGGTCCTGCCCCTCGCTCGACGCCGCGCCGACGACGCGGGCGCCGCATACATGGATCGGGCTCACCTGCTGGTGGCTGCCAAGCAGTATCCGCTCCAGGGCACCGCCGGCCTTACTGTCGGCCTGACCGTCGGCAAGGAGTGGCTGACCATGTTCACTGCCGAGGCCCGTCAGCTCGCGCGGCTGCTGCACGCCGCTGCCGATCTCGCCGAGTCCGAGACGAGCGCGCGGCATGACTGACCAGTTCGACCCGCACAATCCGCCGTCCGAGTTCTACGTGGTCGACGACCAGGGCATGCCCCTCGCACACGTCGACCTCGATCGGTTGCAGGCCGACGCCACGGTGCTGATGTACGACATGGCCTCGACCGCGGGGGACGACGCCAGTACCGACGCCGTGGCCGCCCACTGGTCCGGGAAGCATGATCCGGACTACTTCGGCTACCTGTGTGCCGCTGCGCTGTCCCTGATGACCCGGTGTGTCCTCGCGTCGACCCTGGACGCCGTCGCCGCCTCCGGTGTGGACCTTCGTCCCATCCTCCGCGCTTCGGCCGCCGACGCCCGGCGCGACCTGGGTAGGCGGTCGTGATGACGCCCGACGAGATCCGGGGTACCTGAGTCTCGGCACCTCCCGGTCGGCCCGGCCCATCGCCAGCGCGGACACTCTGCCATGTGTGCCCGTCGTCGTACGCACCTGCTACACCTGTAGGTGAGTCGCTGGCCGTGGGCCGGGCCGCCACCACTTCCATCTGGTGGGCGCCCCCGCGGTGACCACCTCGACCGAGGAAACCTCGATGACCGAGACCGACTCTCTCCTGAGCACCCTGTCGGCCGCCGCCTACATCGGCATGACGCCCGGCACCCTCCGTGCCTGGCGGAAGCAGGGCACCGGGCCGGCGTACGTGAAGACCGGCGACGACGACCGCGCTGCCGTCCGCTATCGCCGCTCCGACCTTGACCGGTGGCTCGACGACCGCACCGTCCGCCCCGTCCGGTGAGCACCAATGACGACGGCCCCGGAAGCCACTCCGAGGCCGTCACGACGAATCACCCTGCCGTCCCTTCCACAGTAGACGCCGGGACCGACAACGCTGCTGGCCGCGGGCCGGGCGACACCGGAGGGTGCACCCGATGACCACCGACAAGCCGCGCCCCGAGCGCGGTGATCCCGGCTTCAAGTACGAGTGGGCCCGGGCCGTGGAGTGTGTGCCCAAGCTGTCCGGGGCGCAGCACGCCGCGCTGTGGGCGATCTTCAACCGCGCCGACGGTCGGACCGGTGCCGGTGCCGTGGTTTCTGCCGAGTTGCTGGCCGAACGACAGGGGATTCACCCGGATACCGCCCGGGCTGCTCTGTCGTCGGTGCGTGCGCTCGGTCTGGTGCTCCGCACCAAGCGCGGCGGCCGCTCCAACTCAGGGCAGACGTGGGGGAGCGAATGGACCCTCGCCGATCCGGTTGCCGTGCTTGCTGTCGCTGCTGAGCGCCAAGGGCTTCAACCGGGTGAATCCGCCCGGTTGAGCACCGACACTATCAACCGGGCCGATCCGCCCGGTCGTGACGATCAACCGGGTGAATCCGCCCGGTTGACTGACGATGTCAACCGGGCCGATCGGTCGTATCAACCGGGTCGATCGGTCGTATCAACCGGGCCGATCGACCCCCCCAATAGATCCTTATCCATATCCCCTCCTGGTGGAGGACCAGAACCGAGTCCCAGCGCTGCCGCCTCTGGGACGACGGATGCCTACGCATCGCGCGAGACGGGGAACAGCGGAGCAGCCGCAGCCGAGGAACAACCGGCCGCCGTCGACATTGACGCCGTCGAGGGCGCGCCGCAACCGCCGGCGCCGTTTGCTCGATGGTCCGAGCTGCTGACCGACGAGGGCCGCGTCATCGCGGGCCGGTTCAACGCCGACGGACTCACGCCCGACTCTGTCGGCGCCGTCGAAGTCGCCTACGCCCGAATGCACGCCGATCCGAGCGGGTCCGTGCTGCCGCCGTACGACCTGAGCCGCGACGGGTTCAGTGCGCTACTCGCTGACGCCTATCACCGGTACCTTGACTCGGCTCCGGGCGACTTCGTCGACGTCGTGATGACCCTCGCCGAGGGCGCCTGATGAGCGCCGACGCGGGTCCGGTCGCGCTGATGGCCGCGATCCTCGACCACCACCCCGGCCTGCCCGGCGCAGCCTGCCGTGGCCGCGGTGACCTGTTCGACGCCACCGAACGGCCCGCCGGCCGACTCGGTGGGACGCGCCGCGCCCAACTCGACCAGACGGACGCGCAGCGCCGTACCCGAGCACTCGCGGTCTGCCGCATCTGCCCGGCCCTGGACGCCTGTGCCGCCTGGCTCGACGGCATGGTTCCCTCGCGCCGCCCGATCGGCGCCGTGATGGCCGGCCGGGTCGTCACCCGGCCGCACCGCAATGCCCCGGACACGAATGCCATCGCGCCCCTGATTCCCGGCGCTGAACGCACGCCTCCGGCCCTACCGACCGACCGCAGTTATCCACTCGCCCGCGGACCGGCAGAACGTCCGTAACGACCTAATGAACATCGCCACCAATAAGCCGAGGAGCACCATGACCCCGATCCCCACCAGCGACGTCCCGGCCGACGCCGACGTCATCGCCGCCCGGCTCCTGCTGGTCCGCATCGCCCTCGACGACAGCCGCGTCATCGACGCCCTCGACCCCGACCGCACCGGCCTATGGGCCCGCGTCGTCACTGCCGACCCGACCGGCGCCGGCCTGGCCGCTGTCCGCGGTGAGCCCGAGCCGCCCCGTCTCGCCCAGCTGCGCGGTGCGGTCGACGCGGCGCTCGCCGATCTTGCTCCGATCCCGGATCCGGGCAACAACACCACCAGCCCGGCCGCCCAATTGCTCTCGGAGACCATCGAGACCAAATGCGCCGAGGGTCGCATTCGGAATGCGACCCTCTCCACCTCCCGGCGCCGGGAAGCGCTGGCCGCCTGGCTCCACCACCTCGAAGGCGTACCCGACCTGACCGCCGTGCAACTGCGCTGCTGCCTCGCCGTCGTCCTTGCCGAGGTCGAAGACCGGCCCGCCGCCGTATCCGCCGAGACCATCGCCCGCACTGCCGCCGTCACCGAGGACACCGCAGCCGCCGCACTCCGGCGCCTGACCCGCCGAGGGCTCCTCGACCTCCGCAGGCACCCCGCCACCGGGCACCTCGCGCACGCCCTGCCCTGCAACGTTCCAACCCAAAAAGGGCAGCGACCATGAGCCGCGGCCCCGGCCGGATACAGCGGCTTCTGCTCGCCGAACTCCGCCGCCCCGATCCCGAACACCCGCGCGACCGGATCGCCCTGCACTTGGGCGCGTACTACGAAGACGGATCGAACAGGCGTGACTCGGTGGAACGCGCCGCCGCAGCGCTCCGCCGCAAAGGACTCGCCACCGGCGCCGGCCCGATCCTCGAAGAAACCCCGCGCGACTGGGTACGACGACTCGACCAGACACAGGTAAGTGCCGGTGAATCGGGTGAGTCGGCGACACTCGCGCGCGCGTACGCGCATGCGCGAGACTGCCCGACCTGTACATGCGTCCCACCAGCGGCGATATGTGGTGAGCCCGTCGACGCCGAGACTCTGGGATGGCAACGATGAGCCCTCACCTGTCCAGCGCTGACGTCCAGTTGCTCCGCGCTGCGCTCGACGCCGAGCAAGCCCGGCTGACTGCGCGCCGCAAGGCGCGACAGGCGATGCCGCCCCGAGCGCGAGCACTCGACACCGCTCGCCGTTCGATCCTGGCCAAGGCGCGCAACCCGGCGACTCGCGGTGCGCTCCGGCAGGCGTGCAGCTGCTACCGGTACGGCGGCCTGGTGTCGGCGCACGACGTCGCCGATGAGGTCCTTGACGAGCTGATCGCCTCCGGCGAGTTGGCGATCACCGGCCCGGCCACCGGACAGCACCGGCCCCGCTACTCGCGCGCCCCAGTCCTGGCACTGACACACCCATCTGTGACACCACGAAGAAAGGAACTTCCACGATGACCGACTACGACCTCGACAAGGTCGCTGCTGCTGCCGTCGCCGAACTGACCGCGACTGGTAACCGCTCCGCTGTCCACAACGTCCTGACCAAGGTCCGGGAGACCGTCGGCGACCAGGCATACCCCGCGGTGCTGCCCCGGATCTTCGGCGGCGTCCTCGACCAACTGCCCAAGGACGCGCTCGCGCTGGCGTTGCCCGAGTTCATCGGCGCCGCCGTCGCCGCGCTGCCGGCCGACGATGACCCGATCACCGCGGCCGCTCGCCGTATCGACCCGGGCCGAGTCCGTATCGACCCGGCCCGCCGCCGCCCCAGCCTCAACAAGAAGGAGACGCTCCGATGAAACTCACCCGCGCCACGAAGGCGCCCACCACCGAGCCGTGCCCGGAGTGCGCGGCCCGCGCCGCCGCTGAGGCCGAGGCGCCGCCCCGGTTCTCGGCGTACGAGCTCGCGGGCGCCTTCGCCCGGACCGCCGGCCTTTACGGTGACGGCACCGACGTCGTGCGCCGCGACCACTACGACCGGTACGTGCCCGTCGACAAGCGCGAGTTCCGTCACCTGCTGGCCGAGTTCGCCCGCGGGCAGGGCTGGGACACCACGCACCCGTTCGGCCGCCTCGACGTCCTCGAAGCCGCGGCCCGCGACACCATCACCACGATGTACCGGCGGCCCGCCGATCCGGCGCCGGCCGCAGACGGGCCGCTCGCCCCGCCGTCGTCGTGGGCGCGCCGCGGACGGGAAGACGCGCTGCCCGAACCGTGGGACGTGACCGGGCTCGCGCAGGTCTTCGCCCGCGAACACGCCTACGTGTGCGACGGCCGCGCCCTCATCTACTGCTCCGGCCAGCTGATGGCCTGGAACGGCGCCAGCTGGGAGACATGGGGAACGTTCGAGCCGACACACACCATCGTCACCGGCGCCGATGATTCGATGGACGCTGTCGGCCGCAACCTCCACGACATGCTCACCAGCTTCGTCGCGGGCGGCCGGTACTGGGACGAGACCGGCCAGCTCCTCCCCGTTGGTGGTGTCCACCCGCGGCTCCTCGACGCCGTCGTCGATCTCCTCGCCGTCGGTGACGCACTCCCCGGCGGCCCGGCTGCTGTCGCCGCTCTCGACCGGGCCCGCGCCGGCACCTCGACGACCTCGACCAGGCTGGTCGACCCGCGCCCGGCCTACCTCACGGAAGGACTCTGACCATGGACTGGGAATACCGGATCTCCTACGGCACCCATCACCTGATCGGCGATCAGGACGCCGTCGAAGCACTCGCCGCGGTCCTCACCGCTGCTGGCACCGAGCACTACATGCATCGGCGCTCGATCGGACTCGGCAGCATGCATGACCGCGGCCCGTGGCAACTCTGGACGGCATGATGAACCCCATGATCGACGATCCCCTCGACGCACTGGCCGACGTGTTCACCGGCACCCCGGCCGAGCGCCTGACGCTCGCGGCCGAGGTGGCTGACCGCCTCGACCGGCTCCGCTCGGTGATCGACGCGGGGGAGATCGACGCGACCGCGGCGCAGCGGGCCGCTCTCGACGGCGCGGTGATCGCACTCCGCGCCGTCGTCGGTTGAGCTGTCACACCGACACCAGCCAGTGACGGTACCGCCGGACCTTCTTGCTGGCGCCAGCAAATAGGAGGCCGGGCACACACCTCACCGTGTGCCCGGCCTTCGTCGGCATCAGGCCGTAGCGTCTGGCCGGCGGCCTGGTTGCCGCGGTCGCTGTGGCCAGTCGCCGCAATAGTTGTAACGGTGATGACCGTTAGTGTTACAGTGGAGACATGAGCAACACCGCCCCGGTCCAAATCCCCGGCCGTCGCCGCCGCGTCAGCACCAGCGCGCCCGCGGGCACCGTCCTCGCTTACCTCCGCGTCTCCACCGACGAGCAAGCCGAGTCCGGCGCCGGCCTCGCCGCGCAGCGCGCCGCGATCGTCGCCGAGGCCGACCGGCAGGGCTGGACCATCACCGGCTGGCACGTCGACGAAGGACTCTCCGGCGGTCTCGCGCCCTCGAAGCGGCCCGCCCTCGCCGCCGCGCTCGACGTGCTCGCCAACCGGGAGGCCGCGATCCTGGTCGCCGCCAAGCTCGACCGCGTCTCGCGCTCGATGAGCGACGCGGCAGCGCTACTCGACCGATCGGCCCGCGAGGGCTGGCAGCTGGTCACCGTCGACATGGCCGTCGACACCAGCAGCCCGCAGGGCCGGGCCGCCGCGCACATGGCGATGACCTTCGCCGAACTGGAACGCGGCCTGATCTCCCAGCGCACCCGGGAAGCGCTCGCCACCCGCAAAGCGGCCGGTGTCCAGCTCGGTCGCCCCACCGAACTGGACGACGACGTGCTCACCAGGATCATCACCGAGGCATCGCAGGGCCAGTCCCTCCGCGCCATCGCGCAGGGACTCATGGCCGACGGCATCCGCACCGGCGCCGGCAAAGAGCAGTGGCATGCCCCGCAGGTCCAGCGCGCCATGGACTCCCAGCGTGGGCAGGCCATCGCCGCCAAGCTGTTCGGCTGAGACCTTGATCTTCTCCGCGGCGTCGTGGAAAAGGCTGGTCAGACAAGTCCGCAGTCGGGTCGGGGTACGCTGAACCGTGTAGGACCCAATCCTCCGCAAGCCCCGAAATAATGGGCCGTCAGAACGCAGAGGCGGGGGTCCTACATTCATCAGACCTCGGCGGTCACCCTCCCACCCTGGCCGCCTCGTTCCGCAAGGTAGATGCGCGAGTGGGCTGGTCTTCGGTCTGACTTCCGTGGCGCCGGTTGTATTCCTCCAGCACATCAGCGGCGCGGCGGAGTTCCTCGGCTGTGTACTCCGTCATCGTGACCGCCAGACCGGCACGGCGTCAGGGTGGGCTGCCAGGTAGCCGGCAGGGTGGTACTTGTACTCGCACTTCGACGTGAAGCACTCCCAATGGTCCAACTGCTCGCCGGGACCATATCCGGGCGGCCTCCTGGTCAGTACGTTGTCGCACGCAGGGCAATGAGGTTCCATCGCCTAAACGTAGGCAGCCCGCGTCAGATTCGTGGCTGTTCGGTCTGATCGGACCTGTCTCAGGCCCCGTCTATCCTGTCCTAAAGCACGTTCGTAGCTGCTGGCCGTGGGCCGGGCCCTCTCTGATCGGTCAGCAGCGTGACGGCTCCATGGGCAGAAGCTCGGGTCGAGGCAGACCTCGACTGGGGCAACATCGACGACGAACTCGAGACGATCCGCGTCCTGAGACGAAAGCGAGGAGCGCACATCGACGATGACCTGTTCGCCAAGGTCATCGGTCCAGGGCTCGGTGATCGTCCACGCGTCGGAAGGAATGGCGGCACGCACGACCGAATCGACCGCGGCGACTTCGTCGCGCGGCGCCTCAACGGTGATTACTCGTGGCTGCACGGCTCCATCGTATCCCGCCCGTTCCCGCCTGCGCTGGCCGCCATTTCGGCATACCGCCGGGCGCCTCGTCCTCCAAAGGGAAACGAGGACACCATCGGCAAGGTGTGCGTTTTTGCTGGTCACGGCCTCAAGCGTTCGGTTGTTCGGGCGGGGACGTCGGAATACCGTGGACGCCGTGACGGACGTCTTGGAGATCCTGACCGTGCCCGATGTGATGCGGCTGACGCGCCGATCGCGGAACTACGTCAACTCTGCGACGAACTCCGGCGCCCTCGAAGAGCTGCCGCGCACGGGCCACCGCCACCAGTACCTGCCCGAGCACGTCAACGACTGGATTCTCCGCGGCACCCCGCTCATGCCGACTTCGCAGCGACGTCGCCGGTGACCCTCCTGCTGGCAGTTCAACGACTAGCGGGATCGACGATTTCGTACCCGACGGCGGCGAGACCATCGCGGAGCTTCGGCATCACGTCGGCAACACGAACTCCGCGGAAGCACTCAATGTCGATGGCGACCACGCCGTCCGCGACGTCTTCCTCAACGTCGACCTGCGTGGTGCTGGCGTCGTAGCCGATCCGGACGAGTTCGGCCTCGATCGCCGGAATGTCGGCAACAGCCGTCCGGACCGAGAAGGAGTCGAACTCATACACGCGGCGAGTATGGCACCTGGCGGTCGCTCGGTGCCTCATCGGTGCCTCAACTTGGTGCACTACGAGCGGGCACGGCCGGGCGTCGCTGGGCAATACATGCAGGTCAGTGCGAGTGAGGCGACTCTGGTGGACCGTCATCTACACCACGGACCGTTCTTGTAAAGCGTAGGTCGTCGGTTCAAACCCGACAGGGGGCTCCACATCGGCCCAGGTCACCGCGTTTCGGTATGCCAGTGCAGTGCTACCCGCGCTACCGTGCCGTGCTACCACGGCGCTACCACGCCGTGCTGCCCGCGCTCGCGGCTCAGTACAGAACGAACAGATCCGTCCGGAGGTCGGCGGCGGGAGTGACCGAGGGATCGGTGGCGTAGACCTCGGCGATCAGCCGGGGCTCACCCAGGTCGCGCGCGGCGAACGACTCCATCAGCGATCCCCAGGAATCGCCGAGGGTGTCGTAGGGGCCGACGTGACTCAGGGCGAGCGCACGACCGGCCGGGAAGGTGCCCGCGGTGAAGCCGGCGGGCGCGGCCGCGACCGGAAAGCCGATCTCCAGGTCGAACCAGCCGCTCGGCGGCCCGGAGTACAGGGCGTAGCCCGGCCCGATCGGGCCGGCCTCGGCGAGCGAGGAGTAGCCGGCGTCGAAGATGGCCGGCAGGTCGGCGAGGGAGACCGCCTCGGAGAACTCGTTCACGGTGACCACGCCCTCGGGCAGCGTCACCTCGGTCGGTTCGGTGAAGGGCTCGTCGCGCAGGATCAACGGAACGTTCATGGCGACCACGGTAGCGCCGTCCTGCGACACGCACGCGGGCCCGCCGAGAGGAGTCGTCACGACTCTCCGCGGCGGGCCCGTCCGGGGGGATCGGCCTGTCGGGTCAGGCCTTCAGCGCGGCGTTCAGCCAGTCGACGGTCTGCATGCCGAACAGGTCGGTGCCCCAGCCGTACATGTCGGTCAGGAACTTCACCATGCTGCAGTCGGTCGGCTGGTAGTCGACGCGGGCGCCGCGGCCGCGCCACTGACCGGCGAGCTTCCGCGAATCGGCGGCCGGCACCAGCGACATCGGGGAGTCGTCGGCCCCGCACGACGCGATCAGGATCCGGTTGCTCTTGGCGGGCGTGCCCTTGCCGAGGAGATTGTCGCGGTAGGCGTGCTGGAAGTCGCCGATGTCGGCGGGATTCCGCCCGTTGAACAGGGTGCGCAGCGGGACCATCGGCATCGTGAAGTAGGCGGGCGTCTGGCACTGGCCGCGGTAGTAGTCGGCGATCGCCCGGCCGGTGGGGTTGAGCTTGGCGTCGATCTTCATCTCCGGGTAATGCGGTTCCAGGCCGAGCAGGGTGGCCATCGCGAATCCGGAGCCGACCGAGCCGTCGGCGGTGCGGATGAAGTTGCGGTAGTTCACCACCATGCCCTCCAGGACGGTGGCGCGGATGTTCAGCTCGGGCGCGTACGACGGTGCCAGCTCGCTCGCGAAACCGGCGCCCACGCCGCCGCCGGCGATCCCGAACAGGCCGATCGGGGCCTTCGCGGAGAGCCCGGCGTCGTGCAGGCTCAGCGCGGCGCGCAGGCCGTCGAGCGTGGTCATCGCGCTGTACCGGCCGGCGAAGACACCGTGCGGGCTCAGGTCGCCGTTGTTGCCGACGTCCGAGATCACGACGGCGTAGCCCTTCCCGAGGAGCTGGGCCAGCGGCCCGAGCGCCGACCACGACGCACCGTCCATCGGATCGGCGCCGGTCCACATCGCCGAGGGGTGGCAGTTGCCGCCGACGCTGTCGTTGGCCATCTGGTAGCCGACGACTTTGCGTTCGGAGTTCTTCCGGCCGTCGCGCGGGATCATCACGATGCCGGTGCTGATGTCGCGGCGGCCCTGCAGATCGGTGGTGACGTACATCGTCTTCCACGCGTCGAGCTTGCCCGGCTTCACGCCGAGGAACTGGACGTCGACCTGCTTCGCCTTGAGCACGGTGCCCGGGGTGTCCGACGGTTTCAGCGCGGGCTCGGCGTAGAACGGGTCGCCCGGTGAGAGCGGCCGCAGGATCTCTTCGGGGCTCGCGAGCTTCGCTCCGGTGAAGGTGCCGACGACGTAGCCGTTGAACACCTCGCCGAGGCCGGGCGTGCGGTTGGGTGTGGCGGCGGCTGGTGCAGCGACGGCGCCGACGAGGACGGCGGCGGTGCCGACCGTCGCGAGAGCGGTGGTGAGAGCGCGTTTCACTGGTAGGTCACCTTCATCGTGTCGAGGGCGGACTGCAGCGTCGGACCGATGTTCCAGATCGGCCGGTGCGACTCGAACTGCTGCTCGTAGGGCACTTGCAGCTGGGCGCGGAGGGTGGCCCAGTGGTTGTCGACCAGGTTCTTGTACTTGGGCAGCAGCTGCTCGGTGATGTACTCCCAGCGCTCGGGGTACACCGACCAGTTCCAGGTCGCCAGCGGCAGGGTGAGCGTGGCGGTCCGGCCGTCGGGGCCGGTACCGGTCACCTGCATCGGGTGGAACGAGCGCGGCGGCACCACGCCGGCCACCGACGGCGATCCGGCGATGGTGGTGGCGTAGGTGAGGGCCTCGCCGATGTCGCCCTTGTAGGCGCGCACGGCGTCCCACTGGTCCTTGATCACCTCGCCCTGCTCACGACGCAGCAGGCGGGCGTTGCCCGCGGCCACGGCGGCGGGCTGCTTGGAGGCGATCTGCTCCCAGGCATGCAGGATGTCGTCGCTCATCAGCCCGGCCGCGTGCATCTCGCGGAGCGCAGGCAGGCCTCCGGTGACGTACGCCCGGTGCTGCGGCATCAGGTCGGTGAAGATGTTCTTCTGCATCACCAGGATGTCGCCCTGGACCTTGTACAGGTCGGCGGCGGAGATGACGGCGCCGACGCGGGCCAGGGCGCGCAGGCCGGCCGGGAGCTTGTCGACGAACACCGGCCCCAGGGTGCGGTTGGTCTCGGAGACGATCGCGTTGGCGATCGGCTGCAGCTGCCCGATCCGGTAGACGTTGGTGGCGAGCTCGAAGTCGGCCAGGCCGCCGCCGAAGTCGGCGCCGACCATGCCCGCCATGCCTGCCCACTGCAGTTCGCGGTGCGCCAGCTGCAGGTTCTCGTAGTAGCGGTACGACTTGATCAGGTTGCCGCGGTTGGCCGTCACGCCGGCGCGCGGATCCCACGACTTCAGGTCGATCCCGGCCGCGTGGGTCGCCTCGGCCAGCCAGTACTGGAGGAGCAGCGCCCGGTACGACGACGGGGCGTCGCCGTCGGCGCGGGCCGCCTCGACCAGCTTCTTCAGCGTCGGGACGTCGGTGGGCAGTATCGGGTTGATGCCACCCGGGCCGTGCGCGGCGTCGCGGTTGACCGTCGGCAGGTTCAGGTAACGGTCGAGCGGGGCGGCCGTCGCGGGTGCCGCGGTGAGCGCGGAGCCGACGACGGTGACGGCGGTGGCAACGCCAGGGCTGCGGCGCCCAGGCGGGTGTGGCTGCGGGTGGCCGTGCGAGACATGACGGGTCCTTCGGTGTCGTGCCGATTGCGCACCGGCCGGGAACGAACGGTGCGATCAGGACAATGAGACAGATTTCGGTAACTGTCTTATCGTCGCGGTGGTCAGTGGACCACACGGTTGTTGCGGAGTCACGTCCGTGTTACCTGCCGGTAAGGTGCCGGTGCCGTGTCGCCCGACGGCGAATGCCCAGCGTGCCGGGGGTTTCTGGTGGGCGCCCGGCGCGGTGATCGGCGGTGCGCGAGTGGGGTGTATCTCGAATCGGGAAACAAAGTGATTCACATCTCTCCCGGGCCGGTCGACTCCCGGTGCGGCACACTGGAGACCGTGAGTGCAGACGCAGTGACCGTCGAGACCACCTTCGGCCCGGTGCGCGGATCCCGCGACGCCGATGTGGACGTCTGGCGCGGAATTCCGTTCGCGGCACCGCCGGTCGGCCCGCTGCGCTGGCGCCGCGCTCGCGACCCGCAGCCGTGGACTCAGCCGCGCGATGCCACCGGCTTCGGGCCGGTCTGTCCGCAGCCGACCATGCCGGTGATCGACCTCGGGCCGGGCACCACGAGCGACGAGGACTGCCTCTACCTGAACATCTGGTCGCCCGCGGGCGCCGCCGCCGAAGGCGAGCGCCGCCCGGTGCTCGTATGGCTGCACGGCGGGGCGTACATCTGCGGCTCCGGGAGTCAGCCCCTGTACGACGGCACCGCGCTGGTCCGGGCCTCGCTCGACGAGGAACTGCCCGCCGTCGTCGTCACCCTCAACTACCGGATGGGCGCGCTCGGCTTCGCGCACTTCGGCGATCTCACCGGGGCCGAGGCCGCGTTCGACGCCAACTGCGGCCTGTCGGACGTGGTGCAGGCCCTGCGCTGGGTGCGGGCGAACATCGAGCGCTTCGGCGGCGACCCGGACCGCGTCACGGTCTTCGGCGAGTCGGCCGGCGGCGGCCTGGTCACCACGCTGCTCGCCGTCCCCGCCGCGGAGGGCCTGTTCGCCCGCGCGATCGCCCAGAGCTCCCCGGCGACCAGCATCTACGACCACGAGCGCGGGGTCCGCCACACCGAACTCCTGCTCTCCGAATTGCACGCGCCGGAAGGCGCCACCGCGGAGCAACTGCGGGGCCTGCCGGTGGCCGCGCTGGTCACGGCCAGCACCCGCGTCTTCAACGACGTTCCGATCCGCTACCCGGGCACCATCGCCTACGCGCCGGTGGTCGACGGCGATCTGGTGCCGCGCGATCCGGTGGAGGCGATCCAGGCGGGCGACGCGCACGACGTGCCGCTGATGATCGGCACCAACCGCGACGAGACGTCGCTCTTCAAATGGATGAAGGCGCCGCTGATGCCGGTCACGCAGGAGCAGGTCGGCGCCATGTTCGACCTGATCGCGCAGGAGCAGCCCGAGCTCGCCATCCCGCCCGAGGACCAGGTCTCCGGTGCGTACCGCGGCCGCAGTTCGGCCAAGTCCATGGGCATCTCCCGCGACCTCGCGTTCCGGATGCCCGCGCTCTGGATCGCCGAAGCGCACAGCCGCCGCGCCCCGGTCCACCTCTACCGGTACGACTGGGCGACTCCGCTGTTCCGGGTCCTCGGGATCGGCGCCACCCACGCCACCGAGCTGCCGTACGTGTGGGGCAACCCGGCATCGACCAAGCTCGACATCAGCTATCGGCTCGGCGGCCGCAAGACCGGCGCCAAAGTGCGCCGGCGGATGCAGCAGCGCTGGCTCGGCTTCGCCGCCGGCGGTGATCCCGTCGCCGACTCCCCGGCGCTCTGGCAGCCGTACACCACCGACGGTCAGCATTCCCTCCTGATCGGCGCCGAGGACACCGCGGTGACCGAGCTGGACCGGAACCTGTTGCGTGCCTGGGGTTCCGACGTGCTGAGCTTCCGGTGAGCGGGCCCGGCGTTCGGCGGATTCACGCCGCGGGACTGCACGACGGCGGCTTCTCGCACGCCGCGGTGGCGCCGGCGGGGGCCACGCTGTTCACCGCGGGCATCTCGCCGCTCGACTCGTCCGGCGCCCTCGACTCGCCCGGCGACCCGAGCGCCCAGGCCCGCCGCTGCCTGGCCGACCTGGCCACCGTCCTGACCGCCGCGGGCGCGAGCCCGGACGGGCTGGTCAAGCTGACCGTCTACGTCGTCACCGACGACCACGACGTGCTCGGCCAGGTCTGGCGGATCGTCGACGAGTGGTTCGCGGTGACCCCGCCGGCGATCGTGCTCGGTGTCGCGGCGCTCCCGTACCGGGGTCAGCGGGTGGAGGTGGAGGCGATTGCGTCCGTCCATCGGTGACGATCAGCGACGCGCCCGGCTGCAACTCCGGCAGTTCCCCGCGCCCGGACCGCGGCCCGCGGACTCGCCCGTCGCACTGGCCGGCACGCTCGCGGGGTTTCACGCGACGACGTCGTCGACCGTGCACCTGTCGGCCTGGGCCCGCGACCCGCGCGTGCGCCCCGGCGACCTGGAGTCCGCCCTCTACGACGACCGGGCGCTGGTCAAACAGCTCGCGATGCGGCGCACCCTGTTCGTGCTGACCCGGCCGCTGCTGGCCGCCGCGGTCGGGGCGATCGGCGCCCGGGTGGCGGCGTCGGAGCGGACCAACATGTTGCGCGAACTGCGGCGGAGCCCGGTCAGCGGCACTGAGGCCGCGGTACCCGACCCCGAGGGCTGGATCGCCGCGGCGAGCGAGGCGGTGCTCGCGACGCTCGCCGCCGAGTCGCTCACGACCGCGCAGCTGCGGGCCGCGCTTCCCGAGTACGACCTGTCCGTCGACGTGCACCCGGGCAAGACCTACGGCGGGGCGGCGCCGATGCTGCCGCGCCTGCTGAATCACCTCTCGGCCCGCGGTGACATCGTTCGCGGCGACGGCGCCGGGTCGTGGAACACCGCCCGCAACACGTGGACCACCATGACCTCGTGGCTGGGAACGGAACTGCCGCACGCCACGCCCGACGACGGCCATGCCGAGCTGGTGCGCTGCTGGCTGCGCACCTACGGGCCGGGTACCGAAGAAGACCTCGTCTGGTGGCTCGGCTCCACCAAGACCGCGGTGCGCAAGGCCCTGTCGGCGGTCGACGCGGTCGAGGTGGCCCTGGACTCCGGCGACGTCGGTCATCTGCTGCCCGACGACCTCGACGACGTCGAGCCCGGGCCGCCGCGCGCACTGCTTCTGCCGGAGCTGGATCCCACCACGATGGGCTACAAGAAGCGCGACTTCTACCTGGGGCCGCACGCCGCCGAGATCTTCGACGCCACCGGCAACGGTGGGCAGACGGCGTGGTGGGACGGCCGGATCGTCGGCGGCTGGATCCGGCGCCCGGAGTCGTCGTCCGTCGAGGTGCTGCTGCTGGAAGACGTGCCCGCACCGGCGCGTCGCGCGCTCGATCTGCGCGCCGAAGAACTGGCCGCGTGGCTCGGCGAGGAGAAGCTGGTCACCGGCTATCCGTCGCCGCAGACGCGCAGGCATCGCTGACAGCGACCTCACAGGAATCATCCAGGCGGGGTGCAGCGGCTCGGTAGATTGTGGTGACCATGAGTTCATCGAGCCTTGCCCGGCCCGCGAAGGTCCTCGTCGTCGACGACGAGGAGAACATCCGCGAGCTGCTGTCCGTCTCGCTGAAGTTCCAGGGCTACGACGTCACCACCGCCACCGACGGGCCGAATGCCGTCGACCTGGCCAGATCGGTGCGGCCGGACGTCGTCGTGCTCGACGTGATGATGCCAGGCATGGACGGCTTCGGGGTGCTGCGGCGACTGCGGGCGGACGGCATCTCGGCGCCCGCGCTGTTCCTCTCGGCCCGGGATTCGGTGGCCGACAAGGTCAACGGCCTGACCATCGGCGGCGACGACTACGTGACCAAACCGTTCAGCCTGGAAGAGGTGATCGCCCGGCTGGAGGTGCTGCTGCGGCGCAGCGGTTTCGGCGACGAGGCCGCTGAGCCCACCCGGATCCGGTTCGCCGATCTGGAACTGGACGACGAGACCCACGAGGTGTTCAAGAACGGCGAGCTGGTCGCGCTCTCGCCGACCGAGTTCACCCTGCTGCGCTACTTCATGGTCAACGCCGGGACCGTGCTGTCCAAGCCGCGGATCCTGGACCACGTCTGGAACTACGACTTCGGCGGCGAGGTGAACGTCGTCGAGTCGTACGTGTCGTACCTGCGGCGCAAGATCGACACCGGGCCCAAGCGGCTGATCCACACGCTGCGCGGGGTCGGCTACGTGATGCGCGAGCCGCGGGAATGACCGGGCCGTGACCGCCGCTCCGCCGCCGGCCGCTCCGGCGCCCCCGTCGGTCGTCCCGCCATCCCGGGTCCTCGCCCGGCGACGCGGGATCCCGCTGCGGATCTCGCTCGTCGCGCTGACCCTCGCGCTGGTCGTGGTCGGGCTGGTGGCCTCCGGTGTCGCGGTCACCTCCGCGATGCGCAGTGACCTGATGAACCGTGTCGACGGCAGCCTCATCGAGGCGACCAACACGTGGGCGCGGCCCCTCCCGCAACCGGGGGGCGGCACCCCGGATCACCGTCCCGGACCGCGCCGCCCGCCGTCGAACTTCTTCGTCCAGCTCAGCGCCGGAAGCGAGCAGTTCACCGTCAGCGACTACGACTGGCTGCCGGACCTGTCCAGCCTCCCGAACGGCGACATCGGTCCCCGGACCGTGCCGTCGGCCAGCGGTGGCCCGGACTGGCGGGTGATCCAGCGGACCAACGGCACCAGCAGCGTGGTGGTCGCCACCCCGCTCAAGGACCTCGACGACACCCTCAGCCGACTGATCTGGCTGCAGGCCGGGATCGGCCTGCTGGTGGTCGCCGCGCTCGGCCTGCTCAGCTATCTGCTGGTCAACTCGTCGCTGCGGCCGCTGCGGCGGGTCGAGGAGACCGCGCACGCGATCGCCGGCGGCGAGTCCAACCAGCGCGTCCCCGAGTTCCGGCAGGGAACCGAGGTCGCGAGCCTGGCGTCGTCGCTCAACGCGATGCTCAGCCAGATCGATTCGGCCTTCGCCGCGACGCGTGCGTCCGAGCAGCAGGCCCGGGCGTCCGCCGAGCGGGCCCGGGGCTCGGAGGACCGGATGCGGCGCTTCGTCGCCGACGCCTCGCATGAGCTGCGGACCCCGCTGACCTCGATCAAGGGCTTCTCCGACCTGATCCGGGCCGGCATGATGCCCGATCCGGCGGACGGCGTCGCCCGGATCTCCGCGGAGGCCGACCGGATGAGCCTGCTGGTGGAGGATCTGCTGATGCTCGCGCGGCTCGACGCGCAGCGGCCGCTGGCGAAGTCGCCGGTGGACATTCCGGGTCTGGTCGACGACGCGGTGGCCGCGGCCCGTGCGGCGGCGCCCGACCGGGAGATCATCGTCGTCGACCGCACCGATCGTGACCTGCCACCGTACGTGGAGGGCGATCCCGCCCGGCTCACCCAGGTGCTGCGGAACCTGATCGGCAATGCGATCACCCACGCGCCCGAACCCGCGCCGATCATCGTCGAACTGTCCGCCGACGACCATCGGGTGCGCGTCGAAGTGATCGACCAGGGGCCGGGCCTGTCGGAGGACGACGCCGACCGCGTCTTCGAGCGCTTCTACCGGGGCGACGACTCCCGGCACCGCGACTCGTCGTCCGGCGGCAGCGGCCTCGGCCTGTCCATCGTGGCCGCGCTGATCGCCGCGCACGACGGCACCGTCGGCGTGGCGTCCCGGCAGGGGGAGGGCGCGCGGTTCTGGTTCGTCCTGCCGCGGCTCGATCTGCCGGAGTGACCTTCGGCCCGGGCCGGGCGCGTGAGATGAACCACAGCGGGGTGCGAGCCCTACTCTTCCTCTGACGACTGAGAAGGCGGGGACTCGTAGGGGATGGGGCGGTGTTCGATACCGGCACGACGAGTACGTCGCGATCGACGCGCCGGATCCGTATCGCGAAATCGTCGTCCGGCTCCACCGGGTCGCCACGCACGTCGTCGAGTCGGAGTCCGGCGAAGTGTCGGGCCGGGTCGGTTCGGCGTTCTTGTACCGGCTGTTCGGCGTGTGCAATCGGTTCGGCCGCGAGAACCTTCCGCTGACGATCCGGGCGCGCGTGCAGGGGCCGGGTGCGCACGTGTCGATCAGCGACCGCTCCGGTCCCTGGATCTACGGGTCGGACACGCTGCTGACGCCGGTGTACGAGGTCCACGCCGACATGATCCTGTCGATACTGCGCGCGGTCTGAGTCGCCCGGCCGCCCCTTGTCTGGTCCGGGTGCCGACACCGCCCGCGCCATCTAGGCTGAGGTCATGGCTTCGATTTTCAGCAAGATCATCAACGGAGAACTGCCCGGGCGCTTCGTCTGGAAGGACGGCCAGTGCGTCGCGTTCCTGACCATCAACCCCGTCACGCCGGGGCACGTGCTGGTGGTTCCGCGCAAGGAGATCGACCACTGGGAGCAGATCGACACCCCCACGTTCACGCATCTCTCGGACGTCTCGCAGAAGCTGGGACGGGCCATCAAGGAGGCCTACGACGCCCCGCGCATGGGTCTGCTGATCGCCGGCCTCGAGGTGCCGCACCTGCACATCCACGTGTTCCCCGCGTGGAGCGAGGACCTGTTCGACCTGCGGGCCGCGGAGAAGAACCCGGATCCGGACGTGCTGGACGAGTCCGCCCGCCGGATCCGCGCCTCGCTGCGGGCGATGGGCTACCAGGAGAACGTGCCGGACGAGCCCGCTTCCTGACGACGGCCGCGGTGGCCGCGCCCCGGCGCGGTCACCACTGCTGTTGCAGGTCGCTGTTGCGGCCGATCACCTTGGCCTGCGCGATGATCCCGGTGATTACGAACACGAAGTACAGCAGGTACCACCACCAGCCGTGCGAGACGCGCGCGGTCACGTCGCCGTCGCTGAACTCCGAGGTGCGGATGGTGTCGGACAGCAGCATCAGGCCGCCGACGATGGCCGTGGAACCGCCGAGCGCGCTCAGCACCACGAGCAGGATGGCGGGCAGGTTCATCGCGAGCGCGGCCCAGGCCAGCAGGACGCCGACCACGACGCCGACCACGATCACCAGCCAGTTCCAGTCGACGCCGACGGCGGCCATCACCGCGGTGCCCAGCGCGAAGCCGATCGACGCCATCGCCAGCAGGACCGCCACCGCGTAGTAGAGATAGGCCAGCAGCGCGAAGACGACCGCGAGCAGGATACCGACGACCCACCCCAGCGCCGAGGTGAGAAATCCCTGGTCGCCGATCGCCGAGACCAGACCCGCGCCGAGATTGAAGCCGACGAAGGCGCCCCAGACGGTGATGACGATGCGCATCGCCACCACGCCGCGCAGACAGAAGACCGCACCCACGAGGATGGCGACGATCCCGATCACGATGTTCGACGTCATGCGCAGATCGTAGCCTTCCGCGGGCCGGCTCGTCGGCCGCTGGCTGAGGTGTGAACCCACCTCCGAGTCGCACCGCGCCGGTGATCCGTCGCGGATCCTGTCGCCGGGCGGCAGACGTCGCGGATCCTGTCGGATCCGTCGGCGAATCCGCGACAGATTTCGGCCCCGGCAGGATCCGCGACAGATCGCCCCGGGCGTCGTCGACGATGCGACCTCGTCTGGGTGGCGGTGCTGGCGTTTCGCCATCCTGCGGGCGACTCTGGACGCCGCTGGCCAGGTAGCGCCCGCACAATCCAAGTTCGCCCGCACCGTCCAAGTTCGCCCGCACCGTCCAGATCCGCACGATCGCGCGGCCGGGCCGTCAGACCGACTGGTGGATCAGCAGCGGCAGTACCGGTCCCGCGCCGGCCTCGCGGAGCGCCGCCGCGGCGAGAGCGATCGGCCAGGTCGAGGAGGTCTCGTCCACGACCAGCAGCACGCTCTCGCCGGTCCCGGCGGGCGGCTCGCCGAGCCGGTCGCGCCAGTGCGCCGCCTCGGCGGCGCCGTTGGCGTCCCGTCCCGGCCCGGGGCCCGGCTGCACCGGATAGTCGCCGCCGCCACGCCGGCCGACCGCCCGCAACCTCGCGGCGAGTTCGGTCGCCATACCGGTGCCGAGGTCGAGCCCACAGATCAGCTCCGGCCGGATCCCGGCCCGGCCCCACTGGGCCAGCACCTCGACCGCGGCCCGGGTCAGCTCGTCCCACGCCTGCTCGCGTGCGGCGGCGTCGCCGGAGCCCCGGATCGCCCGCAGGGTGTCCTCCCACTGCGGTGCATCGGCGAAGGCGAGCACCCGCCCGGTCTCGGCGAGCTGTCCGGCCGGGATCCGGCCGCGGGTACCGAAGACGCCGCCCGGCCACATCTTGCGCGGCTCCAGGACCTGCGCCTGCCGTCGCAGCGCCGCGGAGACCGTACCCAATGCTTCACGTGGAACGGTCTCGGTCAGCGGCGGCGTCAGGGCGCGGCGGCACACGCTGCAGCGCCCGCAATCGGCGGCGCGCGGATCGTCAAGGGCCTGGGTGAGCAGCTTCATCAGGCAGTCGCGGCCGCCGATGTAGCGGCGCATGATGTCGGCCTCACGCCGCCGCACGGCCAGGACCCCGGCGTAGTGCTCGGCGTCATACGACCAGCCCTGCCCGGTGCGGACCCAGCCGTCGGCGGTCCGTTCCACTGCGCCGTCGACCGCGAGCTGCTTGCACATCAACTCCACCCGCGTGCGCCGCATGCCGGTGAGCGCCTCCAACTGCGGCACGCTGACGGGACGGTCCTCGGCGGCCATCGCGGACAGCAGCCGTTCCATCCGCTGCGGGTCGGGGATGGTGGCGGTCGCGAAGTACTCCCACACGGCCTCGTCCATCGCCGACGCCAGCAGCACCACGACGGCCTCGTCGAGCGCACGGCCGGCACGACCCACCTGCTGGTAGTACGACACCGGTGACGGCGGTGCGCCCACGTGCACCACGAAGCCGAGATCGGGTTTGTCGAAACCCATCCCCAGCGCGGAGGTGGCGACCAGGGCCTTGACCCGGTTGGCGAGCAGATCGTCCTCCAGCCGGTGACGCTCGTCCGGCGGCAGCTGGCCGGTGTACGCGGCGACCGGATAGTCGTCGCCGTGCACCGCCCGGATCGCCGTCACCAGCCGGTCGGCGTCGGCGACGGTCAGCACGTAGACGATCCCCGAACCCGGCAGCGACGGCAGCTGGTCGGCCACCCAGCCGTACCGCTCGATCGGCGAGAGACCATCGATCACGTTGAGGTGCAACGACTTCCGGGCCAGTGGCCCGCGGAGCACCAGCGTCTCGGTACCGCCGCCCGATTGCAGTTGCTGCGCGACGTCGTGGGTCACCCGCTCGTTGGCGGTGGCCGTCGTGGCCAGCACCGAGGTCTGCGGATTGAGTCGCTGAAGGACGTCGGCGACGCGCCGGTAGTCGGGCCGGAAGTCGTGGCCCCAGTCGGAGATCGCGTGCGCCTCGTCGATCACCACCAGCCCGAGCCGCCCGGCGAGGGTGTCGAGCACGCGGCGGCCGAAGCCGGGATTGGCGAGTCGTTCCGGGGAGACCAGGAGAACGTCGAGCTCCCCGGCGGTCAGGTCGTGCTCGATCGCCGCCCAGTCGTCGACGTTCGACGAATTCAGCGTCGCCGCCCGCAGACCGGCCCGCGTGGCCGCCGCGACCTGGTCGCGCATCAACGACAGCAACGGTGACACGATCAGCGTCGGGCCACCGCCGGTCGGATTCGGCCCGCTCGCCGCGTTCCCGGCGCCGGCCTGCCTGATCACCGCCGTCGCCGCCCAGTACACCGCTGACTTGCCCCAGCCGGTCGCCTGCACCACCAGCGCGCGGGCGCCGGGCGTCGCCAGCGCGGCGACCGCCGTCTCCTGGTCGGGCCGCAGCCGGGCGTCGGGCCCGGCCAGGGCGGCGATCACCCGGCCGGCCACCTCCTGCTGGGCCGGATTCAGCTGGATCGGCCCCGCCATGCTCGACTCCGTCATGCCCCGAATCTATCGGTCACCGCCGACAACCAGGCGGCGTCGTCCACAGGCCCGCACGAGTGATGCCCGGTTGTCCACAGGCAGCTGAGCGCACACAGGAAGCTCCCAGCAACAGTCCAGGCGGGCTCCAGCGGCGTCGAACAGGCTCTGCACCATGACAACCACCATCGATCCCGAGCCGGCGGAGACGGAGCCCAAGGCGCCACCGCCACCGGTGCTCGACGTCGTCGTTCCCGTCTACAACGAGGAGCGCGACCTCGAACGCACGGTCCTGCGGCTGCGCGAGCATCTGGCCGCGCAGGTGCCGTACACCGCGCGCATCACCGTCGCCGACAACGCCAGCACCGACGCCACGCTGGCGATCGCGCAGCGGCTCACCGAGCGTTTCGACGGGCGCGACGGTGCCGCCGTCCGGGTGGTGCACCTCGACGAGAAGGGGCGTGGCCGGGCGCTCACCCGGGTGTGGGGGAGCAGCGACGCGCAGATCGTCGCCTACTGCGACGTGGACCTGTCGACCGATCTGAACGCGCTCATGCCGCTGATCGCGCCACTGATCTCCGGCCACTCGGACGTCGCGATCGGTACCCGGCTGAGCCGGTCGTCGCACGTGGTCCGGGGCGCCAAGCGCGAGTTCATCTCCCGCAGCTACAACCTGATCCTGCGGCTCGGCATGCGCGCGCACTTCTCCGACGCGCAGTGCGGCTTCAAGGCGATGCGCACCGACGTCGCCCGCGAACTGCTCCCGTACGTGGCCGACACCGGCTGGTTCTGGGACACCGAGATGCTGGTGCTCGCCGAACGGATCGGTCTGCGGATCGCGGAGGTCCCGGTCGACTGGGTCGACGACCCGGACAGCTCCGTCGACATCGTCGCCACCGCCGTCGCCGACCTCAAGGGCTGCGCCCGCGTCGGCTGGGCGCTGGCCGCCGGACGACTGCCGATCGATCAGCTGCGCCGCAATCTCGGCCGCGAACGCGACGACGGCCCCGACCTGCGCGGGGTGCCGACCGGCATGACCGGCCAGGTGATCCGCTTCGTCACCGTCGGCGTCGTCTCCACCGCCGCCTACGCGCTGCTGTATCTGCTGCTGCACGGCTACGTCGGCGCGCAGATCGCCAACTTCCTGGCGCTGGCGATCACCGCCGTGCTGAACACCGCGGCCAACCGGCGCTTCACCTTCGGCATCCGCGGCCGGTCCGGCATGGTCCGGCACCACGTGTTCGGCTGGGCCGTCTTCCTTTTCGGCTGGGCGGTGACCGCGGGGGCGCTCGCCGGCCTGCACGCCGGGATCCCGCACGCGAGCCGCGGCCTCGAACTGACCGTTCTCATCGTCGCCAACCTGGTGGCGACCGTCACCCGCTTCGTCGGACTCCGCTGGGTCTTCGTACGACGCAACCCGAACCTGGAGGTTCTTTCATGAGTACGACGATCGCTCCGCCGGCCCCGCCCGCCGAGCCGCCCGCCGCGGCGGAACCGGCGGGCAGCGCCGCGCCGCAGTCGAGTCCGCGGACCCTGCTGGTCGAGCGGCTGAGTCTCGGCGCACTCCTGGTCGGTACCCTGATCGCCTACCTGTGGAACCTGTCCGCCAACGGCTGGGCCAACTCGTTCTACACCGCCGCCATCCAGGCCGGCTCCAAGTCGTGGAAGGCGTGGTTCTTCGGGTCGTCGGACATGGCGAACTCGATCACCGTCGACAAGCCGCCCGCCTCGCTGTGGATTCCGGGGCTGTCGGTGCGGGTGTTCGGCCTCAACTCGTGGTCGGTGCTGGTGCCGCAGGTGCTGATGGGCGTGGCCACCGTCTGGCTGCTGTATGTGATCGTGAAGCGGTACTTCGGCCACTGGGCCGGGATCGGCGCGGGCCTGGTGCTCGCGCTGACGCCGGTCGCGGCCCTGATGTTCCGGTTCAACAACCCCGAGGCGCTGCTGCTGCTTCTGCTGACGGCCTCGGTGTGGGCGATCATGCGGGCGATCGACACCGGTAAATGGAAGTGGTTGATCTGGAGTGGCGTGGCCGTCGGCTTCGCCTTCCTCACCAAGCAGTTCGCCGCATTCCTGGTGCTGCCCGCGCTGGTGATCGCGTTCTTCGCCTTCGCTCCGGGCACCTGGCTGCGCCGGGTGGGGCAGTTGTTCGCGGCGCTCGGCGCGCTGATCGTCAGCGCCGGCTGGTGGATTCTCACCGTCGAACTGTGGCCGGCCGGCTCGCGGCCGTGGATCGGCGGCTCGCAGCACAACTCGATCCTGGAACTGACCTTCGGGTACAACGGCTTCGGCCGGCTCGACGGCAACGAGCGCGGATCGGTGGTGCCCGGTGGTGGGCACGGCGGGTCGTACGGGGCCGGTGGCATGTTCGGCGGTACCGGCGCCGAGGGCTTCCCCGGTGGCGGCTTCCCCGGTGGACGACGCGGCGGCGGCATGTGGGGGCAGGCCGGCTTCTGGCGGATGTTCCAGCCCGAGCAGGGCGGCCAGATCGCCTGGCTGATCCCGACCGCGCTGATCTTCGCGGTGGCCGCGCTGGTCCTGATCGGGCGTGCGCCGCGCACGGATCGCCGTCGTGCGTTCATCGTGCTCTCGGCGATCTGGATGCTCACCACGATGGTCGTGTTCAGCTACATGCAGGGCATCTTCCACAGCTACTACACCGCGGCGATCGCCCCCGCGCTCGCCGGCCTGGTGGCCGCGTCGGCCGCCGTCTGCTGGGGACAGCGAGACAAGCTGTGGGTGCGGCTGGTGCTGGCCGCCGGTGCGGCCACGGCCGCGATCTGGGGCTATGTGCTCCTGAACCGTGCGCCGGACTTCGTGCCGTGGCTGCGCTGGGTGGTGCTGGTGGTCGGCGTGCTCGCCGCCGTGGCGCTGATCGTCGTGCGCAAGGGTGTCGCCGGATACGCCGTCGCGGCGGCGGCGATCGTCGCCGCGCTGGCCGGCCCGGCCGCCTACACGTTCGACACGATCGGCACGCCCGCCGAGGGCTCGATCATCAGCGCGGGTCCGCGAGTGGCCGGCGGGTTCGGCCCCGGCGGCGGCCACATGCCCGGAATGCGCGGCGGCATGCCCGGTGGACGCGGCGGCTTCGGCGGCGGAAACGGTATGCCGAACGGCTTCCCTGGCGGCGCGGGGATGCCCGGCATGCCCGGCGGTACCGGGCAGCACGGCACGACGATGCCCGGCTTCGGCACGGGCCACCAGAGCGGCAGTCGCCGCGGCGGTGGCGGCGGCGGCCTGCTGATGGGCTCCAAGCCGAGCGAACAGGTGATCGCGACGCTGCGCACCGACGCCGACCGGTTCACCTGGGTGGCCGCGGCGGTCGGGTCCAACGAGGCCTCCGGGTACCAGATCGAATCCGGCTACTCGGTGATGCCGATCGGCGGATTCAACGGCACCGACCCGTCGCCGACGCTGGCGCAGTTCCAGAAGTACGTCGAGCAGCACAAGATCCACTACTTCATCGGCGGGAACAGCGAGTTCGGTGAGGGCTTCGGCGGCGGCTTCGGCGGCGGTGGCCGCTCCGGGACGTCGTCGGAGATCCGCGAGTGGGTCGAGGCGAACTTCACGCCGACCACGGTCGACGGGGTCACCCTGTACGACCTGACCGCTCCGAAGAAGTAGGCCATGTCTCCCAAATCTCTTTCCGGTCCTCGGCGTCCCGCTGAACGCCTGGCGGCGTTGTCGTCGGTCGGCATAGCGCCGCTATGCCTCCCTCCTCCGCCTTGCCAGCCGCCCAGCGGATCCACCGATGCCTACGGAGAAGATTTGAGAGACACGGCCTAACCGCCCGGTCGCGAACTCGCGGCTCCTGCGCTGGCACGCGCCTACGGCACCGATTACCGTAGGCGCGTGCCAGTGCGATCACAGCTGATGAAGATGACCGGCCGCGACCCTCATGAAGAGGGGCGCGCCGGCAGCAGCCTGGAGATCCTGTACGACCTGGTATTCGTGGTCGCCTTCTCGGTGGCCGGGGTGCAGCTGGCCGAGTACGCCGCCGAGGGACATTGGCTGCCCGCGATCGCCGGCTATCTGCTGACCACCTTCGCCACCATCTGGGCGTGGATCAACTTCGCCTGGTTCTCGTCGGCCTTCGACACCGACGACTGGTTCTACCGGCTGCTCACCCTGCTGCAGATGATCGGCGTCAGCATCATCGCGATCGGCATCCCGCCCGTCTTCTCGTCGATCCACGAGGGCGGTCACGTGGACGTGACCGTGCTGGTCATCGGCTACATCGTGATGCGGCTCGGGATGATCACCCAGTGGCTGCGGGCGGCGCTGCAGGCCCCGGACTACCGGCGGACCGCACTCGCCTACGCCCTGTTCACCGCGATCGCGCAGGTCGGTTGGGTGATCCTGATATTCCTGCCGACCGGGCTCTGGGCCACCCTGGCGATCGGGCTGGTGCTGGTCGGGGTGGAGATGGCCGGCCCGTTCGTCGCCGAGACGCGCATCCGGGCCACGCCGTGGAATCCCGAGCACATCGCCGAGCGCTACGCCACGCTGATGGTGATCACCCTCGGCGAAGGAGTGGTGGGCACCGTCGCGGTGCTGCAGGCGGTCGTCGGCCGGGAGGGCTGGAGTCACGAGACGGCGGTTCTCGGACTGGCCGCGATGGGCGTGACGTTCATGATGTGGTGGCTGTTCTTCCTGATGCCCAACGGTGCGATTCTGGCGCGGCGCCCGGAGAAGTGCTTCGGATTCGGCTACGGCTATCTGCCGCTGTTCATGGCGTGCGCGGCCGTCGGCGGCGGCCTGCACGTGGTGGCGTTGTGGATCGAGCGGCACGCGACCATCGGCCCGGTCGCGGTCGTGGCGACCACGGCGGTTCCGCTGGCGGTGTTCTGCCTGGGGCTGATCGGGATCCACGGATGGCTGGTCGGCGGACATCGGGTGCTGTGGCCGATGGGTATCGGTGCGACGGCGCCGATCGTGCTGGGTCTGGTGCTCGCGGCGGTGGGAGCACCGGTGTTGGTGGGCACGGTGGTGGTGTGCCTGGCGCCACTGATACCGGTGGTGATCGCCGAGGTCGCGACCGACGAGAGCGATGCCCTAGGCTGACCTGCGTGCGAGTACTCGTGATCGGCTCGGGCGGCCGCGAACACGCCCTCCTCCTCGGTCTGGACCGCGACCCTTCGGTGACGCAGCTGCACGCGGCACCGGGTAACGCCGGCACCGCCGCGGTGGCCGTCAACCACCCGGTCGACGTCGCGTCACCGGAGGAGGTCGTCGGGCTGGCCCGTTCCGTCGAGGCGGATCTGGTGGTTATCGGACCCGAGGTGCCGCTGGTCCACGGCGTCGCCGATGCGCTGCGTGACGCCGGTTTCGCGACCTTCGGTCCGGGTGCCGCCGCCGCCCAGATCGAGGGCTCCAAGGCCTTCGCCAAGGACGTCATGGCCGCCGCCGGGGTGCGCACCGCACGCGCCGAGGTGGTCGACGAGCTGGCCGGGCTTGACGCCGCGCTCGACCGTTTCGGCCCCACCTGGGTGGTCAAGGACGACGGTCTCGCCGCCGGTAAGGGCGTCGTGGTGACGCCGGATCGCGCCGCCGCCCGCGCTCACGCCGCGGACTGCCTGGAGCACGGTCATCCGGTGCTGCTGGAGAGCTTCCTGTCCGGCCCGGAGGTCTCGCTGTTCTGCCTGGTCGACGGCGACACCGTGGTGCCGCTGCTGCCGGCCCAGGATCACAAGCGCGTCGGCGACGGCGATCAGGGCCCCAACACCGGCGGCATGGGCGCGTACACGCCGCTGCCGTGGCTGCCGCCCGAGATGGTCCAGCGGATCGTCGACGAGGTGGTGGCCCCGGTCGCCGCCGAACTCGTCCGGCGCGGGACCCCGTTCTCCGGTCTCCTCTACGCGGGTCTGGCGATCGACGACGAGGGGCCGGCCGTCGTCGAGTTCAACTGCCGCTTCGGTGACCCGGAGACCCAGGCCGTGCTCGACCTGCTCGAATCCCCCCTCGGCGAGGCCCTGAACGCCGTCGCCACCGGCACTCTCGCCGACCTGGCGCCGCTGCGCTGGTACGACGGCAGCGCGGTGGTGGTCGTACTGGCTGCCGAGAACTACCCGGGCACCCCGCGCACCGGCGACGCCATCACCGGCGCGGACGGCGAGGGGATCCTGCACGCGGGCACCAAGCTCGGCGCCGACGGCGAGGTGCTCTCGGCCGGCGGCCGCGTGCTGTCGGTGGTCGGCCGCGGCCCCGATCTGGCCGCCGCTCGCGCGCAGGCATACCAGCGGCTCGCCGCCGTCACGCTCCCCGGTTCACACTTCCGCACCGACATCGGCCTCGCCGCCGAGGAGGGCCGGATCTCGCTGTAGGCGAGCGGTGCCGCGCGGACGAGCCTGGCACCGTGCCCGGGGCGTCGTGCCAGGCTGTCCCGACTGTGGCGTAGACGAGGCGACTCGCGGCCGGATCCGGGATCTCCCCAGGTCATGCGCACGGCCGGAACATCTACGCCACAGTAGGGACAGCTGTCCGCCGAGATACGGTCAGAGGGCGTCGATCACGGCCTGCAGCCGGGTCGTCACCTCGTCGGCGACCTCCGCCAGCGCCGGATTGTCGTCCACGACGGTCACCATGATCTGCGGGTTCATCGCCTCCACCAGCACGCGGCCGGCCTCGGCGGGATCCTGCCGGACCACCACGTTGCAGGGCAGCAGCAGCCCGATCTGCTTCTCCGCACTCACTGCGCGGTGCGCCATCGGGGGGTTGCAGGCGCCGAGGATGAGGTAGTCCTCCATATCGACGTCGATCTTGTTCTTCAGCGTGGCCGACATGTCGATCTCGGTGAGCACGCCGAAACCCTGTTCGGCGAGGGCGGCGCGGACGCGGCCGGCCACCTCGGGAACGGTGCCGGGGACCGCGGTGGAGAGGGCGATCTGCATGGGGTTCTCCTTACATTTCCGGAAGGTGGGGGTCGGCGCGTGTCAGGCCAGCGCCAGGAACAGCTTCTCCAGCTGGTCCACGTTGAGGCTCTCGCCGGTCTTCTCGCCGTCGGGCCGCTCGTCCTCGGCGAGGCACTCGCGCAGGCCGGTGGCGACGATCTTGAATCCGGCGCGGTCGAGCGCCCGGGACACCGCGGCGAGCTGCGTCACCACGTCCTTGCAGTCCCGGCCGTCCTCGATCATGTTGATGACGCCGGCCAGTTGTCCGTGCGCCCGGCGCAGGCGGTTGATGATGGTGGCGGTGGCCTCGTCGTCGCCGATCATGGTGAGTCCTTTCGTTCGTCTCCCGCATTCTATGCCCGCCGGGGTATCGACGGTGGGAGCGTCGTTCGCCGACGGTCTCAATGCTTGAAGCTGATCTTCGGCAGCAGCCGATCCAGCCATCGCGGGCTCCACCAGGCGCCGTGCCCGGAGATCCGGAGAATGGCAGGCAGCAGGATCAGGCGGATCAGGAGCGCGTCGAGCAGCACCGCGACACCGAGGATGATGCCCATCTCCTTCGGCGGCAGCGGATCGGCGAGGGCGAACGAGAAGAACACGGCCACCATCACCGCGGCGGCGGCGAAGATGATCCGGCCCGAGTAGGCCATCGCGTCGACCTGGGCCTGGTGCGGGTCGTCGTGGTGTTCGTAGTGCTCCTTGGCGGTGGCCAGCAGGAACACCGTGTAGTCCATCGCGATCGCGAAGATCATCGCGAAGAAGAACACCGGGCCCCAGCCGTTCAGGAAGCCCTGCGGCTGGAAGCCGAGCAGGCTGGCGCCGATGCCGTCACCGAAGATCAGCTTGGCGACGCCGAACGCGGCCGCGGTCGACAGCAGGCTGACGACGGTGCCGAGCAGCGCGATCACCGGTGCGCGCAGGGCGACCAGCAGGAGCAGGAAGCCCAGCGCCAGGATGGTTCCGGCCACCCGGGGGAACCAGGTGTTCAGCGCGTCCTGCAGGTCGAGGTTCTCCGCGGACGGGCCGCCGACGATCGCACCGTCCGGCATGGCCCGCCGCAGCGAGTGCAGAGTGCCGCGCATCGAGGGGTCCGACGGATCGGCCTTCGGCACGGCCTGGATCATCACCAGGCCGGAGTCGTCGGCGGCGGGTGCGGCGGGCATCACCATGGCGATCCCGGGGTTCTTCGCCGCGACGGACGACGCCTGCGCCGCCTCGTCGGCCGGGGCGATGACGGTCAGCATGCCCGGCACGCCGGGCCCCATCTCCTGGGCGATGATCTCGTAGCCCTGGCGGACCGGGGCGTCCTGGGGGACCACCGCGATCGACGGCATGGCGACCTTGAGCCCGAAGACGGGCGCGGCGAGGGCGACCAGGATGCCGATGGCGATGACGGCCGGTCCCCACGGGTGGCGGTGCAGGAAGTGTCCCCACTTGGTGAACAGCGGTGACGCGCCGTGGTGGCCCTTGGACCAGGGGAGCGAGCCGGCGTTCACCTTGCCGCCGAGTGCGGCCAGGGTGGCGGGCAGCAGGGTGAGGCTCGCCGCGAGGACGAAGACCACGGCCAGCATGATGCCGACCGCCATGGTCCGGACCGACGGCGCGGGCACCATCAGCACCGCGGACAGACTGACCAGAACGGTGAGCCCGGACAGCAGGATCGCTTTGCCCGCGGTGTCCATCGTCTCCGAGGTCGCACGGACCGCGGCACGTCTCTTGCCTGCGTCGTCGAGCCCGTCCGGTTCCTGCAGCGCGTAGGCCGCGCGGAACCGCGCGACCATGAAGAGCGCGTAGTCGATGCCCAGGGCCAGAGCGAACATCATGGCGAAGTTCATCGCCCACACCGAGATCGGCGTGACCATGTTGAGCAGCACCAGCGCACCCGCCGACGCGACCAGACCCGCCAGCGTCAGCAGCAGCGGAAGTCCGGCGGCGACGATGGAACCGAAGGCGACGATCATGATGGCCAGCGTCAGCGGCCACGAGAACATCTCGGCCTTCATCATCGCGTCGTGGTTGGCCTTGTTGAAGTCGCTCCACAGCGCCGACGAGCCGGTCGGATAGACGTCGATCTCGTCGCGGGAGAGCGCGGTGATCTCCTTCTTGTGGTCGTCGACGGCCTTCACCATCTCGTCGGTGTTCGCGTTCGCGCCGATGATCGCGATGGCGGTGCGCCCGTCCGGACTCACGGTCATGCCGGGCTGCGGCGGGATCACCGACGCGAAGCGGTCGTCGGCGTGGGCGATCCGGTCGAGCCCGGCGAGGATCTGGGACTCTCCGGTCTGGTTCAGCGGCCCGGACTCGGAATGCAGGACGACTTGGATCGCCGCCGAGGAGTTGCCGCCGAAGTGTTCCTGGGCGAGTTCGCGGACGTGGACCGACTCGGAACCGTTCGCCTGCCAGCCGGCTCCGGCCAGCGACGAGAACACCGACGGTGCCGCCGCGCCGAGGCCGATCACCAGGATCGCCCAGATGCCGAAGACCCACCGGCGATGGGTCGCGGCCCAGGTGCCGAGCCGGGCGAGGGGGCCGGGGCCGGTTGTGGTGGCTGTGGTGCCGGACTGTTCGTCGGGGGTGTCGCCGGCCGGGGCCGGCGGAACGTCGATGCTCATGCGATGACCTTTCGTAATACCCATGGGGGTATATGACTGACGGCCAATATACCCCTGTGGGTATAGGAGGACAAGACTGCGATCTGGACTCGTGGCGGCCATCGGGCCGTGACGCAGGTCCCGCGGCAGTTGCGCGATCTGTACAAGCGGCCGCGAGCACCGGCGATGAACACTGAGTCGGTGCTGACATCAACTACCCAGAGGAGCCGGAAACGGCTGGTCACGACCGCCGTGGTGCTGCTGCTCGCCGTTACCGGAGTGCTGCTGTTGCCGTCGACGATCGCTCGGCTCGGCTCGGGCGGCATGACCGCCGACTCGGCCGAATCGGTGCGGGCCGAGCGGCTGCTGAAGGACCGGTTCCCGGCGGCCGACCCCGACGTGGTCCTGCTCCTGACCCCGGCCGGCGGCGACTCCGCCGCGGCTCGGCGCGTCCTCGACGCGGTGGCGAAGCGGCCGGAGGTGACGCAGGTGCACTCCTCCTTCACCGATCTTCCCGTCGACGAACTCCGTTCCGGCGACACCGGTCTCGCCTTCGTCGCCGTGCGGCCCGGGACCTCGCCGGCCGATCTGCTGACGATCGTCGACGACGCCCGCGACACCGGGCACGCGCGGGACGTCACGGTCACCGCCAGCGGAAACGGAGTGATCGACGGCTCGATCGACGCGATCGCCGAGGCATCGCTGGTGCGGGCCGAGCTGATCGCGGCGCCACTGGTCGGGCTGATCCTCGTCGTCGTCTTCGGGTCGCTGTGGGCGGCGCTGATGCCGCTGGTGGCCGGAGGGGCGGCCGTCGCCATCGCCATGCTGGGGCTGAGTGTCCTCGCCCGGGTGACCGAGGTGTCGACCTTCGCCCTGAACCTCGCCACCGCGATCGGGTTCGGCCTGGCCGTCGACTATTCGCTCTTCATCATCGCCCGGTGGCGGGAGGGCCGGATGCTCGGCATGTCCGCCGAAGAGGCGCGGGCGCTGACCATCCGTACCTCGGGGCGCACCATCGTGTTCTCCGGCGTCACCGTGGTGATCGCGATGGCCGCCCTGCTCGTCTTTCCCGGCTACTTCCTGAAGTCCCTGGCCTACAGCGGAATCCTGACGGTGACCACCGTGATGGTCGTGACGGTGCTGATCGTGCCGTGGATGCTGGTCGCCCTCGACCAGCGGGCCGTCCGCCGCTACGCGTGGAGCCGGTGGGCCGCCGTCGAGCATGACCCGTCCGCGGTCGTCGTTCAGCGACCGCCGAGCCGGGCGCGCGTCTGGACGAGCGCGGTACTGATCACCGGGGCGCTGCTGGCGGTCGCCGCACCCTTCCTGAGCGCAGACTTCGTCCTGCGCGACTATCGCGAGCTGCCCTCGGGCGACCTCGCTCGCGCCGGTACCGAGCAACTGGCCGGCGAGTTCCCCGAGCTGAGCCGGAACGCGGTGAACATCGCCTTCCCGGACACGCCCGACCCGGCGACGCTGGGCGCGGTCGCCGATCGGCTCGCACGTGTGGACGACGTGCGCGCGGTGCACTGGGCGGGTGGCACGACCACGACCGCCCCGGCGTCGCGCGGCCCGGCGACGACCGCGCCGCCCAGTCCGTTCGACGCGATGGTGTTCACGGCACCGGACGGTGCGAGCTGGATGCGGGTGGACCTGTCGGTGGAGCCCGAATCGCCCGGGGCGGCGGCCGCGGTCCGCGCGATCCGCGAGGTGGTGAGTGAGCGCGGCGGGCTGGCCGGTGGGCAGACCGCGGCCCTCGTCGACAGCACCGAGGGGATCAAGAAGAACCTTCCCTATGCCCTGGCGGCGATCGTCGTGGTCACGGCGGTGCTGCTGTTCCTGCTCACCGGCTCGGTGGTGCTTCCGCTGATCGGTGTCGCGCTGTCGGTGCTGTCGCTCGGCGCGACCTTCGGCTCACTGGTGTTCATCTTCTCCGAAGGGCACTTCGCCGGGCTGCTCGGCGGCTTCACCGCGTTCGGCGCGATCAACGTGACCGCCCCGATCCTGCTCTTCTGCATCGCCTACGGGCTGTCGATGGACTACCAGATGTTCATCCTGTCCCGGATCGCCGAGGAGCGATCCGCCGGACGCAGCAGCGAGGAGGCCATCCAGGTCGGCCTCTCGGCGACCCGCCGGGTGATCGGCGCCGCGGCCGTCCTGATCGCCGTCGTGCTGGCCGCGATGGCCACCTCGGGCCTGACGTACCTGAAGATCCTGGGGTTCGGCCTGGCGGCGGCGGTGCTGGTCGACGCCTTCGTCGTGCCTGTATCTGCTGCCCGCCGCGATGCGCATCTTCGGCGACGCCGTCTGGTACCGGCCGTCCTGGCTCGACCCCGTCTACCAGCGCTTCCGGCTCTCCCACGGTGCGGGACCGGCCGCCGAGTGCGGACCGGAAGCCGGCGACGGCCGCAAGCCGATCGCCGCCGTGGCCGACTGATCCGCCCGGCGACATCGCACCGCAACGAGGTGTCGCGCGACCGGCGCGGCACCACCGACAGAAAGGCAACCCATGACCGAGCACGACCTGTCGCACCTGCACGTCGCCGTCACCGGCGGAGCGCAGGGCATCGGTGCGGCCACCGCCCGCCGGCTCGCCGCGCGAGGCGCCGCCGTGAGCATCGGCGACGTCGACGTGCCCGCGACCACCGCGCAGGCGGCCGCGATCGCCGCCGCGCACGGCCGCGGCCGCTGCTTCGCCGCGGAGCTGGATGTGCGCGCGGAACCGGACTTCCGGAGGTTCCTGGCCGCGGCCGGAGACTTCCACGGCACGGCCATCGACGTCATGGTGAACAACGCCGGGATCATGCTCGTCGGACCCTTCCGCGAGGAGGCCGTCGCCCTCACGGACAAGCAGCTCGCCGTCAACGTCGGCGGCGTCGTGAACGGCACCCGGGTCGCGCTGGAGGTCTTCGAGGACAGGGGCTCCGGACATGTCGTGAACATCGCCTCGGTGGCGGGCCGCAACGCCTTCGCGAACATCGCGACGTACACCGGCACCAAGCACTTCGTCTACGGCTTCACCGAGGCCCTGCGCAGCGAATACTCCGGCACCGGCATCGAGTTCACGACCGTGCTCCCGAACATCGCCAAGACCCGGCTGGGATCCGGCGTCTCCGGCGTGAAGATGGTGCGCAAGAGCGATCCCGAGGACATCGCCGAGGCGATCGTGGCCGCGATCGCGAGTCCGGCGCCGGCGACCTACATCCCGCGCACCCTGGCGCCGCTGTCCGGTCTGGCGCAAGCCGTCCCGTCGGCTGTCCGCGACCGGGTGTTCGGCCTCCTCGGTGCCGATCGGGCGCTCGTCGACACCGACGACGCCGAGCGGGCGGCCTACGACGAGGTGCTGGGTCGCTGAGCGCGGGGCGCCGGCGGTCGCGCCGTCGGCCCGGGGGGACTACCGTCGGCGACCGGACGCCGGGGTGCCGGACGCGGCGAGTAGGGAGTTGTCGATGACGGTGGCCTGGCGCGGCGAGGTGGTCGACTACGGGACGAATGCGGCGATGTACGTCGGCGCCTTCTGCCCGACCGCGCAGCACCGGCACTACGCGATCCAGCTGATCGACTGCCCGGGCGGTCTGTCGCTGCGAGTCGCCGCGACGAGCCACACCGGCGCGACCGCCGCGCTCATCGGTTCCGGCGTGCCCCACCGGCTGACCTCCGGCGGGGAGGGCACCTTCGTGTACGTCGCGCCGCACTCGGCGCACGGCCGGGCGCTGCGGAATCGGCTGCGCACCGACGGCGATGGCGAGGCGCTGGTGTCCACCGCCGATCGGACGGCCGCCCGGAGCGGTGCGCACGCCTGGACGCTGCCCGACGACCACGCCGGCGCCGGAATCGCCGACGAGATCGTGCTCTGGATCGGCGATCGGGTACGCCGCGCGCCGCATTCGCCGCTGTACCTCGCCGACGTCGCCCGGCACTTCCACCGTTCCGGCGCCGCCGTGAGCAGGTCGTTGCGCGAGGAGCTGGCGGTGAACTTCGCGTGCGTGGTCCGCTGGGAGCGACTTCGACTGGCGATCGATCTGATCGCCGGCGGCGCGTCGTGCACGCGCGCCGCCCACGACGCCGGCTTCTACGACGGCTCCCATTTCACGCGGGTGTGCAAATCGATGTTCTTCGATCCCGCCGAAGCTGCTGGAACTCGGGTGCCTGGCACCGGCGGACATCGACGACCTGCCGGCCGGACTCGGTCCGCGGGAGGTCTCCTGACCGCGCGTCGGGTGCGGTCGTCTGCCGCGCGGGATCGCGGATTCTCCCGAGCGTCCGTCGAGCCACTAGACTGGCTCGACGTGGGTAAACCTGCCATCAGCAATGTCCTGGCCAGCCGCTACGCCTCCGAAGGCCTCGCCGAGATCTGGTCGCCGCGGAACAAGATCATCCTCGAGCGCCGCCTCTGGATCGCGGTCCTGAAGGCCCAGCGCGACCTGGGTATCGACGTGCCGGACGGTGCCGTCGACGACTACGAGCGGGTCGTCGATCAGGTCGACCTGGAATCCATCGCCGACCGCGAGCGGATCACCCGGCACGACGTGAAGGCCCGCATCGAGGAGTTCAACGATCTCGCCGGGCACGAGCAGATCCACAAGGGCATGACCAGCCGCGATCTGACCGAGAACGTGGAGCAACTGCAGATCCTCAGCTCGCTGCGGTACGTGCGCGGGCACGGTGTCGCCCTGCTCGCCCGGATCACCGAGCGCGCCGCGCAGTACTCGTCGACCGTGATGGCCGGTCGCAGCCACAACGTGGCCGCGCAGGCCACCACCCTCGGCAAGCGCTTCGCCTCGGCCGCCGACGAGCTGATGACCGCGCTCACCCGGCTCGACGAGTTGATCGCCCGCTACCCGCTGCGCGGCATCAAGGGGCCGATGGGCACCAGCCAGGACATGCTCGATCTGCTCGACGGCGATGCGGCCAAGCTGGACGCCCTCGAGGGCAAGGTGGCGCAGCATCTCGGTTTCGATCGGGCGCTGACCTCCGTCGGCCAGGTGTATCCGCGGTCGCTCGACTACGACGTGGTCTCGGCGCTGGTGCAGCTGGCCGCGGCGCCGTCGTCGCTCGCCACCACCATCCGGCTGATGGCCGGGCACGAGCTGGTCACCGAGGGCTTCCAGCCCGGCCAGGTCGGCAGCTCGGCGATGCCGCACAAGATGAACACGCGCAGCTGCGAGCGGGTGAACGGTCTCGCGGTGATCCTGCGCGGCTACGCCTCGATGACCGGCGAACTGGCCGGTGCGCAGTGGAACGAGGGCGACGTGTTCTGCTCGGTGGTGCGCCGCGTGGCGCTGCCCGACGCCTTCTTCGCCATCGACGGCCTGATGGAGACCTTCCTGACGGTGCTCGCCGAGTTCGGCGCCTACCCCGCGGTGATCGCGAACGAGCTCGACCGGTACCTGCCGTTCCTGGCGACCACCAAGGTGCTGATGGCCTCGGTGCGCGCGGGCGTCGGCCGCGAGACGGCCCACGAGGCGATCAAGGAGAACGCCGTCGCGGTCGCCCTCGCCATGCGTGAGGAGGGTCGCGAGCCCGACCTGCTCGACCGGCTCGCCGCCGACGAGCGGATCCCGCTCGACCGGGCCGCGCTCGACGCGCTGATCGCCGACAAGTCCGCCTTCGTCGGCGCCGCGGAGGCGCAGGTCGCGCAGGTGCTCGCCGCCGCGGCGGCGGTCATCGAGAGCGACCCGCAGGCCGCCGCCTACGCCCCGGCACCGATTCTGTAAGCCCTTCCCGCACCAGAGGATTGACCGCCATGCGTCCAGCACTGTCCGATTACCCCCACGTCGCCTCCGGCAAGGTCCGCGACATCTACGAGATCGACGACGAGACGCTGCTGCTGGTGACCTCGGACCGGATCTCCGCGTACGACTTCATCCTGGACACCCCGATCCCGGACAAGGGGGCGATCCTCACCGCGGCCAGCTTCTTCTGGTTCGACGAACTCGGTGTGCCGAACCATCTCGCCGGCGGGCCGGAGGACGAGCGGATCCCGGCCGGGCTGGTCGGCCGCTCGATGGTGGTGCGCAAGCTCCCGATGGTGCCCGTCGAATGCGTCGCGCGCGGCTACCTGACCGGCTCCGGCCTGGTCGACTACCGCGCGACCGGAGCGGTCTGCGGCGTCCGGCTGCCCGCCGGACTCACCGAGGCCGACCGGCTCCCCGCGCCGATCTTCACCCCGGCCACCAAGGCCGCACTGGGCGACCACGACGAGAACGTCACCTTCGACCAGGTGGCCGAGCAGGTGGGCGACGACCTCGCGCGCACGCTCCGCGACGTGACCCTGGACATCTACAGCCGCGCCGCCGACCTGGCGCGTGATCGGGGAATCATCCTCGCGGACACCAAGTTCGAGTTCGGCCGGGCGCCGGACGGCTCGCTGGTCCTCGCCGACGAGGTGCTGACCCCGGACTCCTCCCGCTACTGGGAGGCCGCCACCTGGAAGCCCGGCGAGGTGCAGCCGAGCTTCGACAAGCAGATCGTCCGGAACTGGCTCACCTCCGCCGAATCCGGCTGGGACCGCCACGGCACGGTTCCGCCCCCGCCGCTGCCCGACGACGTCGTCGAACGCACCCGCGCGCGCTACATCGAAGCGTACGAGCGCATCTCGGGCCGCAGCTTCGCCGACTGGCCGGGTGGCAACAGCCCGTTGAGCCGGTGAGGAACGAAGTGACGAACCGAGTCGAAACGTCGTCTGCCCCACCCGTCGCGAAGAAGATCCCCGCCCGCCGCGAGCACCACGGCGACGTCTTCGTCGACGACTACGAGTGGCTGCGTGACAAGGACGATCCCGAGGTGGTCGCCTACCTCGAAGCCCAGAACGCGTACACCGAGACGCAGACCGCGTCGCTGGCCCCGCTGCGCAGCGACATCTACAACGAGATCCGTTCCCGCACACAGGAAACCGACATGTCGGTGCCGGTGCGCTCGGGCCGGTTCTGGTACTACGTGCGCACCGAGGAGGGGAAGTCGTACGGGATCCGGTGCCGTCGTCCGATCGCCGGTGACGACGACTGGACGCCGCCCGAGATCGCCGGCGACGGACCCATCGAGGGCGAGCAGATCCTGTTCGACAGCAACGTCGAGGCGGAGGGGCACGAGTTCTTCTCGCTCGGCGCGCACTCGGTGAGCCACGACGGCCGCTGGCTCGCGTACAGCACCGACACCGTCGGCGACGAGCGGTACACGCTCCGCATCAAGGACCTGGAGACCGGCGAACTGCTGCCCGACGTCATCGAGGGCACCGCGGGCGGGGCCACCTGGTCCAAGGACGCGAAGTACCTCTTCTACCTGACGGTCGACGACGCCTGGCGTCCCGACACCGTCTGGCGCCACACCGTGGGCGCCGGGAGCACTTCGACTTCGCTCAGCATGAATGCGGCGAGCGGGCCCGATCGAACCGGATCGGGCACCGACGACGTCCGGGTGTTCCACGAGCCGGACGAGCGCTACTGGGTGGGCTTCGGCGCCACCCACAGCGAGGAATACCTGATGATCGCGGCCGGCTCCAAGCTGACCAGCGAGATCTTCGCGCTGAGCATGAACGACCCGACCGGCGAGTTCACCAGCGTCGCCGGTCGTACCGAGGGCGTCGAGTACAGCGCCGAGCACGCCCGGCTGGGTGGCCGCGACTACTTCCTGATCGTGCACAACGATGAGATCGACGGCGTCAAGGCCGTGGACTTCGCCGTCGACGTGATGCCGGTCGACGACCCGTCCGCGCGTCGGAACCTGCTGCCGCACCGGCCGTCGTTCCGGATCGAGGACGTCGACTGCTTCGCCGACTATCTGGTGCTGTCGTACCGGGAGGATGCGCTGCCGCGGCTCGCGATCGCCGACCTGCGGGGGCGCGACGCGCTGCCCGGCGCGGACGACTTCGTGCCGGTCACCTTCGACCAGGAGCTGTGCTCGGTCGGCCTCGGACCCAATCCGGAGTGGGACACCCCGCACCTGCGGATCGTCTACGGCAGCTACGTCGACCCGACCGAGGTACTCGACCTGGACGTGAGCACCGGCGAGCGGACGCTGCTGAAGCGGGCCGTCGTGCTCGGCGAGTACCACCCGGCCGACTACGTCGCCGAACGCGAGTGGGCCGTGGCCGACGACGGCACCCGGATCCCGGTGTCGATCGTGCGGCGGGCCGACGCCGACCGCGGCGTGCCGGCGCCGGTGCTGCTCAACGGATACGGCGCGTACGAGATCAGCTCCGACCCGGGCTTCTCGGTGCAGGCGCTGTCGTTGCTGGACCGGGGTGTCGCGGTCGCGACCGCGCACGTCCGCGGCGGCGGCGAGATGGGTCGTGACTGGTACGAAGAGGGCCGCGTCCTGGCCAAGAAGAACACCTTCACCGACTTCGTCGCCGTCGCCCGGCACCTGGTCGAGACGGGGGTGACCACGCCGGGACAGCTGGTGGCCGACGGCGGCTCGGCGGGCGGTCTGCTGATGGGCGCGGTCGCCAATCTGGCACCCGAGCTGTTCGGCGGAATCCTGGCGGCGGTGCCCTTCGTCGACCCGCTGACCTCGATCCTGGATCCGTCGCTGCCGCTGACCGTGACCGAATGGGACGAGTGGGGCGACCCTCTGCACGACCCGGAGATCTACGCCTATATCCGCAGCTACGCGCCGTACGAGAACGTCGCCGAGCTGCCGTATCCGGCGATGCTGATCCTGACGTCGTTCCAGGACACCCGGGTCCTCTTCACCGAGGCCGCGAAATGGGCCGCGCGCCTTCAGGAGTCGACGACGTCCGGCAAGCCGGTCCTGCTGCGCACCGAGATGAACGGCGGCCACGGCGGGCCGAGCGGGCGGTACCGGCAATGGGAGGAGGCGGCCTTCGAGCTCGCCTGGATCCTGTCCGTCTCCGGCGCTGTGTCTGCCTGAGTGGCTGCGGCGGACGGCCGGGTCGATTCTCGGCAGTCCTCGCTACTGGACTCGAGCCGGCTCGCTGCCTGCTAGATGGGCTGCGGAGGGCTCGAATTCGACCCCGGCCGTCCGCCGCTCCCTGGCATGGCTCAGTGCCGCGGCTGGTGGCCGGTCGGTTCGAAGAGGGCCGCTGGTGACGCCTGGCGAAGTGGCCTTGTGTCGAGACACGTGCTGCTTTGCCGGCTGAGCGACCCCTCGTGATGGGCGAGCGGCCCCTTCGTGCTGGTCGAGCGGAGTCGAGACCGTGCGGCCTCGTCGAGTGGCAGCTGGTCGCCTCCCCACCTGCTTCCCGCACTCTGTGGACGTATGCGACGGAACGGTACGGGAGGGCGACGGGCGGCCGGAGGAGCGACGGTGGTGGGTGTCGCGGGGAACTGTCCCAACTGTGGCGTAAAGAGGCCGCCTCCGCCGTGAGGCGACCCGTTTTCCCGGTCGTGAGGCGGGGGCTCGGGTCGTACGTCACGGTTGGGACGGTCGCGGGGCTATCCCTCGCCGGCGAGGCAGAACAGGCCGTCGTCGGTCAGCTCCACCAGGCCGTCGGTGAGCAGGGAATCGAGGGCGCGGTCGCGCTGGGCGGGATCCCGGGTCCACGCGATGTCGAGAGCGGGTCGTTCGACCGGGCCGGAGCTGCCGCGCAGAACATCGAGCAGCCGGCCGCGGGCCTGCCGGTCGGTGCCCTCGTACTTCTGGGTGCGGCGCGCCGGACCGTCGTACGAGGGCCGCCCGCGCGCCAGCCACCGGCAGGAGTCGCTGACGGGACACACCTCGCACTTCGGGTTCCGCGCGGTGCAGACCAGTGCGCCGAGTTCCATCAGGGCGGCCGAGAACTCGGGCGCCTCGGCGGTCGGGAGACCGGCCGAATCGCGGGGCAGCAGAGCCTCGGCATCGGCCAGGTCCGCCTTCGACGGGTTTCCCGGCTCGCGGCCGTGGATCGCGCGGGCGATCACCCGTCGCACGTTGGTGTCCACGACCGGCACCGCCTGGCCGTAGGCGAAGCACGCGACGGCACGGGCGGTGTAGTCGCCGATGCCGGGCAGTGCCAACAGCGTGCCGACATCGTGGGGGACCACGTCGTCGTGCTCCGCGGCGAGAACCTTCGCGCACTCGTGCAGGCGCAGGGCGCGGCGCGGATAGCCCAGCTTGCCCCAGGCGCGCAGCACCTCGCCGCCGGTCTCGGCGGCCATCGCGGACGGAACGGGCCACCGCTGGACCCAGCTCTGCCACGGCTGCACCACCCGCGACACCGGGGTCTGCTGCAGCATGATCTCGCTGATCAGGATCTGCCAGCCGGAGACGCCGGCCGCGCGCCACGGCAGATCGCGCCGGACCAGACGGAACCAGTCCAGAATCGCCCGGTTCCAGTGGCCCGCATTCACGTCGTCGCATGTGGGCGGTGTAACACTAGAAGTCATGAAGAACCTCACCCCCGCACAGGCCTGGCAAGTCATCAAAGAGGGCAACGAGCGTTTCGTCCGGGGCGAGTCGATACATCCCAGTCAGGGTATCGCCGACCGCGCGAAGCTGATCGACGGCCAGGCGCCGCACGTCGTGCTGTTCGGCTGCGGCGACTCGCGCGTGGCCGCCGAAGTGATCTTCGACCAGGGGCTGGGCGACATGTTCGTCGTCCGTACCGCCGGGCACGTGATCGACTCGTCGGTGCTGGGCTCCATCGAGTTCGGCGTCGACATCCTCGACGTGCCGCTGATCGTCGTGCTCGGGCACGACAGCTGCGGTGCCATCTCGGCGACGCTGCGCGCGCTCGACCAGCTCGAACTGCCGTCCGGCTACGTCCGCAGCATCGTCGAGCGGGTGGCGCCGAGCGTCATCGCGGGTCGCAGCGAGGGTCTGACCAGGGTCGACGAACTCGAAGCGCGCCACGTGAACGAGACCGGCAAGCTGCTGATGGAGCGCAGCCGGATCATCGCGGAGCGCGTCGAGGCCGGGAAGCTCGCGATCGTCGGCCTCAACTACCACCTCGCGGACGGCAAGGTCAGCATGTCCGGGAAGATCGGCGACATCGGAGAATAGCCGCTCGGCCGCGCCGCGCGCCTGAGGTGAAGCTGTGATCTGTGCCGGCAACTCGCGACACGCCGCCGCAGGTCGGCGAGGCCTCTGGCGTGCGGCGATACCGTGGCAGGCGTGATCGAACCACAAGGACCGCTGCCTCCCGAGGTGTACTGGCGGCGCCGGCTGCTCGCCATCGCCGTCGGGGTGGTCGCGATCGCGGTGGTCGTCGGGCTGATCGTGTGGGCCGGCTCCGGGGGAAGCGGCGACAACAAGGCCGCCAATACCGCCGCCACCTCGTCGGCCACCGGCACGACGCCGGTCGCACCCGCACCCACCGGGGACAGCTCCGCGGCGCCGAAGCCGGGCGACGGCCAGCAGCCGGAGAGCACGCCGGTCGCGCCGCCGTCGTCGAGCGATCCGGCCGCCGGTGCGCAGACGCCCCCGACCGACGGCCAGGGCACGGTTCCCTGCTCGGATCAGGCGATCTCGGTGGTGCTCTACACCGATAAGCCCACCTATACCAAGGGTGATCAGCCGGTGTTCACCATCGTCGTCACCAACGCCGGTCTGGCCGCGTGCTCGCGCGACGTCGGCAAGGCCAGCCAGAACGTCGTCGTCCGTTCGCTCGACGGCACTCGTACCCTGTGGACCGCGCAGGACTGCGCCCCGGACAAGACGGTGAACGAGCAGGTCCTCGCACCGGGTCAGCAGGTCACCGACACCCTCACGTGGTCGGGCACCACCAGCAACCCGGGCTGCAACAAGCCGCGCGTCGCGATCCCGGTGGGCGCCTACCAGGCGATCGCCAAGATCGGTGCCAAGGAGTCGGCGCCGATCACCTTCAACGTCGTCGCCCCGGCGCAGCAGTAGCTAGTCGAAACGTTCGAGGCTCGACTCGGCCAGCCGGGACAGGCCCTCGCGGATGTGGCGGGCCCAGATGCTTCCGATGCCCTCGACGGCCTGCAGGTCGGCCGCACTGCACGCGAGCAGGGCCTGCAGGGTCCCGAACTCGCGGACCAGCCGGTCGATGTGCCCGAACTGCAACCGGGAGATCCGGGCGAGCAGCCGGTAGCCGCGCGGGCTCATCGGGAGGTCCTGCGCTTCGACCTTCGTCGGGTAGCCGAAGGCGCCGGCGACCAGGGTGAGATCGAGCAGGTCCACGTTCGACAGGTTCTCCAGCGCGTCCAGGATCTGCCGGACCTGTTCGGTGTTCGGGGCCTCGGGGCTGGAGTGGTAGTCGCGGACCAGCAACTCGCGCATGATGTCGTTGTCGCTGCTCAGTTCCTCGAGTTGCAGTGCCACCTGACGTCCGTAGACGCCGAGTTCCAGCACGTACTCCTCGATCTCGACGCCGACGCGGCGCACCATCTCCATCCGCTGGGCGGCGCTGCACGCGTCGCGCAGCAGCACGTAGTCCTCGATCTCCGCGCGGGAGAGCTGAGCGCTGACCTCGTCGAGCCGGGCCTTGTAGCGTTCCAGGGTCGACAGCGCGACGTTCGCCCGCGACAGCAGCGCGTCCGGGTTCTCCACGACGCGCCGGTTGCCGCCGACGTACAGGCTGACGATCGACATCGATGAACTGACCGTGATCACCGGCGTTCCGGTCTGGATCGCGGTGCGCTCGGCGGCGCGGTGACGGGTACCCGACTCGACGGTCGGGATGGTCGGGTCGGGCACCAGCTGCACGTTGGCGCGCAGAATCCGGGTGCCGTCGCCGGAGAGCACGACCGCGCCGTCCATCTTCGCGAGCTCGCGCAGCCGGGTGGGAGCGAACTCGACGTCCAGGTGGAAACCGCCGTCGCACAGGCGCTCGGTGTCCTCGTCGTAGCCGAGGACGATCAGTGCGCCGGTCCCGCCGCGCAGAATGCGCTCCAGGCCGTCGCGCAACCCCGTGCCGGGGGCCACCCGGCGCAGCATGGACCGCGTCTCGTCGGACGTGGGCTCGCTCAGGGTCATCGTCGTCTTTCGGTTCGCGGGCGGCGCGGCCGTCGTACAGCCACATGGATTAGCGTAGCCCGATGTGAACGACGCCCTCGATCTGCCCGCACACCCCGAACCGATGACGCGCCACCCGAAGGCGCCGTCCGCGGGTGAAGAGATCCGCTTGCATCACTCCCTGTGCTTCGCCTGCGGCGACGACGCTCCGGTGGGACTGCGTGTGCGAGTCGTGGCGGGGGAGGGCTTCACGGTGACCGCGTCGATGAAGGTCGAACCGTGGATGCAGGGCGGACCCGGTGTGATCCACGGCGGGCTGCTGGCGGCCGCGTTCGACGAGGTCCTCGGCACCGCGCCGCTGCTGATCGGCGCGGGCGTGGTGACCGCCCACCTCGAGATCGACTTCGCCGAGCCCATTCCGCTCGGGTCCACCCTGCACTTCCGGGGCGAGGTGCTCGCCAAGGAGCGTCGCAAGGTCTACCTGCGCGCCACCGCCCATCTCGACGACCCCGAGCGGCCGGTCGCGGCCGCGCACGGCATCTTCGTCGCGATCGACGTCCGCGAGCACTTCTCCCGGTACCGCGACACCGCGGTGAAGGTGGCGCGGTAGCCGCCCGGAAAGCTCCGTTCCGCGCCGATTCCGTGCCGTTGCGGCGATACTTGGCACTGACTCGATCCTCAGGAGGCAGTGCCATGAATCGTCTTGTCAGCCGGGCCGGTATCGCGGCCATTGCCGCCGTCGTCCTCGCCATCACCGGGTGCTCGACGTCGGTTGAGCTGTCGCAGAAGCAACTCGAAGACGGATCGTCGACGCAATTGGCGCTGGACCCCGAGCACAAGCCCGAAGTGCGTTGTGACGGCGGGCTGAAGGGCGAGGTGGGCGCGACGCAGAAGTGCAAGGTCGACGTCGGCGGTGGACGCTGGGTCGACTACACCGCCACCGTGACCAAGGTCGACGGCAAGACCGTGAATTGGGACATCAAGGCCGATCACCCGGAGCAGGTCTCCGGATAGCGGGGAACATTCCGGGTCGCCGTGCCCGTCCAATAGTCGACCGTCTCCGATCGTCGGGGACGCCGACGTGGACGGAGCGGTGCGACATGAAGAAGGCGATCAAGGGGATCACGCTGGCCGGACTGGTCGCGGCGGCCGTCGCGCTGAGCGGGTGCGAGGCGCACGTGAGCGTGGGCGACGCGTCGACGACGACCACCTTGACGGCGCCCGTGGTGAGCACCGAGAAGCTCGCCGAGGGTGTTCGCGATCAGCTCACCGAGACGGTCGGGCAGACTCCCGACCAGGTGCGCTGCGCGGGGAACCTCGAGGCGCGGGTGGGTGCGACGCAGCAGTGCGCGCTGGAATCGGGCGGTTCGTGGCTGCCGGTCACGGCGACCGTGACCGCGGTCGAGGGCACCGACGTCAACTACCACATCGAGGTGGGCAAGGACGAGATTCCGGAGCCGTCGTACTGACCGGCGAACGGGCGACGGCGAGGCGCCTTCAGAACGGCGCCTCGTCGTGATCGTCGTCCCCGGCCGGGCCGCGGCCGCTGCGGATCCTCGCCGCGGCGGCGGCCTCGGCCAGCGTGTTGACCTCGGTGACCCGGATGCCGCGCGGCATCTCCTCGCCGCACCCGGCCGGGATTATCGCGTGCGTGAAGCCGAGGCGCTTGGCCTCGGCCACCCGGCGGGCGGTGGACGACACCCGGCGCACCTCTCCGGTGAGCCCGACCTCGCCGATCGCGACGGTCCCGTCCGGGAGTGCGGAATCGTGTTTGGACGACGCCAGCGCCAGGAAGATCGCGAGATCGGCGGCCGGCTCAGTCACCCGCATGCCGCCGACGGTCGAGAGATAGACCTCGTGGTCGTGGGCCCGGACGCCGGCGTGCTTGGCCGCGACGGCCAGCATCATCGCCATCCGCGCGGTGTCGAGCCCGGACGCGGCGCGGCGCGGGTTGTGCGCCTCGGTCTTGTGCAGCAACGCCTGGATCTCGCCGACCATCGCGCGCCGTCCGTCCATCGCCACCATGTTGACGCTGCCGGCGACCGGCCCGTTGCGGGCCTGGACGAAGATCCCGGACGGATCGGCCACCTCGTGGATACCGTCGCTGCGCTGCTCGAAGCAGCCGACCTCGTCGGACGCCCCGAAGCGGTTCTTGATGCCGCGGATCAGCCGCAGTGACGAATGCCGGTCGCCCTCGAACGACAGCACCACGTCGACCAGGTGTTCCAGTGATCGTGGACCGGCCACGTTCCCGTCCTTCGTGACGTGTCCGACCAGTACGACGGCCACGCCGCTGTTCTTGGCGAGCGACACCAGGGCGGTGGTGACCGCGCGGATCTGCGTGACGCCGCCGGTGACCCCGTCGGTTCCGGTCGCGACCACCGTCTGCACCGAGTCGACGATCAGCAGTGTCGGCCGCACCTGTTCGACATGCCCGAGGATGGTGGCCAGATCGGTCTCCGACGCCAGGAAGATGTTCTCGCGCACGGCGTCGGTGCGCTCGGCGCGCAGCCGCACCTGTCCGGCGGATTCCTCGCCGGTCACGTAGAGCGCGGTCCGGCCGGCCTGCGCCCAGTGCTTGACGGTCTCCAGCAGGAGCGTCGACTTGCCGACGCCCGGCTCGCCGGCCAGCAGGATCACCGACCCGGGCACCACGCCGGTGCCGAGGACCCGGTCGAACTCGCCGATTCCGGTCGGGACGGCGCCCGCGGCGTTCGCGTCGATCTCGGTGATGCGCACGGCCGGGCTGCGCGGGGCCACCGCGGCGGCGCCGCTCGCCGCGACCGCCGGGGCGCCCTCCTCGATGGAGCCCCACTCGCCGCACTCGGGGCAGCGGCCGACCCACTTGGGGACCTGGTATCCGCAGGCCGCGCACCGGTACACCGATTTCGTCTTCGCCACGCGCTCACTGTAGTGGCCGCCTCCGACAGGGCCGGAGACGACCGCGGGCCCCGATCCGGTGTGGATCGGGGCCCGCGGTGACAATCGATGGGGAGGTGCTCAGTGGCCGCCCTCGCCCTCCTGCTCCGCCGGCTGGGCGTCGCGCACCACGTCCTGGCGGTCGAGTGCGCTGGCGTCGACGGGGACCTCGATGGTCTTCTGCTTCGGGCCCAGCTTGGTTGGCGCCGCGCCGCCCTTGCCGAGGTCGTAGACGTCGAAGTGCAGGGTCAGCGGGGTGGTCTGGCCCGCGGCGACGGTGTCGCCGGTGCCGGACAGCTCGGCCTCGATGTAGGTCACGTCCGCCGCCTTGGCCAGCGCCTCCGCGTTGGCGGGATCCTGCGGATTGCCGGTGCTGATCGCGGTGTTCGGCGCCATCGTGCCGGCGTCGCCCGGCGTGGCCGAGCGGGTCACGTTGCCCGAGGCGTCGCGGGTCAGGAACTGGACGGTGCCCTTGCCCGCGGTGATCCCGGTCAGCTTGATCGTGCGGATGTTGCTGTCGTTCGCGATGGTGAAGGCCAGCTTGAACGGGCCGCCGTCGCCCCAGATCTCCGAGGCCTTGTCGACCGGGTAGATGATCTGCAGATTCCGGATCGCGATGGTGCCGGCCTCGACCGTCTGATCGCCGAGCTGCTCGGCCGGATCGAGCTTGATGGTGCCGTTGGCGCCGTTGATCGCCGCATCCTGGTTATTGGTCTGCGAGATCTTGCCTGCTCCACACGCGGTGGTGCCCATGGCGACCGCGATGCCGAGCGCGCCGATCGTGGCGCCCTTGGCGATGCGGCGGGTGGTCCGAGTGAAGACTGACACCTGAATCCTCCGAGAGTCGACTCGCGCGCCACGCAAGTCGTGCGTGACGCTTCACTACGCAGCGTAGTGGGCGCGACCGGCAAAAGTCAGACGGGGTGGCCACATTGGCCCGAATTGGTGCGTGACGGGCCGTGTCCGCGGGCCGATGGCCTGCGGTGATCGGGGCATCGGAGGCGGGTCGGACGCGGCTGCTTCGGGCCTCGCACAGTGCCCTGACCTGCACCGTCGAGATCTCTGTCGGTGGGCGCGTGTTAGACTGGTAACACTCGAAAGGGGCACGGAACATTGAATTTCAAAGTTGGCGACACCGTTGTCTACCCGCATCACGGTGCTGCCAGGGTAGAAGACATCGTCGTACGGACCATCAAGGGCGAAGAAGTCGAGTATCTGGTCCTGAAGGTGACCGACGGTGACATGACGGTGCAGATCCCGTCGAGCAAGCTCGAGTACGTCGGTGTTCGCGACGTGGTCGGCGCCGAGGGGCTGGACGAGGTGTTCGAGGTGCTGCGCGCACCGCACACCGAGGAACCCACCAACTGGGCGCGTCGTTTCAAGGCCAATCAGGAGAAGCTGATCTCCGGCGACATCATCAAGGTGGCCGAGATCGTGCGCGACCTGTGGCGTCGTGAGCAGGACCGCGGCCTGTCGGCCGGCGAGAAGCGCATGCTGACCCGTGCGCGGCGCGTGCTGGTCGACGAGCTCTCGCTCGCCCAGGACACCGACGAGGCCCGCGCCGACAGCATCCTCGGCGAGATCCTGGCTGCGGCGTCCTGACCGACGATGTACAGGGCCGGATCGTCGCACTGATTCCGGCGGCCGGCCAGGGGACCAGACTGGGGCTCGACCGGCCCAAGGCCTTCGTCGAACTCGACGGCCAGACCCTGCTGAACCGCAGTATCGATGCGGTTCGCGCCAGCGGCGTCGTCGACCAGGTGGTGGTGATCGTGCCACCGGAACTGGTCGACGACGTCCGCGCGCGTTTTCCGGAGGTTTCGGTGGTCGCCGGTGGCGCCGAACGCAGTGACTCCGTCCGCGCCGGCCTGGCCGCAGCGGACCCGGACACCGAACTGGTGCTGGTGCACGACGCCGCACGCGCCCTCACTCCCCCCGCGTTGTTCGCCCGCGTCGTCGAGGCGCTGCGCGGTGGTGCCGGGGCCGTCGTCCCCGGCCTGCCGGTGACCGACACCCTCAAACGTGTCGACGACACCGGAGTCGTGATCGACACCCCGAATCGCGCCGAGCTGCGCGCCGTGCAGACCCCCCAGGGTTTCACCGCCGAACTGCTGCGGAGGGCCCACGCGAGTGCCGCCGACGCGACCGACGACGCCGGCCTCGTCGAAGCCCTCGGTGAGCCGGTGGTCGTGGTGCCCGGTGAGGCACGTGCTTTCAAGATCACCACCCCGTTCGACCTGCGGCTGGCCGAATTGCTGTGCGGCACACCGGATGTCGTCGAACCCGACCCGGAGGAGCAGTCGTCGTGAGAACCGGTATCGGCACCGATGTGCATGTGATCGAACCTGGCCGGGAGTGCTGGATGGTCGGGTTGCTCTTCGAGGGCGAGGACGGCTGCTCGGGCCACTCCGACGGCGACGTCGGCGTGCACGCGCTCTGTGACGCCCTGCTGTCGGCGGCCGGGCTCGGCGACCTCGGTTCGGTGTTCGGCGTCGATCGCGCCGAATGGCGGGGGGTGACCGGCGCGCAGATGCTCACCCACGTCGCCCGTCTCCTCGACGAGAACGGCATGGTCCCGGTCAACGGCGCCGTGCAGGTGATCGGGAACCGGCCGAAGATCGGCCCGCGGCGCGTCGAAGCCCAGGACACGCTGTCCGGATTGCTCGGTGCGCCGGTTTCGGTGTCCGCGACCACCACCGACGGCCTGGGGCTGACCGGCCGCGGCGAGGGCATCGCCGCGGTGGCGACGGCACTGGTGGCCCTGAAGTAACATTGCAGGTCGTGACTCTCCGCCTGTACGACTCCGCGTCCCGCGAGGTCCGCGACTTCGTTCCGCTCCGGCCCGGCATCGCGACCGTGTACCTCTGCGGTGCCACCGTGCAGGGCGTTCCGCACATCGGCCACGTGCGCAGCGGTATCGCCTTCGACGTGCTGCGGCGCTGGCTGGCCTCGCCCGATCGCGCGGACGGCGGCCTGGACGTGCTGTTCGTCCGGAACGTCACCGACATCGACGACAAGATCCTCCGCAAGGCCGCCGAGCACGACCGGCCCTGGTGGGAATGGGCGGCCACGCACGAGCGCGAGTTCACCGCCGCGTACGACGCCCTCGGTGTGCTGCCGCCGTCGGCCGAGCCGCGCGCCACCGGCTTCGTCACGCAGATGGTCGAATACATGGAGCGCCTGATCGAGCGCGGGCACGCCTACGCCGCCGACGGCAACGTGTATTTCGACGTCCGCAGCCAGCCGGACTACGGCAGCCTCTCGCGCTTCAAGCTCGACGACGTTCATCAGGGCGAGAGCGCAGGCACCGGCAAGCGGGACCTGCGCGATTTCACGCTCTGGAAGGCAGCCAAACCCGGGGAGCCGTCGTGGCCGACGCCGTGGGGTCCGGGCCGGCCGGGATGGCATCTCGAATGCTCCGCGATGGCCACGTCGCTGCTCGGCGGTGAGTTCGACATCCACTGTGGCGGAATGGATCTCATCTTCCCGCACCACGAGAACGAGATCGCCCAGGCGCACGGCGCCGGCGACGCTTTCGCGCGCTACTGGCTGCACAACGGCTGGGTGACGATGAGCGGCGAGAAGATGAGCAAGTCGCTCGGCAACGTGGTCGCGATCCCGGAGATGCTCAAGAAGGTCCGCCCGGTGGAACTGCGCTACTACCTCGGCAGCGCGCACTACCGCTCGATGCTGGAGTACTCCGATGCCGCGCTGCACGAGGCCGCCGCGGGCTACCGGCGCATCGAGTCGTTCGTCCAGCGCGTCGTCGACCGGGTGGGTGAGGTCGGGATCGGCGGTGTCGCCGCCGATTTCGCCGCGGCCCTGGACGACGACCTGGGTGTGCCCGCCGCGCTGGCCGTCGTGCACAACACGGTGCGTGAGGGCAATACCGCGCTGGAGGCCGGCGACGGTGAGCGGGCGCGGGAACTGGCCGCGCAGGTCCGCGGTATGGCGGCGATCCTGGGCACCGACCCGCTCGACCCGCACTGGGCGTCGGCGGGCGTGGACGAGGCCGCGACCGCCGCGCTCGACGTGCTGGTCGGCGCCGAACTGGAACGACGCGCCGCCGCGCGCGCGGCGAAGGACTGGGCGGTCGCCGACGAGGTGCGCGATCGCCTCGCCGCGGCCGGCGTGGAAGTGACCGACACCCCCGACGGCGCCCAGTGGGTGCTGGCAGAGAAGGACTCCTGACATGGCAGGCAACTCGCAGCGCAAGGGAGCCGTCCGCAAGGGTGGCTCCAAGAAGGGGCAGGTCGTCGGTTCCGGCGGCCAGCGTCGTCGCGGTCTGGAAGCCCGCGGCGCGACGCCGAAGGCCGTCGACCGCACCTATCACCCCGCCCACAAGAAGGCGAAGGCCGCGGCCAAGACGAAGACCGTCGCCAATCGCAAGACCAGCCGGCGCGGCGAGGGCGGCCCGGAGTACGTGGTCGGCCGCAATCCCGTGGTCGAGTGCCTGCGTGCGGACGTCCCGGCCACCGCGCTCTACGTGATGACCACGATCGACGCTGACGACCGGGTCCGCGAAGCCGTCGCCACCGCCGGCGACATGGGCATCGCGATCCTGGAGGCGAGCAAGCTCGAACTCGACCGGCTCACCACCAACGGACTGCACCAGGGGCTCGCGCTCCAGGTGCCCGAGTACACCTACGCTCATCCCGACGACCTGCTGGCCGACGCGTTCGCCTCGCCGACTCCGCCGCTGCTGGTGGCGCTGGACAACATCACCGACCCGCGCAACCTCGGCGCGGTCATCCGCAGCGTCGCCGCGTTCGGCGGCCAGGGCGTGCTGATCCCGCAGCGGCGCAGCGCCAGCGTGACCGCCGTGGCCTGGCGGACCAGCGCCGGCGCGGCCGCGCGGCTGCCCGTCGCCCAGGCCCCGAATCTGACCCGCACCCTGGTGGAGTGGGCCAAGGCCGGCTGCCAGATCGTCGGACTCGACGCCGACGGCGATGTGACCCTCGACGACTACGACGGCACCGGCCCGACCGTGGTGGTCGTGGGCTCGGAAGGCAAGGGCCTGTCTCGCCTGGTCCGGGAGAACTGCGACTCGATCCTGTCGATCCCGATGGCCGGCGATGTGGAGAGCCTCAACGCCTCGGTCGCCGCGGGCGTGGTCCTCGCCGAGTTCGCCCGTCAGCGCCGGATCGCCTCCGCCTGACCCGGGGGCGTTTCGACACGCTCCGGGTCCTGAGCTGGCGCGGCGGAGCGTGCGACGACGCGGCGCCGAAGGGCGCCCTTGCGGGCTCGAATCGGCTCAACGGGCTGGACGGGGCCCGGAACGACGCAACGGGCCGGACGGGCTCGGATCGGCTCAAGGGGATGGGCGGGTTCGGGAACGACTCATCGGGCTGGAACGAGTCGGAGGGACCCAGGAGGTGGACGGGGGCCTCACACGACAACGGCACCATAGCGAGCCACGATCCATATATGCCCGCGTGACCGCCCACAGTGCCGTTGTCATACTCGGGAACCGCACGCGACGACGCGGCGTCGAAGGGCGCCCTGCGGGCTCGGGACGGCTCAATGGGCCGTCTGACAGCCCCCGTGTCGAACGGATCGCCTGACCTGGTCGAAAGCTCGACGCGCCGCGCGCTCAGCCCGGCAGTTCCTCGCACTCGGAGATCCGGCGGGCGCGGGAGCGTCGACGACCGGCCAGCAGGGCGTCGGCGGTCAGCACCACCAGCGCCACCCAGACGATCGCGAAGCCGATCCAGCGAGCCGTGGTGACGTGCTCACCGAGGACGGTCACCGCGCATATCAGCTGGATCACCGGGGTGATGAACTGGATCAGGCCGACGGTGGTCAGGGGAATCCGGCGGGCCGCGGCGGCGAACAGCAGCAGCGGGACGGCGGTCGCGACGCCGCTGAACACGAGCAGCCCGGCGTGGACCGGCCCGTGACGGCCGAAGTCGAGCCCGGTGTCGGCCGCGATGAAGACGAGGATGCCCGCGGCGATCGGCAGCAGGATGAAGGTCTCCAGGCTCAGGCTGTGCAGCGCGGGCAGCGTCGCGCCGACCCGGTTCTTCACCAGACCGTAGAGGGCGAACGACGTCGCCAGGGTCAGCGCCGTCGCCGGGAACGACCCGCCCGCCACCGACAGATAGACGCCCGCGATCAGGCCGATCCCGACCGCGATCCACTGCAGCATCCGCAATCGCTCGCGCAGCACGACCACCCCGAGCGCCACGGTGACCAGCGGATTCAGAAAGTAGCCGAGGGCGGCATCGCTGGTGTGCCCGGACGTCACCGCGGCGACGTAGACCACCCAGTTCACGGCGATCAGGAGCGCGGCCAAGGTCACGCCGATCATCAGCCTGCGCTGGCGCACGAGCGGCGGCAGCCACGCCCAGTCGCGGGAGAGCGCCAGCACGATCAGGCAGAAGACCGCGGTCCAGACGATGCGGTTGGCGAGGATCTCCCACGGGCCGGTCGGGCGCAGGGCGTCGAAGTAGATCGGGAAGACACCCCAGATGCCGTACGCGGCGAACCCGGCGGCGATGCCCGCCGTCGCCCGTTCGGCCCTCATCGGGCGCGCACGTCGATGCCCGCGGCCTCCAGCGCGGCCCGTACCGCGCGGGCGTGCTCGACGGCGCCGGGGGTGTCGCCGTGCAGGCAGACCGAGTCCGCGTGCACGGCCACGTCGGTGCCATCGATGGCGGTGACCTCGCCGGTGGTCACCAGCCGCACCACCCGCTCGGCGATCGCGGAGGTGTCGGTCAGCACCGCACCGGGCGTCGTCCGCGGCACCAGCGTGCCCTGCGGGGTGTACGCGCGATCGGCGAAGGCCTCGGTCAGGATCGGGACGCCCGCGGCCACCGCGAACTCCAGTGCCACCGACCCAGGCAGGTTCATCAGCGGCAGCCCGGCCTGCGCCACCGCGGACACCACGGCCCGGGCCTGCTCCCGGTGCCCGACGATCGCGTTGTAGAGCGCGCCGTGCGGTTTCACGTAGTCGACGGTGCCGCCCACCGAGCGGGCGATCTCCGACAGCGCGCCGATCTGGAACAGCACATCGGCGACCAGGTCGTCGGGCTCGATCTCCATGAAGCGGCGGCCGAATCCGTCCCGGTCCGGATAGGACACCTGCGCGCCGATCCGCACCCCGGCGGCGACCGCTTCCGCGCAGGTGCGGCGCAGCAGGGAAGGGGTGCCGGCGTGGAAGCCGCAGGCGACGTTCGCGCTGGTCACGAGGGCGACCATGGCGGCGTCGTCGCCGATGCCTTCGCCGAGATCCGCGTTCAGATCGACGCTGGTGATGGCCATTGCATCATGGTAGGCCCGCCCCGATCGGGACGGTGCCGTGCGTCCCGCGGGCGGTGTCGTGCGGCGCGTATCACGAACGCCGGAGACGGCTGGGAGGCTGTCATCGTCCGGCGATAAGGTTGGTGTCCATGACGCAGATGGACACGACGGTCGACACGGTCGAGGGCACGGTCGACGGCAAGCGGGGCCGGCGCAGCAGGCGCGGCACGGTGTCGTGGCTGGGCATCCCGTACGCGGCGCCGCCGGTCGGGCCGTTGCGGCTGCGCGCCCCGCAGCCGGTGCAGCCGTGGGACGGCGTGCTCGAGTGCTTCGACTACGGCTTCTCGCCGATCCAGGACAAGCTCTTCACGGCCCGCGCCGACGGGACGTTCCAGCCGCGCAGCGAGGACTGCCTGACGGTCAACGTCTTCGCGCCGGACACGGTGTCGGCGACGCCGCGGCCGGTGATGGTCTTCAACTACGGCGGCGCCTACGTGCTGGGCGGATCGTCGACGCCCATCTACGACGGGTCGTTCCTGGCCCGGGCCCGCGACGTGATCGTGGTGACCGTGAACTACCGTTTCGGGCCGTTCGGCTTCCTCGACCTGTCCGAGTACTCGACGCCCGAGCGCAGGTTCGACAGCAACTGCGGCCTGCGCGACATGGTCGCCGCGCTGGAGTGGGTGCAGCGTAACATCGCGGCCTTCGGCGGTGACCCGGACCGGGTGACCGTCTTCGGCGAGAGCGCGGGCGGTGCGGCGGTGCTGACCCTGCTGTCCACCCCGGCCGCCGAGGGGCTCTTCTCGCGGGCGATCGCGCAGAGCCCGGCCGCCGAGCTCGTCGTGCACGAGGAGAACCGCGCCGTCCTCGCCGACGAATTCGTGCGTCAGCTGGAGAACCCGGGGCGGCGCAGCGGGCCGCAGCGCACCGAGCCGCCGATGTCCCCGGAGAAGGTGGCCGCGCTCATCGACGATGCCGACCCGTACGCGCTGCTCGCCGCCGGGAACCGGCTCCTCGGGTTCACCAAGCACGCCGAACTGTCCGACCCGATGCCGTTCGCGCCGGCCGTCGACGGCGACTATCTGCCGCTGGCCCCGGTCGACGCCGCCCGCGCCGGGACGACGCACCGCGTGCCGCTGATCGCCGGCAGCAACCGCGACGAGGGCGAGCTGTTCGCGCGGTTCTGGAGCATCCTGCCCGAGCCCACGCACTACCTGGTCGGTGTGCACGACCCGGAGGTCCGCGAGGAGCTGACCAGGCTCTATCCGGGCACCCGCGATCAGGTGCGGCTGTCGGCGGATGCGGTGTTCTGGATCCCGACGATGATCTTCGCCGAGAACCACGCCAAGCACTCGCCGACGTACGTCTACCGGTACGACTACGCCGTCCGCGCGCTCAAACTCACCGGAATCGGGGCCACGCACGCCACCGAACTGCTCGCGATCTTCGGCGTCTACCGGCACCCGATCGGCATCGGGCTGGCCGCCGCCGGAAGCTGGTTCTCCACCAAGCGCATCACCGGCACCATGCAGTCGATGTGGACGTGGTTCGCCCGGACCGGAGTGCCCGCGGAGAACTGGCCGCGATACAGCGCGGACGACCGCCGCGTGCTGGTGCTGGATCACCCGGTGACCGTCGAGGACGACCCGGACGGCGCCCGCCGCGCCGCCTGGGAACGAGTCCACCTGGAACTGCGGAACTCGTGAACGTGCGCCGGTCGAGGTTCGTCGCCGTCGCGGTGCCACTCGCCGCGGCGGCCGCACTGCTGGCCGGCTGCGGGTCGGACTCCGGCCCGGTTTCGGCGCCGGCATCGTCGCCCGCCACGTCGTCGACGAGCGCCGTCGCGCCGTCGTCCGAGACGAGTGCTGCCGAGTCCGAGGAGTATCCGTCCACGTCGACGCCGCCCAGTCTCCCGCCGCCGTACATCGACTACACCGAGTGGGTGCAGACCGCCGTCGGCCCGAGCCTGCAGATCCACCCGACGCAGGCCGGCCGCACGGTCACCGGGGACGGCACGCAGGACGAGGCCTGGTCCGAGGTGCTGAAACTGTCACCGAACGCCGACACCCCGGGTATGCGCGCCCAGTTCGACTGTCACTGGACCTTCGCGCGGCTGGTCGATCCGAACAAGCCCAGCTGGAATCTGGAACCGGGCCGGCCGGTGGTGTCGCAGAGCGAGATGATCGCCACCCGGTGCAACCCCGGTTTCGCCGAGGAGTGACGGCCGGCGGTTCGGCCGAATCCCGCGTGTCGACCGCCCGGCCGTGAGACCGTTTCTGCAGATTTTCCTGGTGGACGATGTGGGGACGAAGTGAGATCGATGCGAACCTTGTCCGGCCGCGTGGTGAGCGGCCTTCTCGCCTGCGGGCTGCTCGTGGGCGTGCCGGTGGTGGTCGGCGCGCCCGCCGCTGCCGTTCCGCGGACCCAGCAGCAGCGCGATCTGGCCGCCGAGTTCGACGCCTACCGGGCCGGGAACTCCGGGGAGCGCGGTTTCGCCGGTCTGCCGTGGCCGGCCACCCGTCCCGGTCCCTACGTCGCCGCCGTCACGTGGGTGACGCTGCCGACCGGGCCGAGCCTGCAGATCCGTCCCACCGCGGCCGGCCGCCGTGCGACGGGCTGGGGCGTCCCGGATGCGGCGTGGCGCGAGGTGCTGGCGCTCGCTCCGGACGGCGGCGGCCCGGGTATGCGGGCGCAGTTCGACTGCCACTGGGTGTTCGCCCGGCTCGTCGATCCGAACAAGGCGAGCTGGAATCTGGAGCCGAACCGGCCGGTGGTCGGGGTGGCCGAGATGATCGCCACCCGCTGCAATCCCGGCTTCGCCGAGGAGCGCCTGACGAATCTGTCCCAACCGTGACGTAACTTCGCCGCGGACGGCCGACCCGAACGGAAACGCCGTGGTCGGTGCGGGTGGCGAGAGTGCCGGTACTGCCTGGACGTCACAGTACGGTCAGCCGGGCCCGCTACTCGGTTCAGTCGCGGGCGCGCATGCCCACCGCGCGGCAGAGCAGATAGATCACGAACGAGATGGTCGTGACCAGCACCGACACCGGCAGTTCCGGCGCCAGCGACAGGATCAGGCCGCCGACCGAGGCGATCAGCGCGAACAGCACCGACAGACCGACCTGCTTGGCCGGCGAAGCGGTGAGGCGTGCGGCCGCGGCGGCCGGGGTGATCAGCAGCGACATCACCAGCAGCGCGCCGATGATCTGCACGCCCTGCGCGGCGGCGAGGCCGACCAGCACGGCGAAGACCACCGACAGGCCGCGCATCGGGACACCCGACGCGGTCGCCACCCGGGGATCGAGGCTGGCGAACAGCAGCGGGCGATAGATCACCGCGAGAACCGCGACCACCACCGCCGCGGTGACGGCGACCGCCAGCAGGCCGCCGGAGCCGACGCTGACCACCTGGCCGGTCAGCAGTGCGAAACCGGTGCCGGTACGGCCGTGCAGGTGCAGGAACAGCACGCCGAGACCGAGCCCGAAGGCCATCACCACGCCGATCACCGAGTCGCGTTCACGCGCACGGTTGCCCAGCCAGCCGAAGACGGCGGCGGCCACGACCGCGCCGATCACGCCGCCCAGGTTCACGTTGATCCCGACGAGCAGGGCCGCGGCCGCGCCGGTGAAGCTCAGCTCCGAGGCGCCGTGCACGGCGAAGCTCATCTGCCGGGACACGATCATCGGCCCGAGCAGGCCGCCGACCAGTCCGAGGAGAGCCAGTGCCAGCAGCGACTGCTGGACGAAGGTGCGGGAGAGGAGATCGCCGGTCTGCGAGAAGTTCCAGAACTGGCCCATCTGGGCGGCCACCGTGTACGTGGTCATCGGGTGATCACCCGGGGCTCCTCCGTGTTCTCGTCGTAGGGGTGTTCCTCGCAGTGATAGTGCTCGCCCTCGCCGCCGACCACCACCAGGCGGCCGGCCACCTCGATCACCTCGACGCGGCTGCCGTACAACTCGGAGAGCGTCGCCGAGTTCATCACCTCGGCGACGGTACCGATCCGGAACCGGCCGTCGACCAGGTAGAGGACGCGGTCCACGAACGGCAGGACCGGATTGATCTCGTGCGTCACGAACAGCACCGCGGTGTCGCGGCGGCGCCGGCGTTCGTCCAGCAGATCGACGACCGTGCGCTGATTCCGCAGATCGAGGCTGGCCAGCGGCTCGTCGCACAGCAGGACCGCCGGATCGTCGGTGAGCGCCTGCGCGATACGCAGACGCTGCTGCTCGCCGCCGGAGAGCAGCCCGAACGGGCGATCCACGAAGTCCTGTGCGTGGACCTCGGCGACGGCGGCGTCGATCCGCCGGCGCCGGTCGGTGCGGCGCAGCAGACCGATGCCCCACGACGCGCCGTCGACGCCGAAGCCGACCAGGTCGCGGCCGCGCAGCGCCATCGTGTCGGAGTCGTCGGCGTGCTGCTGCGGCACGTACCCGAGTCGGCCGTGCACCGCGAGCGATCCCGAGGTCAGCGGCAGCCGCCCCAGGATCGCCCGCAGGAGAGTGGTCTTGCCCGAGCCGTTGGGGCCGAGCACGGCGATGAACTCGCCGGGTCGCACGTCCAGGTTCAGGTCGTGCCAGAGGACGCGGTCGCCGATGGCCAGGGTGGCCCCGGAGAACTCGATGACGGGGTTCATGCGTTGAGTGCTTGCTCCAGTTGCTGAATCTGCGCGGACTGCCACGCAAGATAGTCGGTGACGCCGGCCGGCAGCGACTCGGTCACCTGGACCACCGGAACGTTCGACGTGCGCGCCACCTTCAGCAGCGCTTCGGTCGCCGGATCGACGGCCTGCGTGTTGTAGATCAGGGCGCGGACCTGGCGGCCGGTCAGCAGATCGTTGAACTTGGCGACGTCGGCGGCCGACGGCGACTGACCGTCCTCGACGGCGGCGGTGAACGACGCCGGGGCGACGTCGACCAGGCCGGCCTCGGTCAGCAGGTAGCCCGCCAGCGGCTCGGTGGCGGCGACCTTCGCGCCGTCGTGGCGGGCCTTGATCGCGGCCAGCCGATCGCGCAGGCCGGTGATCCCGGTGTTGAACTTGGCGGCGTTGTCCTTGTAGTACTGGGCGTTCTTGGGGGAGACCTTGCCGAGCTTCTCGGCGGTCTGGTCCGCCACCTTCCCGACGACGGTGAGGTCGTAGAAGACGTGCTCGTTCACACCGCCGTGGTCGTGGTGATGGCCCTCGTCGCCGTGGTCGTGGTCGTGATCTTCCTGGGTGGCGTCACCCGCGCCGCCGGGGAGCAGCGAGACGGCGTTCACCTTGTACGCCTTGGAGTTCTTGGCGGCCGTCTCCATGTAGGCGTCGTAGTCGAGGCCGTTGAACACCAGGACATCGGCGTCCTCGATCTTGGCGGTGTCGGCCATCGACGGCTCGAACTCGTGGGGGTCGGAGCCGGGCGAGTGGAACAGCGAGGTGACGGTGCCGTGGTCGCCGACCACCGCGCTCGCCACCGATCCCCAGACGTCGGTGGAGGCGACGACGGTCGGGTTGTCGGTCTCCTTCGGGACCTCGCTGTCGCTGCCGCAGGCGACGGCGGCGAAGCCGGTCGCGGCGATCAGGGTGGTGGCGGCGAGACGACGCAGCGCGACGCGCCGGGTAAGGGTGGCTTTCATCAGCGAGTCCGAACCTTCCGATAATGACAATCGTTGCTGACAGCAGTCTAGGGAGAGGTGCGGTGCACCACTAATCTCCAACCGTGCATAGATGTGCCCGGGGAAGACGTTCGCGGTGGGGCCGGGGCGCCGAGGACCGGAAAGAGACTTGGGCGACATGCCATAGGCTGGATCCATGACCGGTGGACTGCGGCCGCGACGCCTCGCGCTGATCTCAGTGCACACCTCGCCCCTCGCGCAGCCGGGTATCGGCGATGCCGGTGGGATGAACGTCTACGTGTGGCAGACCGCGACCCGCCTGGCGCGCCGCGGGATCGAGGTCGAGATCTTCACGCGGGCGACGTCGTCCGATGATGCGCCGGTGGTGCACGCCGCCCCGGGCGTGCTGGTCCGGCACGTGGTGGCCGGGCCGTTCGACGGCCTCGACAAGCGTGATCTGCCCGGCCAGCTGTGCGCTTTCTCGGCCAACGTGCTGCGCGCCGAGGCCGCGGAACCCGGCGGCTACTACGACCTGATCCATTCGCACTACTGGCTCTCCGGCCAGGTCGGATGGCTGGCGCGGGATCGCTGGAAGGTTCCGCTGGTGCACACCGCGCACACCCTCGCCGCGGTGAAGAACGCGTCTCTCGCGGGGGGTGACACCGCCGAGCCGATGGGCCGGGTGATCGGCGAGCAGCAGGTGGTGGACGAGGCCGACCGGCTGATCGCCAACACCGCCACCGAGTTCGCCGAACTCGTCGATCACTACGGGGCCGACCCGGACAAGATCGACGTGGTGGTGCCCGGCGCGGACCTGGACTGCTATTCCCCGGGAGACAAGTCGGCGGCGCGGGCCGCGCTGGGTCTGGACGACGACGATGTCCTGGTGACCTTCGTCGGGCGCATCCAGCCGCTGAAGGCTCCCGACGTGCTGCTCGCCGCGATGGCCCCGCTGATCAGGTCCGATCCGACCGGGCGGCGGAAACTGCTGATCGTGGGCGGGCCGTCCGGCACCGGGCTGGAGCGGCCGACGGTGCTGACTGAACTCGCCCGTGACCTGGGTGTCGCCGACCGGGTGATCTTCCGTCCGCCGCAGTCGCCGGCGGTGCTCGCGCAGGTGTACCGCGCGTCGGATCTCGTCGCGGTGCCCAGTTTCTCGGAGAGTTTCGGGCTCGTGGCCGTCGAGGCGCAAGCGTGCGGGGTGCCGGTGATCGCGGCGAACGTCGGCGGCCTGGGCGTCGCCGTCGACGACGGGGTGACCGGCCGGCTCGTCGCCGGGCACGACATCGACGAGTGGACGGCGCAGCTGGCCGACCTGCTCGGCGACCCGGCGCGGCTGACCCGCTTCGGCGCGGCCGCCGCCGGGCACGCCGCCCGCTTCTCCTGGGAGCACACCACCGACGCGCTGCTGAATTCGTACAGCGCCGCGCTCTCCGGGTTCCGCCCGGGCCCCCGCTGGACTCCGACCGGACGGCTGCGGCGGAGCTGGCTCAAGAACCGACCGAGGATGGCAGGATGACCGCAACCGCGCAACAGAACCTGGCGGCGCTCGAGGCCGCGCTCACCGAATCCGGCATCGACTATGTGCGCAAGGACTCCGGCAGCGCGCGCGCCGAACACGTCGTCGTGGAACTGCCCGGCGAACGCAAACTCAAGACCACGGTGCTGCTGACCGCTGGTGTGCACGGGGTGCGGGTGGAGGCCTTCGTGTGCCGGCGGGCCGACGAGAACTTCGCGTCGTTCTATCACTATCTGCTCCTGCAGAACCGGCGCATGTACGGCGTCGCCTACACCCTCGACAACATCGGCGACGTGTATCTGGTCGGCCGGATCTCCACCGACGCGCTGACCCGCGACGAGGTGGACCGGGTGCTCGGTCAGGTCTTGCAGTCCGCCGACGGCGACTTCAACAAGCTGCTGGAGATCGGCTTCCTCACCTCGATCCACCGCGAGTGGGCCTGGCGCAAGGCGCGCGGCGAGTCGATGGTCAATCTGCTCGCCTTCGAGCATCTGATCGACGAGGACAAACTGCCCGAGATCGGCCCGCTCGACGGTGCGGCTCCGGCCGGGATCGAGGAGGCGTCACCCGGCGGGGACGCCGCCGACGACGAGTAGAACCACCCCGAGGCAGAATCGGACATACCCGATGATCTGCCGCGGCGCCGGGTGGCCGCCGTCACCGAAACCGTGACAATCACCATTGCTACCATTGCTCCGCACACCACCGATGGAGGGCCCATGAGCTTTCGCAATCCGTACGACGACGTCGAGATCCCGAATGTCAGCGTCTACGACTTCCTCTTCGGCTCGATCGCCGAGAGTGATCTCGACCGAGTCGCCCTGATCGACGCCAAGACCGGCGCCACCACCACCTACCGCCAGCTGATCGGCCAGATCGACGCGGCCGCCGGTGCGCTCGCCGCCCGCGGCATCGGCGTGGGCGACGTGGTCGCCGTGCTGTCGCCGAACATCCCGGCGTTCGCCACCGTGTTCCACGGCATCCTCCGCAGCGGCGGCACCGCGACCACGCTCAACGCGCTGTTCACCGAGAAGGACATCGCCAAGCAGCTGGTCGACTCCAAGGCCAAGATGATCGTCACCATCTCGCTGCTGTCGCCGCAGGCCATCGAGGCCGCGCGCGAGGTCGGCATCGACGACGCGAACATCATCGTTCTCGACGGCGAGGGGCAGGCCGCGAGCGGTCACCCGAACGCCGCCGACCTGCTCGGCGCCGGGCTGCGCGCCCCGGACGTGTCGTTCGACGCGGCCACCCACCTCGCGGTCCTGCCGTACAGCTCCGGTACCACCGGCAACCCCAAGGGCGTCATGCTCACCCACCGCAACCTGGTGGCCAACGTGGCGCAGATCGAGCCGCTCAACGGGATGACCCCGGACGACGTGGTCCTCGCGGTGCTGCCCTTCTTCCACATCTACGGCATGACCGTGCTGCTCAACGCGGCGCTCAAGGCGCGGGCCTCGCTCTTCGTGATGCCGCGCTTCGACATGATCGAGTTCCTCGAGGGCATCCAGACCCACAAGATCACCTACGCGTTCATCGCGCCGCCGGTGGCCGTCGCCCTCGCCAAGCACCCGATCGTCGACAAGTACGACCTGTCGTCGGTGCACACCATGCTCTCCGGCGCGGCACCGCTCGACGCCGAGCTGGGCCACGCCGTCGCCGAGCGCCTGAACCTGCGGATGCTGCAGGGCTACGGCATGAGCGAGCTGTCGCCGGTCAGTCACATCATCCCGTTCGACGGCGGCGAGAACACCCGCGGCGTGCTGGCTCCCCTGTCGTCGGTGGGCTGGCCGGTGCCGAACACCGAGAACCGGCTGGTCGACCCGGGTACCGGCGACGACATCGACATCCCCGCCGAGGGTGTTTCGGAGCCGGGTGAGCTGTGGGTGCGCGGCCCCAACGTGATGGCCGGCTACCTGAACAACGACAAGGCCACCGCCGAGACCATCGACGCCGACGGCTGGCTGCACACCGGCGACATGGCGACCGTCGATGCGAGCGGCTGCATCACGATCGTCGACCGCCTCAAGGAACTGATCAAGTACAAGGGCTACCAGGTGCCGCCGGCCGAGCTGGAGGCCCTGCTGCTGACCCATCCGAAGATCGCCGACGTCGCCGTCGTCGGCTCGCACGACGACGAGGGTGAAGAGGTGCCGAAGGCGTTCGTCGTGCTCCAGGAGGGCCAGGAGCTGACCGCGGACGAGGTGATGGCCTTCACCGCCGAGCGGGTGGCCCCGTACAAGAAGGTCCGCCAGGTGGAGTTCATCGCCGCGATCCCGAAGTCGGCCTCCGGCAAGATCCTGCGCAAGGATCTGCGCAAGTAGTCCTCGCTCAGCGATTCAGTTTTGGCCGGTGATCAGCGGAAACGTTGACCACCGGCCTTCACTGTATCTGAGTACAGCGCTGTGTGGCAAGATATAGGGCATGTCCGGCGAGTTCACCACTGACGACCTGAGAGACCTCATGGCCTCCTGGGTGCTTCACCTGCGCGCCGAACGCAAGTCCGCGAACACGCTCAAGGGCTACACCACCGGCGTCTCACAGTTCCTGGCCTGGGCCGACGAGACCGGGACGCCGCCGAACCTCGACCGCACCACCGTCGCGGCGTTCATGACTCACCTGCTCGACAACGGGGCGGAACCGGCGACTGCCGCCACCCGACATCTGGCGCTGCGCCGATTCTCGGCCTGGCTCGCCGCCGAGGACGAGATCGACGCCGACCAACTCCTCAACAGCAAAGCGCCGAAGATCGACGTGAAGGTCGTCGAGACCCTCGACGACACTCAACTCGCCGCCCTCGTGAAGGCGTGCCAAGGCAAAGAGTGGACCGATCGCCGCGACGAGGCGATCGTGCGCGTCATGCTGGAAACCGGAATGAGAGCCGGTGAAGTCGCCGGGCTCACCCTCGACGACATCGACCTCGCGAAGGGGCTCGTCACGGTCCGCCGCTCGAAGTCCAAGCGCGGCCGCATAGTGCCGATCGGACCCGAAGCCGTGCAAGCCCTCGACCGCTGGATCCGAGCCCGCCGTAAGCACCGACTCGCCGAGTCTCCGCGCCTGTGGCTCGGGGAGCGGGGGCGCACCTTCGAGTACATGGGTCTCTATCGCGCACTGGAACGCAGAGCGACCGCCGCGGGAATCTCCAACTTTCACCCGCATGTACTCCGACACACCGCGGCGTCCCGGTGGCTGGCCGCCGGCGGATCCGAAGGCGGCCTGATGAGCGTCGCCGGATGGCACAGCCGCGAGATGGTCGACCGATACGCCGCACACACCAAGTCGATGCGCGCCGCCGATGAGGCGCGCCGTCTGAACCTGGGGGATCTGTGATCGACACCGTTGTCGTCGTGGACGGCCGCAAGATGCTGCACACCCTTCGCCGGGCCGGGTCCGCTGGCCAGCGCTGGGACATCGACACACCGCAGTCGGCACAGCAGGACCGGCGCGACGGATACACCCGCGAGCCCGGCAACGTCCGCACACGAGCCGATGACCCGTTCGCCGTCGTCAAGGCGATGGACAAGGCCCGCGAGCAGGAGCAAACCGACGCGCGCGCTCACCTGCAGAACTTCAGTTTCTGGGAACCGCCGACCGGCAAGAGCGGGCCCGAGCGCCAGAAGGACGCGCTCGATAGCGTGGATCCGAGTAAGACCATCGCGCGCCGCCGGGACGTCGGGCGCACTCACTCGGCGCGGAAGGCACCAGGCGGTCCGGTGCAGATCGGTCAGGAGACCTGGGATCTCGGTGGCGGGGTGCCGCGTGCTCGCGCGCGGCTGTTCTATCAGATCTTCAACGGGCTCTGCGATGCCGCCGAGCACGGAACTGAACTGCCTGCCGGGATCCGAATCGACGGAACTGCGATTCTGATCGACTCCGGCGTGTTGCGCACACTGGTCACTCGCGCGCGCTGATACGCTGTGCCCGAGTACATAGGTACTCCGGGAGCTTGGGACTCGTGATTATCCCGAGCGCAGCACCCACCGGGTGTGAGCCACTACAGGACTGCTTCACCACAAGTAGTCCACCTCGACGTACCCCGAGGTAAGTCATGGCTCTCACACCTACAGAGCGCGCACTTCGCGCCGAAATCGCCGCCCACGAATCATGGGCACGCACTCCCGACCGCGCCGCGCGCACCGCACCGGCCCGTAAAGCCGCTCTCGACCGGTTCGAGAAGCAGGTGGACCCAGACGGCACCCTGCCGCCGGCCGAACGCGCACGCCGCGCTGAGCACGCCCGCAAAGCGTACTTCAAGCGGCTCGCACTCAAGTCGGCGCAGGCTCGTCGCAAGTCCCGAGAGTTCGCCGAGACCGCCGCTGCGGCCGAACGCGAGCTCGCCCAGGCAGAGCACGCTGATCTGGGACTCACCGATCACCAGGCCGACCGGATCGGCGGTGAGGTCTGATGCAGACAGAAGAAAACCCCGGCGTGCAGACCGGGGCTCTCCAGAATGATCGGGCGGATCACCTCGATAGTAGCTCGGATCCGAAAACGAAGCGCCGACCCTGCAGCTACCAGGAAGCACTGGTCGTCCGTTCCAGGCTCCGGGCGATCGTCCCGCCGCCGGCAGTTGATCCCGAGCTCTGGACGGACGCGCTCACGTGCCTCGTGCGCGGCGCGCTCGACCGGGAGCGTGAACGTCTGCAGCGGGCCGAGGCGATGAAGGCCGCATCCGTCGCTGTCTCCGCCGCCCGGGACTGGTCGGCCGAGGCGAAATTCTTGTCCGACCGCGCGTCTGCGGCATACATTCCGCGAGCTGAGAGCGGGGTGAGCTAGATGACGTACGTGAAGACGGGCGATCAGCTCGACGCTCAGGTGTTCCCGCCGCTGCGCTGGGCCGTGCCCGGCCTCATCCCCGAAGGTATGGGACTTCTCACCGGCGCGCCCAAGGCCGGCAAGTCCTGGGCCGCACTCGGTATCGCCCTGGCGGTGGCCTCAGGTGGTCGTGCGCTCGGGAAGGTGCCGACCGGACACGCGCGGCCGACCCTGCTGATGGCACTCGAAGATGGGGAACGCCGCCTCCAGGGTCGCTGTCGCGCGCTGCTCGACGGGGAACCGATCCCGCCGCTGCTGCACTACATCACCAGGATCCCGCCGGCGCATGTGTGGGACGAGATGGGAGCGTGGCTGTACGAGCACGGAAGTGCTGCGCCCCTGGTCATTCTGGACACGCTCGGGAAGGTCGCACCGGATAGCGCACCGGGCGAGTCGGCGTATCAGCGGGACTACCGGATCGGCTCGAAGTTGAAGGCGTACGCCGACGAGCATCCGGGCGCATGTGTCCTGGTCGTTCACCACGTCCGGAAGGCGGCATCGGATGACTGGATGGACTCGACCAGCGGCACGAACGGGCTCAACGGGGCCGCGGACTTCACGCTCAACCTATCGCGCAGTCGCAACGATGACGCCGGGATCATCCGGGTCACGGGCCGCGACGTTCCCGAGTCTGAGTATGCGGTGACGTCCCGAGAGGGGCGCTGGGTGCTCGATGGGGAGGTGCTCGCCGAGGCCGCGAGCAAGGCGCAGACCGCGCGAGCCTCGGCAGGGCTGGGAGACCGGGCGATCGAGATCCTGAACGTCGTCACCGAGCACCCCGGGGGCATCGGACCGACCGCCGTCGCCGAGGCCCTGGATCCTCCGATCACGGCCGAATCGGCCGGAACGTATCTCGGTCGCCTGTCCAAGGCGGGCCGGATCATGAAGGCAGGCCGGGGCGTCTATACCCCTGTTGAAAGTGTTGAAAGTGTTGAAACCGACGAACACTCGGATGCCGACCATGACCGCGTTTCAACACTCCCCCTCGGCAATGTTGAAACCGAACAGGGCCTCTCACCAGGCAATTACACACTTTCAACGGTTTCAACACCCGATGTCGACTGCTCAGTGTGCGGATACGGACCGCTCGACGCCGAGGACGCTCCGCTAGGCCGCCACGCCATGTGCGCGCCACCGCCGGGCGGTCTCACACCCGACTCGCCGGGGCAAACCGACCGCGTCGCCGCCGCCCTCGCCAACGCACAGAAGGAGGCCGACCGATGATCTCTCCTGACCGCGATACTGATCGCCTGATCCACGCCGCGCGCCGCCTGGTTCGCACCAGCACGTGGTTGCTCCAGGAACTGTCCGATCACGGCCATAGCGACGACTGCTGTAGCGAGCCTGCCGAGGCGTTCACCGCCGCGCTGATCGCCATGCCGCCGGACCCGTTCACGCGGTACAGCGACGGCCGCCCGATCTGCTCGACGGTCCGCGTCGACGGCGACGGCATGGAGTTCGAGCACCTGTGGCCGGCCGATCCGGCGAACCTGCCTACCGAGGCCTGGGAGGAACTGCCGACCGCCCTGGCGCCGCACGCCCGGCACGGGGATCGCGGGTACGCGGTGGTGCGCTGGTGCCCGGTGACCTTCACCGGGTCGGTCAGGTACATCGCCCCTCCACGGTTGGAGGTAGTCCGATGAAGAAACGTCGCGGTGTCCGATGCAGATCGTGTCCGAAGGTCACCCGTTCAGCGACCCGGTACTGCCGGAACTGCCGGCCCGATCAGCTGATCCCGGTCGTGCACCTGCTCGGCGACGGCATGGTGTCGCTGGAGGGGATCACGCTCACAGCCGGGCAGGCCCGCCGTCTCGCCGACGCCCTGCATGACGCCGCCGATCGCGGGGTCGAGCTGTGAGCGCCCGGAAGCTCGCCGAGCTGCTGGCCGACCAGCCCGACCTCACCGAGGCCGCCTGCCGAGGGCAATGGGCGCTGTTCGATCCGGCCGCCGAGGACGAGGACCACGCCGAGGTCGAAGCACGACACCATCGCGCCGCCGCCATCTGCTCGAGGTGCCCAGCGCTGGCCGCCTGCCGGGACTGGGCCGAGCGGATCCCGCCGAAGCACCGACCTCCCGGCGTCCTCGCCGAGATCATCCCCCAGGCCCGACCGGGCCGCCCCCATGAAAGGAAAACACCCTGATGACCACTGAACCCACCGTGAAAGACGAAATCCGGGTCCGCCGCGGCCGCCTCCAAGCGTTGGACATCGCCGCCAAGATCCACTGGAACGAGCCCGAAGAGGCGGACATGCTCTATCGGCACGAGCAGACGAGCGGGACCGTCGACGAACTCCTCGCCGGCGCCACCGCGATGCTGCTGTCGGTGGTCCGCAGTTTCGCCGAGCTCACCGGCAGCACACCCGAGGCAGTGATCGACGCCCTGTGGCAGCAGGAAGCACACGTGATGGTCACCCTCGCCGACATCGACCAACTACCCACCATCACCACCGACCAGGAAGGCCAGCAATGACCGAGCAGACCAGCACCGAAGACCAGCGCATCGACGACCCGACCGTCGAGCCCGAGGACACCATCGACGAACAGGTCGACGACGGATCCGACGAACAGGAGAGCGAAGCACCGGAGGACAAGGGCAACGGCAACCGTGAGGCCGCCAAGCTCCGGCACCAGCGCAACCAGGCCCGCACCGAACGCGACGAACTCGCCGCACGCCTGGAAGCGGTCGAGACCAAACTGCTCGGCCACGCCCTGGCCACGGCGAACCTCGACCCGCGTCTCTGGGAGGTATCCGAGCAGAAGCTCGACGACTTCCGCGACGACGACGGCCACCTCAACCTGACCGCCCTCACCGAACGCGCCCAGGCGATCAAGACTGAACTCGGGCTCGGCGGGCCACGTCCCAACCCGCAGCAAGGGCTACCGTCTCACCGGCCCCGCGGCACTCTCGAAGCGGCGTTCGACTACCGCCAGCAGGGCCGATAAACTGAGAGGGCCGGGACCAGCCGAGGCGAGAGGCCCCACGGTCCCGGCCCGATCGCCCCAGGAGGGCAACCGACGCACCGCGTGACGCGGACACCGGAACCCCGACACTCCAACCTGGGAGCAATCCAATGCCGCACACCATCTCCACCGCCGCCGCCGCTACCCCGTGGCGTCCCGACCAGCACGTGTTCGACGCCGGCGAAGTCCTGCCGGACGCGCTGATCCTCACCGACACGCTCACGGTCGGAGCGATCGAAGGCGACCAGCCGGTGATCGAAGTCGCCTACATCGTCGACGACGACGCCCAGTTCGTCGCCGAAGGGCACGCTCGAAGCCGCGTTCGACTGGCGCACGCGATAAACTGTGAGGGCCGGGACCGGCACAGGCGAGACGCCCCAACGGTTCCGGCCCGCACGCCCCAGGTGGGCACCCGGCAGACCGCAGGACGGCACCGGATCCCCTAAGCCCTTTTCATCACACCTGGAGCACTCATGGCACACACCGCCACCACCAGCAATTCCGCCAGCCCCTGGCGCCCAGATCAGCACGTGTTCGACGCCGGCGACGTCCTGCCGGACGCGCTGATCCTCACCGACACGCTCGCTGTCGGCGCGATCGAAGGCGACCAGCCCGTCATAGAGGTTGCCTACGTCGTCGACGACGACGCGCAGTTCGTCGCCGAAGGAGACGAGATCCCCGAAGGCGAACCCGGACTCGCCGCAGCCACCATCTACAGCCGCAAAATCGCCCAACTGATCCGCCTCACCAGCGAGCAGTACCGGCAGAACAACACCCCGGCCGAGCTCGCCCGCAGCGTCTCCCGAGCACTCACCCGCAAAGCCGACCAGGCACTGCTGGCACAGGCAGCACCGACCGCACCCGCAGTCGCACCCGTCGCCGGGATCCTGAACACCACCGGCTTGTCGGTCGAAGTCGTCGAAGACGGCAACCTCGACGCGCTGATCGACCTCGAAGCGTCCGTCCGCGCGGCTGGCGCCAACCCCACCGCGTGGGTACTCGCGCCCGCGACGTGGGCCGAGATCCGAAAGTTCAAGACGGCCGCGGCCAGCAACCAGAACCTGCTCGGCGCCGGCACCGAGAACGCCCAGCCACTCCTGCTGGGCATCCCCGTCAAGGTCAACCCCGCGATCCCCAGCGGCTCCGGTGTCCTCCTCGACCAGTCCGCGATCCTCACCGCTGCTGGACCCGTCACCGTCACCACCGACCCGTCCGCCTACTTCGCCCACGACTCAATCGGAATCCGGGCAACCTGGCGAACCGGCCACGTCCTGCCCCGCCCCGACCGAATCGGGAAGTTCACCATCGACGACGGCGAAGGCTGACACACAAGACCCGGGCGGATCACGCTTGGTCGCCTGACCGCCCGAACCGAGACCCGGCCCGCAGTTTCTGGTTACTGCCGGCCGGGTCTCACCCTTTCTGCGACACGCGCGACCACCAGCACAAACAGAGGGGTGGGACATTGCCCCCTCCGCCCCCGGGGTCAGACGGGCCCGTTGGTCATACGTGCTCAGGTTCTGCACGGGTCTGGGGATTTCGGCCTCCTGGGGGAGGGGGGATCAGAGAGAGATACCGCCTATGCCCTGGACGGCGGCTGGACCCTTCGCGGGGGATCAATGCCCCAGCCCCGCTCGGTGCTCTCCGTTGTGCACGGGCCGGACCCCCGGACAGGGAACATGGTCTGCAGAAGACGGTGCTCTCCCGCTGCGCGCGGGCCGGACCTTGATGGTCTTCTTCTGAAGGAGACCATCCCGGTGCTCTCCGCTGCGCACGGGCCGGACTTCCTGTTGACCAGGTTAAGAAGAACTCCCCAAGTTCTCCTCCCATGCGCGCGGGCCGGACACTTCCCGAGCTGGACTGATCGGTGCGACACGCCCGGTCTACGTTCACTTCCAAGCCAGTCGAACCCAAGGGTGCCGGTGTCGTTGCCCCATCGCCGTTCGACCCACGAGCCTTGCCTACCTATCGCGTCAGGCCATCACCGAATGGACCCGGCCCGTTGGGACGTGTCTGGGTAATGGCACCGATAGCGCGTTGATCAGGCGTGTCTACGGTGGCCCATGAGCACGGCATGGGACTGGGCTACGTGCTGCTGGTCGGTTTACGTCGGACCCTGCGGATAGCGACGGCAACGCGGTCGGAACGGTTGCGTGCGTGCCCTGCGCGGGAATCGAACCCGCGCACTCGAAGTCAGGGACAAGGTGTCACCGACTTCGAGCGGACCGTCAGGGCCGATCGGTTAAGCGTTGCCGATCCGCGGGTGCGGGCCGTCGATACCGGAGGCGACGTCGGCGAGCCAGGTGAGTTCGGCGGCGAGTTGCCGCGCCTCGGCCGGTGAGAGCAGAACGTCAGGGATCAGACTGCATTCGGGCCCGGTCTCGATGAACAATCCGATGCCGGAGTGTCGTTCGAGTTCGTCGAACGCGCGCCACTGCTCGCGTGTCTGGGCGCCGTGGAAGTACGGCCTGACCGGGTTGAGCCAGAGCCGGGTGCGTTCCCCGCGCGGCCCGCAGCCGAGGCCGCCGAGGGACACGCCGAGGCAGAACGCCCCGTGGTCCTCGTTGGTCGTGCCGGATCGGGGATGGTCGCCGTTGATCGCACCCTGACAGAAGCTGCTGCAATGCCCGTGCCGGTCGAACGCCTCGCCGCTGCTCATGCTGCACCGCCGATCACGGCCGCGTCGAGCATGTACCCGTCTGCCGGATCGGTCGTCGGCCACACAATCACCTGCACCTCGTCGGATAACTGCGCGACCGAGATCGTCACCGACGTCGGCCACCACCGCGCCCGCATCGCCTGCTCCCGGCACCGGATCTCCCGGCACGCGTCGTCATAGGCCGCCAGGTCGTCGGCGGTCAGCCCACGCTCGCGGGCCGCGTTGAGCCGCGCCCGCGTGGCGTCATGCAACTCGCGGATCGTCTGCGCTTCGGCGGCCTGCTCGACCGTCAGCGTTGTGGTCGGGGCGCTCATGACGGTGCTCCGGCGTACCAGCCGAGTGCGAACACCAGGTGAGCGAGCAGCAGGAACGCGCCATAGACGGCGAGCGTGCCGACCCCGATCAGGGCCGCGGATAGGATGTGATGACGGTGCATCGGAATGTCCTCCGGTGTGTCCGAGGCCCTGGCCGGTGCGTGAACACCTGTCGGGGCCGTCTCAGTTGTGACACCGAATCGCCAGGCAAGGATATTTCGCGGACAGCGCTAGTCTGTCTACTGGGCTATTGCCTCGTCCGCACAGCGTTCATGCGGCCATACTGCGCAAGGATCTGCGCAAGTAGTCGTACGGACGACGACCCCCGGGCCGGTGCCCCTGCGACTCCCGCAGGGCGCCGGCCCGCGTCGTCCGGCGATGCGGTCCGGCGCGGTCTGGCGGCTCGGCCTGCGGCTCGCCGACGATGTGCGAAACTGTGACCATGAGCAACGGCAAGCTGATTCTTATGCGGCACGGCGAGTCCGAGTGGAACGCCTCCAACCAGTTCACCGGGTGGGTCGACGTCGACCTCACCGAGAAGGGACGCTCCGAGGCGGTGCGCGCCGGCGAGTTGCTCGCCGAGAACGGCCTGCTGCCCGACGTCCTGTACACCTCACTGCTGCGCCGCGCGATCACCACCGCGAACATCGCGCTGGACAAGGCCGACCGTCACTGGATTCCGGTGCACCGCGACTGGCGGCTCAACGAGCGCCACTACGGTGCGCTGCAGGGGCTGAACAAGGCGGAGACCAAGGAGAAGTACGGCGACGACCAGTTCATGCTGTGGCGCCGCAGCTACGACACGCCGCCGCCGGCGATCGACCCGGACACCGAGTACAGCCAGGTCGGCGACCCCCGCTACGCCGGAATCGAGGTGCCGCTGACCGAGTGCCTGCTCGACGTGGTGAAGCGGCTGATCCCGTACTTCATCGACACCATCGCGGCCGACCTGCGGGAAGGCAAGACCGTTCTGATCGCGGCGCACGGAAACTCGCTGCGCGCCCTGGTCAAGACCCTGGACAACATCTCGGACACCGACATCGCGGGCCTGAACATCCCGACCGGCAATCCGCTGGTCTACGAGCTCGATGCGAACCTCCGTCCGATCAACCCGGGCGGCACCTACCTGGACCCGGAGGCGGCCGCCGCCGGTGCCGCCGCGGTCGCCGCACAGGGCAGCAAGTAGTTCGAACACGGCCCGCCGTGCCCGGCCCGTATCGCCGAGCCCACCCGTCGCACGCCACTGCGCGACCGGGTGGGCTCGGCTACATTGGAGGGCATGAGTGACGGGGCAATCACGGTGACGCATCTGGACGAGCGCGAGCGGTTCCGCGCGGAGATTCTCGACGAGGACGGTGTGCCGACCGAGGTCGGCTACCTCGACTACACGCGCGACAGCGGACACTCCGACGGAGACCATCTGGCGCTCACCCACACCGTCGTCTTCGCGCAGTACGGCGGGCGCGGTTACGCCGGCCAGCTCGTCCAGCAGGTCTTCGACCAGATCCGCGCCGACGGCAACAAGGTGATCCCGGTCTGCTCCTACGTCATCAAGTACCTCGGCCAGCACCCCGAGTACGACGACCTCGTCGTCAGCTCCAGCTCCTGAGCGCGGTTCACCTCGTGGACACTCGCGCGAATCTTCCGTGAACAGCGCGCTAACCGGCTCGTCTCAGGTCGCCCCTGCGGGTTGACTGGTCGTAGACTGCCGGTTGTGTCCGAGTCCACCGCTAGCCCGCGCGTGCCCGATCATGCGGCCGGGCTGTCGGGTCCGGCCTTCGTCGACGAGGGTGCCGTCACCTACAACTCCGACGGCTCGGTGAGCCGCGGTGGCCTGCTGAATCTGCTGGTCACCCACTCGGAGTCGGGACTGGCCGTGGTCGATGTGGACCACAACATCGTGCTGTTCAACCAGCGGGCCGTCGAACTCGGGTTGCTGCGCGACGTGCTCGCCGATCCGGTCGCCGAAGTGGTCACCGAGGTCTTCGCGACCGGTGTCGACCGGCACTTCGAGTTCGTGCCGCCGGTGTCCACCATGGGCTTCGTCTCCACCGGGCGCACCATGCCGCGGACCATCGAGAACGTGCGCTGCGTGGTGCGCCTCGCCGAGCACGGGACGTCCCGGTACGCGCTCGTCTACGGCGACGACGACTCCACCAACCTCCGTGTCGAGGCCACCCGCCGCGACTTCGCCGCGAACGTCTCGCACGAGCTGAAGACCCCGCTCGGGGCGATCAGCCTGATGGCCGAGGCGATGCTCGAGTCGCGCGACGACCCGGCCGCCGTCGAGCACTTCGGGCACCGCGTGCTGCACGAGGCCACCCGGATGAGCACGCTGATCAACGAGCTGATCGGTCTGTCCCGTCTGCAGGAGGGCCGGATCGAGGAGTTCACCGAGGTCGACGTCGACGCCCTCATCGACGACGCGCTCTCGTCCGCGGCGGTGAGCGCCGAGGTGGGGCAGATCGAGCTGGTCAGTGACCGGCGGGCCGGTTACGTGGTACCCGGCGACCGCACCCTGCTGCTCACCGCGCTCAACAATCTGCTGGTCAACGCCATCAACCACTCGCAGCCCGGCGACGTCGTCTCGATCAGCCGGAAGCTGGTCGAGGTCGACGGTCAGACGATGGCGTCGATCGCGATCACCGACCGCGGCATCGGCATCGCGCCGGTCGATCAGCAGCGCGTGTTCGAGCGCTTCTTCCGCGTCGACAAGGCCCGGTCGCGCGCCACCGGCGGTACCGGGCTGGGCCTGGCGATCGTCAAACACGTGGCGGCGAGCCACGGCGGCCACATCGGACTGTGGAGCCGGCCCGGCACCGGATCGACCTTCACCCTGTATCTCCCCATCCAGCCGTCCCCAGAAACATAAGGAACCCACGCCTTGACGCACGTATTGATCGTCGAAGACGAGGAAGCCCTCGCCGACCCGCTGGCCTTCCTGCTCCGCAAGGAAGGCTTCGAGGCCAGCATCATCAACGACGGCTCCGAGGCCGTCGGCGCCTTCGAACGGCTCAGCCCCGACATCGTCCTGCTCGACCTCATGCTGCCCGGCATGTCGGGCACCGAGATCTGCAAGGTGATCCGCGCCAAGAGTTCCGTGCCGGTCATCATGGTGACCGCCCGGGACAGCGAGATCGACAAGGTGGTCGGCCTGGAACTCGGCGCCGACGACTACATCACCAAGCCGTACTCGGCGCGCGAGCTGATCGCCCGCATCCGGGCCGTGCTGCGCCGCGGCGGCGTGGTCGCGGACGACGATGATGCGGCGATCGGTGTCCTCGAGGTCGGGCCCGTCCGGATGGACGTGCAGCGGCACACGGTGACGGCCGCCGGCAACGAGGTGACCCTCCCGCTCAAGGAGTTCGACCTCCTGGAGTATCTGCTCCGCAACGCCGGCCGGGTGCTCACCCGCAGCCAGCTGATCGATCGGGTGTGGGGCGCCGACTACGTCGGCGACACCAAGACCCTCGACGTGCACGTCAAGCGGCTGCGCTCCAAGATCGAGCCCGATCCGTCACAGCCGCGTCACCTCATCACCCTGCGCGGTCTCGGCTACAAGTTCGAGCCCTGACGGTCGCTGCGCGACGTCTTTCGACTGAAGACTGTCTTTTTCGGGGCTGCTCGCTGCGCTCGCCCAGGTGAAGGAATGCGGTAGGACTCGCTGCGCTCGTGCTGCCGCATTCCTTCACCTGGTCCGGCCGCGGACTCGCTTCGCTGCGTCCGGGGCCGGAGGGTCGGGGTGTCCGTTCAGCCTGTTGGGTCCGGGGCCGGAGGGTCGGGGTGTCCGTTCAGCCCGTTGAGCCCGGCCGAGGCGATAGCCGAGGGCGGTGTCGAAACGTCGCTTCGTGACGGTGGCTACAGCTGCTCGTATTTGAGGTCGCGATCCAGGCGGGTCGTGGCGGCGGCGGTGGCCGGGTGGACCGCCACGATGCCCAGGCGGGTGCGCTGCCGGCACGCGGCGGCCAGCACCTCGTAGGCGGGGGCGCCGAGCAGTTCGGTGAGCTCCGGCGCGTACGACTCGAAGACCGGCGTCGCGCCGACGTGCGCGTCGGGGGAACCCGAGCAGTACCACTGCAGGTCGTGCCCGCCCTCGCCCCAGCCGCGGCGGTCGTATTCGGTGATCGTGGTCTTCAGGATCTCGGTGCCGTCGGGCCGGGTGACCCACTCCTGCTCGCGGCGCACCGGCAACTGCCAGCAGACGTCCGGCTTCACGGTCAGCGGCTCCAGGCCGCGGCGCAGGGCCATCGAATGCAGCGCGCAGCCGGGTCCGGCGGCGAAGCCGGGACGGTTCAGGAAGATGCACGCGCCCTTGACGGTGCGGGTCTTCAGCGCGGGCTCGTCGTCCAGATCGCTCTCCTCCAGATAGCCGCGCTCGCCCAGCGGATCGGCCCCGGAGCCCTTCTTGAAGAACTGCCAGTCGTCCGCGGTCAGCAGCGCCATCCCGGCCGCCAGTCGTTCGCGGTCCTCGTCGTCGGTGAGATACGCGCCGTGCGAGCAGCAGCCGTCGTCCGGCCGTCCGGCGATGATCCCCTGGCAGGCCGGGGTGCCGAACACGCACGACCACCTCGACAGCAGCCAGGTCAGATCGGCGCTGATCAGGTGCTCGGGATCGGCGGGATCGAAGAAGTCGTACCACTCGTGCGGGAAGTCGAGCGGAACCTCGGGCGCGGGCCGGCGCGGTTGATCGGGGGACACAACGATCCACGGTAGTCGCGCGCAGTTCACACGAGCGCCGCTGACACAGTAATTTGAGCGGGTGAGACTCGGAGTGCTCGATGTGGGCAGTAATACGGTGCACATGCTCGTCGTGGATGCGAAGGCGGGCGGCGCACCGACCGCGATGAGTTCGACCAAGGCGGTGCTGCGTCTGGCGGAGCAGATCGACGACGACGGCCGGATGACCAAGGCGGGCGCCGACTCGCTGGTCAGCACGATCGAGGACTTCACCCGGATCGCCGAGTCGTCCGGTTGCGGCGAGATCATGGCGTTCGCCACCTCGGCCACCCGCGACGCGACCAACTCCGACGAGGTGCTGCGCCGCGTCAAGAAGACCTCGGGGCTCGACGTCGTGGTGCTCAGCGGCGTCGACGAGGCCCGGCTGACCTCGCTCGCGGTGCGCCGCTGGTACGGTTGGCAGGCTGGCCGGATCCTGGCCCTCGACATCGGCGGCGGGTCGCTGGAGATGTCGAACGGCGTCGACGAGGAGCCCGACATCGCGATCTCGCTGCCGCTCGGCGCCGGCCGCGTGACCCGCGAGTGGATCCAGGACGACCCGCCGGACAGGCGCCGGATCGCGGTGCTGCGCGACTGGCTCGATGCCGAACTCAAAGGGCCGGCCAAGGAACTCCGCGCACCCGGCAAGCCCAGTCTGGCGGTCGGCTCGTCCAAGACCTTCCGCTCCCTGGCCCGGCTCACCGGTGCCGCGCCGTCGAGCGCCGGCCCGCGCGTGCAGCGCTCGGTGACCCAGGACGGCATCCGTCAGCTGATCTCGTTCATCTCCCGGATGACGACGGCCGACCGGGCCGAGCTGGAGGGGGTCAGTGCGGACCGGGCGCCCCAGATCGTGGCCGGCGCACTGGTGGCCGAGGCGACGATGCGGGCACTGGGTGTGGATAGACTCGAGATATGTCCGTGGGCGCTGCGCGAGGGCGTCATTCTCCGACGACTCGACAGTGAGCCTGCGGGACCGATGACCACCGACCACTAGGATTGTCGGAAACCCGCGGGGGAAGCACTCGCGGGCCGCGCGAGCAGGATGGAGTGGCCGCTGATGGCGCAGGAGCCGGATCCCGATTCCCGACCGATCACGGTCGACGAGTTGATCGCCCGTACCTCCGACGAGGCCGCCTTCCCGCGCGCCGGATCGCCGTCGGTCCACCGCGACCACCCGGCCGACGACGCGGCGGCGCCGACCGCCTCGGGGATGCCCGGCTACACGCCGCCGGCCAAGACCCCGACGGCCCGCGTGGTCGGCGCGAGCGGAATGCCGGCCTACGTGCCCGCGCCGTCGACGCAGGTCGGCGGCGAGTCGGCGAACGTGGTCACCGGCATCATCCCGGTGGTCTCCGGCGACGAGGACGACTTCGCGCCGATCGACACCGGGAGCCTGCGGGCCGTCGAACGCGACGACCTGCTCGGCGAAGACCTGCCGACCGGTGAACAGCCCGTCGTCACCACCACCGCCGCTTTCGCCTACGACGATGAGACCGGGACGGCGAGCGACACCGAGACGGTCGCCACGATCGTCGCCGACGAGGATGCCGACCACCTCGCGAGCCCGAGTGAACTCGCCGCGGCGCAGCGGGCCGACGACGACGCGGTGGAGGCCGCGGGCGACACCGGCGAACACCGGCGCTCGCCGGTCTGGGGCTGGCTCGGCCTGATCGGCGAGGTGATCCTCGGTCTGGCGATCGGTGCCGGCCTGTTCTGGGGCTTCACCGTGCTCTGGAGGGAGTACGTGTACTTCGCCCTGGTCCTGGCCGTGCTGGTGATCTTCGCGATCGTGACCTTCGCGTACGTGCTGCGCAAGCGCGACCTGCCGACCACCCTGCTGGCGCTGGCGGTGGGTCTGATCGTGACGATCGGCCCGCTCGTCCTGCTGGTCTAGCGTCGAGGGAACGGCCGTGCGCCCCGAGATCCCGATCGGCCTGTCCACGGCCTCGGTCTATCCGCAGAACACCGAGGCGGCGTTCGCCTACGCGGCGGAGATTGGCTACGACGGCGTCGAACTGATGGTCTGGTCCGATCCGGTCAGCCAGGACGTCTCGCATGTCGCGCACCTGTCGCAGAAGTACCAGGTGCCGGTGCTCTCGATCCATGCGCCGTGTCTGCTGATCAGCCAGCGGGTGTGGGGCCGTGATCCGTCGGCCAAGCTGGTGCGTTCGGTGCAGGCGGCGGAGGACCTGGGCGCCGACACCGTCGTGGTGCATCCGCCGTTCCGCTGGCAGCGCGAGTACGTGCGTGGCTTCGACCGGCTGGTACGACGCCTCGAAGCCGAGTCCGACGTCCGGGTGGCCGTGGAGAACATGTTCCCGATGCGGGCGGACCGGCTGTTCGGCAGCGGCACCCGATCGGCGCAGCGGATGGCCAACCGCGGCGGCGGGCCGGGACTCGCCGCATCGGCCTTCGGGAAGTCGATCGACCCGACCGATCACGGATACGACAGCTACACGCTCGACCTGTCGCATGCGGCCGCGGCCGGCGTCGACGCGCTTGCGATGGTGGAGCGGATGGGCGGCGCGCTGGCCCACCTGCACCTGACCGACGGGACCGGCGCCGCGACCGACGAGCATCTGATCCCCGGCGACGGCGGTCAGCCCTGCGTCGAGGTCTGCCGTCACCTGGCGGCCGGTGATTTCACCGGGTCGGTGGTGCTGGAGGTGCACACCGGATCGGCCAAGAGCAAGGCCGAGCGCACCGCGATGCTGACGCGTTCGCTGGAATTCGCCCGGCGCCATACCGATCGCAGTACCGCGGAGGAGACCGATGTCGACCGCACTTGGTGACCTGCTCGATCTGACGGTGACCGACCGGGCGCCGGATTCCAGTGCGATCGGGTACCGGGGGAGTATCTCCGCGGTGTTCACGATCGGGCCGAAGGTACACGGCGGAAGCCTGCAGATGATGGTGGCCGCCGCGGCCCGGCGAGCGCTGAGCGACCTGGCCGAGCCCGACGCCGATCCGGCGTTGCTCGACGGGGTGTCGTCGCTCGCGCTGGCCAGCGACTACCTGGCCGCACCCGATCCGGACGAGGTGGACCTGGCGGTACGGATCGTCAAACGGGGCCGGACGGTGTCGCTGGCCCACGTCGAGGTGACCCAGCGCGGCAGGCTCATGGTGTCGTCGACGGTCACTCTCGGGCGCCTGGACACCGGGGAACCGCACCATCGTGGCGCCACCCCGGTCGACGACCTGCCGGCCGAACCGGTGCCCGGAGCCGTGGCTATCGGCGACTCGCCGCTCGGCGAGGTGATGCACCTGGCGCCGGCGCTCGACCTGTCGCTCGACCCGGACTGGTTCCCGGTGCTGCGCGGCGGGACCGGTGAACCCGCGATCCGCGGGTGGACCCGGCCGCGGGACGCGGCGGCGCAGCCGGAGACGATGGCTCTCGACTTCCCGGTGCTGGTCTGCGACATCTCGCCGCCGGTGGTGATGAACCTGGGACTGTTCGGCTGGGCGCCGACCGTGCAGCTCACCACCTATCTGCGGCGCGTTCCGGAACCGGGCTGGCTGCGCTTCGCGGCGACCAGCACCGAGGTGGGCCGGGGCATGTTCGCCGAGGATCACGTCGTCGTCGACGCCGCCGGTGCGTTGGTGGCGCAGTCCCGGCAGCTGGCACTGATTCCGGCGCGGCGCTGACCGGCCCGGGAGTCCAGGGCGATTTTCCGTGACGAGAACGAGAGTGGAGACATGACAGAGCGCATTGCGATCATCGGCGGCGGCAAGATCGGCGAGGCCCTGCTGGCCGGGCTGATCAACGCGGGGAAGCCGGTGCGGGACCTGGTGGTGGTCGAGAAGCTGCCCGCGCGGTCGGCGGAGCTGGCGGACGAGTACGGCGTGCGGGTCACCACGGACACCCGCGACGCCGCTGAGAGCGCGCAGGTGGTGTTCCTGGCCGTCAAACCGGACGGTGTCGACGATGTCCTGCGCGACCTGGCGCGCGCGGAGGATCACGGGGAGAGCGAGCGCATCACGGTGACCCTGGTCGCCGGGATCCCGACGGCGCGTTACGAGGCCGCGCTCCCGGCCGGCTCTCCGGTGGTCCGTGTGATGCCCAATACGCCGATGCTCGTGAACGAGGCGATGAGCGCCGTCAGCGGCGGGCGGTACGCGAACGACGACCAGGTGGCCGTCGCGGTCCGGCTGATGGAGACCGTCGGCAAGGTGATGGTGGTCCCGGAGAAGCAGATGGACGCGGTGACCGCGATCTCCGGTTCCGGCCCCGCCTACTTCTTCCTGCTCGTCGAGGCGCTCACCGACGCGGGCGTCGGACTCGGGCTGGCCCGGCCGCAGGCGCTGGAACTGGCCGCGCAGACGCTGCGCGGTTCGGGACTGCTGCTCAGCGAGTCGGGACTCTCGCCGGTCGACCTGCGGGCCGCGGTCACCTCGCCCGGCGGCACGACGGCCGCGGCGCTGCGCGAGTTCGAGCGATTCGGGCTCCGGCACGCGGCGAGCGAGGCCGCCCGGGCGGCCGCCGAGGTCAGCCGTCAGGCGACACGTCGAGTCGACATTGAGGGTTCTCGCGGGTCGGGTGCGTCGAACGCCGATTTGGGCGCCGACGAGCACTGACGCCGCTACCTGCGATTTCTTCCGCTTTTCCGGTGTGAACCGACGCCGATCGGCAGGTTTTAGCCACTCACGTCGCATATTTCACATCCGCCACGTTAAGCTGCTGGCAGCACGTACGTGTCTATGTCCGCCGGAGGGGAAGCCGGTGGCCGCGATGCGTGCACCGGAGGTTTATATATTCATGGCTGCTGCAGATAAGCCTGGAGATAGGAACGACTTCGCCGACGCCCGCACCGCGGGCGCCAGTTCGGCGTCGCAGTTCCTCACCGTCGCCGAGGTCGCCGCGCTGATGCGCGTCTCCAAGATGACCGTGTACCGCCTGGTGCACAATGGTGAGCTGCCCGCCGTCCGCGTGGGCCGCTCGTTCCGTGTGCACGCCAAGGCTGTGCACGACTACCTGGAGACCTCCTACTTCGACGCCGGCTAGTCGACCGGGTCCTTCGCCGAGTTCGTGACGGTCGAGCGGAGTCGAGACCACACGGCAGATGTGTGGCCTAGACTCCGCTCGATCGGCATGGAAGGCGCAGCCGATTTCGCCATGAAGTCGGGTAATCGCTAGAATGAACACTCGGGTCCCGGTCGCTGCTGAGCGGGACTGGAGCGCCGCCGTTCGTCGTCGCTTGACGCCGTGGTGGCCTACGGACCATCAGCACCGATCGTGAGGAGACCCCCATGGGTTCAGTGATCAAGAAGCGCCGCAAGCGCATGTCGAAGAAGAAGCACCGCAAGCTGCTGCGCCGCACGCGCGTTCAGCGTCGCAAGCTCGGCAAGTGACGATCATGTGAAAGAGACCCGCCCGATCCCGGGCGGGTCTCTTCGTTCGTTAACCTGATGTCATGTCTGAGGCAGCGCCGATCACTCCGCCGCGGTCGGTGCTCGTCACCGGCGCCTCCAGTTTCATGGGCGGCTACCTGGTGTCGCGGCTGGCCGAGAACCCGGACATCGAGCGCGTGGTGGCCGTCGACTCCCGGGTGCCCACCAAGTCGCTGATGCGGCGGATGGGGCGCGCGGAGTTCCTGCGCCTGGACATCCGGCGCCCGGCCATCGCCAAGGCGCTCGCCAGCTACGAGGTCGACACCGTCGTCCATGCGGCGCCGTCGCTCATGGATTCGGCCGGTCATTCCCCGGCCATCAAGGAGCTGAACGTCGTCGGCTCCATGCAGGTGTGCGCGGCCTGCCAGCGCACCCCCAGCGTCAAACGGCTGATTCTGCGGTCCACCGCGATGATCTACGGCGCCAGTTCCGGTGACCCGGCGTACTTCGCCGAGGGGACGCCCGCGCGTCGCGAGCCGCGCCGCGGCTACGGCCGGGACATGCTCGACGTCGAGGGTTACGCGCGCGGTCTGGCCCGGCGCCGCCAGGACATCGCCGTGACCATCCTGCGTCCGCAGGCGATCCTCGGTCCGCGGATCGCGACGCGGATGAGCGCCTACCTCGCGATGCCGGTGGTGCCGGTGGCCTTCGGGCATCAGGCACGACTGCAATTCCTGCACGAGGAGGACGCGCTGGCGGCGCTGGAGCACGCCACGCTGCGCCGCATCCCGGGCACCTTCAATCTGGCCGGTGACGGCGTCGTCAGTCTGTCGCAGGCGGTGCACCGCGCCGGACATCTGCAACTGCCGGTGCCCGCGCCGCTGCTGACCTCGCTGATCGGTGTCCTCAAGGACGGTCGCGTGCCGGTGATCCGCGGCGAACAGGAGAGCTACCTCGCCTTCGGCCGGGTGCTCGACACCACCCGCATGCGTGGTGAGCTGGGATTCGAGCCGCGCTACACGACGCTGCAGACGCTCGACGACTTCATCGAACGCGGCCGCACCGAACCCGCCATCGGCGCCTCCGCGTGGCGTTCGCTGGAACGTCGGGCAGTGTCGGCCGCCACTGCGCTGTTGTGAACAGGGCACTACGATGAGGGATCGCAGATCGGCACCGATACCGGGAGAGGGGGTACATCCGCAATGGCCTCGATCGACAAACCAGCGGACGCGCGCACCGCGAAGGTGATCTCGCTGTACACTTCCGGCGCCCGCGCGGCCGGCATGGCGCAGGGGCATCCGAACACCGACGGCTTCGGCCGTCCGGCGGCGGACGTCGTCCCGATCAGTAACGAGATCCTGCTGCCCGACGAGCCGTCGCAGACGATCGATCCGGTTCGGAACTCGCCGCTCTTCAGCCTCGGCGGCCTGCGGTCCGCGGTCGCCGACACCCTGATCGCCACGTCCGGCTTCATCCGCGAACGGATGACCGGTGACTACGCCGTCGACGACTTCGGCTTCGACCCGCACTTCACCGAGACGGTCTGGTTCCCGGCCGTGCGGCAGCTGTACCAGAAGTGGTTCCGGGTGGAGGTCTCCGGCGTGGAGAACCTGCCCGCGGAGGGGGCGGCGCTGCTCGTCGCCAACCACGCGGGGACCATCCCGGTCGACGCGATCATCTGCTCGCTCGCCGTGCGCGACAACCACCCGAACCAGCGGTACCTGCGGCCGCTCGCGGCGGACATGGCCTTCGACACCCCGGTGATCAGCGACATCGCGCGCCGCATCGGTGCCACGCTGGCCTGCACCGACGACGCCGAGGCGCTGCTGCGTCAGGGCGAACTGACCGCGGTGTGGCCGGAGGGCTTCAAGGGCATCGGCAAGATGTACAAGGACCGCTACAAGCTGCAGCGCTTCGGCCGCGGCGGGTTCGTGACGACGGCGATCCGCACCGGGGCGCCGATCATCCCGATGTCGATCGTCGGCTCGGAGGAGATCTACCCGATGGTCGCCGACCTCAAGCCGCTCGCCAAGGCGCTCGGCCTGCCGTACTTCCCGGTGACACCGCTGTTCCCGCTGCTCGGGCCTCTCGGCCTGATTCCGCTGCCGTCCAAGTGGCACATCCACTTCGGCCGGCCGATCGACACGTCGTCGTACGACGTGAGCGCCGCCGACGACCCGATGGTGGTGTTCGACCTCACCGACCACGTCCGCGAGGAGATCCAGCAGACGCTGTTCCGGATGCTTTCGCGCCGCGGCAGCGTCTATCTCGGCTGACCGGTTCGGCGGGATGAGTGGAACGGCGGACGGCAGGCTCGTCGTCCACGCCTGGCTCAGCGTCCCGAAGATCCTGGCCGGGATCGTGGTCGCTTTCGTGGTCGTCATCTGTCTAGGGACGGGCGCTGAGAATGTGGTCAAGGCGCTGGTCGGCGCCGGTGATTCGGCGCCGGGGGCCGGTGGGGCTCTGATCGTCGTCGGTCTGGTCATCGCCGCCGCATTCACAGGCATTCTGCGGCTACTCAGGCGCCAGATCGCGGTCCTGGACCCCGGCGGCATCGTCATCTCGGGCCTCGATCCGCAGGTCGTGAGTCTGCGCTGGTCCGAGGTCAGGCAGGTGAGCCTGGTGGTGCGGGGCGCCCGGCGGCAGTGGGACGTCCCGGAGATGAGTTTCCACATGTCGTATCCGTACGCGCCGACCCTGGACTTCAGGCCCGGCGTCCGCCCCAAACCCGCCCGGGTGCTCGCGTACATCGCGACGGTCGCCCCGCAGGTCGCGATCGATGACCGCGGCCGCCTAGCCGCCCCGCCCCTCGGCCGTCATGGAGCGGTTTGACCCAAGCGTGACGGGCCGGGACGACCCGGTCGGCGCGTTCGGTGATGACCTGGGGTTTCGTCAACCCCGACGGTGGGATACGCCACGGTACTGGTCAATCCGTGAGGAGCCGGCGCTGATCCGCCGGGCCGCTGGCGTCGTCCGCGCTGCTGGCGGATCTGGACGGCGCGGGCTAGTACAGCTAGGTAGCGCCCGCGTCACGGAAGAACGCCAGCGGCCCCGCGTCCGGATCCACCGGACCCGACGCGATACGACGCACCGAGGCGGGGGTCTCGCCACCGGTGTACCGGCGAGCCTGTCCGAAACCCGAGACGACGTCCACGACGCCGGTCCACTCGGCGGAGTCGGAGCTCGGACCGCCGCGTCGGGCCTTGGCGATCCAGTGGTCGTCGACGATCGGCAGCCGCAGGATCGCCGTGGCGGCCAAGTCCTTGGCGGTCGGTGGCGGCAACTCGGCGGACCGTCCGGGAAGGATCGCGTCGGTGAGAGCGATCAGGGCGGCGGCGGGGTCGTCGCAGGCCGTCAGGTGTCCCCGCAGAACCGCCGAGCGGTAGTTCGCCGAGTGGTCCATCAGCGTGTCGGCCACGACGAGCCCGTCGACCAGGGTGACGGTCAGTGTCACCGGTGCACCGGCCGCGACATGGCGCAGCGCGCCCGCGCCGGTGGAGCCGTGCACCAGGACGTCGTCGCCGACACGGGCGAAGATCATCGGGACCGACCAGGGGAAGCCGTCGACGACGGTCGACAGCGTGCCGACCCACGTCGAATCGAGGATCTCGTCGAGCAGCTCGCGATCGCCCCGGCGGTCGCGTTTCCGCTTCAGGGAGCCGAGGATGTCCGGTTCGGTGACCATGGCGACTCATCCTCGCCGCGCGGGCCGCCGTCGGCAACCGAATTTCCGGCGGGTGGTGGCGATACCGGCGTAGTCGCGCGCCGCGGGCGAATCCGGATCAGGCGGGTCGGGTAGCGCCCGCGTCGTGGAAGAACGGCGGCGTGCGGGAGACATGCCGGCGTCGTCGTCGACGACGTCCCCGTGCGCGGCCTATCGGTGGGCGAGCCGCTCGCGCAGGAGGTGCCCGACGATGAACGCGCCGCCGGTCGCCGCGCCCAGGACCATCGCGCTGCCCAGGCCGTATTTGGCGGCCTTGCGTGCCGTGCGGAAGTCGTACGACTCCCAGCCGCGGACCTTCGCGACGTCGCGTAGGTCGGCGTCGGGGTTGATCGCGACCGCGGTGCCGACCAGCGAGAGCATCGGGACGTCGTTGTAGGAGTCCGAATACGCGGTGCACCGCTTGAGGTTCAGGCCCTCCCGGACGGCGAGCGAGCGGATGGCGTGCGCCTTGCCTGGGCCGTGCAGGATGTCGCCGACCAGCCGGCCGGTGAAGATGCCGTCCTCGCTCTCGGCGACCGTGCCGAGGGCGCCGGTCAGGCCGAGGCGCTTGGCGATCACCTGCGCGAGCTCCACCGGGGTCGCGGTGACCAGCCACACCTGCTGTCCGGCCGCCAGATGGCGCTGGGCGAGGGCCTGTGTGCCGGGCCAGATCTTGTCGGCGATGTAGTCGTCGTAGATCTCCTCGCCGAGCTGCACCAGTTCCTCGGTGGGGCGTCCGGCGATGAAGCTGAGGGCCTTGTCGCGGCCCTGTGCGACGTCGTCCATGTTCTCCCGGCCGGTCAGCCGGAACTTCGCCTGCTGCCAGACCGCCGACATGATGTCGCTGTACGAGAAGTACTTGTGCGCGGCCAGGCCGCGGGCGAACAGCACGATCGACGCGCCGTGCACCAGCGTGTTGTCGACGTCGAAGAACGCGGCCGCGGTCAGGTCGGTGATCTGCCCGTCTGCGGTGGCCGCCTCGTCCGGGATGCGGGCCCGCAGCGATTCGATCGCGGCGGTGGCCGATGCTTCACCGGCGAGCACCTGCCGCAGTTCGGCCGCGCTCTGCCGGAACCGGCCGGCCCGGTCGGACAGCCACGCGGCGACGCGGCGGCTCTCCTCCTCTTCGCGGAGCGCGGCCTCCGCGGCCTCGCTCAGCTCTTCGCCGAGCTCGGCCTCGGCGGCGTCGATCTCGGCGTCCGTCACATGCTCGCCGAACTGCTCCACCGCCAGCTCCTGCGCCTCGCGCACCGACGCGGCGAGTTCGGCGTCGTCGTCCACGCTGGCCCCGGGCTCGGGGTCGGTGGATTCGGGCGACGGGGTGAACTCGTCGTCGGGTTCGGGCGCGTTGCGGCTCACGAGCCACCTCCTCGGGCAGTCGGGTGAAGCGGATGCCCCCAGCCTATCGCGGGGAACCGACGGCGGCCCGCGCGCGAGGGCGCGTCGTACGTCACGCCGCGTGGGTAGACTCGCCGGTCGTGGAAGCCTCGAAGAATCGCCCGGTCGTGACCCTGATGACCCGTGCCGGATGCCACGCGTGCGCCACCGCGCACGACCAGCTGTCCGCGATTCTCGCCGGCTACGGACTGACCGCCGAGATCGTCGACGTCGATGCGGCGGCCGCCGCCGGCGACCCCGAGCCGCGCGCCGAGTACGGCGACCGGGTTCCGGTGATCCTGCTCGACGGCGCCGAACACGGCTACTGGGAGGTCGACGAACCGCGGCTGCGGGCCGACCTGGAGGCCCGTCTCGGACCGGTCCCAGGCGCCGCCGCGGAGGGGTGAACGGGCCGGTTCACCAGGCACATGGTGTCTTTCGCGCGGCGTGAACTAATCTGTGTAGTACATGTGCTCGCCTCGGGGACGTGAACGCGGCGTGAAATCGGTGCCGCGCAAGTACGAGGAACGGTGACAGCGTGAGTCTTTTGTTGTTCGGGTTCTCCCATCGGAGTGCACCCGTCCCGGTGCTCGAACGACTCGCCGTCTCCGACTTCGATCGCCCCAAAGTGGTCGAATCGCTCATGCAGAGCCGCGCCGTGTCCGAGGCCATGCTCGTCTCCACCTGCAACCGCATCGAGGTCTACGCGGTGGTCGACGCCTTCCACCCCGCCCTCGAGGCCGTCGGCCAGGTGCTCGGTGACCATTCCGGGATGGCGGTCGGCGAGATGACCGATCACGCCTACGTCCACTACTCCGAGGCCGCGGTGGAGCACCTGTTCACGGTGGCCGCCGGACTGGACTCCATGGTGGTCGGCGAACAGCAGATCCTCGGGCAGATCCGCAGCGCCTACACCGTCGCCGACGAATGCCGCTCGGCCGGCAGCACCCTCCACGAACTCGCGCAGCAGGCCCTCCGCGTCGGCAAGCGCGTCCACACCGAGACCGGCATCGACCGGGCCGGCGCCTCCGTGGTGTCGGTGGCGATTCAGCGGGCCCGCGCCGTCCGCGGCGAAGGCCGGCCGCCGATGCGCCGCGCCGTGGTGATCGGCGCCGGCGCGATGGGCTCGCTGGCCACCAGCCAGCTGGCGCGCGAGGGCGTCACCGAGATGATCGTCGTGAACCGCACCGCCGACCGGGCCGCCGAACTCGCGGCCGGTGTCGCCGAACGCTACGGCGTCAGCGCCCGCGGCGTCGGCTTCGACGACGTCGCCGCGGCGATGGCCGACGCCGACATCGTGGTGACCGCGACCGGTTCGGTCACCCCGGTGCTCCAGGTGGGCGACGTGCACCAGGCGCTGATCCGGCGCCAGTCGATGGTGCCCCTGATGATCTGCGACCTCGGCCTGCCCCGGAACGTCGACACCGCCGCGGCCCGGCTGCCCGGTGTGCACGTGATCGACATCGAGAGCCTGCGCGGGGTCTCCGAGGCCAAGGCGGCCGTCGACGACGCCGCCGCGGCGCGCACCATCGTCGCCGCCGAACTGGCCGACTATCTGGCCGCGCAGCGACAGGCCCAGGTCACGCCCACCGTCGCCGCACTGCGCCAGCGGGCCGCGGACGTCGTCGAGGCCGAGATCCTGCGCCTGGAGAGCCGCCTGCCCGACCTGGACGCCGCCCAGCGCGACGAGGTGGCCAAGACGGTGCGCCGCGTCGCCGACAAACTGCTGCACGCGCCGACCGTGCGCGTCAAACAGCTCGCCTCCGCCGGGAACGGTGATCACTACGCCGAGGCGCTGCGCGAGCTGTTCGAGCTCAAGCCGGGCACCGCCGAACAGGTGGCGGCCCCGGATTCCGGACTGTCGTAACCGGCCCCAGGGCCGGGTGAACCCCGAGGAGATTCGTGTCCGACCCTGCTCCCATCCGTATCGGTACCCGCGGCTCGCTGCTGGCCACCACCCAGGCGCAGGGCGTCGCCGACCGGCTCGCCGCGCTCGGGCATCCCGCCGAACTGGTGATCATCAAGACGCCCGGCGACCTGTCGGCCGCACCGGTGGAGCAGATCGGGGTCGGCGTCTTCACCACCGCGATCCGCGTCGCGCTGCGCGAACGCGACTGTGACGTCGCGATCCACTCCTACAAGGACCTGCCCACCGCGCCGGAATCCGACCTGGCGATGGCCGCGGTTCCCGAGCGGGTGGATCCGCGAGATGCGCTGGTCAGCCGGGATGGCATGGTCCTCGGTGAGTTGCCGGTGGGCTCGGTGATCGGGACGTCGTCGCCGCGTCGGGCCGCGCAGCTTAGAGCACTGGGTCTCGGTTTGGAAATTCGCCCCCTTCGAGGCAACCTTGATTCTCGGTTGGGCAAAGTCGCGAACGGTGAACTGGACGCGGTGGTCGTCGCCCGAGCCGGACTGGTACGCATCGGCCGCGCCGATGTCGTCACCGAGGCACTGGACCCCGTGGTCATGGTGCCCGCGCCGGCGCAGGGGGCACTGGCCGTCGAGTGCCGCGCCGACGATGCCGAACTGGTGAGAATCCTCGCTGAGTTGGACGACCCGTCCACCCGAGCGGCGGTCGACGCCGAACGCGCGGTGCTCGCGGCCCTGGAGGCCGGGTGCACGGCACCGGTCGGCGCCATCGCCGAGGTGGTCGAATCGCTCGATGACGCCGGGCGCATCTTCGCCGAACTGTCGCTGCGCGCGGTGGTGGCGGCCGAGGACGGATCAGAAGTGATCCGCGCTTCGGCGGTGGGTCCGGTCGATCGGGCCGCCGAGCTGGGCAGGGATCTCGCCGCCGAACTGCTGGAGCTCGGTGCCGCCGCACTCGTCGGACCGGAGTCGTGACCTACGACCCCGCCTGACGGCTCCCGCGTGAACGAACTGCAGCCCCGCGGGCGGGGCAGGAGAGTGCTGACGCATGAGCCGTACCAAGAATGCTAATCCCGGCCGGATTCTGTTCGTGGGGTCGGGTCCCGGTAACCCGGATCTGCTGACTGTGCGCGGCAAAGAAGTACTGGTCAACGCGACGGTCGCCTTCGTCGATCCCGACGTGCCCGCCTCGATCGTGGGCCTGATCGGCTCCGCGCAGAGCGTCGCCGCCGAGGTCCCCGAACGCGCCGGCCGCAAGGCCGCCGCCGACACCGAGCCGCCGGCCCCGGTCGAGGAGGCCGAGCAGGTGGTGCGACCGGCACTGGGCGACCCGGCGCAGGTCGCCAAGACCCTCGTCACCACGGCGCGCACCGGCGTCGACGTGGTGCGCGTGGTGTCCGGTGATCCGATGACCACCGACGTGGTGCTCGCCGAGATCACCGCCGTGGCCCGCACCACCGTCGCCTTCGAGGTGCTTCCCGGACTGCCGCACGCGGCCGTCGTGCCGGGTTTCGCGGGCCTGCCGCTCGGCTCCGGCCACACCGTCGCCGATGTGCGCGGCGAGGTCGACTGGGCGGCGCTGGCCGCCGCGCCGGGCCCCCTGGTGCTGCACGCCACCGACGGTCACCTCGGCGAGGTCGCGAGCGCGCTGACCGAGCACGGCCTCGCCGCGCAGACGCCGGTCGCCGTCACCGTCAACGGCACCACCTGCCAGCAGCGCACCGTGGAGACCACCCTCGCGGCGCTCACCGAGCAGGCGGCCGGCCTGGCCGGCTCGCTGATCCTGACCGTCGGCAAGCTCGTCGGCCAGCGCGCCAAGTTCTCCTGGTGGGAGTCGCGGGCCCTGTACGGCTGGACCGTGCTGGTGCCGCGCACCAAGGACCAGGCCGCCGACATGAGCGAGCGGCTGATCGGGCACGGCGCCATCCCGCGCGAGGTCCCGACCATCGCCGTCGAGCCGCCGCGCAGCCCGGCCCAGATGGAGCGCGCGGTCAAGGGCCTGGTCGACGGCCGCTACCAGTGGATCGTCTTCACCTCCACCAACGCCGTCCGCGCGGTCTGGGAGAAGTTCGCCGAATTCGGCCTGGACGCCCGCGCCTTCTCCGGCGTCAAGATCGCCTGCGTCGGCGAGGCGACCGCCGCCAAGGTCCGCTCCTTCGGCGTCGAACCCGAGCTGCTGCCGACCGGCGAGCAGTCGTCGCTCGGCCTGCTGGAGGTCTTCCCGCCCTACGACGAGATCTTCGACCCGGTCGACCGAATCCTGCTGCCGCGTGCCGACATCGCCACCGAGACGCTGTCCGAGGGCCTGCGTGAGCGCGGCTGGGAGATCGACGACGTCACCGCGTACCGCACCGTGCGGGCGGCCCCGCCGCCCGCCGAGACCCGCGAGATGATCAAGACCGGCGGTTTCGACGCGGTCTGCTTCACCTCGAGTTCGACGGTCCGGAACCTGGTCGGCATCGCGGGCAAGCCGCACGCGCGCACCATCGTCGCCTGCATCGGCCCGAAGACCGCCGAGACGGCCATCGAGTTCGGGCTGCGCGTGGACGTGCGCCCGGAGAACGCCTCGATCCCGGATCTGGTCGACGCGCTCGCCGCGCACGCCGCCGCGCTGCGTGCCGAGGGGGCGCTGCCGCCGCCGCGGAAGAAGTCGCGCCGCTCGCGGTCCTGATCCCGGGCCCGTTCAGCCCGCTCTCAGTGTCGACTTCGTACGATTGAGGGCATGGATCGTCCCGTGATTCGTCCCCGCCGCCTGCGCGGCACCCCCGCCATGCGGCGGCTCGTCGCGCAGACCCGGCTCGATCCGGCGCAGCTGGTGCTGCCGATGTTCGTCGCCGACGGCATCGACGCGCCGCGGGCCATCGTCTCGATGCCCGGCGTGGTGAACCACACGCTCGACTCGCTCCGCGTCGCCGCCCGTGCGGCCGTCGACGCCGGTGTCGGCGGCCTGATGCTGTTCGGCGTGCCGAAACCCGAGGACAAGGACGCGAGCGGGTCGTGCGGGGCGCGCCCGGACGGCATCCTGAACCGCGCGCTGAGCGTGCTGCGGGCGGACCTCGGCGACACTACGGTCCTGATGGCCGACACCTGCCTGGACGAGTTCACCGATCACGGCCACTGCGGCGTGCTCGACGCCGACGGCCGCGTCGACAACGACGCGACGCTGGAGCTGTACCGCGAACTGGCGGTCTCCCAGGCGCGCGCCGGGGCGCACGTCGTCGCCCCGAGCGGCATGATGGACGGCCAGGTCGCCGCGATCCGGGACGCGCTCGACACCGCCGGGTTCTCCGGCGTCTCGATCCTCGCGTACACCGCCAAGTACGCGTCGGCCTTCTACGGCCCGTTCCGCGAGGCCGTCGGGTCGTCGCTGGAGGGGGATCGTCGTACCTACCAGCAGGATCCGGCCAACCGCAGCGAGGCGGTGCGCGAACTGCTCGCCGACCTCGACGAGGGCGCCGACATGGTGATGGTGAAGCCGGCGATGAGCTACCTGGACATCGTGCGCGACGTCGCCGACCTGTCGGACCGGCCCGTCGCGGCCTATCAGATCTCCGGTGAGTACTCGATGATCTGTGCCGCCGCCGAGCGCGGCTGGATCGACCGGGAGGCCGCCCTCGACGAGGCCGTGCTGTCGATCGTGCGGGCCGGTGCGTCGATCGTGCTGACCTATGCCGCGGTCGAACTCGCCGGCCGACTCTCCGCCATCCACCTGACTAACCTGTAAATCATGACCGTTCCGTCGCTGCCTCCACGCGCCCCGGCGCCGCCGGTGCCGTCGGCCGGCCCGGGGGAACGCCCGGCCCGCCCGGAGAGCGTGACCGCGGTCCTGCAGCTGGCGCCGGTCTCGATCGTCGCGGGGCTGGTCGCGTTCATCGGCGACTACCCGTCGGTGCGGGCGCAGGCGCGCGAGTCCGCGCAGAAGTACGCCGCGCAGCAGGGCAGACCGGAGTCGGTCGACGGCTACCAGACGATGCTGGCGCTCGGCAGCATGGTGGTCTCGGCGGTCATCGTCCTCGGCGTGGTGGCGGTGGGGCTCACGATGATGCTGCGCGGCCATCGGTGGGCGCGGATGCTCGTCGGGCTGCTCGGCGCGGTGACCGCGGTGACGATGGTGTTCGACGTGGCCGGCATCGATTTCGGGCTGTCGAACGGTGCTGCCGATGTGCCGCTGCCCGCCTGGGCGACGGTGGCCCAGATCGTCGGCGGAGTGGCCGCGATCGGTATCGCGGTGGCCGCGATGCACCCGGATACCATGCGCTATGTCGATACGCTGGCCAAGCGGCGCGGCCGCACCACCAGTTCAGGACGAGGGAGTCGATCATGACCGATGCGGCGGCGGCGAAGCCGGATCCCGCGCGACGGCCGAACACGGTGCGGTGGGCGCTGCGGCTGTGGCTGACCTCCGGTGTCCTGCTGATGATCCTCGGCGTGATCTCGATCATCACGTCCGCGTTCGGTGCGGGCTGGCATCTCGGTGATCTGGCGGTCGCGGTGATCGTCGTCGGTATCGGCCTGGTGTACGCGTCGCTCGCGCGCAAGGCCTACTGCCAGCCCCAGTGGCGGGGCTCGCTGGCCGCGTTGACCGTGGTGGTCGTGATCATGGTGCTGGTGCTGACCATCGGCTATCAGTCGCCCGGGCTGGCCGTGGTCCTCGCCGCCGCGGTGGTCGGTCTGGCCGGGTCGATCCTGGCCTACCGGCCGGATGCCGATGCGTGGTTCAACTGCCGGCTGAACCGCCTGGCGGCCGCCGCCGAGTCCGGGAAGGACGAGTAGTGGCGGACGACGCCGATCGCGCCGAGCATGATGATCGAGCGGAGCATGATGATCGAGCGGAGTCGAGATCAGACGACGCCGATCGAGCAGAGCCGCCCCTCGATGGTCGCCCTTCGACCGCGTGTCGTCGCACGCTCCGCCACGCATGCTCAGGACCCGCGGAGTCGAGATCGACCCGCGCCGATCGAGCGAAAGCCCGCCGGGGGCCCGAAGAGGCGAGATCGGAAGAGCCCGACGCCGTCGCCGACGAACCGGTCGTCGACGAGGGCGAGGTCCTGTTCTACGAGCCGGGCGGCAGCTGGCGGGTAGTCGCGATCGGTCCGGTCCTGATCGGCGCGATCCTCATCATGGAGATATTCGGCAAGGGACAGGTGCATTGGCCGGTCCTGTCGATCTTCTTCGTCATCCTGGTGGGCTTCTCGGCATTGCAGGTGGTGGCCGCGCGCCAGCACGTCAGCGTGCGGCTGACGGAGACCACGCTGCGCCAGGGCGCGCAGACCATCCCGCTCAGCGCGATCGCCGAGGTGTACCCGGAGAACCGGGGCGGTGAGCACCAGAAGTGGGAGAGCGCCCGCGCTCTCGGCGAGCTTCCCGGCGTGCCGCGCCGGCGCAAGGGCGTCGGAGTGAAGCTGAAGAACGGGAAGCTGGCGCAGGCCTGGGCGCGCGACGTCGACCGCTTCCGGACCGAGCTCACCGAGGCGCATCTCGCGGTGAAGATGGGCCTGGAGCCGAAGAAGCGGTCGTGACCCGGCGTCGCTGGATGCTGCTCTCGGCGGCGGTGCTGGTCGTGCCGGTCGTGATCGCGGTGGTGCTGGTGGTCCGCCGGCCCGCCGAGCCGGTCGAGGCTTCGCCGTCGACCTCCCAGACCGGCGAGCCGTCCGCGGCCGTCCACGCCCACCTCGGCGACAGCTACGCCGCGGGCACCGGGTTGAAGCCGCTGGTGCCCGACTCGTCGCTGCTCTGCCAGCGCGGCACCGCGAACTTCGGCGAACTCCTGGCCCGGCGGCGCGGCTGGGCGCTGACCGACGTCTCCTGCGCCGGTGCCACCACGGCGAACCTGCAGGAGGGCCAGTACGAGGGCGTCGGCCCGCAACTCGATGCCCTGTCGCCGAAGACCGAGACCGTCACGCTCACCCTCGGCGGCAACGACGCGAAGCTGTTCTCCACGGTGGTCGGGGAGTGCACTCGTCTCGGCCGCACCGATCCGTCGGGCGCCCCGTGCCGCCGCAGCCTGGGCGACACCCTGACCGCGGCGATCTCGACACAGGTGCGGCCCGCCCTGACCTCCGGTTTCCGGGAGATCGCCGCGCACGCACGCCGCGCGCGGGTGTTCGTGGTCGGATACCCGTGGCTGCTGTCGGCGAGCGGCTGCTTTGACGTGATCCCGATCGCCGCCGGCGACGTGTCGTACGTGCGGGGTGTCCAGCGGCAGCTGAACGACGCCGTGCGCGAGGCCGCGAAGGACGCGGGAGTGGTCTACGTGGACATGTCGCGGCGCTCGGCTGGGCACGACGCCTGCGCGGGCCCGGCGCGCTGGATCACCCCGGTCGGCAAAGGGGTCGGCTCGATGCACCCCAACGCCGCGGGCCAGGCGGCCATGGCCGACGCCGTCGCCGCCGCGATGGCCGGTCACTGATCCGGGCCGGTGCGGCTGCCTGCCGGTGACGCCGGGCTGGTCGTGCACGACCGGAAGGAGGATCCTAGACCTATGAGCACGAGCCTGGACCCGTCGACCGAGACGGCGGTCACCACCTACGCGGATTTCGCGCGGCTGTGGCGCGCTCGTGCGGATCTTCGGGGTGACCCGTCATTCGCCGTCCGGGTGCTGAGGGAGAGCGTGCTGCAAGCTCAGCGAATGCCTCCCGGCCCGGAGTTGGACCGATTTCATGCCGAGCCGCCGACCGTCGGCTCGACCGGCTGGGATGCGCTGGTGGCCGGCGCGGCGGTGTTCACCGGTGCGGGCCGGGTATCGCGTGGCGTGCTGGACTGGACGCGATCGCCGGATCGATGGAGTCGCGAACTGTTCGATCCCCTCGGCGTGCCCGCGAAGTATCTCCTTCTCGAAAGCCTCCGCACGCCTGCCGCGCTTCGTGAGCGGAACGTCATCTTGTCCATCGGTAACCTGCAGGGGGTGTGATCGAGGTGCCCGAGATCGAATTCACCGCGGACCAGATCGACGAACTCCTCGGTGCGCTGGAGGAGGAACTGCGTCGGCGCGGTCTGGCGGGGATCATCTTCATCGTCGGCGGTGCCGCCATGGCGCTGGCCTACAACGCATCGCGATCGACCGGCGACATCGACGGTGTTCTGCGCCCGCGCGACGATCTACTGGCGGCGGCGGATGCGGTCGCCGCCGAGCGCGGCCTCCCGAAACACTGGCTATCCGACGGTGTCACGCAGATACACATGCCTGATCGCGCCGATCCAGACCCGATCACCCGGGTGATCGGCCCGGCACTCACCTTCGAGATCGCCTCCGCGGAGTATGTCCTCGCGATGAAGGCGATGTCGACGCGGCACTCCGACGGCGACCTTCGGGACGCCGCCGAACTCTGCCGCCTCCTCGGGATTTCCGACGAGCACCAGATCGAGCAGACGGTCCGGAGGTTCTACGGCGGCGACGTCTCGGTATTCGGTGCGCAAGAACTGTGGTTCGACAGGATCGCCGAGCGGGTCCGCGACGAGTGACGGGCGCCGGCGATCCGGGGCTTCCGCAGTGAGATGCATCCCCCGAAAACGCCCGGAGCTGGCCTTCCGGTCGCGCGCGATTGGGAGCCCGCGCGCACATTTGGAACACTGGAGGTCATGGTCCGTCCTTCTGCCCTCCCCGAGCAGGCCACCGTCGCCAGTGCCGGGCTCTTCGCCCGGGCGAGCGACGCCATCCCGGGCGGGGTGAACTCGCCGGTCCGCGCGTTCTCCGCGGTGGGCGGAACACCCCGCTTCATCAAGTCCGCGTCCGGATACACGCTGACCGACGTCGACGACAATCGGTACGTCGATCTGGTGTGCTCGTGGGGGCCGATGATCCTCGGCCACGCCCACCCGGCGGTCGTGGAGGCGGTGCGCACGGCGGCGACGAGCGGACTCAGCTTCGGCGCCCCGACCGAGGCGGAGATCGCCCTGGCCGAGGCGATCATCGGGCGCGTCGACCCAGTCGAGCGCGTCCGGCTGGTCAACTCGGGCACCGAGGCCACCATGTCCGCGGTACGACTCGCCCGCGGCTTCACCGGCCGCAGCAAGATCATCAAGTTCGCCGGCTGCTACCACGGCCACGTCGACGCTCTGCTGGCCGACGCCGGCTCGGGTGTCGCCACCCTGGGCCTGCCGACCTCGCCGGGTGTCACCGGGGCCTCCGCGCACGACACGCTCGTCCTGCCGTACAACGACCTCGACGCGGTGGCGCAGGCCTTCGAGCTGCACGGCGACGACATCGCCGCGGTGATCACCGAGGCCGCCGCGGGAAACATGGGCGCCGTCGCCCCGCTGCCCGGCTTCAACGCCGGCCTGCGCGAGCTCACCCGCCGTCACGGTGCACTGCTGATCATGGACGAGGTGATGACCGGGTTCCGGGTCAGCCCGTCCGGCTACTTCGGGCTCGACGGCGTGGCCGGTGACCTCTACACCTTCGGCAAGGTGATGAGCGGCGGCCTGCCCGCCGCGGCCTTCGGCGGCCGCGCCGACGTCATGAATCACCTCGCCCCGGTCGGTCCCGTCTATCAGGCGGGCACCCTCTCCGGGAACCCGGTGGCCGTCGCCGCCGGCCTCGCCACGCTCGAGCACGCGACCGCCGAGGTCTACGCCGCGCTCGACGCCAACTCGCTGCGTCTGCAAGCGCTGCTGGGCGAGGAACTGACCAAGGCAGGCGTGGCCCATCGCGTGCAGGCCGCGGGCAACCTGTTCAGCGTGTTCTTCCTCGACGACGCGTCGTTCCCTTCGACAGGCTCAGGGGGCGGTGGCCAGATCGCCGACTATGCGTCGGTGAAGGCCACCCAGACCTGGCGCTTCGCGCCCTTCTTCCACGCCCTGCTGGCCGGGGGCGTGTACCCGCCGCCGAGCGCCTTCGAGGCGTGGTTCGTATCCGCGGCACTCGACGACGACGCCTTCGCGCGCATCGCCGATGCCCTTCCGGCCGCCGCGGCAGCGGCTGCCGCCGCCGTCCCACCGGCGGCCTCATGACCTGCCCAGTGGCTCGACAAGGAGCGAAATGAAGACGATCGTCCACATGATGCGCCACGGCGAGGTCTACAACCCCGACGGGATCCTGTACGGCCGGCTGCCGGGCTTCCGGCTCGCCGACAACGGCCGCGCGCAGGCGCAGGTGGTCGCCGACACCCTCGCCGACCACGACATCGCCGCCGTCTTCGCGTCGCCGCTGCAGCGCGCCCAGGAGACGGCCACCCCGATCGCGTCGAGCCACGGCCTGACGATCCGCACCAACGACGACCTCATCGAGGCCGACAACCAGTTCGAGGGCCTGCGGGTCTCGGTCGGCGACGGCGCGCTCGGCAAGCCGCGGCACTGGGCCAAGCTGCGCGACCCGTTCACCCCGTCGTGGGGCGAGCCGTACATCCAAATCGCGCATCGCATGCTGTCGGCCGCCAACGTCGCGCGAGAGGCCGGCGCCGGCCACGAGGTGGTCTGTGTCAGCCACCAGCTGCCGGTCTACACCCTGCGCCGCTTCCTCGAGGGCCGTCGTCTGTGGCACGACCCCCGCGTCCGGCAGTGCTCGCTCGCCTCGCTGACCAGCCTCATCTACGACGGCGACGAGCTCGTCGACATCGTCTACACCGAGCCGGCCGGCGCCTCCGATCCCCGGATCACCGGCGCGTGAACGGCGTGCATCCCGCTGCCGGGCGCCGCATCCTGGTCGCGCTCACGGCGCTGATCTGCGGCGCGCTGGTGATCAGCGGCTGCAGCACCGGCGACGACGCCGTGGTGCAGGGGCAGGGCAACCAGATCGTCGCCCCCGGCGGTAAGACGGTGATCACCTATGCCGCGAAGGATCGCAAGCCGATCGGCAACGTCTCCGGCCCCGACCTGCTGACCGGGCAGACGATCGACCTCGACTCGTACCGGGGCAAGGTCGTGGTGGTCAACGTGTGGGCGTCCTGGTGCCCGCCGTGCCGCAAGGAGGCGACCGACCTGGAGCAGGTGTTCACCCAGACGCAGGCCAAGGGTGTGCAGTTCGTGGGCATCAACTTCCGTGACGACAAGGGCTCCGCGCAGGACTTCGTCCGCGACCGCGGCCTCACCTACCCCTCGATCTACGACTACGGGGGGCGGAGCCTCGCGGCCCTGCGCGTCCCGGTCGGCGCCGTCCCCACCACCGTGGTCCTGGATCGGCGGTTGCGCCCGGCCGTCGTCTATCTGAAGTCGGTCGGCCCGGACGAGCTGCGCGACGCGATCGACCGCGTGCTCGCCGAGGAGCAGCCCGCGCAATGACGTCGATCCCGCTGGCGAGCGTCGCCGACACCTTCGCGAACACCGCGTCCTCCGGGCCGCTGCTGCTCGCGCTGGGGGTGTGCGTGCTCGTCGGCCTGGTGTCGTTCGCGTCGCCGTGCGTGGTGCCGCTGGTGCCCGGTTACCTGTCGTACCTGGCCGGACTCGTCGGCGCCGAGGCGCCGGCCGTGGTGCCGGGGGAGGCCCCCAAGAAGGGCCGGATGCGGGTGCTCGGCGCGGCGCTGCTGTTCGTGTTCGGGTTCACCGTGGTCTACGTGCTGATGACGGTGGCCTTCTTCGGGCTCACCGGCGCCCTGTACAACGAGGACCGCCTGCTGCTGTTGCAGCGGATCGGCGGCGTCGTCGTCATCCTGATGGGCCTGATCTTCCTCGGTGCCATCCCGATGCGGGACCGGCAGCTGCCGATCATGCAGATGTCCAACTGGATCGGCGCGCCGCTGCTCGGCGCCGTCTTCGCGATCGGCTGGATCCCCTGCAGCAGCGCGACCCTCAGCGCGGTGCTGCTGACCGCGCAGGGCACCGAGGGCATGACGGTGTTCCGCGGCACCCTGCTGGTGGCGGGCTACTGCTTCGGCCTCGGCCTGCCCTTCCTTATCCTGGCGTTCTCGTCGGCGTGGGCGGTCCGCAGCCTGGGCTTCCTGCGCCGCAACGCCCGCGTCATCCAGCTGGTCGGCGGCGCCCTGATGATCGTCGTCGGGGTGCTGCTGTTGTTCGGCTGGTGGAACGACATCATCGACTGGATCCGGATGCGACTCGTCTTCGACATGGAGCTGCCGATATGACCGCCACTCTTCCGGCCCCGCCGCGCCCCGGCCCGGCCCGCCCGAATCCCGTCGTGCGCTGGGTGATCCGCCCGCTGCGCAAGGCGTGGCGCGAGCTGACCTCGATGCGCACCGCGCTGGCGCTGCTCTTCCTGCTCGCGCTCGCCGCGGTTCCCGGCGCGCTGCTCCCGCAGCGCGAGCTGAACGAGGCCAAGACCGAGCGCTACATCGCCGCCAAGGGCACCTTCGGGGTCTGGATGGACCGCGCCGGCCTGTTCCACGTCTTCTCGTCGCCCTGGTTCACCGCCATCTACCTGCTGCTGTTCATCTCCCTCGTCGGCTGCATCACGCCGCGGATCTGGGAGTTCTACCAGCAACTCCGCGCCCAGCCTGTGCCCGCGCCACGCAATCTCAAGCGGCTCCCGCGGCACATCACCGAGACCGTCGACGGCACCCCCGACGAGCTGGCCGACCGGATCGGCACCAACCTGCGCGGCTGGCGCAAGAGAACCCGGACCATCGAGCCGAACAAGCAGTACCCGGACGGCGCCGTCGAGATATCCGCGGAGAAGGGCTACCTGCGCGAGGCCGGGAACCTGGTGTTCCACATCGCGCTGGTCGCCATGCTGGTGTCGATCGCCCTCGGCAAGCTGTGGGGCTACGAGGGCACCCGCACGCTCGTCGCCGGCGACGACCAGGTCCTCTGCAACACCTCCACCGCCGTGTACGACTCGTTCCGCTCCGGCGCCATGGTCGACGGCACCGGCATGGGCGGCTTCTGCATCAAGGTCGACGACTTCGAGGCCACCTTCCTGCCCAACGGCCAGCCGGACATGTACACCTCCAAGGTGTCGTACACGACCGACGTCAACGCGCCGGAGGACACCTGGAAGCGCACCACCATCAAGGTGAACCATCCGCTGCGGATGGACGGCGAGCGCATCTACGTGCTCGGCAACGGCTTCGCCCCCACCTTCACGGTGACCTTCCCGAACGGGGAGAAGCGCACCCAGACCGCCCCCTACCTGCCGCAGTCCACCCAGACCATGCTGTCGGAGGGGGCGATGCGCTTCGACACCCCGGCCGGGATGTATCCGGATGAGGACACCCGCCGCAAGCACCAGATCGCGATCGACGGCCTGTTCGCCCCGGACCCCGTCTACCACTCGACGCTGCTGATGTCGCAGTCGGCGATCGTGCACGACCCGGCCGTCGCCATCCGCGTCTACGAGGGCGACGCCGGACTCGACACCGGCCGCGCGCAGAGCGTCTACACTCTCGACCGCGACCTGATCGACCAGGGCCGGCTGGTCCGCAAGGCCTCGGTCAACCTGACCGTCGGACAGTCCACCACCATCCCGGGTCCCTCCGGCGACACCGTCGTCACCTTCGACGGCTACAAGCGCTGGGTTTCCATGCAGGTCAGCTACGACCCCGGCCAGGACTGGGTGCTGGTCTCGGCGATCGTCATGCTGGTCGGGCTGGTGGTCTCGCTGGTGATCCGGCGTCGCCGGATCTGGGTCCGGCTTGTCCCGATTGCTCCCGGAACCGTCGACGACGATGGAGCGCAGGGCGATCAGCGACGTACTGTAGTAGAGGTGGCCGGGCTGGCCCGGACCGATCAGGCCGGCTGGGGCGAGGGCTTCGAGGAACAGGCCCGCGGGCTGCTGGTCGAGGGCGGCCGTGCCGCCGTCGGCAAGTTGTGAGTCTTGAGGCACGAGTGGAGAACTGAGGAGTCGGGCACGTGAACACGGACATGGCCGCCTACGTCAACGAGACGCTGGGCCGCTACTCGGATCTGCTGTACGGGACCGCACTGGGCGTCTACATCCTCGCGATGCTGATGTTCCTGATCGCGCTGGGCATGCAGAGCACCAATAAGAAGGCGTTCGCCGAGGTGGCGGTGGCCGACCGGGAACTCGTCGGTGCCGCCGCCGGTTCCACGGCCGGTTCGGTGCCCATCGCCGGGGACCGCACCCCGGGCCGGATCGCCGGGCCGGAACGCAAGCTCCGTCGCCCCCGCGCCGCGGTGCTCAGCGCCGCCGCGTACCCGGTGGTCTTCGTCGGTATCGCCGCGCAGATCGCGTCGATCGTGTTGCGCGGCCTGGCGACCGAACGCATGCCGTGGGGCAACATGTTCGAGTTCATCTCGCTGACATGCGCCGCCGTCGTCGTCGGTGGACTGGTCGCCCTGCGTAAGGCCGAGTACCGGCCGCTGATGGGCGTGGTGCTGGTGCCCGTCAGCCTGATGATGTTCATTGCGGGTAAATGGCTGTACGCCCAGGCGGCACCGGTGGTGCCGTCGCTCAAGTCGTACTGGCTGGCGATCCACGTCTCGGTGATCTCGATCTCGTCCGGCATTCTGCTGGTGTCCGGTGTCCTGAGCCTGTTGTTCCTGGCGCGCGAGCGCTGGCCCGAGCGGACCGACTTCCTGCCCCCGGCCGCCGCGATGGACCGCGTCGCCTACAAGTGCGTCGTCGTCGCGTTCCCGCTGTTCGGCCTGGGCGTCGTGTTCGGAGCGATCTGGGCCGAGTCGGCCTGGGGCCGGTTCTGGGGCTGGGACCCGAAGGAGGTCGTGAGCTTCATCGCGTGGATCGTCTACGCCGCCTACCTGCACGCCCGGGCGACCGCAGGCTGGCGCACCGCCGCCGCCTGGATCAACGTCGCCGGCTTCGCGACCCTGCTGTTCAACCTGTTCGCGATCAACCTGGTGGTCTCCGGCCTGCACTCGTATGCCGGAGTCAGCTGACACCGAACCCGCGAAGGGGCGAGACCCCAAAGCTCGTCGAGCCGATCGAGACAATAGGCGAGATCGTGCCTGGCCCTGAGCGGTCGAAGGGGCGAGACCCCTATAGCTCGTTGAGCCGGTCGGGCCGCCAAGCAAAGATCGAGACCCCCATAGCTCATTGAGCCGGTCGGGCCGCGAAGCAAAGATCGAGACCCCTGTAGCTCATTGAGCCGATCGAGCCGCTAGGCGAGATCGAGTCGAAATGATCCAACCGAAATGGAGAATGAATTGAAGAATGTCGGAGTGATCGGCGGCGGCACCATGGGTGCCGGTATCGCCGAGGTCCTGGCCAAGGCCGGATCGACCGTCCGCGTCCTGGAGCGCGCGGAGGCCGTCGACGCCGCCCAGGAGCGGATCGCCAAGAGCCTGGCGCGCGGCGTGAAGGCCGGCAAGCTGAGTCAGGAAGACGCCGACGCCGCCCTCGCGCGCGTCACCGTCACCACCGAGATCGACACCTTCGCCGACAGCGACCTGGTGATCGAGGCGATGCCGGAGATCGAGTCGCTGAAGCTGGAGTACTTCCACAAGCTCGACGAGATCATCCGCCAGGACGCGATCCTGGCGACCAACACGTCGTCGATCCCGGTGATCCGTCTGGCGAACGCCACCAAGCACCCCGAGCGCGTGCTCGGCATGCACTTCTTCAACCCGGTGCCGGTGATGCCGCTCGTCGAGATCGTCACCACCCTCAAGGTGGACCGCGCCGTGGTCGACAAGGTGGCCGCGTTCGCGACGGACACCCTCGGCAAGCGCACCATCGAGTCCAAGGACCAGGCCGGCTTCATCGTCAACGCGCTGCTGATCCCGTACCTGACCAACGCGATCCGCATGTACGAGTCGGGCTTCGCCAGCGCCGAGGACATCGACGCGGGCATGGTCAACGGCTGCGGCCACCCGATGGGCCCGCTGCGCCTGTGCGACACCGTCGGCCTCGACATCTGCCTGGCGGTCGCCGAGTCGCTGTTCGCCGAGTTCGGCCAGCCGCACTACGCTCCGCCGGTGCTGCTGCGCCGCATGGTCGATGCCGGCTACCTGGGCCGCAAGACCGGTCGCGGCTTCTACGACTACGCCAAGTAGATCCCGGATCTGTCCTGACCGTGACGTCACCCCGGCGGCGGCGCCGCCATCGCCCCGGAAGCCCAGGCCGGGTCCGCCGGCCGCGGACGCTACGTCACAGTCGGGACAAGACGACCACGTGAAAGGGCGCCCACGGATCTCCGTGGGCGCCCTTTCACGTCGCGATCACAGCTTGCGCAGGAACTCGGGATCGTCGTCCGGGCCGCGCGGTGCATCGCGCCGCGGAGTCGGGGCCTTGGGCGACCGCGCGATCCGCCAGACGACGAAAGCCACCGCGATCACCACGATGAGGACGTACACGAGAGGCATTCCTCCACGGTACCCGTCGCGGCGGCGGGGACGGTCGGCTCAGCGGTTGAGCAGCGCCACCACGTCGGCCTCGCGGAAGCGGCGATGTCCGCCGGGCGTCCGGATCGAGGGCAGCACACCGGTGCTGGCCCAGCGGGCGACGGTCTTGGGATTCACGTTGAACATCTCGGCGACCTGACCCGGCGTCAGATTGTGCTGGCGTGCCAGGGTCGGGGTGATCTGGGTGGGATTCTCGGCGATGGTCATCGCTGCCTCCATTGGTTCGACGTGAACATGTCCCGTCGGGACGTTCTGTTGGTCGACTCCATAAGTACACCGCGAAGTACCAGGTGCTCGAATGGTCAGTAAACGGTAAAGAGTCGGTAATGTCCGACTGGCGAGGTTCTGTTTCGGCCCCGGCAGCGCGGCGACGTAGGCTGAGGGGCATGACTGACGACCAGGCCGGATCCGCCCGCGGCGACCTTTCGAGCACCGACGAAGCCCCCGCGAAGAAGGCGACGATCGGCTCGCTGATCGGCTGGATCGCGCTGTACTCGGCGGTCCGGCTGGGCCTGGTGGTGGTGATCGCTTTACTCATCATCGGCGTCGGGCTGCTCTTCGGCGTCAAGGTCTGGGTGGTCGCCGCCCTCGCGTTCGGCGTGGTGATCGCGATCCCGCTCGGCATGGTGCTGTTCAAGCCGCTGCGTCTCAAAGTCAACGCGCAGATCACCGAGATCGACGCGGACCGCGCCGCGCGCAAGTCCGACCTTCACGCCCGGCTGCGCGGCGACGGGCAGTAGACGTGGCGCTCGTCGAGGCGACCGACCTGGTTCGCGAGTACCGGATGGGTACCGAATCGGTCCGGGCCCTCGACGGAGCGAGCCTGCGGCTGGACGGCGGTCAGTTCGTCTCGGTGATCGGCCCGTCCGGGGCGGGCAAGTCGACGCTGCTGCACATCCTCGGGGCGCTCGACACCCCCACCTCCGGATCGATCGTCGTCGACGGGGTGGAACTGGGGTCGCTGAACGACGACGCCGCCTCCGAGTTCCGGCGCCACCGCGTCGGGTTCATCTTCCAGTTCTTCAACCTGGTCCCGACGCTGTCGGCGTGGGAGAACGTCGCCCTGCCGAAGCTGCTCGACTCGACCTCGCTGGCCGCCGCGAAACCCCGCGCGGTGGAGCTGATGGAGCGGGTCGGGCTCGGGGGCCGCATCGATCATCGCCCGGCCGAACTGTCCGGTGGACAGATGCAGCGGGTCGCCATCGCGCGCTCGCTGATCATGGACCCGAAGATCGTGCTGGCCGACGAGCCGACCGGCAACCTGGACTCCAAGACCGGCGAAGACGTGCTCGAACTCCTCGCCGAGGTCGCGCACGACCGGCCCGATCGCCTGGTGCTGATGGTCACGCACGACGCGCATGCCGCCGACTTCAGCGACCGGGTGATCACCGTCCGCGACGGCAAGGTCATCGATCCGTCCGAGGAGGGGGCGACAATCCCCGCGACGCAGGACCCGCTTCGACCGCGCGTCGTCGCAAGCTCCGACATGGGCGCTCAGGACCCGCGGAGCCGAGATCACGCGCTACCGGTCCCCGGCGCACCGTGGATGACCGGCCCCATTCCCCGCGTCGGCGACAGCGGCCGGCACCGGGCGGAATGACGTGCCCCGCTCACCGGCGCGCCTCTCGTTCTTCGCCGGGGCCCGGGCCGCGCTGACCCGGGTCCGGGTCCTCAACCTGCGTGAACTGGCCGGGCATCGGCTGCGGGTGATCACCTCGCTGATCGTGGTCGTGGTGTCGTCCGGTCTGCTGATCGCGGTCCTCGGGGCATACGGCTCGATGTCGGAGACGGTGCGCCAGTTCAATGCCGCGATCTCCGGGAACGCCACCGTCGAGGTCGCCGCCATCGCCGACACCGGCGTGGACGACGATCTCATCGGCGAACTCCGCGAGAAGGTCACCGACGCGAAGGCCGTCGTGCCGCTGGTGCGCGGCACCGTGATGATCGACGGCCGACAGACCACGCTCCTCGGCTCGGATGCGCGCGTCGCCTCGCTGTCGCCGAAACTGCGCGCCGCGATGGGCTCGGGCCGGTCGATCGACCTGAACGCGCTCGACGACGGGATCTTCGCCGGCCGCGCCACCGGACTGCACAAGGACCAGCGCCTGTCGATCAGCGGCGTCGACGTCCGGGTGCTCGACGTGATCGACGATTCCGGCACCGACGTCCTCAACGGCGGACGCTTCGTCTTCGCCTACCTCGGCCTGGCGCAGCGTCTCGCCGGTCTCGGGGGAGCGGTCGACTCCATCATGATCGTGCCCAAGCCCGGGGTGTCCGACGCGGCGCTGCGGACGCAGGTGGCGGGGGTCGTCGACGGCCGGGCCAGCGTGGTGAATCCGGACTTCCGGGTCAAGCAGGCCGAGGTGGCGAGCTCGGTGACCCGCGATTCGACCCTGCTGGTCTCGCTCGTGTCGCTGATCATCGCGGGCTTCCTGGTCTTCAACACGATGAACATGGCCGTCGCCTCGCGGAGGCAGTCCCTCGCCATGATCCGTGCGCTCGGCGCGCGCCGCCGCCACCTGGTGGGCGACCTGCTCGCCGAATCGGCGGTCTTCGGTCTGGCCGGCGGTCTCCTCGGCGTGCCGGTCGGCGTCCTCGCCGGGCGCTGGGCCGTCGGACGGCTGCCCAACGCGGTCGGGTCGACGACGTTGCAGGTGGCCTACCACCTGCCGTGGTATGCCGCGCCCCTCGCCGTCGCGGCCTGCGTGGTGGCGTGTATCGGGGCCACCGCCCTGGCGGCCCGGTCGGTGTTCGCGGTCGATCCGGTCGAGGCGATGGTCCCCGGGGCCGCCGCCGACGCCGAACCGCCGAATCGCCGCCTGCTGATCGGGGCGGTCGCGGCGGGCACGGCGACCGTGATCGGTGCCTTCGTGATGGCGCGGACGGCGCAGGGCCAGATCGCACTCCTCGCCGGAGTCGTCTACGCGATCGGCGGTATCGTCGTGTGCTTCGGTCTGACGGTGCCGATGGTGCGCGGGGTGGTGGCGGTCTCCCGCTGGTTCCGCGGGCCCGGCCGGCTGGCCGCGGTCAACTCCGAGAGGGCGCCGCGCCGGGTCTGGGCCACGGTGATGACCGTCGGCGTGGCGATCGCCGTCGGGATCGGTATCTCGGGTGCCCTCAGCAACATGGTCGGCTCCATCTCCAATTCGCTCGCCGGACTGAGCGATCCGGACATCTACGTGTCGTCGCGGGCCGCGAACGACGTCCCCGTCGGCCCGATCCTCAACCCGGAGATCGCCGAGCAGGTGGCGCGGGTGCCGGGCGTCGACCGGGTGGTCGGAGGGCAGTGGGCCACGGTCAACCTCGGCGACGCGCGCGCTCTGCTGCAGGGGCTGGAACCGGGTTCGGCGGCGCCGTTCATCCGCAAGGCGTCACCCGAGGCGGTGCGGCAGACGCTCGACGGCGAGGGCATCCTGCTCTCCCGGGTGCTTGCCCGGACCCTGGATGTGAAGGTCGGCGACACGCTCCGGCTGGCGACGCCGACCGGTTACCACGAGCTGGTCGTGCGCGACACGGTCAACTACGTGACCATCGACTCCGGGACCGGAGCGATCTCCTCGACGCTGATGGCCGAGTGGTTCGGTCGGCCCGGCAGCACGTACCTGCAGGTCTTTCTGAAGCCGGATACGGACGTCGCGCAGGCGAAGGCCCGGATCGGTGAGATCGCCGCGAAGTATCCGGGAGCGGGCGACCGGCCGGTCTACGTGTACACCGGCGCCCAGGCCCTGGCGGCGACGCAGCGGTCGGTGCAGCAGGCCGGGGCGTTCACCGTCGCGATCCAGTGGATCGTCGCCGGAGCCGCCGCGATCGCTTTGCTCAACACGCTGCTGCTGTCCGTCCTGGAACGACGCCGCGAGCTCGGCGTGCTCCGCGCCATGGGGGCGTCGCGGCGGTTCGTCACCCGGATGGTCCTGGCCGAGGCCGGATCGGTCGCCGTCGTCGGCGCGCTGATCGGCGTCGTCCTGGGGACGGGGCTGCACGTGATCGCCGACAAGATCCTCGCCGAGACCACGTCCATCGACATCATCTACCGCCCGCTGTGGTCGTCGGCGGGTTACGTCGCCACCGCGGCCGCCCTGTGTCTGCTCGGCGCGATCGTCCCCGCCGCACGCGCCGCCCGGATGAACATCAGCGAGTCGATCCTCTCGGAGTGAGCCCGCCGCCGAACACGGCGGTCGGGCGGAAGCACTCCATGATGGTCCAGCGGAGCACCATGCCGGTCGAGCGAAGTCGAGACCTCGTCAACAAATCTTGACAACGCATGGATCGTCAACATAACCTGACAACATGCACGACGACGAGAAGTTGACAGCAGCACCCGAACACCGAGTATCGGAGGGCGACCAGGTCGCCGGAGCCGCCGCGAGCGGTGATCCGGCGGTAGGCCTCGCCGCGGTCCGGGCGCTGCGGACTCTCGCCGACCGACTGGAGGACGTCCAGGTCGCGAATGCCCGCTCCCAAGGGTGGAGCTGGCAGGCGATCGCCGACATCCTGCAGATCAGCCGGCAGGCCGTGCATCAGAAGCACTCCTATCGCGAGGCCGCTCCGCGCGACCACCGCGATACCGACTCGGCCGATGAGGCCGGAAAGGACGGCAGTCATGTTTGACGCCCGTTTCAACACAGATGACCGCGTCGTGATGATGTTCGCGACGCAGGAAGCCCGCGACCTCGGACACCGGGGCCTGGGCAACGACCACCTGATCCTCGGCATGCTCGGCAACGCGCGCAGTCCGCTGTTCACGCTGCTCGGCGAGCAGGGCCTGACCCTGGACGCCGCCCGCGAGGCGGTGCGCGAGTACCACGCCGAGCACACCGAGGACCTCGACGACGCCGAGGCTGCCACCGCGGCCGACCGCTACGAGGCCGACCGCGAGGCGCTCGCCAGCATCGGCATCGATCTCGACAAGGTCCGCGCCGCGGTGGGCGACCGCTTCGGCGAGGACCTCTCCGACAGCTGGGGCGAACGACGCGGCCGGGGCCGCGGCCGCGAGGGCGACGAACGCGGACGCGGGCGCGGTCGGGGACATGCGCACGGTCGCGGACGCGGGGGTTTCGGCCCCGGCGGGCGTGGCCGCGGCTTCGGGCCCGGGTTCGAGGGCGGCCCGATCGGCGCCGGACCCGGCTTCGGGTTCGGCCCGGACGAGGACGGCCCGTGGGAGGGCGGTCGTGGACGGCGCGGCCCGCGCGGCCGCGGTGGGCGCCCCCGCTTCGGCGGCGCCACCCGTGACGCACTTCGGGGCGCGGTGCAGCTGGCCCGCGAGCGCGGTGACCGCACCATCCGCGCGGAGTACGTGCTCCTCGGGATCCTCGACGTCGCCGATCCGGCGTCGACCGCGCTGATCACCTCGGCCACCACGGTCGAAGCCCTGCGCGACGCGGTGCTGGCGAGCCTCCCCGAGGTTCCCGCCACCGCGTGATCCCCGTCGAGTCGAAGCCGGGTTCCCTTGATCGGGGCGTGGCTTCGACTCGATCTCGCCCTATCGGGCTCGGTCGGCTCAACCGGCGGGTGGCCGCGGTCGGCTCAGTCGGCGGGTGGCCGTGATCGGCTCAGCTGGCGGGTCGGCTCGATCGGCTCAGCCGGCGAGGGCGGCGTAGGCGTCGTGCAGCTGGGTCAGTGGAGCGCTGCGCAGGCTGCTCAGCGCGAACAGCCGGTCGATCTGGTTCACCTGACTCCGCGCGCACGACGCCTGGGCGGCCCGCGCGTCCGGGCTCAGCGCGGCGATCCCGTCGAGGTACGCCCGCACGAGTTCCGGCGTCGTGGCGAGCGCGACCGACGGCAGACCGAGATTCCCGCGGTTCAGATTCAGTGTCGGCCGGAAGACGAAAGCCTGAACGCGGTTCGCGGGCTGGCTGCTCGGGCCGACCGAGAAGGTGAACGTCGACCCGCCGCCGCCGGGTACCGCGTGGTCGAACGGCGTGGTGACGGTCTGCGCGGCCATGGCGGAGGACGCGTCGGTGACCGCGGACAGCTTGATCGTGTAGTCACCGTCGATCGTCTCCGCGGGTTCGGCCGTGCGGGCGTCGAGCGCCGTCGAGTCGAAGCACGGCGCGAGGCTGTACGCCTCCAGAACCGCCGTGTCGATCGACGTGGTGCGCAGGTCGTCGCCGTGATTGCGGACGGCCACGTCGAGCGGTGTGGAGGTCGCGCCCTCGGCGACGGGCCAGACCTGCGTGCTGAACGTGGTCGACGTGATCTGCACCTTGTCGCGCGAGCCGATCACCCACAGCGCGATACCCGCGGCGATCGCCGCGACCACGATCAGCACCCCGATCGCGGTCCACACCGGATGTCTGATCGCGCCCGGATCGACGCGCTTGGTGTTTCCGGTCATCGTGGTACCTCCCGGGTCGGCTCGCGGATCAGGCCAGGCCGACGGCGACTCCCGTCGCGATCGCCCATACCAGCATCGCAAGACCGGTGGTGGCGAGGGAAGGGATCAGCGCACGACCCTGTCCGCCGGTCACGATCGGCCGGACCGCGACCGCCGCGAGGGGCAGCGCAAGCAGCCCGAACAGCGCCCACCAGGTCGCGGCGGCGCCGATCCCCACGGTCACCGCGAACGGCACGACAAGCAGCACGACGAACAGGATCCGGGTCCGGCGATCACCCAGCCGCACGGCGAGCGTCACCTTGCCCGATTCGGTGTCGGTCGGGATGTCGCGCAGATTGTTCGCGACCAGCACGGCGCTGGAGAAACAGCCGATCGCGACGGCGCAGAGGACGCCGACGCCGTCGACGCTCCCGGCCACCACATACTGCGTGCCGCACACCGCGACCAGGCCGAAGAACACGAAGACCGCGATCTCGCCGAAGCCCAGGTAGCCGTACGGGCGGCTGCCGCCGGTGTAGAACCACGCGCCCAGGATGCAGAGCGCGCCGACCGCGAGCAGCCACCACGAGGTGGTCACCGAGACCGCGATACCGGCCACGGCGGCGACGCCGAGGCACACGAACGCGGCGGTCTTGACGGCTTGCGGGCTCGCCGCCCCGGAGCCGACCAGGCGGAGGGGGCCGACGCGGTCGTCGTCGGTGCCGCGGATGCCGTCCGAGTAGTCGTTGGCGAAGTTGACGCCGAGGATCAGCGCGACCGCGACCACCAGGGCCAGCGCGGCCTTCCACCACTGCACCTCGCCGACATAGGCGGCCGCCCCGGTGCCGACGACGACGGGGGCGATCGCATTCGGAAGGGTGCGGGGCCGGGCCCCTTCGATCCACTGACTCACGGTTGCCACCCGACAATCCTGTCACCGTGTCCGGGCGCCCGTCCTCGCGCCCCGACTTCTTGTGTCATCCGATGAGACGAATCCGGTAATTCATCCATTCGGGGTCTTACGGCCCTGGTGACGTCGGTGGTTTGCTCGACGCGTCAGCTGCGCGACGTCTCATCAGCCCTGTGACCGGACTCGCAGCTTCTCGTGTTGAAAGAGCTGTCGTGAATTCTCGGCCGAACCCCGCCCGGCACAATCCGGCCCGCCGCCGCCGTCTCGCCGCCTCCGCCGTCGCCTGCGGGCTGTGCCTGGGAGCGGTCACCCCGTATGCGCCGGCCGCCACGCCGTCGCCGGTGGCCGCGCTGAACGGCAACGCGAACATCGCCTGGGAGACGGGGAGTGCGGCCCCGCGCAACGGTCTCCTCGGCCAGGTGCTGGATGAGACCGGCGGGAGAGAGGCGATCGTCATCGTCACTCCCGGCACCGACGACACCGGTCTGCACCCGCGCATCGACGGCATCGTCGGCGGCCGCGCCGCCGGATACGTCCAGTACCCGGAGTCGTTCTGGCCCGTCATCGGCGGCAAGTCCGATGCCTTCCTCGGGCTGCCGTTCTTCGCGCCGACCTACCAGGACTCCCGGAAGGTCGCCGAGGACGCGAACGTCGACGTCATGCGGAAGCTGGCGGGGTACGACGGCGTCGTCGTCTACACCGGCTATTCGCAGGGCGCCGAGGCCGTCGGCAACGCGGCGGAGACGGCTCACGACTCCCTCGGCGGCAATTCGCTGATCCTGCTTATCTCCGACCCGCGCAGCCCGTGGGGTATCAAGGGCTGGGCCGCCGCTCTGCCTCTCGGCAATCTGTGGCTGTCGCCGGTCCTCGGTGCGATCGGCATCGACGACAACGGCGCGCGCAATCCTGCGGACACCGGTGACGTGCAGGTGATCTCGGTGATCGTCCAGGGCGATCCGGTCGCTGACTTCCAGTGGGTCTGGTATCGCCCGGTGTCGTCGCTGCTGGTCGACGCCGCCGGCTTTTTGACGATCCACTCGCCCGGCGACGGCCCGTACGGTCACCTCGACGGCACCCCCGGCGAGAACGGCATCGTGCTGGTGACCGGTGGTCCGGAGATGCTGCACAGCACCGACGGCAAGACCGCCTATGCCGTCTACGACACATACCACCCGCTCGCGCTGCTGATGGCGACGGTCTACGACGGTCTCGGCATCGAGTACACGCGGGCCGACCTGGAGAAGTGGGACAAAGCCGCCGAGACGTTCTATCCGATGACCGACGTCAAGGACAAGACACCGTACGGCGGGATCTCGATCGACGGCGGGAACGGCGGTCTGCAGGCCACCGCCCCGACCGCCGCCGCCCCGGTGACCCAGACGGCGTCGCTGCGGTCGGCCGGTGCGGCGGACTCCGAGATTCAGGCGGCCGGCGACGGCACGGACGACGCGTCGTCGTACATCGGCAAACACCGGCAGGACCGGATGGCCGACCGGGGGACTCCCGGCGACCACTACCGGGGCCGCCACCGCGCCGAGCCGCCCGCGGCGCCGGCGCCGAGTCCCGAACCGCAGCCCGCGCCCGAACCCCAGCCCGAGCCGCAGACCCAGCCCGAACCGCAGACCCGGCTCGAAGTGCCGGGCAGTGGCGTGCCGGACGCGACGGTGGACCGGCCCAGTACGACGGCCACCGCGACCGACACGGGCCTCTCCGAGTAGACGGATTCCGTCCCCCACACGGTTTCCGTTCCGCCCGTCGCACCAGACCAACGGGTGGAACGGAAACCGTGTGCCGGAACGGAATGCGGGTGGTGGGACGGAATGCGGCCACGTGAACAGACTCCGGCCCCCACCGTCCAGGACGATGGGGGCCGGAGTGGTCTCGTGCTCGCGGGACCGGCGGGGGTTAGGTCAGGGACGAGCCGTCGTACAGGATGTCGAAGAACTGCGCGGCGACCAGCTGCTCCTTGCTGCGCTCGGCGCCGGCGGCCTTGCGGTAGGCGAGGACGTGGCGCAGGCTCAGCGCCGAGTAGATCAGCGGCATGTGGTCCTTGCGCTGGTCGTACACGCCCTTGGCGCCCTTGGCCGCGGCGAAGTCGGCCTTCGCGCGGCTCGGGTGCAGGATCGCATCGCGCAGCACCGCGGCCTTGATCATCTTCTTGCGGCCGCCGGGGACCACGACCAGTCCGTTCGGGTCGAACAGCGCGGTGTTGAACTCGTCGGCGGTGGCGACGGTGCAGCCGGCGGTGGGCCGTGGGTTGCATTCGACCATGTAGTGGGTGCCGTCCGCGGTCGCCAGGTAGTCCATGCTGATCTGGCCGGTCCAGTTCAGTTCCTTGGCGATCTTCTGCACCGCTTCCAGGGACTCCGGGGAGTCGACGGACTCGAACACGATGCCGCCGCGGTCGTCGATCGCGAGCGGATGGCGGTAGCACGAATGCAGCACCACTTCACCCTCGTGCACGACGCTCCAGCTGCACCGGTCCTCGCCGACCAGGAACTCCTGCACCAGCCACGGGTCGTCCGCGGTGGGCTTGATGTCCTCGACGGCGGTCTCGCCGGCCAGCGGGCCGTAGTTGGTGATGATGTCCAGGCCGCCGCGGCCGAAGGTGGCGCGCGCGAACCAGTGCTCCCAGCGCTGGGTCGCCGCCACGAACTCCTCGGGGCTGCTGCACACGATGGTCTCGGCGACGTGCAGGTCGAGGCGCTTGCACAGCTCGGCGAAACGCGACTTGTCGTTCACCTCGAGCAGCGCGTCGAGCTGAGGGAAGAAGAAGTTGACGTCGGGGCGGCCCGCTTCCAGCTTCTCCCGGTTGGCGGCGAGGTAGAAGACCTCCTCGAACATCGGCAGCACCCAGTCGATGCGGTGCTGGTCGATGATCCGCGCGACGTCGTCGACGAACGCCTCCGGCTCCTGGGTGGGCGGTGCGGTGATGATCGCCTCGCTCACGCCCTTGGAGTGCATGCCGGGCGACTCACGGAAGGTGTCCGTCGCGATGAGGAAGTGTCCCTTCTCCTCACCGAGCTTGTGGATCTCGTCGACGGCGAACGGCATACGGGCGCTGGTCGCGAGGATGCGGGGGAATTCAGATGCCATGAGGTCAATCTAACAGGGCGAACGTCCCTGTTCGGGGCTCGTGGCACGACCTGATCGGGTGGACCCGGAATTCACCCTTTTCTGGCACAAAAGCGTTGCCGGAGAGCTCGCCGATCGACCTTTCCCGGACCGCGCACGGGGAGTTCGTCGACGACGACGACGTGCCGCGGCGCCGCGTACCGATCCAGCCGGGCTGCGACGGCGTGCCGCATCTCGTCGGCCGACGGCGCCGTGCCGTCGGGTACGACGGCCACCGCGATGGCCTCGCCGAGTCGCTCGTCGGGCACGCCGAACACCGCGCAGTGCGCGACGCCGGGGAGCGCGTCGATCACCGCCTCCACCACCTGCGGCACCACGGTGAGGCCGCCGGTGGAGATCGCCTCGTCGGCGCGGCCGACGATGGACAGCACGCCGTCGTCGATGGTGCCGAGGTCGTCGGTGCGGAACCACCCGGCTTCGGCGAAGGCCGGGTGCCCGGGCAGGTTGCGGTAGCCCCGCGCGAGCGTGGCGCCGCCCAGTTCGACACGGCCGGTCCCGTCCGGGGCCGGCTCGGCGATGCGCATGAGGGCGCCCGGCAACGGCACGCCGTCGTACACGCAGCCGCCCGCCGTCTCGCTCATCCCGTACGTCCGCACGATGGGCAGACCGGCCGCCACGGCGGCGTTCCGGAGCGGTGCGGGCGTGGCCGCCCCGCCGATCAGGATGGCGTCGAGGCCGGCAAGCGCACGGGTGGCCTCTGGGTCGCCCAGGGCCTTGCCGAGCTGCAACGGGACCAGGGAGGTGTATCGGCGGGGACCGGTCATCGCGTCGATCGCGGCGGGCAGGACGGCGGGATCGAAGCCGCCGCTGAGGTCGAGCACCACGGGATCGTACCCGGCGGCGAGGGAACGCAGGAGCACCTGCAGCCCGGCGATGTGGTGCGGCGGCAGCGCCAGCAGCCACGATCCGGGCCCGCCGAGCGCGGCGGCGGTGCCGTCGGCGGAGGCGTGCAGCGAGGCGGCCGTGTGCACGGCGCCCTTCGGGGTGCCGGTGGAACCGGAGGTGGAGACGACGAGCGCGGCGTCGCCGTCGATCTGCTGCCGCGCGCCGAGCGTATCGGCGAGCATGCGGGCGGTGCGGTCGTCGCCGGCGGGTACCGGGAGGTAGGCCGCGGTGCCGTCCAGCAGAGACGACAACTCCCGCCGTACGTCGAGCACGGCGGGAGTCGGGGACAGCGGCAGAACCTGCAGACTGCGGGTCAGGGCTCGTCCTTCGGGTCCGGGGCGTCGGAGGCGGCGCCGGGGTGGAGTGGCTGGGCGAGCGGCGCGTCGTCGAACGGCCAGCCCGCGGTTTCCAGCGTAGTCCGCACCCGGGCGATGTCCTCGTCCCGAGGCACCTCGTCGGTGATCCGGGAGATCGCGACCCCGGTGTCGATCCGGTCGATCGTGTCGTCGGACGACGCGTCCACGCTGAGCCGCGCGGCCACGTCGCTGATCTCGTCGACGGTCAGCTGGCGGCGAAGCAGGGCGAACAGCGGGACGTAGTCGTGCTCCGGCACCCCGTTCGGATAGCCCTTGCGCAGCCAGGCGACCACCGACGAGAGCTTGCTGGAGATCTCCGGCATGTGATCAGCCGGGCTGTCCGACGCGCATGTCGAGCGGCCAGCCGGCCGCGGCGAGACGTGCCGCGACCTGATTGACTTCGTCCTGGGACGGGTGCGAGTCGGTCACCGCGGCGATCGCCGCGGCGACGTCGTCGCGGGTGGTCGGGGACTCCGGGTCGCGCGACAGCGCGAGCGCGAGCACCACGTCGGTCAGTTCGCTCTCGTCGAGGATCGGCGTGAGGAGGGCGAACAGCGGCGGGTAGTCCTTGGGCGGGATACCCTCGGGGTAGCCGCTGCGGAGCCAGTTGATGACGTTCTCGAAGACGTTCGAAGCCATGGGGTCAGATGGCCTTCCGTGTCGGGATGGATTACTTGTACGCGCCGGCGGGGAAGATCTTCACGTCGAAGTGGTGGTAGATGGTCTGCCGGGTGATCCAGAGGATCCCGAGCAGGATCACCGCGGCGACGATGATGTAGAGCAGGTACCCGAGGTACTTCAGCGCGGGGTTCGGCGCGGTGAGGGCGCCGGTGGCATCCTCGCCGCCCTCACCCGCGGCGACGCAGCGCATGCCGACGGCGAACAGGGCGGGTAGGCCGGCGCCGAGCACCAGACCCACGGCCAGGACCTGGGCGATCGCCTGGCCGATGGCGGCGAAATCGATTCCAAACATTGTTCTTCTCTGCCTTTCGGTTCCGGGTCAGGCCTGCTGCTTGGGCTCGATGTCGACCACGTCGGTCTCGATCGCGGCCGGGACCGGCGAGTTGGTGGTGTCGTCCCATTCGGCGTTGACGTTGCTGGAGTCGACCTTCTGCTGCTGGGCGCGCCACCACATCCAGCCGGAGAGCGCGGCGAGGATGACGAAGATCGTGATGGCACCCGCGGCGCCGCCGATCGAGTGGGCGATCCAGAACGAGACCGCACCGACCACCGCGGCGGCCGGGAGCGTGGTGAGCCAGGCGAGGGCCATGCGGCCGGCGACGCCCCAGCGGACCTCCGCGCCCTTGCGGCCCAGGCCGCTGCCGAGGATCGAGCCGGTGGCGACGTGGGTGGTCGAGAGCGCCATGCCGGCGGCCGACGAGGTCAGGATGATCGCGGCCGACGACGCCTCGGCGGCCATACCCTGCGGGGCGCTGATCTCGACCAGGCCCTTGCCCAGGGTGCGGATGATGCGCCAGCCGCCGAGGTAGGTACCGAGCGCGATGGCGGCGGCGCAGCTGCCGATGACCCAGAGCGGCAGGCCCTTGTCGGCGATGTCGGGATCGAGGTGGCCGGTCACGATGAGGCCGAGGGCGATCACGCCCATCGTCTTCTGCGCGTCACCGGTGCCGTGGGCGAGCGAGACGAGCGAGGCCGTCGCGATCTGGCCGTGGCGGAAGTTCGCTTCCTTGCGGCTCTCGGAGATCTTCTTGGTGATCGCGTAGATCGCCATGGTGCCGACCGAGGCGACGATGCAGGCGATGACCGGGGCGAGGATCGCCGGGACGATCACCTTGCCGACGATGCCGTTCCAGTTGATGCTGACGCTGGCGGCGAGGCCCGAGCCGATGAGGCCGCCGAACAGGGCGTGCGACGAACTCGACGGGAGACCGAGGAGCCAGGTCAGGATGTTCCAGATGATGGCGCCGACCAGGCCCGCGGAGATGATGGTGAGGGCGATCTGCGGACCGCCGACCTGGCTGCTGAGTTCGGACGGATTGGAGGGGAGGTTCAGCACGCCCTTGGTGACCGTGGTGGCCACCTCGACGGAGAGGAATGCGCCGACCAGGTTGAGGATCGCCGCGATGGTGACCGCGACCTTGGGCTTGAGGGCGCCGGTGGCGATCGACGTCGCCATGGCATTGCCGGTGTCGTGAAAACCGTTGGTGAAGTCGAATCCGAGTGCTGTCACGATCAGCAGCACGAGGATCAGAGTTTCTGCGCTCATATCGACAACTATGAGGCCTCGCGGGCCGGATGCGTCAATTTTCGGCTAACCCGGGACTAAGGTCTTGACCTGGGGGTTTCCTGAGGATTCAGGGTGGTTCACGAAGTGTTTACCTTCCGGTCGACAAGGTTTTCCGATCGCGGGTGAACGGCTCCGGACGGGCAATTAACGGACGGTGAACTATCGGTGGCGCAGCGGTGGTTTCCGGGAGTGGCGACCGCTCCCTCGGGTCACTCGCCGCGGGTGGCAGAATGCGGGCCATGACGATGACACTCGGGATGCCCATCAACTACGCGGGTGACTTCCGCGAGACCATCGACCACCTTCGCGACTTCGAGTCCGTCGGCGTCCGGCGGGTCACCGTCCCCGAGGCGTACAGCTTCGACGCGGTCTCGCAGCTCGGCTACATCGCCGCCCGCACCGACTCGATGGAGTTGCAGTCCGGCATTCTGCCGCTCTTCTCGCGCACGCCCACCAATCTCGCCATGACGGCGGCCGGCCTGGACTACATCTCCGGGGGCCGCGCGATCCTCGGGATCGGCGCCTCCGGCCCGCAGGTGATCGAGGGCTTCCACGGCGTCAAGTACGACCATCCGCTCGGCCGGGCCCGCGAGACCGCCGAGATCTGCCGGAAGGTCTGGCGGCGCGAGCGGCTCGAGTACGACGGCCGGGACTACCACCTGCCGCTCACCCCGGAGCACGGCGGCAGCGGCCTCGGCAAGGCGCTGAAGATCATCAACCACCCGGTGCGCGAACGCATCCCGATGCTGCTCGCCGCGATCGGCCCCAAGAACGTCGAGCTGGCCGCGGAGCTGTTCGAGGAGTTCCAGCCATTCCTGTTCCATCCCGACTACGTCGAGGCCGCCTTCGGTCCCGCGCTCGCGGCCGGTGCCGCCAAGCGCGATCCGGAGCTCGGGCCGCTGCGGATCGTCGTGCAGGCCTCGGCGCTGATCTCCGAGGACTCCGAGCAGATCGACCGCGCGCTGGCGGCCGTCCGGCACCATGCCGCGCTGTACATCGGCGGCATGGGCGCCCGGGGCAAGAACTTCTACAACGCGCTGGTGCAGCGCTACGGATACGTCGACGAGGCCCGGCTCATCCAGGACCTCTATCTCGACGGGCGCAAGGACGAGGCCGCCGCGGCGGTGCCCGACGATCTGGTGCGCGCGATGAGCCTGATCGGGCCGAAGAGCGTGGTCGCCGAACGCGTTGAGGCCTTCCGCGGCGCCGGCGTCGGGGTGCTGCTGGCCTCCCCGGCCGCCCCGACGCACGCCGAGCGGGTCGAGACCATGCGGGTGCTCGCGGAACTGGCGGGATAACTTTCGGCGGATTGGTAATGGCGCGGGGCGTGCCGAATCGGTTAAAATAGTTGTTGCACAGATCAGATGGCTGCCTGGCAAGCAGTAGTCAGGCAGCTCGCAGTTCGAGGAGGTGTCTACTGTGCTTCGATTCGATCCGTTCACGGAACTTGATGCGCTCAGCCGGTACCTGCAGAGCAGTGACCGCGGAACCGCGGCGTCGGCGCCGCGGTTCATGCCGATGGATCTCTGCAAGGTCGATGACCACTATCTGCTGACGGCCGATCTGCCCGGCGCCGATCCCGGCTCGATCGACGTGAGCGTGGACAACGGCGTGCTCACCATCTCGGCCCGCCGCACCGCCCGGATGACCGAGTCCGAGCACGCCCAGTGGCTCGCGACCGAGCGGTTCTCCGGCGTCTACCGGCGGCAGCTGTCCCTTGGAGAGGGGATCGACCCAGCGAAGATCAGCGCGCAGTACACCAACGGTGTGCTCACAGTGACGATCCCGCTCGCCGAGGTCGCCAAGCCCCGCAAGATCGCCGTCGACCACGTCGATGCGCCGCGTGAGATCAGCGCGGCGGCCGGAGCCGAGTGAGGAGGTGATCGTCGTGCCTGAGGAAGTCGTGCTCTCGTCGCTGCCGGCCGAGGTCGATGCTATCGACTGGCTCGACCAGAGGCTGGAGGCGGAGTTCGACGACGACGCCTACGAGCACGCGCCGGCCGGTCCGCCAACGGCCGTCGCCGCCTGATCGCCGGTGCCAGGCCGCCCCCGCCACCCGGCGGGGGCGGCCTGGCTTCGGTGCGGCGGTCAGTCGAACAGCGCCGCGAGGTGATCGAGGTTGGACTCCATGCCGTGCCGCCAGACGCCGAGCCGCTGCTCGACGATCCGGCCCTCCTTCTCCGGCATCCGTGCGACGAATCCGGCGAGCGGCGACTCGCCGTCGCCGATCTTGGCCCACTGCCGGACCAGACTGCCGTCGCGAGCGGGTTCGACCTCGAAACCCCAGTAGGCCCACGGCTCGGCCGCCTCCGGGCCGACCGACCACACCCAGCGGCGGCCGGGATCCACCTCGGTGACCGTCGAGACGGTGTGCCACTCGCCGAGGTCGTCGTTGGCGTTGCGGCCCCCGAACCGGGCGCCGACCGCGACGGACGACGCGCCGTCGAGCCACTGCACTTCCTGCAACTCGCCGGCGGCGCGGACCGGGAGTTCGATGTCGGTCACCAGCTCCCAGGCCCGCTCGGGAGGGCAGGGGAGTCTGCGGGTCACCTCGACGGTGGGATTGTCGCGCAGGCGCACGGACGTTCCTCTCAGTAGAAGTACGGATAGTCGTCCCAGTTCGGCGGACGCTTCTCCAGGAAGGCGTCGCGGCCCTCGACGGCCTCGTCGGTCATGTACGCCAGGCGGGTGGCCTCGCCCGCGAACACCTGCTGGCCCATCAGGCCGTCGTCGGTGAGATTGAACGCGAACTTGAGCATGCGCTGCGCGGTCGGCGACTTGCCGTTGATCTTCCGCGCCCAGTCGATCGCGGTGTTCTCCAGCTCGGCGTGGTCGGCGACGCGGTTCACCGCGCCCATCGCATGCATGGTCTCGGCGTCGTAGTCCTCGCCGAGGAAGAAGATCTCGCGCGCGAACTTCTGGCCGACCTGCTTGGCCAGGTAGGCGCTGCCGTACCCGGCGTCGAAGCTGCCGACGTCGGCGTCGGTCTGCTTGAACCGGGCGTGTTCGCGGGAGGCGAGGGTCAGGTCGCACACCACGTGCAGCGAATGACCGCCGCCGGCCGCCCAGCCGTTGACCACGGCGATCACCACCTTGGGCATGGTGCGGATCAGGCGCTGCACCTCCAGGATGTGCAGCCGCCCGCCCTCGGCCTTCGCGCGGGCCTCGTCCACCGAGTCGACGGTCGCGGCCTCGACATCGCTGTCGTGCGCGGTGGCGTACTGGTAGCCGCTGCGCCCGCGGATGCGCTGGTCGCCGCCGCTGCAGAAGGCCCAGCCACCGTCCTTCGGGCTGGGGCCGTTGCCGGTCAGCAGCACGGTGCCGATGTCGGGGGAGCGTCGTGCGTGATCGAGGGTGCGGTACAGCTCGTCGACCGTGTGCGGCCGGAACGCGTTGCGGACCTCGGGCCGGTCGAAGGCGATCCGGACGATCCCGTTCGCCCGGCCCTCCCCGGTGTGCCGGTGATAGGTGAGGTCGGTGAGGTCGGCGAAGCCGGGGACGGTCTTCCACTGCTGCGGATCGAACGGCGAAGTCATGAGCCCGAGCCTATTACGGATCCGAGAGCGGGCCCGCGACCTCCCGTCGGCCGAGCGACCTCCCCGTCGGCCGGGCGTCCTCCGGCGGCCGAGCGTCCTCCCGTCGGCTGAGCGTCCTCCTGCCGGCTGAGCGTCCTCCCGCCGGCCGAGCGTCCTCCTGCCGGCTGAGCGTCCTCCCGCCGGCTGAGCTTGTCGAAGCCCCCCGAGTGTGCGCTCGGTCGCAGCCGGGTTACGTTGTTTCGATGAAGGGTGCACCCGCCGACGACAACTGGCATGCCGCGCAGTCCGAGGAGGAATCGCCGCACGCCGGTGGTTTCCGCGCGAAGATCGACATCACGACCGAGCGGGGCGGCCCCCGGTACGGGGAACTGATCGAGCAGGTGCGCACCTTCATGGACAAGGTCCGCTACGCCTGCCCGACCCCCGAACTGGCCGACGAGATTATCGACGATCTCAAGGGCTTCAACGCCAAACTCGACACCATGCTCGTCGACGAGTGGACCAGCCCCTCGGGCACCCGCATCGACCTGCCCGCGCGCGGCAACATCACCCTGCCGCCGTACGAGGTGATCGACGGCGGCGCCCACGGTGTCACCGCCACGATCACCTTCCGGCCGTATCACCTGGGCGGCAACAACGTCGCGCACGGCGGTCAGGTCGCCATCGCCTTCGACGACCTCGGCGGCATGGCGGGCGCCCTGCACGTGCTCGGACTCTGCCGCACCGCGTATCTGACGGTGAACTACCGCTCGCTCACGCCGCTGCTGACCCCGCTGACCCTGAAGACCTGGGTCGCCGAACGGGACGGCCGCAAACTCTTCGTCAAGGGCACCCTGCACGACGGCGACCGCCTCTGCGCCGAACTCGACTCTCTCTTCATCGCCCTGAAACCCGGTCAGGCGTAGGCCGACGACGCCGATCCATCCGCGCACGCACCGGGCGATCAGCTCTCGGCGGAAAGCGTCCTGATGGGCACGGCGGGGGATCCCACCGCGACGACGTGATCGGGCAGGTCGCGCACCACCACGCTGCCCGCCCCGACCACGGTGTTGCGGCCGATCGTGACACCGGCCCCCACCGTCACGCTGGAGCCCAGCCAGCAGTTGTCGCCGATCGTGATCGGCGCGGTGCGCTCGTAGCCCTCGCGGCGGAGCCGATGATCCTCGATCGGGTGCAGCGCGGTCGCGAGGACGGCCGACGGGCCGATCCGGACGCGGTCGCCGAGAGCAGGGCGCGCACATTGTCGTGCATCGGCGAGGCGCTACGTCAATTCGTGGACCTCGAGGACGAAGCCCGCCTCCCGCAGACGCTCGATCAGGACGTCGCCCATCGCGACGGCCGGGGTCAGCGCGCCGGCGCGGTCCGGCAGCTTGTCGCGGTCCAGGGCGAGCGCCAGGGCGGACTCACCGAGCATCACCGCGGTGGCCTTGTAGCCGGGATCGCCTTCGGCGCGCATCTGCGAGCGGAACCGTCGTCCGTCGCTGGTCCGGGTGAAGGTCTGGGTGGTGAAGTGCCCGGCTTCCCGGGCCCGCTCGCTCGGGCCCTCGCCGGGCTTGGGCAGGACGCGGTCGAGCACCGCCCGGGTGGGGCGGAAGCTGAGCGCGGCCAGCCCGATTCCGGTGCCCACCGCGACGGCGCCGGCCGTCAGCGTGGAGAGCACCGGGAGGCGGCCGACGTTCATGGTCTCCTGGTATCGGAAACCGGGGCCGTAGGCGTCGTCCAGCAGCGCGTTGGACCGGCGGACCACCCGGGTGTTGTACGACGACATGAAGAACGGGGCCAGCGTGCCGCTCAGCGACGGGTCCACCTTCTTGGCGTCGACCGGCGAGAGGTCGCTGGGTTCGGAGCCCGGTCCCGCGTGCTCGAGTCGGCCAGGCCCGGCCGACAGGGCGCGGGGATTCATCAGCAGGCGGCGCTGTTCGGGGTCCCGGGCCTGTTCGGCGATCACCCGCATCGAGTCGACGGTGCCGCCGGACACCGCGCCGCGGAACGATTCGAGCACCATCGTGGTCTCGCCGAGCGTCCCCGCGCCGGCCTCCTTGACCGCCTCGTAGAGCATGTAGGCGCCGAGATCGGAGGGCACCGAGTCGAACCCGCAGGAGTTCACGATCCGGGCGCCGGTGCCCTGCGCGAGCTCGTCGGCCTTGTCGATAGTGAACCGGGTGAACGGCACCTCGCCGGTGAGATCGACGTAGTCGGTGCCCGCCGACGCGGCCGCGATCACCAGGTTCTCGCCGTAGCGCAGGTACGGGCCGACGGTGGTGCAGACCACCTGGGTGCGTGCGCACATCGCGTCGAGCGAGGCGGGCGAATCCGAGTCGGCGACCACGAGCGGCCACCCCGCGGCCCGCTCCGGGAGACGACGGCGCACCGCCGCCAGCTTGGTCTCGTTGCGGCCGGCCAGCGCGATCCGGGCGCCGCCCGGAGCCTGCTCGGCCAGATAGCGGGCGGTCAGCTCGCCGACGAAACCGGTGGCTCCATAGACGATGACGTCGAATTCACGGCTCATACCCCCGACCCTATGGCATGGCGCTACCGATCGGTACAGATGTGGATCGGCGCGATCACGCCGGTGTCGGTTCGCGTCGAGGCGGCCTACTCTTCAGATATGCGATCCCGCTTGTTCGCCCTGTTCGGTTCGCTCCTCCTCGTCGCCGGCCTGCTCGCGGGCTGGCCGGCGCCGGGCGCCCGGGCGGCGACCGGCGACGGTGCGGTGCTCTCCACCGCCCCGGTGCCCGCGGTGATGCTGCCCACCGGGGCGGCCCGCGCGGTCAAGATCCGCTATCAGACCAGGAACCAGGCGGGCCGGCGGGCGGAGGCCGAGGGGATCGTCTACTACCCGCACGGAACCCCGCCGCCCGGCGGCTGGAAGGTGGTGTCGTGGGCGCACGGCACCAGCGGGATCGCCCCGAAGTGCGCGCCCAGCAACTACACCGGCGCGGAGCAGGACCGGTTGCAGCCGAGTATCGCCGCCGCCCTGGCACGCGGATACGTGGTCACCGCCTCCGACTTCATCGGGATGTCCGGGACCCCGGGCACCGAGTACCTGGCCGGGCGCTCGGTCGCCTACAACGTGATCGACATGGTGCGCGCGGCCCGTAACGACGACCCGACGATCGGCAAGCGGTGGGCCTCGCTCGGCCACTCGCAGGGCGGGCATGCGGCGCTCTGGGCGTCGTACCTGGCCGACGACTACGCCCCCGGACTCCGCGACGTGGGCACCGTGGCGCTGGCCCCGGCCAACCAGCTCGAAACGCTGATCCCGCTGCTCGGGCAGCCCGCCATCCCGAACATCGGTCCGCTCAATCGCACCGCGACCTTCGCGCTCTACCTGCTCGACGGCCTCAACCACGCCCGTCCGGGGCTGCACGCGCTGAATCGGCTGTCCCCGCGCGGCCGGTACTGGCTGGGGCGGGCCCGCACCGAATGCGTGTCCGAGATGACGCAGGCCCTCCAGAACGTCCCGCCGGGCACCCTGTTCGCCCGCCCTCTGGGTGACCCGCCGATCGGCGACGCCCTGCGGGACTATGCCGCCATCCCGGTCGAGGGCTGGCAGCGGGCGCGGCCGATCCTCATCAATCAGGGACTGACCGACACCGTCGTGCTGCCGCCGACCACGGCCCTGCTCACCGCGCAGTTGCAGCACGGCGGTGCGCGTGTGACCACGCGGACCTACCCGGGCGACCACAACGCGGTGCTGGCCGAGTCGATGACCGACACCTTCCGGGCGATCGACGGCTACTTCCGCTGAGTGCGCCGTCGGCCGGGCCGGCGCCTCTCGATCCGGTGGGTTTCGGTGTCGTGACGACCCCGAAGTCCGCCGGCTGAGTCCCGGCTACCCGGGATCGACCGCGTACCCGCGGCTGAACGCGGCCCACGGCTTCGGTGCGGCCTTCGCGTAGAACTGCTCGAGCTCCTCGATGCGCCAGCCGGCCGCCCGCACCTGCGCGGCAGTGTCGCGGGTCAGCTCGCACCCGCCGGCCACAAGACGCTCGATCGGATCGAGCATCCGCTGCACGCGCCGTACCCCGCTGTCCGGTGCCGTCCCGTGCTCGAGGAAGGCCAGCGTTCCGCCCGGCTTCACGACCCGCCGCAGTTCGGTCAGCGCCGCCGCGATGTCGGGCACGGTGCACAGCGTGAACGTCGACAATGCGCTGTCGAAGGTGTCGTCCGGGAACGGGATCCGCTGTCCGTCCAGACCGCCCCGGCTGATCGGGATCGACGACGACGCCACCCGCCGTTGCGCGCGTTCCCATCCCACGTCCGACGGTTCGATGCCGACGACCGAGGTGACGGCGTCCGGGTACTGCCCGACGTTGAAACCGGAGCCGAAACCGATCTCGACCACGTCGCCGTGCAGCGGAGCACACGCGTGTCGCCGGAGCTTGTTCATCTGCGGCATGCCGCACGTCTTCTCGATCAGCCGCGGCAGGATCTTGTCGTCGTAGAACCCCATGCCCCACGGTATCGCCGTGTCCGGGCCGGGGGATGATCTCGACTCCGCTCGATCGTCGTGCCATCGCTGTCATTACGCTCGGAGCCATGAATCCGTCGACCCTGCAGGCCCGCGTGATCGTCGACGAACTGATCCGCGGCGGCGTGCGAGAGGCGGTGCTCTGCCCGGGTTCGCGGAACGCGCCGCTGGCGTTCGCCCTGCACGCCGCCGACGCGCAGGGGCGGCTGCGGCTGCACGTCCGGATCGATGAGCGTTCGGCCGGCTATCTGGCGCTCGGTCTGGCGGTCTCGTCCGGGGTGCCGGTGCCGATCGTGATGACGTCCGGCACCGCGGTCGCCAATATGAGCCCGGCGGTCTTCGAGGCCAACTACGCCCGCGTGCCGCTGGTCGTGATCAGTGCGAACCGGCCGTACGAGCTGCTCGGCTCGGGGGCCAATCAGACCATCGAGCAGTTCGGCATCTTCGGTACCCAGGTCCGCGCGGCGATCAGCCTCGGCCTCGCCGAGGAAGACCTCGACACCAATTCGCAGTGGCGCTCGGCCGTCGGCCGGGTGCTCGCGGCGGCCCGCGGCGCGCGCACCGGCAACGCCGGTCCGGTCCAGTTCGACATCCCGTTGCGCGAGCCGCTGGTGCCCGACGCCGGCGACGACCCGGCCGCCACGCTGGACGACGCCGACGGCGGCCGCTACGCCGGGCGCCCCGGCGGACTGCCGTGGACGCAGGCGCCGGTCGGCCGGCTCGACATCCCGATCGAGATCGACCTGTCGGTGCCGACGGTCGTGGTGGCCGGGCACGGCGCCGGCCACCACCCGGAACTCGCGGCGGTACCGACCGTCGCCGAACCGACGGTGCCCGCACCCGCCACACCCCTGCATCCGCTGGCGCTGAACCGGGTCGCGCCGCGGCAGGCGATCATCTGCGGACGTCCGACGCTGCACCGCTCGGTGTCCCGGCTGCTGGCCGACCCGCAGGTCCGCGTCTACGCGCTCACCACCGGCCCGCGCTGGCCCGACGTGTCCGGGAACGTGTACGCGACCGGCACCCGCGCGGTGCCGACCGCGGGGCCCGACCCCGGCTGGCTCGATCACTGCGCGCGGATCGACGGCCGGGTTCGCGCGCTGGTCGCCGCGGAGCTCGCGGCCTGCCCGGAGACCACCGGGCTGCACGTGGCCGCCGCGGTGGCGGCGGCCGTCCGGCCGGGTGATCAGCTGATGGTCGGACCGTCGAACCCGATCCGTGATCTGGCCCTGGCCGGCGCCGTCGCCCCGGGCGTGCGCGTGCTGTCCAACCGCGGGGTCGCGGGCATCGACGGAATCAACTCGACCGCGATCGGGGCCGCGCTGGCCGCCGACCGCGCCCCCGGCGGGCCGGCCGGGCAGACGGTGGCGCTGCTCGGCGACCTCACCTTCATCCACGACGCCACCGGGCTGCTGATCGGTCCCGCCGAACCGCGGCCGTCGGCGCTGCGGATCGTCGTCGCCAACGACGACGGCGGCGGCATCTTCGGCGTGCTCGAACAGGGTGATCCGCGTTTCGCCGGCGACGACTACGCGGGCGCCTACGAACGGATCTTCGGCACCCCGCACCGCACCGATCTGGCCGCGCTCTGCGCGGGCTTCGGGCTGCCGCACACGCGGCTCACCCTCGACCGGCTGCCCGCCGCGCTCGCCGCGCCGGCGCCGCCCGGCGGGATCGAGGTCCTGGAGGTCGCCACACAGCGGGAGCCGCTGCGTCGGCTGCACCAGCGCATCGCCGCGGAGCCGGCCCCGTGAACCCGGTGGTCCAGCGGCGCGTGCAGTTCTTCCTGCTCGCGGGCGCGATTATCGCCACCCTGGTCGGCACCGTCATCGTGCTGGGCGCCTACCGGAACGACGCCAAGATCAACGCGAACAAGGCGACCGCCGTCGCCGAGGTGATCTCCACCGACCGGCTCCACGCCGCGGTCAACTTCGTCACCCCGGACGGGGTGTTGCGCAACCCAGATCTGGGTCTGCTCTATCCGACCCAACTGCAAGCGGGCCAGCGCATCTTGGTCGACTACGACGCCACCGACCCCGACCACCTCGCTCGGCCCGCGGGCCGCGACGCGCGGCTCGCGCTGCTTCCCGGGCTGTCGATCGTGGTGGCCGGCTGGGGTGTCGCGATCATCGCGATGGTCCTGGTCGCACAGGTCAGCAACCGGATCCGCCGTCGCCGGGAAGGCGAGCCAGAGCCCGGATCGGTCCGCGAGGGCGATGCCCTAAGCTCGGAACCATGACCTCGAGCGCCGATCACGGCTCCCGCGCCTCCCTGGAGAAGGACCCGTCCGAGGTCGCCGAGATGTTCGACGGCGTCGCCAAGCGCTACGACCTCACCAACACCGTGCTGTCGTTCGCGCAGGACCGGCGCTGGCGCAAGGCCACCCGCAAGGCGCTGGCGTTACGGCCCCGCGACGTCGTCCTCGACCTGGCCGCGGGCACCGCCGTCTCATCCGAGGAGCTGGCGTCGTCCGGTGCCGTCGTGATCGCCGCCGACTTCTCGCGCGGCATGCTCCGGGCCGGCGCCGAGCGCCCGGTGCCGAAGGTCGCCGCGGATGCGCTGCACCTGCCGTTCGCCGACGACAGCTTCGACGCCGCCACGATCAGCTTCGGCCTCCGCAACGTGAACGACGTGCCGCTCGCGCTGTCGGAGCTGCGCCGCGTGCTGAAGCCGGGCGGCCGCCTCGCGGTCTGCGAGTTCTCCACGCCGACCGCCCGCGCCTTCCGCACGGTGTACATGGAGTACCTGATGAAGGCGCTGCCCACGGTGGCGACCCGGGTGTCGTCGAACCCCGCGGCCTACGTCTATCTCGCCGAGTCGATCCGTGCCTGGCCCGACCAGGCCGGCCTCGCCGCACTGATCCGCGAGGCCGGGTTCGACGACGTCGCCTGGCAGAACCTCACCGGTGGCATCGCCGCGATCCACACCAGTATCGCGACGTAGTCGCTGGTCGAGCGTGTCGTTTCGACACGGTCTCGGCTAGCGCCTCGACCGGCTCAACGGGCTATCGGGGCTCGGATCGACTCGATGGGCGGCACACAGCTCGTTGAGCCGGACGGGCCCGCAGGGCCCGGCCGAGTCGAAACGACTTTCACGGCGAGGAGAGTTTCGACGGCGGCTGGCGCCTCGCCCGCTCAACGGGCGGTGGCACACAGCCCGTTGAGCCGGACGGGCCCGCAGGGCCCGGCCGAGTCGAAACGACCTTCCGCAACGGGCATGTTGCGGGCTCAGGGGAGGGGTGCGGGCGGGGCCAGGCGGTCGCCGACGGTCAGCGCGGACGCGTACTTCACCCGCCGCCAGTGCGGCACCAGCTCGTATCCGGTGATGCCGTCGATCGGGCCCAGCGTGCGGGTCAGGAAGGCGTAGATGCCGCCCTGGTTCGGCGTGATGATGGTGGCGACCAGGTTGGCCGATCCGGTGATCGCCGCGCTGAACGGGACCGCCGGATGCGCGGCGAGGGCCTCGCCGACGGCGGTCAGCCGGTCCGGCCGCACGGTCATCCAGAAGGTGGCCGCGGTTCCGGTGCCGCTGAGCGCCGGGGCGATGTCGACGTCCAGGTAGACCGCGCCGGACCGCAGCAGCGCCTCGAATCGCCGGGTCACCCGGCCCACGCTCATCCCGGTGGAGCGGGCGAGCGACGCGAACGACGTCCGGCCGTCGCGGGCCAGTTCGGCGACCAGCCGGCGGTCCGCGGCGGTCAGCGGTCGGGCCGGGCTGCCGTCGGGCACCGGCAGATCGTCGGCGTCGCGCAGCGCGCAGACCTGTGTCGGCGTCAGCGGCTCGTCGATCCAGCCCTTCCAGAAGTCGCCGGTCGAGCCGCCGGCGAAGACGTGCAGCACCTGGTACGCCGAGACGTCGAGCACGGGTGCGGCCTTCGGCAGCAGCCGCCCGAGGAGTTCGTCGGCGTGGGCGTCGTCGGTGGCCCGCAGACCGAAGCTGACCTCGGATCCGGCGTTCTGGATCACCACCCACGACACGTCCTGGCGGCGGCTGAGCGCCTCGGCGATCGACGCGGCACCCTCCGGCCGGCAGTGCACGCGGATCTGCCACGACGTCGAGTTCGCCGCCGTGGGTTCGTAGACCATCGTCACGCGCAGGAGACCCTCGCGGCGCAGTCGCCGGTACCGCCGGGCGACGGTCTGTTCGGCGAGACCCAATACGTCGCCGAGTTCGCTGAACGACGCCCGCGGCCGCACCTGCAGCGCCTGAGCGATCCGCCTGTCGATCGCGTCGGGAAAGGGGGAATCCTGTGTGAAGTCGGAATCCATGGGAGGAATCATACGGATCTGGTGCACGGAGGTGCGTGAAAGTCTCGCCAGGAGGAAGCTGTATCGCGGAATCTCGCACAGTGAAAGAGGGGTATCTCGTGGCGAAGAAATGGTGGACGCTGATCGCGGTCAGCACCGCGACCTTCATGCTGCTGCTCGACGTGACGATCGTGTCGGTGGCGCTTCCGGACATCCAGCGTGAGCTGGGGGCGTCGTTCAGTCAGCTGCAATGGGTGGCCGACATCTACGCGCTGGCGCTGGCCTCGCTGCTGCTGACCTCGGGCGCGCTGTCCGACCGGCTCGGCCGCCGCCGGGTGTTCCTGGCCGGTCTGACGCTGTTCACGGCCGCGTCGCTGCTGTGCGGCGTCGCACAGGACCCGGTGATGCTGATCGTCAGCCGGGGCATTCAGGGCATCGGCGGCGCCATGCTGTTCGCGACCTCCCTCGCGCTGCTCGCCAGCACGTTCCACGGCCGCGAGCGCGGGATGGCGTTCGGCGTCTGGGGCGCCGTCACCGGTATCGCGACGGCGCTGGGTCCGATCCTCGGCGGTCTCATCACCACCGGAATCAGCTGGCGCGGGATCTTCATGGTCAACGTGCCGATCGGGGTGATCGCCATCATCCTGACCCTGATGAAGGTCGACGAATCGCGCGCCCCGCACGCCCGCCGGATCGACTGGCTCGGCATGATCACCTTCACCCTCGGGCTCGCGGCGCTGGTGTACGGCCTCACCGAGGCGGGCGAGAAGTCGTGGGGCGACGGGCTGGTGATCGGCGCCTTCGTCGTGGCCGCGGTGCTGCTGGTCGCGTTCGTCGCCGTCGAGCTGATGATCGACGAGCCCATGTTCGACCTCTCGCTGCTGCGCGTACCCACCTTCCTGGGCGGCAGCGTCGCCGCGTTCGCGATGAACGGTTCGCTGTTCGCGATGCTCATCTACCTGGTGATCTACCTGCAGGATTCGCTCGGCTACTCGGCGATGGAGACCGGTCTGCGGCTGCTGGTGATGTCCGGCACCACGATGGTGGTCGCAACCGTGGCCGGCCGGGCGTCGAGCCACGTCCCGGTGCGCTGGCTGATCGGCCCGGGACTGCTGCTGGTCGGCGTCTCGCTGATCCTGATGGCCGGCCTGTCAGCGGACTCGTCGTGGACGCACCTGATCCCCGGGCTGATCGTCGCAGGTATCGGCAGCGGCCTGGTGAACCCGCCGCTCGCGTCGACCGCCGTCGGCGTGGTCCCGATCCACCAGTCGGGCATGGCGTCCGGCGCCAACAACACCTTCCGCCAGGTCGGCATCGCGGTCGGTATCGCCGTGTACGGGTCGATCTTCTCGTCGCGGATGAGTTCGTCCATGTCCGACGCCCTCGCGGGCTCGCCGCTCGCCGGTCGCGCGAACGAACTGAGCGGCGCGGTCCGCAGCGGCAGGATCGGCGACGTGATGGCGGCGCTCGCCCCCGCCGACCGCGGATTGCTCGCCCACGCGACGCACACCGCGATGGCGGATTCGATGAACCTGCTGCTGGTCGTGAGCGCGGTCGTCGCCCTGGTCGGCGGCGTCCTCGCGGCGGCGCTGATCCGCGGTAAGGACTTCATCGACACCACCCCGGCCCCGGCCGGCCAGACCCCGCGCACCGAACCGGCGGCGGTCTGAGCGCCGCTTCGCGGTCGGTCGAGTCGGCTTCATGCTGGTCGAGCGGAGTCGAGACCGTCCTCTTGTCATGGCGGGTGATCTCGACTTCGCTCGATCATCGTGGTGCTCCGACTCCGCGCGATCAGCTGAACGGCGGGCGCGACTCGAAACGACGCAGCCCAAGCCCCGCCGAGCGCCAGGCCCGGGCGACCAGGTCGGCGTCGTCGTCGGTCAGCAGATTGCCCATCACGCGCACGACCACTCCCATCAGCGCCGACGACCGGATTCCGGGCCGGCCGAGGACGGGGACGGTGCGCGGCATGGTGAGCAGGCCGGCGGCGCGTCGTGCGGCGGCGAACGCCGTCCCGTATTCGGCGCGCAGCAGCGCGGGCCACGCGGCGGTGTGATCCCGGCTCTCGGCCAGCAGCTCGACGGCCATGCGGCCCGTCTCCAGCGCGTAGTCGATGCCCTCGCCGTTGAGCGGGTTGACGCACGCGGCGGCGTCGCCGATCAGCATCCAGTTCGGTCCGGCCACCTGCGACACGGCGCCGCCCATCGGCAGCAGCGCCGACGCGATGTCGCGGGGCGGCGAGGTGAGCCGCCACTCGTCGCGCACCATCGCCGCGTAGTGCTCGAGTACCGGCCGCAGTTGCAGCGCGGCGGGCCGTTTGGCGGTCGCCAGCGCCCCGACGCCGACGTTGACGGTGCCGTCGCCGAGCGGGAACACCCAGCCGTAGCCGGGCAGCAGCTCGCCGTCCGGGTCGCGCAGTTCCAGGTGCGAGCCCATCCATTCGGAGTCGGCGAGGCCGGAGCCGGCGTAGCTGCGGCCGGCCACCCCGTACGCGGTGTCCCGGTGCCACTGCCGTCCCAGCACCTTCCCGAGCGTCGATCGCACCCCGTCGGCGACGATCACCTGGCCGGCCCGGATCGATCCCGTCTCGCCGCCCCGCCGCACCGTCACCGACTCGATGCGGCCGGCGGAGTCGCGCACGACGTCGACCGCCTTGGTGCCTGCGGCCATCACCGCGCCCCGCTCCAGCGCGAAGCGACGGATCGCGTCGTCCAGCTCGGTCCTGGCCACGGCACTGCCGAACGGACCGAACCGCGACGCCGGCCAGGGCACCTGCGTCGTCGCGCCCCAGCCGTGCAGGGCAAGTCCCCGGATCCGCGGTCGGCCGTCCAGGTAGGACGTCATGCCGAGCGCGCGCAGGGCGCTCACCGCTCGCGGCGTGAGACCGTCGCCACAGGTCTTGTCGCGCGGGAACTCGGCGGCGTCGAGCAGTACCGTCGACGCCCCGGAGGCCGCGGCGTGCGCGGCCGCGGCGGCGCCCGCCGGGCCCGCTCCGACCACCAGGACGTCGGCCGCGCGCGGGAACGCGGCGTCGTCGGAGAGCCGGGGGCCTGTTGGACTGGTCACCCGTCGATTATGTCCAGCCGCACTTGCCGCTACGCTTCTGGTGTCGCCGGAACACGGTGTTCGTGAGCGCCGGTGCAAGACGGTCCGCAGGTCGCGGCCCACGCAGAGACGGGATGCCACACGTGAAGTCGACATTCGCCGGACTGGACCTCGGAGACGAAGCCTTCGCCACCGATGTCGCCGACGCACTCGGACGCGTGGAGGACCTGCTGCTGGCCGAGCTGTCCTCCGGCGACGAGATCCTCACCGAGGCCGCCACCCACCTGGCGAAGGCCGGTGGCAAGCGTTTCCGCCCGATGTTCGCGATCCTGGCGTCGTACTTCGGCCCGGATCCCGCGGGGGAGGACGTGATCACCGCGGCGACCGTCGTGGAGATGATCCACCTGGCCACGCTCTACCACGACGACGTCATGGACGAGGCCCCGCTGCGCCGCGGTGCGCAGAGCGCGAACTCCCGGTGGACCAACTCGATCGCGATCCTGGCCGGCGACTTCCTGTTCGCCCGCGCCTCGCGCCTGGTGTCGACCCTCGGTCCGGACTCGGTGCGGATCATCGCCGAGACCTTCGCCGAACTGGTCACCGGCCAGATGCGGGAGACCGTCGGGGCCCGCGGCGGCGACGCCGTCGACCACTACCTGCGCGTGGTCTGGGAGAAGACCGGGTCGCTGATCGCCGCGGCCGGCCGATTCGGGTCCATGACCTCCGGCGCCGACACGGTCACCGTCGAGACCCTCGCGAAGATCGGCGACATCGTGGGCGTGGCCTTCCAGGTCTCCGACGACATCATCGACATCGCCTCGGTCACCGGCGACAGCGGCAAGACGCCCGGCACCGACCTGCGCGAGGGCGTGCACACCCTCCCGGTCCTCTACGCGCTGGCCGGCGACGGCCCCGACATGGTGCGGTTGCGCGAGCTGCTGCTCGATCCGGCCACCGGCGAGGCCCGCCCGCTCACCGACGACGCCGAGGTCGACGAGGCCCTGCACCTGCTGGTGGCCTCCGACGGGATGGCGCGCGCGCAGACCCGGCTGGCCCAGATGGCCGACGACGCGCACGCCGCACTGGCGACGCTGCCGGAGTGCCCGGCGCGCGCGGCGTTCGCCTCACTGGTCGACTACACCGTCGCCCGCGTCGGCTGACGACTGGCGCGGCTCCCCTCGGCGTGGAACCTTTCGGGTGGTTCCGGTCGTTGATGCTGCAAGATGGTCGAGCGGAGTCGAGACCACGCCACGGAGAGGTGACATGCATTCGTTCAACGGGTTGAAGACCGCGGCCCTGATGGGACTGATGTCGGCGATCATCGTCGGCATCGGTGCGGCGTTCCAGAACACGACGATCCTGGTGATCTCGGTCCTGATCGCGATCGCCACCAACGCCTACGCGTACTTCAACAGCGCCAAGCTGTCGCTGAAGGCCATGCACGCGCAGCCGGTCACCGAGGTGCAGGCGCCGCAGCTCTACGCGATGGTGCGTGAACTCGCGACCCGCGCCCAGCAGCCGATGCCCGCGCTGTACATTAGCCCCACCGAGTCGCCGAACGCCTTCGCGACCGGCCGCAACCCGAAGAACGCGGCGGTCTGCTGCACCAGCGGCATCATGGAACTGCTCGACGAGCGCGAGCTGCGCGCGGTGATCGGCCACGAACTCAGCCACGTCTACAACCGCGACATCCTGATCAGCTCCGTCGCCGGTGCGATGGCCGCGGTGATCTCCGGCCTGGCCAACTTCGCGATGTTCGCCGGCATGTTCGGCGGCGGCAACCGCGACGGCGGCGTCAACCCGCTCGCGATGATCCTGATCGCGATCCTCGGCCCGCTGTCGGCGACCGTGATCCAGATGTCGGTGTCCCGGTCGCGGGAGTACCAGGCCGACGCCTCCGGTGCCGAGCTCAGCGGCGACCCGCTCGCTCTCGCGTCCGCGCTCAACAAGATCTCCGGCGGGATCGCGATGGCGCCCCTGCCGCCGACCCCCGAGCTCACCACGCAGTCGCACATGATGATCGAGAGCCCGTTCCGCGCCGGAGAGAAGATGAGCAAGCTCTTCTCCACCCACCCGCCGACGGCCGACCGCATAGCCCGCCTGCAGGAGATGGCCCGCAACGGCGGCCAGAAGTTCTGACGTCGCCGAGACTGTCCACAACCGGCCGGTAAGGGCTTGTCCGCGCCGACCGCCGCGCGTTGAGTGATGGTCATGGGGGAGGGGCGAACTTAAGATGGCCGCTATGACCAGCGAGATCCTCGGTCTGCCGCCGGGGCCGATCACCCGCGAGACGTTCGACGCGCTGCCCGACGACGGGCACCACGCGATCCTCACGGTGGCCGCGCCTTTCCCGGTCACCGTCCCCCTGTCCGCCCTCATCCTCTGATCCGTCCCGCATACGGGCCCGGCGCGATCTGTCGCGGATCGTGCCGCCGGTCAACAGATGTCGCGGATCCTGTCGGATCCGTCGGTGTGTCCGCTACAGGTTTCAGCCCCGACACGATCCGCGACAGATCGCTCACCGCCGGCTGAGCCGTCGACGAGCCCGCCGGTGCGAGGCGAGGTATCGAAGCCGCCCTTCTCGTGTCCCGTGCTGTTCGTCGGTGGTCAGGTGGCGTGCAGTCACCGGATCCGGCTCTCATCGATTCTCGGGCACGCAGCAGCGGGTTGATACAGAAGCAGCGCGCTCGCGAGCGCTGCCTTTGCGTCTGAACGCTGCCACGCCCACCGCCGGCGGCGCTGTATCGATGCCTTCGTCTCTAGAGGCTTGGTTTCGAGGCTCCTCGCCCTAGCGGGCTCGTCGCACCTCAACCAGCGTGCGGAGCGGTCGCTTCGTCAGGTGTCGGCGACGCGGCCGCTGGCCCCCGGGTGGGTCGGCCGGGAGAGTTTTCGTCGCAGCGCCCCGGTAGCCGTAGTCTCGAAGCCCGGTCACTTCGCTGAGCGTCCACGAAGCGGACGCTGCTACGCCCACCGCCGGCGGCGTTGTATCGGCGCCGTCGTCTCTAGAGGCTTGGTTTCGAGGCTCCTCGCCCTGTGGGCTCGTCGCACCTCAACCAGCGTGCGGAGCGGTCGCTTCGTCAGGTGTCCGCGACGCGGCCGCCGGCCCTCAGGTGGGTCGGTCGGGAGAATTTTTCGTCGCAGCGCCCCGGTAGCCGCAGTCTCGAAGCCCGGTCACATCGCTGAGCGTCCACGAAGCGGACGCTGCCACGCCCGTCGCCGGCTGTGCTGTATCGGCGCCCTCGTCTCTAGAGGCTTGGTTTCGAGGCTCCTCGCCCCAGCGGGCTCGTCGCACCTCAACCAGCGTGCGGAGCGGGGTCACTTCGCCGGGCGTCCACGAAGCGGACTCTGGTCCTTGATCGGGAGGGTGGGCCGCGGAAATCTCGTCGCAGCGCCCTCCGCAGCCGCGGTCTCGAACCCCGGTCACTTCGACAGGCGTCCGCGAAGCGGCCTCTGGCCCTTGCGTGAGGGCAGGCCGGGAGAATTTTCGTCGCAGCGCCCCCCGCAGCCGCTTGTCTGGAGTCTGGCGTGCTCGCTCGCGGCGAGCGTCGTGGCGGCGAGGACAAGCAAGACAAAATTCTCCCGGCCTGCCCGCCGAACACAGGGGCAGCCGCGACCTATCGATAGTTCACGAACTGCAGAGCGATCCCGAAGTCCTCGCCCTTGAGCAGCGCGATCACGGCCTGCAGGTCGTCGCGCTTCTTGGACGAGACGCGCAGTTCGTCGCCCTGGATCTGCGCCTTGACGCCCTTGGGGCCCTCGTCGCGGATCTTCTTCGAGATCTTCTTGGCGTGCTCGGAGTCGATGCCCTGGACCAGTTCGCCGGTGATCTTGAAGGTCTTGCCGGAGGCGACGGGCTCACCGGCGTCGAACGCCTTGAGTGAGATGTCCCGGCGGATCAGCTTCTCCTTGAACACCTCGAGGCCGGCGAGCGCGCGCTCCTCGGCGTCGGAGGTGATCACGATCTTCTCCTCGCCGGACCACTCGATCCCGGTGTTGGTGCCGCGGAAGTCGTAGCGCTGCGAGAGTTCCTTGCCCGCCTGGTTGAGGGCGTTGTCGACCTCCTGGCGGTCGATCTTGCTCACCACGTCAAACGAAGAATCAGCCATGCGCCCAGCCTAGGCCATCGACGCCACCGCTCCGCACGAGGCGCCGGTCCGGTCGCCGAATGGGAGGGCCCTGACCTGCCGGTTTGGATGCACCCCGGGATCTCGTTGTATTCTGTCTCCCGTTGCCTTCACCGGCGACACGGCAGATTGCCCGAGCGGCCAAAGGGAGCGGATTGTAAATCCGTCGCGCAAGCTACGTAGGTTCGAATCCTACATCTGCCACCACGCGAAGACAGATGCGAATACCGGTCACGACCAGCGGTTTTGGTCATCCGGGGAGAGCGTGTGTAATCTCGTGAAGGCTTCTCGCCCACACCGATCGGTGCGGGAGGGATACGCCCCCTTAGCTCAGTCGGCAGAGCGTTTCCATGGTAAGGAAAAGGTCGACGGTTCGATTCCGTCAGGGGGCTCGCTTGGTGCGGGTGGTTCGCGAGGACGACCGGCACCGAACAGGGCGGTGTAGCTCAGCTGGTTAGAGCGCACGACTCATAATCGTGAGGTCCGGGGATCGAGTCCCCGCACCGCTACACAATGCGGCAGCTCCCGCGAGTCCGCCCTTGATCGGGCCGACGTGAGCAGCGGCCGTAGACAGAGTAAGACGCGAAAGAAGGCAAGGACATGGCTTCCTCAACCGACGTGCGGCCGAAGATCACCCTGGCCTGCGAGGTGTGCAAGCACCGCAACTACATCACCAAGAAGAATCGTCGCAACGATCCTGATCGCCTCGAGCTGAAGAAGTTCTGCCCGAATTGCGGTACGCACCAGGCGCACAAGGAATCGCGCTGACGCGTTCTCCCTGGTGAACGGCGCCTTCGGGCGACCGATGAACCACGATCAGCGGGCCGTCTCCCATCCGGAGACGGCCCGCTGATTTGTTTCCGGCGTCGTCCCGGTAGCAGAATCTGGCAGGCTTCGTTGCCACCAGCCGGGGCGTGAGCACAGCCCGCTCCCGCCCGGCGTCGAGCGTGAGGAGAGATGATGACCGAGCTGAACGACGAGCAGATCAAGAGCTCACTGGACGCGCTGGGATCGGGTGAGCTGACACCCGACGAGATCGCCGAGCACACGGCCTCGGTGGTGGGCTACCACTACACCGTCGACGACTACTACGAGGTCGGCCGCGAAGAGGTCCGCAAGCACGCGCTCGCCGTGCAAGACGCGCATCCCACGCATTGGAGCGAAGCCGGCGCCGCCGAGTACGGGCACGACACGCTCGTGGCTCATCCGACCTTCGTCTCGGTGATGGGCATCATCGCCCAGCGGAAGCTCTTCGAGGAGGTCGTGACCGGTTACGACCTGTGGCAGATCATGCAGACCGATCAGCGCCTCGTCTACCACCGCCCGATGAAGGTCGGCGACCGGCTGATCTGCGACGTGTCGCTGGACTCGTTCCGGCACATCACCAGCCCGGAGGTCATCGACCTCATGGTCACCAAGAACATCATCTGCGATCAGCACGACGAGCCGATCATGACGACGTACACGTCGATCGCCGCCCGCCCCGGCCTCAAGGTGCCCGAGGAACTGGAGGAGTCGATCGAGCACGTGATGATGAAGGTCGACGCCGCGGGTGACCCCGGCAAGACCGTCGACCGCGAGGGCGGCCTCTACGAAACGGCCGATCCGGCGGACCGCCCGGCCGCGTACGCCGCGATCGACTTCGACACGCTCACCGTCGGACAGGAACTGCCGGCCAAGACCTTCCTGCTGACCCGCGGCAACCTCGTCAACTATGCCGGGGTGGCCGGCGACCCGAATCCGATCCACTTCTCCGACCACGTCATCAAGGCGTCCGGCGGTATGGACGACGTCGTCGCGCACGGCATGCAGACCATGGGTCTCGGTGCCACCTACGTGTCCGAGTTCGTCGGCGATCCGGCCGCGTTCTGCGAGTACAACGTGCGGTTCACCAGCCCGGTCTACGTTCCCGAGGACCACAGTGCGACGGTCGAGTTCACCGGCAAGGTCCGTGCCCTGGACCCGGAGACGCGCCGCGGCACCATCGCGCTGACCGCCAAGCAGGGCGACCGCAAGATCTTCGGGCGAGCCACCGTCGTCGTGCAGTTCAATTAGTGTCGCGTGTCGAAAATTCATTGACGGTATGCCGCGGCCAGATGAACGCCTGGCGGCGTTGTCGTCGGTCAGGATACCTACCGGTATCCCTCCCTCCCCCGCCTTGCCAGCCGCCCATCTGACGCACGGCAACCATTCAACAATTTTCGACACGCGACACAAGGCGACGACCGCGGAGCCTCCCGGCCGTTTTGGCCTGCGCGCCGGGAGTGCTCTACACTAATCGAGTCGAGGGTTTACCTAGGCTTGCGCGCTGCCCATAGGGTGGCGCGTTGGTGTTGTTAGGCTCGAGACAGTGCCGGTCTCCGGACCGGTGCCAAGGGGCGTAGCTCAACTGGCAGAGCAGCGGTCTCCAAAACCGCAGGTTGCAGGTTCAAGTCCTGTCGCCCCTGCAACCCGACATCCGCATAGACCACGCGGACCCCCGCCTGGGGCGGAGGTAGACGAAGGGATCGGTGAGTACGTGGCCAAGCGCGATCGCAAGGCTCCGGAGAACGACGCGGAGCCGACGACCGGCGGCGACGTCGACACCACCGGTATCGACGTCGATGTGATCGAGGCCGACGAGATGCGGCCGCGCGGCAAGCGCCGCGCGCGGGAGCGCCGGACCGCCGGTGGCGACACGCTGCCGGGCAAGGTGGGCGTGGTCGACGTCGCCGCCGAAGAGGGTGACGCCGATGGCGGCCGGAACCCGTTCGTGCGGATCTGGATCTTCCTGCGGCAGGTCGTCGCCGAGCTGAAGAAGGTCATCTGGCCCACGCGGCGCGAGATGGTCGTGTACGCGATCGCCGTGCTGATCTTCGTGGCGCTGGTGACCGCGGTCATCTCGGGCCTGGACATCGGCTTCGCGAAGCTGGCGCTGCTGGTCTTCGGTTGACCGGCGCCGGTGGGCGTGAGCCCCGCGGGAACAAGGTAAGAACAGTGGCAATGAAGGAGCGTGGGCGCGCATGAGCACCCCGGAGAACGAGATCGAATCGCCGGAGACGGTTGACGCGACGGTCGAGGCCGCCCAGGCCGACGACGTCGTGGCGGACGCGGCGCCGGTCGACGTCGACGCTCCCGAGGCCGAGGAGACCCCGGCCGAGGAGGCCGCCCCGGCGGCTGAGCCCGAGGTCGAGGAAGACCCGATCGAGGCCAAGAAGCGTGAGCTGCGTCGTCAGCCCGGCGACTGGTACGTGATCCACTCGTACGCCGGCTACGAGAACAAGGTGAAGGCCAACCTCGAGACCCGTGTCCAGAACCTGGACGTGGGCGACTACATCTTCGAGGTCGTCGTGCCTGCCGAAGAGGTCACCGAGATCAAGAACGGTCAGCCCAAGAAGGTCAACCGCAAGGTGCTGCCCGGCTACATCCTGGTGCGCATGGACCTGAACGACGAGTCGTGGGGCGCGGTGCGCAACACGCCCGGCGTTACCGGCTTCGTCGGGGTGACCCCGAACGTGCCGTCGGCGCTGTCGATCAAGGAGGTGCTCCAGTTCCTGGTGCCGCGCTCCGAGGTCCGCAAGGCCGAGAAGGCCGCCGCGGCCGCCGCCGTCGGCGGGAGTGTCGAGGCCGCCGCGGCCGCCGCGTCGAACCTGGTCGAGGTCGACTTCGAGATCGGCGAGTCGGTCACCGTCATGGACGGTCCGTTCGCGACCCTGCCGGCGTCGATCAGCGAGATCAACACCGAGCAGCGCAAGGTCAAGGTCCTCGTCTCGATCTTCGGTCGCGAGACCCCGGTCGAGCTGGGCTTCAACCAGGTGGAGAAGCTGTAGCCGTTCCGGCCACCGCCGCCCACTAAGAGACTTCCGCGTATCCAGCGTGCGCGGAGTGTGAAGAAAAAGGACAAAGAGAGATGCCTCCCAAGAAGAAGAAGATCGCCGGGATCATCAAGCTCCAGATCCAGGCCGGTGCGGCCAACCCCGCCCCGCCCGTGGGTCCGGCGCTCGGTCAGCACGGCGTGAACATCATGGAGTTCTGCAAGGCGTACAACGCCGCGACCGAGAGCCAGCGCGGCAACGTGATCCCGGTCGAGATCTTCGTGTACGAAGACCGCTCGTTCGACTTCAAGCTGAAGACGCCCCCGGCTGCCAAGCTGCTGCTCAAGGCCGCGGGTCTGCAGAAGGGTTCGGGCGAGCCGCACACCAACAAGGTCGGCAAGGTCACCATGGACCAGCTTCGCGAGATCGCGAAGACCAAGGCCGAGGACCTCAACGCCAACGACGTCGAGGCCGGAGCCCGGATCATCGCCGGTACCGCCCGCTCGATGGGTATCACCGTCGAGGGCTGACCTGTCGTCGCTCCCTGCCCTTTCGCTCCCTGAGCTTGTCGAAGGGCGAAGGGCGAAGGGCGAAATCACCCGTGGGAGGGCCGCGCTCGGCCCACTAACCACTCACTCCCGGCCGGCACGGCCGAGAAGAAGGAACAGAGCACATGAGCAAGAAGAGCAAGGCCTACCAGGCCGCCGCCGAGAAGATCGATCGCGACGCGCTGTACAGCCCGCTGGAGGCTGTGACCCTCGCGAAGGAGACCTCCTCGAAGAACACCGATTCGACCGTCGAGGTCGCCGTCCGCCTGGGCGTCGATCCCCGCAAGGCCGATCAGATGGTCCGCGGCACCGTCAACCTGCCGAACGGCACCGGTAAGACCGCCAAGGTCATCGTCTTCGCCGCCGGCGACAAGGCCAATGAGGCCCTCGCCGCGGGTGCCGACGAGGTCGGCGCCGAGGATCTGATCGAGAAGATCCAGGGCGGCTGGCTCGATTTCGACGCCGCGATCGCCACCCCGGACCAGATGGCCAAGGTCGGCCGTATCGCGCGTGTCCTCGGCCCGCGCGGCCTGATGCCGAACCCGAAGACCGGCACCGTGACCGTCGACGTCACCAAGGCCGTCAACGACATCAAGGGCGGCAAGATCAACTTCCGCGTCGACAAGGCCGCGAACCTGCACTTCGTGATCGGCAAGGCCTCGTTCTCGCCGGAGCAGCTGGCCGAGAACTACGGCGCCGCGTACGACGAGATCATGCGCGCCAAGCCGTCGGCCGCCAAGGGCCGCTACCTGAAGAAGATCACGGTCTCGACCAACACGGGCCCGGGCATCCCGGTCGACCCGTCCGTGTCGCGCAACTTCACGGACGCTGAGCAGGGCTGATTTTCACCGCTCCCTGAGCCCCGTTGACGGGCCGGGAGAGACGACGAGGGGCGCCACCGCGAGGTGGTGCCCCTCGTCGTCTGTCTGGCGGTCGCCCCCGGCGGCTCCCGAGGGCAGATCGTCGGCGTGGTCTGCCGTGGCCGACGGCCCGCGACGCTCAGCGCGCGGCCGGACGCGTCCCTCGCCGCCCACAGGGTGTCGATGACCAGCACGATCCCGAATATGCGGTACGTGGACTCCAGGGCCTGTGTCGGTCCGGTGGCCACGACGGTGAGCAGCCACAGGATGCCGGAGCCGAGGGCGGCGGCGATCGCGGTGCGGCCGACGTCCTTCCAGCACGCCGTCGCGTAGGCGGTGCCGTAGAGCTTGACCGGTGGGGGACCGCTGTCGAAGCGATATGCGAACCGGACGTCGGCCCACTGGATCATCCGGTGGCCGTACGCCACCGAGAACCCGAGGTACACGGCGGCGAGGCCGTGGCTGAATTCGGCGGGGGCGCCCCGATGCAGGTCGAGGCCGGCCGCGATCAGCAGCACCAGGTCGACCACCGGTGTCAGCGCCAGCAGGGCGAGGCCGAGGCGCCGTTTCCGGAGGAGATAGCGGGTGCTCAGTCCGGCGACTATCACCATCCAGAAGGTGATCTCGCAGCCGAGGATCAGGCCGACCATGAGGACTCCTTTGATAGTACGGTCGTGCTAAATAGGAAACTAGCACGACCGTGCTAACTTGTCTTCATGCCAAGACGGATCGACCTCGATCGCCGGCGCGAGGAACTCGCGGCTGCCGTGTGGTCGGTGGTGCGCGAACGGGGCATCGGGGCGCTCTCGGTGCGGACGGTGGCCGCGCAGGCCGGTGTCGCTGTCGGGTCGCTGCGGCACGTCTTCCCGACCCGCAGCGAACTGGTCGTCTTCTCCGCGGAGCTGATGCTCCGGCGTGCGCGCGAGCGGATCGACGCGGTGGTGCGCACCGGTGACCTCGAGCACGACTACCTGGCGATCCTCTCCGAACTCCTGCCGCTCTCCCCGGATCCGCGGGCCGAACTCGAGGTGAATCTGGCGCTCATCGCGGAGGCCCCCGCGGTGCCCGAGCTGATCCCGGTGCGCGACCGGGCGACGCGGGAACTCGCCGATTTCTGCACCGCGATCGCGTCGAGCCTGGAGGCCGACGCGCGCGGCGTGGCGCAGGACGAGGTCGATGCCGTGGCGGCCGGCCGGCGCCTCCACGCACTGGTCGACGGCCTCGCTCTCCACCTGCTCGCCGACCCGGACGGCGGGGACGCCGACTGGGCCCTGGACATCCTCCGCGGAGAGATCGCCGCCCTGCATTCGGTGTGAGCGGCGAGACGTGCGAGTCTCGACGGGTGACCACCTCGCCTGTCCCGGAACGCGGTGACGCGGCCGTGCGCTCGGAGATTCTCACCGGGCTTCGGCTGTCGCTGCCCGCGGGTCTGGGCATGTTCCCGCTGGGTGTCGCCTTCGGACTGCTCGTGGTGCAGCACGGACTGTCCTGGTGGGTGGCGCCCGCGCTGTCTATCGCGGCGTACGCCGGCTCGCTCGAACTGCTGCTCGTCGGCATGATCGCGGCCCTGGCGCCGATCGCCACCATCGCGCTGACCACCCTGCTGGTGAACTTCCGGCACGTCTTCTACGCCTTCTCGTTCCCGCTGCGGGTGGTGCGCGGTCGGCTGCGACGGCTCTACTCCATGTACGCGATGACCGATGAGGCGTACGCGATCACCGCGGCGGCGCCGGGGACGTGGACGTCGCCGCGGCTGCTGGCGACCCAGGTCGCGTTCCAGTCGTACTGGGTCGGCGGCGGGCTCGCCGGTGTCCTGATCGGGAATCTGCTGCCCGGACCGATCGACGGTCTCGGCTTCGCGCTGTGCGCACTGTTCGTCACGCTGACGCTCGACGCCTGCCGCACCCGCGGACAGGTGCCCTCGCTGGTGCTGGCGGGTGCCGCTTTCGCGGTGGCCGTCGTCGCGACGCCGGGCGCGGTGCTGTTCACGGCACTGCTGGTGTTCGTCGGGTTGCTCGTCGTCCGGTACGCCCTGTCGCGGAGGGGGCCGTCCGATGCCTGAGACCGGCTATCTGATCGCGGTGCTCGCGACGGTCTTCGCGATCACCTTCGCGCTGCGCGCGCTGCCCTTCGCGGTCCTCGGGCGACTCCGACAGTCCCGGTTCGTCCTCACCCTGGCCGCATGGATGCCGGCCGGCATCCTGGCGATCCTCGCGGCCACCACGTTCTCCTCCTCGATCGACGACGACGGCCGCGTGGCGCCCGCGGTACTCGCCCTCGCAGTGACCGTCGGCGTCCATCTCGGTGCCGGACGACGCACCCTTCTCAGCGTCGGGCTGGGCACGCTCACCTACATCGCGCTCCTCGCGGTGCTCTGATGGCGGCTCGGTGAACGACCGCCCGCGGACGGTCGTATACCGGGCGCGGGCGGGTCGAGCGCGCTAGCGTCGTGGCCATGGAACCCACGGGGAGCAAGATCAGCATCATCGGCGCCGGCGCAGTCGGTACCGCCATCGCCTACGCTGCGCTGATCCGCGGGGTCGCGCGGACCGTCGCGCTGATGGACGTCAACGCCGAGAAGGTCGCGGCCGAGGTGCTCGACCTCTCGCACGGCCTCGAATTCCTGCCTCGGGCGGCGGTGATCGGCGGGGCGGATCCGTCGATCTGCGCGGACTCGGACGTGGTCATCTTCACCGCGGGCGCCAAGCAGAAGCCCGGCCAGACCCGGCTCGAACTGGCCGAGGCCACCATCGAACTGACTAAGCGGGCGCTGCCGCCGATCGTCGAGGCCGCCCCGGACGCCTGTTTCGTGATGGTCACCAATCCCGTGGACGTCATCACGTACGCCGCTCTGAAGTTCACCGGTCTGCCCCGCAACCAGCTGTTCGGATCGGGCACCGTGCTCGACTCCTCCCGTCTGCGGTTCCTGGTGTCCGAGCACTGCGGCGTCGCGGTGCAGAACGTCCACGCCTACATAGCCGGTGAGCACGGCGACTCGGAGATCCCGCTCTGGTCCTCGGCCAGCATCGGCGGCGTCCCGCTCCTCGACTGGGAGCCGATCGAGGGTTTCGACCTGCTCGACGCGCGGGCGCGTGAACGGATCCACTCCGAGGTGGTCGGCTCGGCGTACCGGATCATCCAGGGCAAGGGGGCCACCAACTACGCGATCGGGCTCGCGTCGGCGCGCATCACCGAGGCGATCATCAACGACGAGCACCGCATCCTGCCGGTCTCCTCGCTGATCGAGGACGACCTTCACGGCATCTCCGACGTGTGTCTCTCGCTGCCGACCCGGGTCGATGCGCGGGGCGCCGGGGAACGTCTCCCGATCGCGATGTCCGCCGACGAGATCGCCGGGCTGCGCGCCTCCGCCGAGACGCTGCGGGAGATGCAGGCCAAGTTCGGTCTCTGACGGCGCCGGTCGTGCCGCCGCTGTCAAGACGGCGGGCGCCGGTGCTGTGGACAACCGTCGGACCCGTCCGGCCCTGTGGACGGGGCATCGAGCGGGCCGGCGACCGCCGATACCCTGGGATCATGCGCGACGACAAGCTCCTCACCCGAATCGCCGGACTGCTGCGGCAGGCCGAGGGCACCGACAACGAGCACGAGGCGGAGGCGTTCATGGCCGCCGCCCAGCGACTCGCGACCGCATCGTCGATCGACCTGGCGGTGGCGCGCGACCACGACCCGGCACTCAAGAAGCGGTCGGCGCCGATCACCCGGCAGATCGCCATCGGGACCGCCGGTAAGCGCGGCCTCCGGACCTACGTGCAACTCTTCGTGCAGATCGGCCGCGCCAACGACCTGACCTGCGATGTCGCCGCCAACTCGACCTACGTGATCGCATACGGCTTCGCCGGTGACATCGATGCGACGGAGGCGCTGTACGCGTCGCTCGTGGTGCAGATGGTCGCGGCCAGCGACGCGTACCTGAAATCCGGGGCCTACAAGAATCAGACCGCGCGCCGAGTGGTGACGCGCGACCGCGGCCCGTGGCGGCAGCGCGTGGTCGAGGAGAAGGCGCTGTCTCCGATCACCGCGCGTCTGAATTTCCAGTCGGCCTTCGCCGAACGCATCGGCGCACGACTCGCACAGGCCCGCGACGACCAGCGGCGCAGCGCCGTCGAGGTGGAGAACGGGTCCGGTGGGCCGTCGTCGACCGCGCTGGCGCTGCGTCACAAGGAACTGGAAGTGTCCGAATTCCACCGGCGGGAGTCGACGGCGCGTGGCACCTGGCGGCCGAGCCGTGCGTCGGCCGGCTATTCGTCGGCCGCACGACAGGCCGGTGACCGCGCCGGCCGCCGCGCGAAGATCGGTGCCGACCGGGAGTTCGGCGCGCCCCGCGGGGCTCTGGAGGGATGACGCGGGATGCGCGCCGCGCCCGGTGCTACGACGCGGAGCGCCTGATCTTCCGGCTGATGGAACGGCCGGGCGGTGGCGCGCACACCGTCGAACTGGCCGGCACCACCCTCACCCTGCCCGGGGAGGCGCACTTCGGGTCCGTCGAGTCGGTCCAGCGCTACGTCGACGAGGTGCTGGCGCTGCCCGCCGTCCGGGAACGCTTCGCACGGGCGGCCCGGCCGGTCCGCGTGCGGGACCGCCGGTCGGCGGCGGCCGCCCACTATTCTCGCGACGACGCGACCATCGCCCTTCCCGCCGGGCACCCGGACCGGTGGGCGATGCGCGAACTCGCCGTCCTGCACGAGCTCGCCCACCACCTCGACGATGACGGCGTTCCCGCGCACGGGCTCGGGTTCACCGGCACCCTCACCGAACTCGCGGGCCTGGTCCTGGGGCCGGAGACCGGGCTGGTGTACCGGGTGATTCTGGGGGACGCCGGGCTGCTCTGAAATGTCCCTGTGTCAAACTGCGTACATGACCGAATCGAACGTCGTGAAGGTGGAGCGGGTCGAGTACTCGCAGCGCAGCGTCCGGAGCCGGATGGCCTGGGTCGGGCTGCGCGTCGGCGCGTACCCGGTGATCGCCGCCTGGTCGCGCCGCCCCGGGGTCGACTGGCCGTACGACCTGTTCGACAACGTCGCGGGCAAGGTGGTTCCGCCGCTGCCGAGCAACTTCCGCGAGCCGGTGCAGCTCCCGAACTGTGGTGCTGAGCTGCAGATTCCGGTCGGCGCACGACCGGACCGGGCGATCCTGTATCTGCACGGCGGCGCCTTCGTGGTCGGCGGCGTCAAGTCGCACCGCAGGCTGGCCGGATCGATCGCCGCTAAATCGCACGCCCAGGTGCTGGCCGTGGGCTACCGCAAGCTGCCCGAGCATCCGCCGTCGGTCTCCATCGAGGACTGTCTGGACGGTTACCGCTGGCTCCTCGGCCGCGGCTACACCCCCGGCCAGATCGTGATCGCGGGTGACTCGGCCGGCGGATTCCTGACCGCGATGACCGCGGTCCGGCTCCGCGACGCGGGGGAGGAGCTGCCCGCCGGGCTGATCCTGGAGAACCCGCTGATCGACCCGACGCCGTCGCGCCGCCGCGAGGGCGCCTATCGCACCGCCGATCCGCTGTTCCCGCACCGGGCGTTCAGCGAGTTCGACCGGATGATCCGGGAGAGCGAACCGGCCGGTGACACCGTCGCGCCGCTCGACGGCGACCTGAGCGATCTGCCGCCCACGCTGATCCAGGTCGGCTCGCACGAGATGCTGCGGGTGGACGCCGAGGACTTCGCGGCGGCGCTGGCCCGCGCCGGCGTGCCGGTCCGGCTGGAGATCTTCCGCGGTGCCGTCCACGTGTTCCAGGCCTTCATCGATCTGCTGCCCGAGTCCCGCCTGGCGATCGTGCGGATGGCGCGCTTCGCCGAGAAGTGCTGGGCGGCCCGGAACCCGGACTGATCCGCCGGTCGGGGGCGTGGCTTCGACACCGTCTCGCCCCTGCGGGGCTCGACGGGCTCAGCCGGCTGGGCGGGCTACTCGACGACGGCCAGCGGTGCCATCGGGTGCAGCTGCGACCGGGTGGGGACCGGGTCGGTGCCGAGCTCGCCGTCGGCCAGGAACGTCAGGTAGCTCGGCTTGTTCGGATCGAGAACCAGCTGCTGGCGGCGGCCGCGCGCCTTGATCAGGTCGGGCACGATGGTCAGGTACCGGGGCAGGCTCGCGGCGTAGACGTCGACCCGCAACCGGTGGCCCGGCGCCAGTACCGCGTCGGTCGGCACCAGATCGACGTCGATGCGCACCGGCTCGTCCGCCGGGACCGGCAGGCGCCGTTCCCGGGAGAGGAAGTGCACCGCGTCGACCAGAGTGCCGCCCTCGGCGTACGTCGACCGGGTGGTGTCCAGCGCCCGGTTCGACGCGGTCAGCGCGCCGTTGGTCAGCACCGTCGAGGTGCCGTCCGGGGCGACGTCGTTCACGGTGACCGCCCAGATCCCCTCGTGGGCCGTGGTGGAGACGTTGAGCCGCAGGTTCATCTGGCCGGAGATCTGGGTGGCCTGCGTGACCGGCTCGCTGGTGAAGCTCAGCGCGCCCTTCTCCTGGTACGACGCATCGCTGGAGAAGTGCTTGCCCAGCGCGATCGGCAGGCCGGCGAACACCTGTGAGGCATCCCGCGAGACGACGCCGCGCAGGTCGGGGCTGATGCGCAGCGACCGGCGCCGGTGCGCGGGCACCACGCTCAGCGAGCCGTCGTGCCGGGTATGCGGCGCGGTCTCCGAGGGGTCCTCGGTGAGGAAGAGGCGCTGGGGTCGCACCCCGGGCCGCGGGAACGACGGCCCGCACGACCAGCCGCCACCCTGCTGCTCCATGGTCACCGGCCCGTACTCCTCGATGCCGTTGCGGATCCCCTTGAGCCAGCGGTCGAACCAGGCGCGTTCGAGGACGTCGAGCTGCGGCGGACGGTGCTCGCGGCCGTGGTCGCAGCCGGGATCGAGGTGGTACCCGTCGGCGATGAGCGACTGTTTGCGGCCCGGCTCCATCTGCAACTGGTCGTAGACCCGGGTGGCGCTGCGGCCGAACAGGTCGTGCCATGCGCCGACGGTGAAGGTGGCGGCGGTGATGTCCTCGACCCGCGGTGAGCGCTCGTTGAAGTACGGATGATCGAAGATGCGGTGGTCGTTGGCGGTGAGGAAACCCCAGAACAGCGACGGCATCTCGGTGGCCGGGCTCTTGAGGCGGTCGCGCAGCCAGCGGTACTCGTCGCCGGTGAACAGGTCGCCGAGAAGGGTGGCCGGATTGGGCACCCACTTGGCCAGGTTCACCAGCGCCAGCCACATCGGGATGAACGCGGACGGCATGCCGCCGGTGATGTAGATGTCGCGGACGACGTCCTCGCTGCCCTCCACCGCGAACACGGCCTTGAGCGCCTCCGGCCGCAGGGCCGCGGCCTGCAGGGAGTTGATCGCCGAATAGCTCCAGCCGGCCATGCCGACCGAGCCGTCGCACCACGACTGGCGTGTCATCCACTCGATGATCTCCACCGAGTCCTGCTGCTCGCGGCGGCTGAGGATGCCCCACTTGCCGTGCGATGCCCCGGTGCCGCGGACGTCGACCAGCACCTGCACGTAGCCGGACTGCACCAGATTCCGGTTGATGCCGAAGACGTCGAACAGGCCCACACCGAAGGTGCGGGTGAGCCGGGCGGCGCCGGTCAGCGGGCCCGGACCGCGCGTCATGGTGCGCGCGGCCGTCTGCACGGTGCGGCCGATGACCGGGGCGTGCAGCAGATGGTCGAAGCCGTCGATCAGCGTGCGGTTGTACGGATTGACGTTGAGGATCGCCGGGAACGGCGCCTTGCTCGGCTGGCCGACGCGGTTGGCCGGGCGGACCACGGTCGCGCGCAGCCGCACGCCGTCGCTCATCGTGACGGTGACATTGCGGCTGATGTGCACGCGCGGGTACGGCTTGCGCCCGTAGACGGCCTCGTGCCAGGCCGCGGCCCGGTGGCCGCCGTCGGCATCGCGATAACCGCCCGGTTCGGAGGCGCGGTGCGCCCGCTCCAGGCCGTGCAGATCGAGTGGCACGCTCACGTGTCGATCCCTCGCTTCCCGCCGCGGACGCGGCGATGATCCCAGGGATTCACCGGACTGTGATCCATCCCACGGGAAAAGTCTTACGAACAATTAAGCACGGCGACGTTCCTGATCGCCACTCGTGTCCGGGATCCGTACAGTCGATCACACCGAACCGGTGTGATCGGGAGACCTCGCCGTGACCTGTCGCGCCTGGGCGACGACGGCCGATTCGACTTCGCCGGGGTGCCCGGCTACTCTGGTCTGCGGTTCAGCGGACCCCGTGCGGGTCCGAGGGAATCGAGTTCAACCAGAGACCGTCGGTCGTCGGGAGTGATCCCGATCGAAGGCCCGAGAACATCTCGGCGGCCCACGCAGGATGAACGAGGAGACTTCGCCGTGGTTCGCCGCGGCCATTCGCCCCGTGCTTCCTGCACGGGGCGTTCGTGTTTCTCCGGCCGGAACGTCGTGAACCCCTCGCGGGCGACGGGTACTGGGTCGCGACACCCACAGGGTGTCAGAGAAGACACGAGAGGAGGCGAAGTATGGCTAACCAGGAAAAGATCGATGCGGTCGCAGAGATCACCGGGCTGTTCGAGGGTGCCAATGCGGCGGTCATCACGGAATACCGTGGGCTGTCCGTTCCGCAGATCTCGGCACTCCGTCGCTCGCTCGGCGAAGGCGCGACGTACTCCGTCGCCAAGAACACCCTCGTCAAGCGTGCTGCTGCCGAAGCAGGCGTTGAGGGGCTCGACGAGCTGTTCGTGGGTCCGACCGCGATCGCCTTCATCGAAGGTGAGCCGGTCGTGGCCGCCAAGGCGATCAAGACGTTCGCCAAGGACAACAAGGCCCTGGTCATCAAGGGCGGTTACATGGACGGCCGTGTGCTGTCCATCGCCGAGGTTGAGGCCATCGCCGACCTGGAGACCCGTGAGGTCCTCCTGGCCAAGCTCGCCGGTGCCATGAAGGGCAACTTGGCAAAGGCCGCAGGGCTGTTCACCCAGCCCGCCTCGCAGGTCGCGCGTCTCGCCGCGGCCCTCGAGGAGAAGAAGGGCTCCGAAGCCGCCTGAGGCCCGGACCCGATCGCGGCCGGCACCGTCGGCCGTACCCACCGACATGGCCTGCACCGCAGGCCTCCCCCGCATAGGGATTAGAGGAAGGACGCCATCATGGCGAAGCTCACCGCTGACGAGCTCATCGAGCAGTTCAAGGAACTGACCCTGCTGGAGCTCAGCGAGTTCGTGAAGAAGTTCGAAGAGGTCTTCGAGGTCACCGCTGCCGCTCCGGTCGCCGTCGCCGCTGCCGGTGCTCCGGCCGCCGGTGGCGCCGAGGCCGCCGCCGAGCAGGACGAGTTCGACGTCGTGCTCGAGTCGGCCGGCGACAAGAAGATCCAGGTCATCAAGGTCGTCCGCGAGGTCGTCTCGGGCCTGGGCCTGAAGGAAGCCAAGGACCTCGTCGAGAGCGCTCCGAAGGCCCTCCTGGAGAAGGTCAGCAAGGAAGACGCCGAGGCCGCCAAGGCCAAGCTGGAAGAGGCCGGCGCCTCCATCTCGCTCAAGTGAGACGGGCTCGCCTCGTGCGAGCAGCCGCCTGAATCAGGCTGATCGAAGACCCGCAGGGATCTCCCTGCGGGTCTTCGTCGTCGTATCGGCCGGAGGCGAGTCCGGTCAGTCGGCGATCGCCCAGCTACGTCTTTCGTAGCGACGGGTGTCGTTTCGACTCGGTCTCGCCCTTGCGGGCTCGACCGGCTCAACGGGCTGCTGGGGGTCTCACCGCCCGTTGGACCCGGTGAGGTGGTTGGCACATAGCTCGTTGAGCCCGGCGAGGCGCTAGCCGAGTCGGTGTCGAAACGCCGTTCTGGAGTTCGGGTGTGACGCCTGGCGCGGAGCTCTTGTGGGCTTGATGGGTGAGGTCGTTTCGACTCGGTCTCGCCCTTGCGGGCTCGACTGGCTCAACGGGTTGTTGGGGGTCTCACCGCCCGTTTGACCCGGTGAGGTGGTTGGCACATAGCTCGTTGAGCCCGGCGAGGCGCTAGCCGAGTCGGTGTCGAAACGCCGTTCTGGAGTTCGGGTGTGACGCCTGGCGCGGAGCTCTTGTGGGCTCGATGGGTGAGGTCGTTTCGACTCGGTCTCGCCCTTGCGGGCTCGACCGGCTCAACGGGCTGCTGGGGGGTCTCACCGCCCGTTGGACCCGGCGAGGTGGTTCCCACACCGCCCGTTGAGCCCGGCGAGACGCTAGCCGAGTCGGTGTCGAAACTCCGTTCTGGAGTTCGTGCGCCGCGGACGGCCCCGATTCTGTCGGCGCGGCCGGGCTATTCCGGGTGTCGCCCGCACTTTCTTCTCCGGGTCGTGCCGGGCCGATTCGAGGCCCGCGGGAACGGGTGTTCACCTGGGATTTCCCCGAGTGATCGCTCGGTCACTACCCGACGCGGTACCGGCGACCAGCGTCGATCGGCGTTCATCGCACCGGCTCACCGGCCGGGACTAAAGTCCCTGCCCGGGTATGGCCCGATGGCACTGTGCGGTACGTCACGGTGGGCCGTCGATGTGGACCCGGATCTCACTTTGTGGCGGCCGTGTTCTTTGGGTATTCTCAGCGAACCGGGAAGTTACCAATAGGTAAGTTCGCAGGACGACTACGACTTCGCATCCATCGAGGTCGAGGTGTTTGCAGATGGTGCGGTGGGTTAGGGTGACCCCAGCCACAATTGGCGGCACCGCGTGGGGGGTTCCTCCGCGAAGTGGTCGGGACCGGCGCGACGACGTCTCGGTGCGGAAGAATACGTCTGGAGGGACGCAGTGGGAGTTGAGGTTGCAGTCGAGGGCTTGACCAAGTCTTTCGGCTCACAGAACATCTGGCGCGACGTGACGCTCACCCTGCCGGCAGGCGAGGTGAACGCGCTTCTCGGCCCGTCGGGCACCGGTAAGTCGGTGTTCCTGAAGACACTGATCGGTCTGCTCCATCCGGAGCAGGGCTCGGTGATCATCGACGGCACCGACATCACCCAGTGCTCGGCCAAGGAACTCTATGAGATCCGTAAGCTCTTCGGCGTCCTCTTTCAGGACGGTGCGCTCTTCGGCTCGATGAGCCTCTACGACAACATCGCCTTCCCGCTTCGTGAGCACACGAAGAAGAAGGAAGACGAGATCCGCCGCATCGTCATGGACAAGGTGGAGCTGGTCGGTCTGGCCGGCGCCGAGGACAAGCTCCCCGGCGAGATCTCCGGCGGTATGCGCAAGCGCGCCGGCCTGGCCCGCGCCCTGGTGCTCGACCCCGAGATCATCCTCTGCGACGAGCCGGACTCCGGTCTGGACCCGGTCCGTACCGCGTACATCTCGCAGCTGCTGATCGACATCAACGCCGAGATCGACGCCACGATCCTGATCGTGACGCACAACATCAACATCGCCCGCACCATCCCGGACAACATCGGCATGCTCTTCCGCAAGGAACTGGTCATGTTCGGCCCGCGCGAAGTGCTGCTGACCTCCGAGCAGCCCGTCGTCAAGCAGTTCCTGTCGGGCGATCGTTTCGGCCCCATCGGCATGTCCGAGGAGAAGGACGAGGCCGTCGCCGCGCAGGAGGCCGCCATGCAGGCCGCCGGTATCTCCGGCGGTGGCACCAAGGACGACTTCAGCGAGATCATCCCGCAGGTCCAGCCGAACCCGGGCATGCCGGTCCGGCAGGCGGCGATCCGCCACCGGCAGAACGTCCTCAACATCATCAACGACCTCCCGCCGAACGCGCAGGCCGCGATCCGCGCCTCGATCGCCGAGGAGGACCGCCGCGCGGCGGAGAGCCCGGACACCTCCGCCACGCTCGTCGCGATGTCGAACCACCAGTTCGAGTACCCGACCGGGGTCGCGCAGCGCTACGACGGTGCCACCGAGGTCATCACCTCGGCCGGCGGCGTCACCGAGGTCATCGAATCGCCCACCCAGACGATCACCCTCGACGACGGCGCCGAGGGCGTCACCGAGACGATCCGCACCGTGGGTGAGGACACCGAAGAGATCACCGTCGTTCGCGACGGGCAGGGGAGCACCCGAGAATGACCAGTGCCACTCAGCGTGGCGTCGCGAAGATTCAGAAGGCCGGCGACGGGGCTCTCACCCAGACCGGCAACATCGTTCAACTCTTCGTCGACGTCGCACGCCAGCTGTTCGTACGCCCGTTCCAATGGCGCGAATTCATCCAGCAAGCCTGGTTCATCGCCAGCGTCACGATCCTGCCGACCGCGCTCATCGCGATCCCGTTCGGCGCGATCGTCTCGATGCAGACCGGTTCGCTGATCAAGCAGCTCGGCGCTGAGTCGTTCACAGGCGCGGCGAGCGTGCTCGTCGTCGTCCAGCAGGGTTCTCCGTTGGTGACCTCGCTGCTGGTGGCCGGCGCGGCCGGATCGGCGGTCGCCGCCGACCTGGGCTCGCGCACCATCCGCGAGGAGATCGACGCGATGGAGGTGCTGGGCATCAACCCGGTGCAGCGCCTCGTCGTGCCCCGCGTGCTCGCCATGGTGCTGGTCGCCATGCTGCTCAACGGCCTGGTCGCCGTCGTCGGCATCGTCGGCGGCTACTTCTTCAACGTGATCGTGCAGGGCGGAACGCCCGGTGCGTATCTGGCCTCGTTCGGCGCCCTCGCGCAGCTCCCCGACCTGTACGTCTCGACGTTCAAGGCCGCGATCTTCGGCATCATCGCCGGTGTGATCGCCGCCTACAAGGGCCTCAACCCGAAGGGCGGCCCGAAGGGCGTCGGTGACGCGGTCAACCAGTCCGTGGTCGTGACGTTCCTGCTGCTGTTCTTCGCGAACCTGATCATCACGGCGGTCTTCATCCAGATCGTCCCGCCGAAGGTAGGTTAGTCGTGACCCGTGGTGTGACGATCGCCAAGAGCCGTCCCGAATACCTGGCCTACGAGGCCAAGAAGATCGCGGGCAAGCCGCTCAAGCTGCTCGACGGCGCCGGCGAGCAGATGTCCTTCTACGCCCGCACGATGGCGTGGATTCCGAAGACGCTGGTCCACTACCAGCGCGAGGTCCTCCGGATCCTCGCCGAGGTGGCCTTCGGCTCCGGCGGCCTCGCCGTGATCGCCGGCACGGTCGGCGTCATGGTCCTGATGTCCGGCTTCACCGGCGTCGTCGTCGGCATGCAGGGTTACGCGGCTCTGAGCCAGATCGGCGCCGAGGCGCTCTCCGGCTTCCTATCGGCCTACGTCAACACCCGCGAGGTGGCGCCCCTGGTGGCCGGCCTCGCACTCAGCGCGACGGTCGGCTGCGGCTTCACCGCGCAGCTCGGCGCCATGCGGATCTCCGAGGAGATCGACGCCCTCGAGGTGATGGCGGTCCCGTCGGTGCCGTTCCTGGTGTCGACCCGCGTGATCGCCGGCTTCGTCGCCGTCATCCCGCTGTACGTGCTCGGCCTGATGGCCGCGTATCTGGCGTCACGGTTCATCAACACCGTGTTCAATGGTCAGTCGTCCGGCTCGTACGACCACTACTTCAATCTGTTCCTGCCGCCGGTGGACGTGCTCTGGAGCTTCCTGAAGGTGCTGATATTCGCCTTCGTGATCATCCTGGTCCACTGCTATTACGGCTACTTCGCCAGCGGCGGTCCCGCCGGTGTGGGCGTGGCCGTGGGACACGCCGTTCGCGCCGCACTGGTGCTGATCGCGGTTCTGGACTTCTTCCTGAGCCTGGCCATCTGGGGCACCAGCACGTCGATCCGGGTCGGAGGTTAGCCGCACGTGAATGCGACTCTTAAACGCCGTTTGCTGGGTCTGGTCTTTTACGTCGTCGTCATCGGACTGCTCGCGACGTCGGTCCTGATCTTCATGGGCACCTTCAAGTCGACGACCGATGTGACCCTCGAGGCCAGCAGCGTCGGCAACGCACTGACGCAGCACTCCGACGTCAAGGCGCGCGGCGTCGTCGTCGGTTCGGTCGACAAGGTCAACGTGCACAGCGACGGCACCGTCGCCGTCACGCTGGCCCTCGATCCGAAGCTTGCCGACCAGCTGCCCGCCAACAGCACCGCCCGGATCCTGCCGAAGACCCTCTTCGGCGAGCGCTACGTCGCGCTGCAGATTCCGGACGACCCCGAGGGCAACCTCGGCAAGGGCGGCACCATCCACATCGACGCCAAGGGCAACGCCCCCGAGGTCGAGGATCTGTTCGACGCGTTGCTGCCGATTCTGCAGGCCGTGCCGCCGGAGGATCTGAACGCCACCCTGACGTCGATCAACTCGGCGCTCGCCGGGCGTGGTCCGCAGCTGAAGAAGGCCATCGAGCAGCTCAACGACATCTTCGGTGCGCTGAACAAGAACATGCCCGCGCTGCAGGGGACGCTCGAGGGGCTCGCCAGCTTCTCGCAGACCTACTCCCAGGCGCTGCCGGACGTGATCGACGCGCTGGACAACTTCCGGGTGACCAACCGGACGATCGTCGATCGCCAGGGCGACCTGCGAAACACCATCGCGACGCTGGGCGTGGCCTCGGTCGACGCCACCAAGTTCCTCAAGACCAACAAGAAGGACGTGGTGAACCTGTTCGTCGACTCGGAGACGCTGCTGGTCCAGCTGGCCCGCCAGTCTCCGGTGTTCGGGTGCACGTTCAAGAACTTCGCCGAGATCGTCCCGAAGGTGGGTCCGATCGTCGGCAAGGGCACCGAGAACCCGGGCGTGCACGTGAACGTGCAGTTCGTGAACCCGCGGGGCCGCTACCTGCCGAACCAGGACGAGCCGCGCATGTGGTGGCGCGATCCGCCTGCCCGCTGCTATGACAAGGCGACCAACGGCCGCCCGTTCGGGCAGTACCCGGGCGGCAGCGTCCCGGACGGCTCCTACCAGCCGCCGTCGCGCAACCCCGGTCCGGCCACCATCAAGGACCTGCCGCAGCCGCAGTTCAGCGCGCAGCCGCAGGGCGCCGGGATGACCGATAGCGAGTATGTGACCAAGATGAAGATGATCTACGGCGCCGACAGCGGCCAGTACCCGGCGCAGGTCCCGACCTGGGTCACCTACATCGGTGGCGGCGCGGTCAAGGGAGCGGAGGTGACCATCAAGTGAGAGGCATGTGGGCACCCCTGATCAAGCTGATCGTGTTCGCCGTGGTCACCATCCTGGCGACCACCGTCCTGGCCCTGCTGATCGGCAACGCCGGTGCGTCGGGCAAGGACAGCTACAAGGCCATCTTCACTGACGCGGCCATGCTGAACCCGGGCGACGACGTCCGGATCGCCGGCGTGCGCGTCGGCCAGGTGGAGTCGGTCGAGATCGTCGACCACAACCGCGCGGAGGTCTCGTTCAACGTCAACCGCGCCCGGCTCCCCAAGAGCACCCAGGTCTACATCCGCTACCGCAATCTCGCGGGCCTGCGGTACGTGGCGCTGGAGCGGGGACCGGCCGACGACACCCAGATGGTCTCCCCGGGGCACGTGTTCCCGTACAACGAGAACCGTTTCCTGTCGAACACCCATCCGGCGGTGAACCTGACCGAGCTGTTCAACGGCTTCCGGCCGCTGTTCCGTCAGATCACGCCGGACGACATGAACAAGCTGGCGGAGACGGTGATCAACGTCTTCCAGAACGGTGACGGCACCGACATGGGCCAGACGATCCAGTCGTTGCTGACCCAAACTGCGCAGCTGACCAACACCATCGCGGACAAGGACCAGGTGATCGGCGAGATGATCACCAACCTGACCAAGGTGCTGGAGACGGTGAACAAGAACGACAAGCAGTTCACCGCGCTCCTGGACAACACCGAGAAGCTGGTGGTCGGTCTGGCCGCCCAGCGTGACTCGGTGGGCTCGGCCATCACCTCGGTGTCGAACCTGACCACCCTGACCGGCGAGGTACTGAGCAAGACGCGCCCGTCCATCCAGGGTTCGCTGGCCAACCTCAAGGTGCTGTCGGACAAGATCGACGCCCGCAGCGCCGACGTGGAGAAGGCGCTGACCAATCTCCCGGTGAAACTGGAGAAGCTGGGCCGCTCGGCCACCTTCGGCTCGTGGTTCCAGTTCTACCTGTGCGGTATCGACATCACCGCGGGTAACGGCAAGTCGACGCTGCTGACGCAGCCGCTGGTGCCGCTGCCCGACATCAATCACGTGCTCTACACCAGCGCGGCGACGCGCTGCTGGGCCGACGGCAAGATCAACGGGGAGGGGTGAGCCGTGTCCAATCCACAGAACACCCCCGCGGGTGACGAGATCGACGTCACCAAGCTGCCGCCGAAGAAGTCGCGCCGGTTCGCCGGCAAGCGCAGCGCGCGCAGCGTTGGCGTGCTCGGCATCGTCGTGCTCCTGATGCTGACCCTGTCGGCCTTCTACCTGAAGGACCTGCCGATGGTCGGTGCGGCACCGCAGTACACGGTGCAGTTCTCCGAGGCGGCGGGCGTCAAGGCCGGCAACGAGGTCCGGGTCGCCGGCGTGAAGGTCGGCGAGGTGACCGACGTCCGGCTCGACGGCGACAAGGTCCTCATGCGGATGCGCGTCGAGAACACCTGGATCGGCGACAAGACCCAGGCCACCATCCAGATCAAGACCGTCCTGGGCCAGAAGTACATCGCGCTGAACCCGAAGGGCACCAAGCTCGCCAATCCGCGCGACACCCTCACCGACACGGTGGCCCCGTACGACGTCCTCGAGGCGTTCGGCGATGCCGCCAATCAGATCGAGAACGTCAACACCGATCAGGTGGCGAAGGCGCTCGGTCAGCTGTCCGATGTGTTCACCGCGAACGCCGACGACATCGGGCCGGCCATGGACGGGATCTCCCGGCTGTCGAAGACCATCGCCAGCCGCGACGACGAGGTCCAGCGGCTGCTCGAGGCGACCAAGGGCAGCTCCAAGATCCTCGCCGATCGCAACGACGAGTTCGTGAAGCTGATCGCCGGCGCCGGGGTGCTGCTCAAGGAGCTGAACACGCGCCAGCAGAGCATTTCGGCGCTCCTCGCCAGCACCGAGACGCTGTCGACCTCGCTGACCGGCATCGTCCGTGACAACGAGAAGCAGATCGGCCCGGTGCTCGACTCACTGTCCAAGGTGACGGCCCTGCTGACCAGGCAGAACTCGAATCTGCGTAAGTCGATCCAGAACCTGGCGCCGTTCTACAAGCTGTACGCCAACGTGCTGGGCAACGGTCGCTGGTTCGAGGCGACGGTCACCAACCTGCTGCCGCCGGCGCTGCCCGCGCAGAACACGCACCGACCGCCCAATATGCAAAAGAACCTGACTAACGGCGGGACGGGCGGCTGATGACGACTCCGGATACGACTGTGAACGAGACGAAGTTCTTCAACGCCAAGAACAATCTGATCATCGCCGTGGTGGTGATCGTCGCCGTGATCCTCGGCATCATCGGCTGGTGGGCCTTCAACGTCCTCACCGCGACCACAGTGAAGGCGCGATTCACCAGCGCGGTGGGCATCTACGAGGGCTCCAACGTCAAGATCCTCGGCGTGGACGTCGGCAAGGTCACCAAGGTCACCCCGCGAGGCAAGACCGTCGAGGTGGACATGCGGGTGAACCGCGGGGTCAAGCTGCCGGCCGATGTGCAGGCCGTGCAGATCATCCCGTCGCTGGTCGCCGACCGCTTCGTGCAGTTGGTGCCCGCCTATTCCGGTGGTCCCAAGGCCGGTTCGAACGTGACGCTGGGCACCGATCGCACCGGGGTTCCGGTGGAGATCGACGCGATCTACGCCAACCTGCAGAAGCTGTCGAAGTCGCTGGGCCCGGGCACCGACGAGGTGAATGAGAAGGGCGCGCTGAGTAACTTCGTGTCCGCAGGCGCCAAGGCGCTCGACGGCAACGGTGAGAAGCTCGGCAACGCGATCACCAACCTGTCGCAGGCGGCGTCGACGCTGGCGAACTCCCGCGGCGACATCGCCAGCACCATCGCGAACCTCGACGTGTTCGTCGGGGCGCTGAAGGAGAACGACGCGCAGGTGCGCCAGTTCAACACGCAGATGGCGTCGTTCAACACCTTCCTGGCCGGGGAGCGCGACCAACTCGGAAAGGCGCTCGACACCCTGTCGTACGCGCTGGGCGACGTCGCCGGCTTCCTCGCCGACAACGAGGACAAGCTCGGCAAGGCGGTGCGCGACCTGGAACCGACGGCCGACGCGCTGTACGACAACAAGAAGGATCTCCTGGAGATCCTGACCGTGTTGCCGGTGACGGTCAGCAACCTGATCAACGCCTACGACGCGGAGTCGGGCACGGTCGACATGCGCGTGAACATCACGCAGCTGCAGAACCCGGCCGGCGCGCTGTGCAAGATGCTCGACCTGGGCAAGCTCCTGCCGGGCAACCCGCAGGCCGTCCAGTTCAGCAAGATCATGGCTCCGCTGGTCAACAACTGCACCGAGGTCGGTGAGCAGATCCAGAACAACGTGCTGGAGCCGCTGCTGCCGATCCTGCCGTTCGGCATCATGAGCGGCAAGAAGCTGCAGGACATGTACCACCCGGGCCAGAACGCCGGTAACCCCGATCCTGCACTCCCGGGAGGCAACTGATGAACCTCAGCAGGTCAGGCCGCATCAAGGCGGCCGGCGTGGCCGTGGCGATGAGCGCGGTGATGGTCGGCGTGTCGGGCTGCGGGATCAACGTTCAGCAGATGCCGTTGCCCGGTGGTGTCGACCTGGGCGACCATCCGCGCGAATACATGATCGAGTTCGCGAACATCCTCGACCTGGTGCCGCAGTCCGTCGTCAAGATGGACGGCACTCCGGTGGGCAAGGTCACCAAGATCGAGGTGCCCGCCGACTCGTGGAACGCGCGCGTCCACATCAAGGTGAAGAACCAGGTCGATCTCTCCGATGAGTCCCGGGCTGCGGTCCAGCAGACCAACCTGCTGGGTGAGAAGTTCGTCAGCCTGAGCGACCCGAAGGACGCGGCCGGCGCCCCACGGCAGAATCCGAAGGTGCCGATCCCGACCGATCGGACCAAGACCACGACGGACATCGAGGAACTCCTCGGCGCGCTGTCGCTGCTGCTCAACGGCGGCGGAATCAACCAGCTAGAGCCGATCGTCACCGCCCTGAACGAGTCGATGGGCGGTACCGAGGGCAGCAAGCAGACCCGAGAGTTGCTGATCAACTCCGAGAAGCTGATCCGCGGTCTCAACCAGCAGCGCGACAACATCGTGCGTGCGGTCGACGGCGTCGCGGTGCTGTCGGACCGGGCCGCTCAGCAGACCCAACAGATCGACCGGATCCTCGACGAGTTGCCGGCCGGTATCGCGGTGCTCGAACAGCAGCGTCCGCAGTTCGTCGACCTGCTGACCAAGCTCGACCAGCTGGGTCAGGTGGGCACCGACATCCTGGCGAAGTCGCACACGCAGATGATCAACGATCTGAAGGCGCTGCGGCCGATCCTCACGGAGCTGGCGAAGTCGGTCGACGACGCCATCACGGCGACGCCGCTGATGCTGACCCATCCGTTCCCGGACGACATCCTGCCCGCCGTGCACGGCGACTCGACCAACCTGTTCCTGAACGTCGACCTGCGGCTGCTCAACCAGCTCGAGGCACTCGGCGTCGGACAGGGCACCCCGCACTACCGGGCGCCGTCGGTCAACCCGCCGCCGATCTACAAGGGCAATCCGTACGTCAACGGCAACGGCCCGCGCTGGGGCTGGCCGACGATCTCGTTGCTGCCGCCGGCACCGAACTCGAAGCTGGGGCCGAACACTCCGCCGTCGGGTGGCACGTACCCGATGAACCCGACTCCGCCGGCCAAGAAGAAGCCGGCCAAGAAGAAGCCGGCCGGCGGCAACCAGTACGGTCCGCTGCCCGCCGACGCGAAGAGCACCAACTTCCTGGACGCTTCGCTCGCATTCCCGGGAGGCTCCGATGCTCAGTAGGCTCGTCAAGATTCAGCTGGTGGTCTTCGCGATAATCGGTGTGGCCGCGATCGTCTTCGTGGGTGCCAACTACGCGCAGCTCGACAAGATGGTCGGTCTGTCGCAGTACAAGGTGACCCTCCGGATGGGGGAGAGCGCGGGCGGCATCTTCCAGAATGCCGAGGTCACCTACCGGGGCGTGCCGGTGGGCCGCGTCGGCACCATGAAACTGACCGAAAAGGGCGTCGACGTCGAGCTGCGGCTGGACTCGCGCGGCCCGAAGATCCCGGAGTCGGCCACCGCGGTGATCGCCAACCGGTCGGCCATCGGTGAGCAGTTCGTGGATCTGCAGCCGACGACCGGTGCGGGTCCGTACCTGAAAAAGGGCGACGTGATCACCAAGTACACGCTGCCCCCGGTGCTGCAAGACGTCATGACCGACACCATCAAGCTCACCGAGGCGGTACCGGTCAAGGACCTGACCACTGTCGTCCACGAGCTCGGTCTGGCCTTCAACGGGCAGTCGGAGAACATGAACCGGCTGGTCGACTCGCTGACCAAGCTCGCGCAGACCGGGCACGACAATCTGGGCCAGACCATCTCGCTGATCCAGAACGCGGACGTCGTCCTCGGCACGCAGGCCGACCAGTCCGATGAGATCCTGGCCTGGTCCAAGAGCCTCGATCAGATCACCGCGACGCTTGCGTCGTCGGACCCGGCCGTCCGCCGGATCCTGACCAACGCGCCGATGACGGCGACGCAGCTCTCGTCGTTCATTCAGAAGAACGGCACGGACGCCACCACGCTGATCCACAAGCTCGGCGACACCATGGACACGATCGAGCCGGCCACCTTCTCGACCGGTGCCCTGTTAGCCATGCTGTCGGCGCTATCGGCAGGCTCGCACACGCCGGCGCCGGGTGACGGGCAGATCCACTTCGGTATCGTCCTGGAGACCGAGAACCCGCCGGCCTGCACCGTGGGTTACGAGAGCACCCAGAAGATGATCGCGGACATCAAGAAGAAGAACCCGTCCTTCGACATCAACTACGACGACTTCCCGTTCAACAAGGACGCGAACTGTGATGTCGCCGTGGGCAATCCGACCGGTGTCCGAAGCGCGAACCGCGCTGCGCTGGCCAATCCGGACTTCCCGCAGCCGTGGGACAAGACCCCGAAGAAGATGCCGGACACTCTCAACCTGAACCCGCTGGCCACCCAGCTGGCGTGGCTCATGGGAGTGCACCCGACGAAGTACAACTAGCCGCAGTGCGCTGCCGCCGCCGGCGGTCCCTGAGCGATGACGCAGGGCACCACTGACGGCGGCAGTCGCATGTGCGGCCCCGAGTAGATACAGTGGCGCCCGATGACTTCTGAGCAGAACTCCGCGACCGACGAGCCCGAGGGCGCGGCGGACGGGAACGACACTACGCCGATCGAATCCGACACCGCAGACACAGTGGTCGAAGAGCCTGAAACGGCGGTGAAGGACACCGAATCCGCGGGGATCGATACCGATTCCCCGGACGCGGCGGCGTCGGAGTCGAAGGCCGACCGCAAGGCTGCGCGGAAGGCGGAGAAGGCGGCCGCCCGCGCCGCCCGCTCCGGCGGATCGGCGCCGGGGGAGTCGCGGCACTGGCTCGCCTCACTGCTGCTGTCCACCGGTGTGGCCGCTCTCGCCGCAGCGGTGGCCTGCCTCGGCTACTTCGGCTACGTCGGCATCCACGCCTACCTCAGTGATGACGGCTCGATCACCGCGCTGCGCGATGATTCGGTCGACGCCGCCGAACAGGCGGTGGTGAACGTGACCACGATCGATCCGAACGATCTCGACGGCTGGGACAAGCGGGTCAAGGACACGCTGACCGGGGATGCGCTCAAGCAGGCCAACGGGAGTGACCTGCGGAAGATGGTCGAGCAGGCCAAGCAGGCCAGTAACGGGTCGGCCGGTTTCACTATCACCTCGCGGATCACCGGTGCGGCGCCGACCGAAGTCGACCTCGGCGGCGACACTGCCAAGGTTCTCGTCTTCGGTATCGCGACTCAGGCGATCAAGGCGAACAACCAGCAGCAGGCGAAGCCCATTGCCTTCCTGGTGACCGTGGTGAAGGCGGACGGTAAGCGGAAGGCCTCGGTGATGGTGCCCCTCGACGGGATCCAGTATTCGGACGACGGTTCGCAGGGAGGCGGCAACTGATGAGCGACGAGCAGATGAGTGACAGGACGCCCACCGATCCGGCCCCGGCCGACCAGGATACCGCGGACGACGTGACCGTCGCGGCGAGCGGTGCCGAGCCGCGCGACGACGCCGCGGGTGTGGCGACCGTCGTGGTGAGCGCTGCCTCGAACGTGCCGAAGATGGTGATCCGGCGATCCGGCGACCCGCTTCCCGAGGACGCCCCGTCCGCCGGTGCCGCGAACGGTCCGGCCCCGGCCGGCGCAGACACCGCGATCGTGGAGACCGCCGTCTCGCTCACTCGGCCCGGCGGCGACGACACCGCGTCGCCGGACGCCAAGCGGGATTCGGCGGCCGCCACCGCGAAGATCCGCGAGGCCCGGGGCAGCAACGCGCCGACGTCGCGGATCCGCGAGGAGACCGTGGATCTGACGGCGGCCCGCGCCGAGGCCCGCGACGCGGCGGACCAGGCCGCCGAGCGCGCGGCGAAGCAGCCGCCGACCCGTGACAACGAGAAGTCGGTGTCGCTCGCCGTCACGTTCTGGCTGGTCGCGGCCGTGGTCGGGGCGATCGCGGCGGTACTGGCGTTCCATCCGGGCTCGCCGCCGGTCAACAGCAACAAGGCGTTCCTCGACAACGGCGAGACCAGTGAGCTGATGTCGCAGGCCGCGAAACGTGCCTGCGCCCCGTTCACCTATCAGTGGGACAAGTACGACGACAGCCTGAAGAACGCGCGCGCCGCGCTCACCGGGACCGCACTGAAGAACCTGAACGACTACGCGGCCACCAGCCGCAAGCTGGTGACCCAGGGCAAGGCGGGCATGGACTGCCATGCCGACACCCTCGGCGTCGAGAACCTGTCCGGGGACAAGGCGACGGTTCTGATCGGCTTCATCATGAGCAGTACGTCCGACGGCACGCCGACCGGCAGCGACACGCCGCGCATGCGGATGAACTTCGTGAAGCACGGCGATCAGTGGCTGATCAGCGAGTACGACACGGTCTGACGGGTGCCGCGCGGGCGCCGAACTCGATGTGATTCGGCGCCAAAGTGCGCGTTCTGCTTGACGAGCGCGCCTCGGCGGTACAGTCTGGTCCCAATGAAAACCTCATCCGGCACCAGCGCCGAGGTTTTCCCGGGGCGCCGTCACGCACCGTCGATTTGACGGGGTTGACACATGCTGCCCATCTTCTGATACAGTAGGACGTTGCGCTGGCTGCACCCTGTCCACTGATCGTCCTTTCCGAGCGAGCATCACTATCGTGCCGTGGGAAAACCGCAGGTGAACTCAGGTATTCCAGTCCACGCAGCGGCCCCAAGGCCAAATGGCTAAAAACGCCACATAGTGAACACCACGCGAGAGAAGGACGCATCTTGGCACTCGACCGCCAGTCCACCTCAACCACCTCGACCGGCAGCATCCCCGGAGCCCCGCGCCGCGTCTCTTTTGCCAAGATCGACGAGCCGCTGGAAGTACCCGGCCTCCTGGATCTGCAGCTGGACTCGTTCGAGTGGCTGATCGGCTCGCCGGAATGGCGGGCGAAGGCGATCGCCCGGGGCGAGGAGAACCCCGCCGGCGGACTCGAAGAGGTCCTCCGCGAACTGTCTCCCATCGAGGACTTCTCGTCGTCGATGTCTCTGTCGTTCTCCGAGCCGCACTTCGACGAGGTCAAGGCCTCGATCGATGAGTGCAAGGACAAGGACATGACCTACTCGGCGCCGCTGTTCGTCACCGCCGAGTTCATCAACAACAACACCGGTGAGATCAAGTCTCAGACGGTCTTCATGGGCGAGTTCCCGATGATGACCGACAAGGGCAGCTTCATCATCAACGGCACCGAGCGCGTCGTGGTCAGCCAGTTGGTCCGCAGCCCGGGCGTCTACTTCGACGAGACCATCGACAAGGCCACCGAGAAGACCCTGCACGCGGTCAAGGTGATCCCGAGCCGCGGTGCGTGGCTCGAGTTCGACATCGACAAGCGCGATTCGGTCGGTGTCCGCATCGACCGCAAGCGCCGCCAGTCGGTCACCATGCTGCTGCAGGCCCTCGGCCTCACCCGCGAGGAGATCACCGAGCGCTTCGGCTTCTCCGAGATCATGATGTCGACCCTGGAGAAGGATCACACCAACAACCAGGACGAGGCGCTGCTGGAGGTCTACCGCAAGCTGCGTCCGGGCGAGCCGCCGACCAAGGAGTCCGCCGAGAGCCTCCTGGAGAACATGTTCTTCAAGGAGAAGCGCTACGACCTGGCGCGCGTCGGCCGCTACAAGATCAACAAGAAGCTCGGTCTCACCGACAACCCGATGTTCGGCGAGTCGGTGCTGACCCGCGAGGACATCGTCGCGACCGTCGAGTACCTGGTGCGCCTGCACGAGACCGACCCGCGCAGCGCCACCGTGCCGATGATGATGGGCCCGGGCGGCGTCGAGGTGCCGGTCGAGGTCGACGACATCGACCACTTCGGCAACCGTCGCCTGCGTACCGTCGGCGAGCTGATCCAGAACCAGATCCGGCTGGGTCTCTCGCGCATGGAGCGCGTCGTCCGCGAGCGGATGACCACCCAGGACGCCGAGGCCATCACCCCGCAGACCCTGATCAACATCCGTCCCGTCGTGGCGGCGATCAAGGAGTTCTTCGGCACCAGCCAGCTGTCGCAGTTCATGGACCAGAACAACCCGCTGTCGGGTCTCACCCACAAGCGCCGCCTGTCGGCGCTGGGCCCGGGTGGTCTGAGCCGTGAGCGCGCCGGCCTCGAGGTGCGCGACGTGCACCCGTCGCACTACGGCCGCATGTGCCCCATCGAGACCCCGGAAGGCCCGAACATCGGCCTGATCGGCTCGCTCTCGGTGTACGCGCGGGTCAACCCGTTCGGCTTCATCGAGACGCCGTACCGCAAGGTCGTCGACGGCAAGGTCACCGACCAGATCGAGTACATGACCGCCGATGAGGAGGATCGCTACCTGATCGGTCAGGCCAACACGTCGTACGACGCCGACGGCCGCATCACCGACGAGCGCGTCCTGGTCCGTATCAAGGGCGCCGAGGTGGAGTTCGTGCCGGCCGACGCCGTCCAGTACCTGGACGTCAGCCCGCGCCAGATGGTGTCCGTCGCGACCGCGATGATCCCGTTCCTGGAGCACGACGACGCCAACCGTGCCCTGATGGGCGCCAACATGCAGCGTCAGGCGGTGCCGCTGGTCCGCAGCGAGTCGCCGCTGGTCGGTACCGGCATGGAGCTGCGCGCCGCGGTCGACGCCGGTGACGTGATCGTCACCACCGAGACCGGTGTGGTGGAGGAGGTCTCGGCCGACTACATCACCGTGATGGCCGACGACGGCACCCGCCAGAGCTACCGTCTGCGCAAGTTCGAGCGGTCCAACCACGGCACCTGCGCCAACCAGGTCCCGATCGTGGACGAGGGACAGCGTGTCGAGGCCGGCCAGGTGCTGGCCGACGGCCCCTGCACCGACCAGGGCGAGATGGCGCTGGGCAAGAACCTGCTCGTGGCGATCATGCCGTGGGAGGGTCACAACTACGAGGACGCGATCATCCTGTCGCAGCGCCTCGTGGAGGAGGACACCCTCACCTCGATCCACATCGAGGAGTACGAGATCGACGCCCGCGACACCAAGCTCGGTGCCGAGGAGATCACCCGGGACATCCCGAACGTCTCCGACGAGGTGCTGGCCGATCTCGACGAGCGCGGCATCGTCCGCATCGGTGCCGAGGTCCGCGACGGCGACATCCTGGTCGGCAAGGTCACCCCGAAGGGCGAGACCGAGCTGACCCCGGAGGAGCGGCTGCTCCGCGCGATCTTCGGTGAGAAGGCGCGCGAGGTCCGCGACACGTCGCTCAAGGTGCCCCACGGCGAGACCGGCAAGGTGATCGGTGTCCGCGTGTTCAGCCGCGACGACGACGATGACCTGGCGCCCGGCGTCAACGAGCTGGTCCGCGTCTACGTGGCCCAGAAGCGCAAGATCCAGGACGGCGACAAGCTCGCCGGCCGGCACGGCAACAAGGGCGTCATCGGCAAGATCCTCCCGCAGGAGGACATGCCGTTCCTGCCCGACGGCACCCCGGTCGACATCATCCTGAACACCCACGGTGTCCCGCGTCGTATGAACATCGGCCAGATCCTGGAGACCCACCTCGGGTGGGTCGCCAAGGCCGGCTGGAACATCGACGTCGCGGGCGGCGTGCCGGAGTGGGCCGAGCGCCTGCCGGAGGAGCTGTACTCGGTGGAGCCCGACACCAACACCGCCACCCCGGTGTTCGACGGTGCCCGCGACACCGAGCTCGCCGGCATCCTCGGGTCGACGCTGCCCAACCGTGACGGCGACGTCATGGTGAACGGCGACGGCAAGGCGATCCTGTTCGACGGCCGCTCCGGCGAGCCGTTCCCGTACCCGGTGTCGGTCGGCTACATGTACATCATCAAGCTGCACCACCTGGTGGACGACAAGATCCACGCCCGTTCGACCGGTCCGTACTCGATGATCACCCAGCAGCCGCTCGGTGGTAAGGCGCAGTTCGGTGGTCAGCGTTTCGGTGAGATGGAGTGCTGGGCCATGCAGGCCTACGGCGCGGCCTACACGCTGCAGGAGCTCCTGACCATCAAGTCCGACGACGTCGTCGGCCGCGTGAAGGTCTACGAGGCCATCGTCAAGGGCGAGAACATCCCGGAGCCGGGTATCCCGGAGTCGTTCAAGGTGCTCCTCAAGGAACTCCAGTCGCTCTGCCTGAACGTGGAGGTGCTGTCGTCCGACGGCGCCGCCATCGCGATGGCCGACGACGATGACGAGGACCTGGAGCGCGCCGCGGCCAACCTGGGTATCAACCTCTCGCGCAACGAGAGTGCGACGCTCGACGACCTCGCCAACTAATCGCACGGGGGGACTCCGTCCCCCCGTGTACCCCCCTAAAACGACTTAGAGAAAACTCCTCTGGAGGGGCATAACGTGCTCGACGTCAACTTTTTCGACGAACTGAAGATCGGTCTGGCAACGGCCGATGACATCCACAACTGGTCGTACGGCGAGGTCAAGAAGCCGGAGACCATCAACTACCGCACCCTGAAGCCGGAGAAGGACGGACTCTTCTGCGAGAAGATCTTCGGCCCCACCCGGGACTGGGAGTGCTACTGCGGCAAGTACAAGCGCGTGCGCTTCAAGGGCATCATCTGTGAGCGCTGCGGCGTCGAGGTGACCAAGGCCAAGGTGCGCCGTGAGCGCATGGGCCACATCGAGCTCGCCGCTCCGGTCACCCACATCTGGTACTTCAAGGGTGTGCCCAGCCGGCTCGGCTACCTGCTCGACCTGGCGCCGAAGGATCTCGAGAAGATCATCTACTTCGCCGCCTGGGTCATCACCTCGGTGGACGACGAGCTGCGCCACGCGGAGCTCTCCACCCGCGAGGCGGAGATCGTCGTCGAGCGCAAGGCCATCATGGACGACCTCGAGGCCGCGCTGGCCGAGCGCCAGCAGAAGCTGGAGGCCGACCTGGCCGAGCTCGAGGCCGAGGGTGCCAAGGCCGACGCGAAGCGCAAGGTCCGCGACGGCGCCGAGCGCGAGCTCAAGCGCATGCGCGACCACGCGAACCGCGAGGTCGAGAGCCTGGACGAGATCTGGGACAAGTTCACCAAGCTGACGCCGGGTGAGCTGATCCTCGACGAGCGCATCTACCGCGAGCTGGAGGACCGCTTCGGCGAGTACTTCAGCGGCGCCATGGGCGCCGAGGCGATCAAGAAGCTCCTGGAGAACTTCGACATCGACGCCGAGGCCGAGTCGCTGCGCGAGACCATCCGCAGCGGCAAGGGCCAGAAGAAGCTGCGTGCGCTCAAGCGACTGAAGGTCGTGGCCGCGTTCCAGCAGTCCGGCAACAGCCCGCGCGCCATGGTGCTCGACGCCGTGCCGGTGATCCCGCCGGAGCTGCGCCCGATGGTGCAGCTCGACGGTGGCCGTTTCGCCACGTCGGACCTGAACGACCTGTACCGCCGCGTGATCAACCGCAACAACCGCCTCAAGCGACTGATCGATCTGGGTGCGCCCGAGATCATCGTCAACAACGAGAAGCGGATGCTGCAGGAGTCGGTGGACGCGCTCTTCGACAACGGCCGTCGTGGCCGTCCGGTCAACGGCCCGGGCAACCGGCCGCTGAAGTCGCTGAGCGATCTGCTGAAGGGCAAGCAGGGCCGGTTCCGCCAGAACCTGCTCGGCAAGCGCGTCGACTACTCGGGCCGCTCGGTGATCGTCGTCGGTCCGCAGCTCAAGCTGCACCAGTGCGGTCTGCCGAAGCTGATGGCGCTCGAGCTGTTCAAGCCGTTCGTGATGAAGCGTCTGGTCGACCTGAACCAGGCGCAGAACATCAAGTCGGCCAAGCGCATGGTGGAGCGGCAGCGGCCGCAGGTGTGGGACGTCCTCGAAGAGGTCATCGCCGAGCACCCGGTGCTGCTGAACCGCGCACCGACGCTGCACCGCCTCGGCATCCAGGCCTTCGAGCCGCAGCTGGTGGAGGGCAAGGCCATCCAGCTGCACCCGCTGGTGTGTGAGGCCTTCAACGCCGACTTCGACGGTGACCAGATGGCCGTGCACCTTCCGCTGTCCGCGGAGGCGCAGGCCGAGGCGCGGATCCTGATGCTCTCGAGCAACAACATCCTGTCGCCGGCGTCGGGCCGCCCGCTCGCCATGCCGCGTCTGGACATGGTGACCGGTCTGTACTACCTGACCACCGAGAAGGACGACGCCATCGGCGCGTACCGCCCGGCCACGAAGGACGACGTCGAGCGCGGCGTCTACTCGAGCCCGGCCGAGGCCATCATGGCCGTCGACCGCGGTGTGCTGAGCGTGCAGGCCCCGATCCGGGTCCGGCTGACCGATCTGCGTCCGCCGGCCGACATCGAGGCCGCCGAGTTCGACGGCAAGTGGCACAAGGGCCAGGAGTGGGAACTCGAGACCACGCTGGGCCGCGTGCTCTTCAACGAGCTGCTGCCGAAGGACTACCCCTTCGTCAACGATCAGATGCCGAAGAAGCGTCAGGCCGTGATCATCAACGACCTCGCCGAGCGGTACCCGATGATCGTCGTCGCGCAGACCGTCGACAAGCTCAAGGACGTGGGCTTCCACTGGGCGACCCGTTCGGGCGTCACCGTGGCCATGTCCGACGTGCTGGTGCCGCCGGCCAAGGCGGAGATCCTCGATCGCTACGAGACCCAGGCCGACGCGCTGGAGAAGAAGTACCAGCGCGGTGGTCTGACCAAGGACGAGCGTCGCGACGCACTGGTCGAGCTGTGGCAGGCCGCCACCGAAGAGGTCGGTAAGGCCCTGGAGGAGTTCTACCCGGACGACAACCCGATCACGATGATCCCGAAGTCGGGTGCGACGGGCAACATGACCCAGGTCCGCAACCTGTCGGGCATGAAGGGTCTGGTGACCAACCCGAAGGGTGAGTTCATCCCGCGCCCGATCAAGTCCTCGTTCCGCGAGGGCCTGACCGTCGCCGAGTACTTCATCAACACGCACGGCGCCCGCAAGGGTCTGGCCGACACCGCGCTGCGCACCGCCGACTCGGGTTACCTGACCCGTCGTCTGGTGGACGTGTCGCAGGACGTCATCGTGCGCGAGCTGGACTGTGGCGTGGAGCGCGGCATCGTGGTGCCGATCGGTGTGAAGCACGGCGATCAGCTGATCCGCGACCAGCACGTGGAGACCGCGGCGTACGCCCGGACCCTGGCCGCCGACGCGATCGACGCCGACGGCAACGTCGTCATCGAGCGCGGTCACGACCTGGGCGATCCGGCGATCGAGAAGCTGCTCGCCGCCGGTATCACCGAGGTCAAGGTCCGCTCGGTCCTCACCTGCGGCACCGGCACCGGGGTCTGCGCCATGTGCTACGGCCGCTCGATGGCCACCGGCAAGCTGGTCGACATCGGCGAGGCCGTGGGCATCATCGCCGCCCAGTCGATCGGTGAGCCCGGCACGCAGCTGACCATGCGTACCTTCCACCAGGGTGGCGTCGGTGACGACATCACCGGCGGTCTGCCCCGTGTCACCGAGCTCTTCGAGGCTCGCGTGCCCAAGGGCAAGGCGCCCATCGCCGAGGTGGCCGGTCGTATCCGTCTGGAGGAGGGTGAGCGGTTCTACAAGATCACGATCATCCCCGATGACGGATCCGAGGAGCTGGTCTACGACAAGCTGTCCAAGCGTCAGCGTCTGCACTCGGTGGTCCAGCCGGACGGCTCCGAGCGTCCGCTGGCCGACGGCGATCACGTCGAGGTCGGCGAGCCGCTCATGGAGGGCCCGGCCGATCCGCACGAGGTGCTCCGCGTGATGGGCCCGCGTCAGGTGCAGATCCACCTGGTCAACGAGGTGCAGGAGGTCTACCGCCGACAGGGTGTGTCGATCCACGACAAGCACATCGAGACCATCGTGCGCCAGATGCTGCGTCGCGTGACCATCATCGACTCCGGTGCCACCGAGTTCCTGCCCGGTTCGCTCACCGAGCGCGCCGAGTTCGAGGCGGCCAACCGCCAGGTCGTGTCCGAGGGCGGCGAGCCCGCGTCGGGCCGTCCGGTGCTCATGGGTATCACCAAGGCCTCGCTGGCCACCGAGTCGTGGCTGTCGGCGGCATCGTTCCAGGAGACCACGCGTGTCCTGACCGACGCGGCCATCAACAGCCGCAGCGACAAGCTGGTGGGCCTGAAGGAGAACGTGATCATCGGTAAGCTCATCCCGGCCGGTACCGGTATCAACCGCTACCGGAACATCCAGGTGGAGCCGACCGAGGAGGCGCGCGCCGCGGCGTACGCGCTCCCGTCGTACGACGACACGTACTACAGCCCGGACGGCACCTTCGGCGCCCCCTCCGGTGCTGCGGTTCCGCTGGACGACTTCGACTACGGCGGCGATTACCGCTAAAGTGGTCGACGAGGCCCCCGATCCATCCCCCGGATCGGGGGCCTCCTCGTGTCCGGGGGTCGTCGGCCCCTCGAGCCATCCGCGGCCCGCTCGTCGAGCCGCCCCATGTAGCCCGTTGAGCCCGGCCGAGGCGCTAGCCGAGGCCGGTGTCGAAACGCCGTCCTAGAACCCACGAAGCAGCGTTCCGCTACAGAAGCAGCGCTCGCGAACGCTGCTTCCGTATCGAAGCGCTGCTACGGCGACCGGAGCGGTGAAACGGGGAACCGGATCGGTGCCTGTTGCGTCCAATCTTCATGTGGACGTACGACGATCACGGGCTCATCTACCGGAAGACGGTCCTGGAATCGGGTGTCACGCCGCGCGAGTTCGACGCCGCGGTGCGGGCCGGGGTGCTCGTTCGCGTCGCCCGTGGCGTGTACCTCGACGCCCTGGCGCTGCGCGGACTGCCCGGATACCGGCAGCGACAGGCGATCTATCGGGCCAAGTGCCTCGCCGCGGCGGCCGCGGGCCCCGGCGACAGAGTGCTCAGCCACCAGTCGGCGGCCGCGCTCCACGGCCTCGAGCTCCTGTCACCCGATCGACGCTGCGTGCACGCGATCACCGGCCACAGTTCGCACGGATACGTCCGGAACAGGCGGTTCCTGATCCACGCGTGTCCCGTCGACGACGCGGACATCGTGGTGATCGAGGGTGTCCGGGTGACCGGTCTGGCCCGGACGGCGGCCGACATCGCCCGGTCCGCGGGCTTCCCGAGGGCACTGGCGGCGCTCGACTCGGCTCTGCACGCGGGGGTGACCCGAGAAGAACTCGATGAGCTGGTGAAGCCGAGCCGGCGGGGCGCGGCGGGCGCGCGATACGCGTTGCGCCACGCCGACGGCCTGGCGGCGAATCCGGGGGAGTCGTGGAGCCGCGCACTGATGATCACGGCCGGGTTCCCGGTGCCGAAACTGCAGGTGCGGTACATCCTAGGCAGCGGCGATGCGGCCGTCGTCGACTGTGACTGGGACGGCAAGGTGGTCGGCGAGTTCGACGGCGTCGTGAAGTATTCCGGCGAATTCAGTGGTCCGGGGGAGGCCCCCGCGGAGGTCGTCGTCGCCGAGAAGATCCGGGAAGACGGCCTGCGGGATCTCGGTCTGGACGTGGTGCGCTGGGTGTACCGGGACCTGCGGGACGGAAGCATGCTGGAGCGGGTGAGGCAACGCTTGCGGGCGGCCGGCCTCGTCGTGCCCGACGCGCGACCGCTGCCGCCGAGCGACCTCTGAGGTCGCGGCAGCGCTTCGTCACCGAAGCAGCGCTCGCGACCGCTGCCTTTGTGACGAGGCGCTGCTACGTCGGCGAAACGCTGTTACGCCCCGATGGCCCGCGCGATCATCGGCCACGACAGGCGCATGTCCGCGGAGAACAGGCCCCAGCTGTGGGTGCCGTCGGGGCGGTGGCTGAAGCGATAGGGGATGCCGAGTGCGCTGAGGCGGTTCGCCATGTTCGTGGTGCACTGCAGGGCGATGGCCTCCAGCACGTTGCCGCCGAAGAGGCCGCCGATGGTCTCGACGGGGCCGCCGTCGATCGGTCCGGGCAGGCCCGACCCGGCCGACAGGAAGATGGTCTTGCCGCGGAGCCGGCCGGCGTTGATCACCGGGTCGTGCGCGAGCCAGGCGGGATTGTCGTAGGCGCCCCACATGTTGAACGGGTTGGCGCCGCCGCGCATCGGGATCGCCGTGGCCGCGAGCCGCCCGAGGGGATCGGTGGTGCCGGGGCAGCCGCTGTAGGCGGCGACGGCGCGGAAACGGTTAGGGGCCTGGATCGCCAGGTCGAGGGCGGGGCCGGCGGACATCGAGACGCCGCCGAGCGCGTTCGCGCCGGAGGTGCGGAAGTGCTTGTCGACGGCGTCGGGCAGCTCCCGGGTGTAGAAGGTCTGCCACTTGTTGACGCCGAGCATCGGGTCGGCCTGCTGCCAGTTGGTCATCATCGAGAAGCGGCCGCCGATCGGCAGCACCACGTTGACGCGCTTACCGGCGAAGAACCGCTTGACGCCGCCGTTGTTGTACCAGCTGATGCCGTCCTCCGCGCCGCCCGCGCCGGGGAGCAGGTAGAAGCTCGGTAGGCCGGCGGGCTTGCCCGGCGGGTGCAGCACGTGACTGCGGATCACCCGGTTCATCGCGGGGGAGTACACCGACAGGAGCGTGACGCGCGGCGACAGCTCGCGGACGCCGACCACCCGCGCGGCCGCCTCGCCGGTCGCCGGGGTGACGACGAGCGCGATCAGCGCGAGCGCCGCCGCGAGGATCAGGGTGGACAGTCGTACCGTTGCGCTGCGAGTCATAACGTCTCCGACCCTACTGGGCGGTACCGCGGATCGGTCAAAACGGCCGCCGCATGTCGGGGTCTCCTACTCTTGACCACGTGGCCCCCGAGCGCTTCCACTGGTTGCTCCACCTCGATCTGGATCAGTTCCAGGTGGCGGTGGAACGACGCCGCCGGCCCGACCTCCGGGACCGGCAGGTGGTGGTCGGCGGCGACGGTGACCCCACCCGGGCGCGTCAGGTGGTGACGTGCGCGTCGTACGAGGCGCGGGCGCTCGGGGTGCGTGCCGGCATGCCGCTGCGGGTCGCCCTGCGCAAGGCGCCGGATGCGTCGTACCTGCCACTCGACATGGAGCTGTACGGCGACGCCTCCGCGCAGGTGTGGGACGCGGTCCGGGGCCTCGGTCTCCCGGTGGAGGTCTGGGGCGCGGACGAGGGCTACGTCGGATTCGGCCCGCGGGACGGGGAACGACCACCGGCGCCGGCCGCGCTCGAGCTGGCGGACCGGCTCCGCGCGACGGTGCGCGAGGCGACCGGCCTGCTGTGCTGCGTCGGTATCTCGGACAACAAACAGCGCGCCAAGATCGCCGCAGGCTTCGCCAAGCGGGCGGTCCGGGAGGGCGGGGACGACGACGCCCGGTGCTTTCTGATCGACGACGGGAACTGGCATCGGCTGATGGGGGACCGCCCGGCCGACGCGCTGTGGAGCGTCGGCTCGCGAACTGCGAAAGCTCTTGCCGCCCAGGGTGTCACGACCGTCGATGAGCTGGCCGCCGTGCCATTCGAGAGCCTCGTCGAGTGGTTCGGTCCCCACAAGGGCAACTGGCTGTACGTCCTCTCGCGGGGCGGGGGTGACGACTCGATCACCGTCGAGCCGCCGCCCGCGCGGTCGCACTCGCGGTCGTGCACCTATCCCGAAGACCTCACCACCAGCCGGCAGGTGCACGACGCGGCTCGCGCGCTCGCGCGGGAGGTCCTGGATCAGGTGCTCGGCGAGGGCCGCACCGTGGTCCGGGTGGGCGTGACCCTCCGCACCGCCACGTTCTTCACCCGCACCACGCTCCGGAAGCTGCCTACGCCGGGGACCTCGTACGACGCCATCGCGTCGCTGGTCGATACTTCGGTGGACGCGCTCCTCGAGCCGTCCTCGGACGAGGCGGTGGCGATCAGACCGATCCGGCTCGTCGCCGTCCGTCTGGAACTGGCCTGAGTCCTCTCCTTCGCGGTTGGAGCGTGGCCTCGACCTCGGGTGGCCGCTGCGCGCACACTTCGGCTTCAGGTCATTTTCCGGTCACGCAAAGCAAATTCTTGGTGTCACATTAACTAGTGTCACGAAAGCGGTGATATCTGACACAGTGGTCTGTCACAGTGAAGTCCGATTTGAATCTAGTGGTGGATTCAACCGGTTCCTGTGGAGAAGCCTCTATGTCGAAATCATCCCTTCGCCAACTCGGCCTGACCCGGCGCGTCGTCGCGTCGTCGGGGACGCCAAGTACGGCATCGCGATCGCCGCCGGCATGGATCTGAACGACATCACGTTCACCTGGTTCGGGCAGAAGGTCGACTTCAGCAACCTGAAGCCGTTGCTGGAGTCGCAGATGGCGCAGGACGCCGGTGCCGGTGACATGGCGCCGATGCTCGACAGCATCAACGGCAACATCCCGGCACTCAAGGAGGTCTTCTGCTTCGGGGTGAACGCGAAGGCGACGGCCGAGTCGTTCGGCAGCTGCTCCAACTTCCTGGGCACCTTCGACACCTATCAGGATCTGCGTCCGGCCAACGCGACCGATCTGGCGAACGGCTCCATGAATCGTCAGGAGTCACAGGCCATCATGGACCTGTCGTCGCTGGTCTTCGGCAACGACGCGCTGCTGAAGAGCTTCCTCCCGATGCTCTCCGGCGGCGGCGACGGTCTCGATCTGGGGAGCCTGCTGAGCAACCCGGCCGTCGCGAAGATCCTCGCCGGGGTGCTCGACGAGAACACGCGGGTCAAGCTCACCAAGGACTTCATCCGCTACACCAAGAACGTCGAGACCACCTTAGACAAGGAGCAGGCCACCGACTCGAGCGGAAACCTGCTCTGGGATAAGGTCATCGTCAAGGTGCAGCAGAAGGACGACGCCGGCCGGCTCCTGTACGTGCTCGACGGCCACGATGTGACCGCCGACGAGGACGGCAACATTCCGGCCGGGGCGGTCCCGAAGACCAAGGACGTCGTCAAGCAGCAGCAGTCCAGGAAGGACGGCGCGCTCCTGTTCACGGATGCGTCGGGCCACGAGTTCACCAGGCGGCCGACGGTACCTGGCGCGACGCCGATGGCGAGGTCGTCGGCACCGTCGACACCGACACGATGAATCCGGTGATGGAGGACGTCGTCACACCGAGGATGAAGAACAAGACGGCCGCGCGGATGGTCGGTGTCACGCAGGACGCGTGGGAGACGTACACCTCCGACGAGCCGGTGTGGCTGACCCGGATCAAGCAGGAGCAGGCCAAGGACGCCGGCGGCAACCTGCTGTGGGACGACGCGGACAAGACCGTCCCGACGATGGTCAACGCCAAGACCCAGGCCACCAACGGCGGCAAGCCGGTGTGGATCGTCGACGGCAGCGAGGTCGCG